>CALCKW010000024.1 GCA_937965695.1 uncultured Granulosicoccaceae bacterium
TGCATCAATGGGCCACCCTGCATGCCGGGAAAAACCATTGAGTTGAGCTTTTTTTCTATCTCAGCGTTTTCGCGGCATAAAATCATGCCACCACGAGGTCCGCGCAGCGTTTTGTGCGTCGTGGTGGTCACCACATCGGCAATACCCACTGGATTGGGATAATGGCCCGTCGCCACCAAGCCTGCCACGTGCGCCATATCAACAAACAAGATTGCACCTACTTCATCCGCAATATCACGAAATTTCTGCCAATCCATGGTGCGTGAATAGGCAGAGAAGCCAGCAATAATCATTTTAGGTTTGGCTTCGCGAGCCTGTGCAGCTATAGCTTCGTAATCCAACAAGCCGTTGTCGTCCACACCATACTGAACGGCGTTATAGAATTTGCCAGAGAAATTGGGCTTTGCGCCATGCGTTAAGTGACCGCCATCAGATAGCCGCATGCCCATGACAGTGTCACCCGGTTGCAGCAGCGCAAAGTAAACCGCGCCGTTGGCCTGCGAGCCAGAGTGAGGCTGCACATTCACATAATGAGCACCGAACAACTCTTTGGCGCGATCTATGGCCAACTGTTCGGCCACGTCGACATGCTCACAACCACCGTAGTAGCGCTTGGAGGGATAGCCCTCTGCATATTTGTTAGTCAGGTAGGAGCCTTGTGCCTGCATCACACGCGTGCTGGTGTAGTTTTCCGATGCAATCAGCTCAACGTGCTCTTCCTGACGCGTTTCTTCTGCGGAAATGGCCGCCATCAATTCGGCGTCGTAGTCTTCAATGCGGTCAGTTTTTTTGAACATGGCGGATTCACTCTCAAACTCAATAGGTGTTAATTAGTACCAACGCAACGCATCGGTCTTAGCGAAGCGCGCTAGTGTATCTCGCTTGAGCGCTTCAAAACACCTCCAAGCCGCCACTTAACAGCGTAAATACGATCAAATTCAACAATAAGACACAAAAATTTCAATGGTGACACTGCTAAAATCAGCGTTTTACCAGTGATACCATGAACTCAAAAACTCTTGAAAGCCGACTGCATGCCCTCGCCAACCATCCTGTTTTCGAGTGGACGGCTGTTTGTGTCATCATCACATCGGCATTATTACTGGGTGCTAAAACCTTCGAAATATCTGAAACATCCACGCGACTCCTCGCTTGGTTGGATTGGGCAATCACGGTATTTTTTGTCGCCGAGATAAGTCTGCGTTTCTACGCTTGCCCCGACAAAAAACGTTTTTTTTCAGATCCTTGGAATCTTTTCGACACAATCATCGTATCGGTCAGTTTGATGCCCGTTCCATCCGGTGACCAAGCGCTCATTGCACGTCTGATTCGTGTTTTCAGAGTCCTGCGCATGGTGTCGATTATTCCCGAGCTTCGCATCTTGTTGAACTCACTGATCAAAGCTCTCCCACAGCTCGGCTATGTCATCTTATTGATGTTCATCATTTTCTACATCTACGCTGCCATCGGCACAACCCTGTTTGAGCAAATCAACCCCACACTTTGGGGGGACATTGCTATATCTCTATTGACCTTGTTTCGGGTGATGACCTTTGAAGACTGGACTGACGTCATGTACGAGACCATGGCCGTCTACCCCATCAGCTGGGCCTACTACCTTAGCTTTATCTTCTTCACCGCCTTTGCCTTTCTAAACATGGTGATCGGCATAGTCGTGAACGTCTTAGATCAGGAACAGTCCAAAGCTTACAAAGCTGCCCACGAAGACGAGCCAACCATCGCGAGCTTGCAGGCGGAAATCGTTGCTTTGCGCGAATTGATCATAGAACAACGTCGAATCTAAAGAAAAACGCTCGTAAGGTTTGAAACAGGGCTGTGTGATCTTCATATGAGTTTTAAATTACTACTCAACGCACATCGCAAACTACTAGTCTTTAGGGTTTTATTGAGAGATTGAACCGGCAGCACAACGATTTACTGACCGAGGTAACATGGGCAACCCAACCAAAACACTCAGAATTGATATTGTCTCGGACGTAGTTTGCCCGTGGTGCATTATCGGTTACCGACAACTGCAACAAGCGCTCGACAAAACCGGTATTAACGCCGACGTTCAATGGCACCCTTTTGAGCTAAACCCCACCATGCCCCCTGAAGGTCAGAACATGCATGAGCATATCGCTGAGAAATACGGCAGCAGTGAAGAGGACTCGCGTAAAAGCCGCGAGCACCTTAGTGCGGTGGATTCTGAGCTTGGCTTCTCTTTTAGCTTCCCTACAGATATGCGTATGGTGAATACCTTTGACGCGCACCAATTAATCCATTGGGCTGAAACGCACAGCCGCGCCATGGACATGAAGCTCGCACTGTTCGCCAAACACTTTAGCGAAAATAAAGACATCTCCCATCACGAAACCCTGGGTGAAGTCTCACAATCAATAGGCCTAGATCGCTCAGACGCATTGCAAGTGCTGCAAGATCAGCGTTACGCAGAAGCCGTGCGTGAATTACAAAGCTACTGGCTCAAGCAGGGTATTCAAGGTGTGCCAGCAGTTGTATTTGACTCCAAATATATGGTGTCAGGTGCCCAAGGTGTTGACCAGTTCGAAAAGTGTTTACTGGAGGTGATGAAGGCTAAGTCACAAGACTAATCAACGCCAAAAATCATCTATGCTGCAAAAAGGAGAAGCTAACACTCTTAAAAAAAACAGAATTACGTTTGCTTTAGCAACTACTGCAAAAGTTCTGCCCAAGCAATATCCGCATCGCGCTTATATCTTCCCCAGTTACCGTCATTCCAGCGTGCTCTACCGTTTGCTGCATAAAAAAGGAAAAGCTTATCGCCGTAAATTTCCCAATGGGTTCCGTCCGTACGCAACAACCCATTGCCCAAACTCAGCGCATTGGCACAATGGCCATTGTAGGCGGGGGAATACTTGTCAGGGTCTGCAGAAAATTTGTCAGCGCTAGCTTGATCAGCGAATCGCCATTTCGCACCTTTGTGCTTTACCACAAATGATTTTTTGCCTCCAAGCGCCCTAGCCTGAGGACTTCGATTTAAAGAATGGTAAGCAACGGCATCTTTTCCGCCAATGGCAACACCACTCAACCTAGACTTTGATACTGGCTCAGCGGCATACAATTGCCCTGCAAAAACAAGTGTGATGACCACAGCAAAGGCATTCTTGAAAAAAGCAAACATGTTTTTCAACCTCAGGTTTAAAACCAACTTTACCTAGAGTGTCATTCAGCGAGCAAGTTCGGAAGATGCAACATAAGATTAGCTCTCATGTGCGTTCATCAATCTGAATAAGCTCGAATGCCAGCATCATTGACCTAGTGAGCCCTGACTTTATTAGCCGTCAGTGACATTGGCGTAAAAATCGTACTCAGCGGTGGTCGAATCGATGGCAATAGCCAGTTATTGACTAAAACCGCAATGCGACCAAGCCGTGGCATGCGCTTCCACTCCGGTCAACTGCCTTAAGCTCACGTTCCCTAGCCAACAAAGTAACCGCCGCAGACTTCTGCGACGGCAATTTTTTTAGGTGGCCACAATATTGTGTTCAGGCCCATATCCAAAACCCGTGATATTTTCGGCACCGTCTTCGGTAATAACCAATATATCGTGCTCGCGGTACCCCCCCGCACCGGCAGTGCCTTCGGGTATGGTTAACATCGGCTCCATAGACACCACCATACCAGGCTCCAATACGGTGTCGATATCCTCGCGCAACTCAAGCCCCGCTTCGCGTCCGTAGTAGTGCGACAACACACCAAAAGAATGCCCATAACCAAAACTGCGATATTGCAACAAATCGCGCGCTTCAAAAAAATCATTGATGCCCGCACAGATATCACTGCACTTAGCACCCGGTTGGATGAGCGATATGCCAAGCTCATGCGCATCCACATTCGCCTGCCATATATCCAGAGACGCTTTGTCTGGTTCGCCCAAAAACAGCGTACGCTCAAGAGCTGTGTAATAACCACTAATCATAGGAAAGGTATTCAGCGATAGAATATCGCCCGATTCTAATGCACGTGTGGTAACAGGATTATGAGCGCCATCGGTATTAAGACCCGACTGAAACCAAACCCAGCTATCTCGAATTTCGGAGTCGGGGAAACTTCGTGCAATCTCAAGTTCCATCGCATCTCGCCCTGCCATCGCCACGTCGATCTCGCGAGTACCCAATTTTATCGCGTCACGCACGGCTTCACCGCCGTGATCACAGATACGCGCGCATTCTTTTATCAACGTAATCTCAGCAGCGGATTTAGCCATGCGCTGAAACATTGTCGCTGCCGCTAGATCGACAGTTTCGGGCGTACCTAGAAATTCAGCCAGTTTAGTGCTCTGTTGCAAACTGAGATGATCGCCCTCGATGCCTACTTTGCCCGGGGAAGACAATGACTTTACCGCTCGCCAATAGTTATCTCGTTTCCAATCGGTGTAGACAACATTTTCAAAGGCGCCGCGACGCGCTGGCTGACCGCCATCAATGTTGGCACTGACCGTGGTTGCATTATCTTGCGTCACCACCATGCCGTATGGCCGACCGAAGGCACAATACAAAAAACCAGAGTAGTAGGCAATGTTATGCATTGAGGTCAACACGACAGTCGCGACATCGTGTTCAGCCATGATGGCTCGGAGACCATTTAGTCGTTGTTGATATTCTGATACAGAAAAGGCGAGTGATGCGCGAGGGCCATTGTCAAAGGTGAAATATTCAGGACGTTTAAAACTGTTCATAGCTAAGCTATCTCCGGTCATTGTTACCGGAACTGTCGCCCCGGTTATATCCGGGCGTGCAGGAAAAAATAGGCAACGGGATGTTGCCTGCGAAAGAAGCCGCCAACTACGTCAACGTAACTGTACAGCCGTAGGCGACGCCATCGCCCTGCTCTCAAGCGACTTTTTACCAAACCGTCTGGAAAGGTGCATATCTATGGGCGACACAGTGTCGTAATCTGAAAATAATTTCATCGGTTTGACACATGCTTAAGCGCCAGCACACTGCCTGACGCTATTTATGTGATTATTCCATTCTATAAAAAATTATTAGCTTTGATCGAAAATTTGCTGGCCAATAAAAGCAAAGACCAAATCTGTTAGAGTTGCGGCAACCACAACAATAAAGCTCTATGCTTTAACGACTAAAGACTAGCTTCGGCAATTAATGCCTTTGCAAGACCATTGGCCGACAGATCAACACAGGGAATGTTTAATCATGAATAAGGCAATTTTAGCCGTCACAATTTCACTTCTAATTGGCTGTTCTGAAACTCAGACGCAGAGCAGCACACCAGACTCTGCGCCAGATACAACAATTTCAGAAGATGCTGGAAGTGGCACAGTCAGTGACGGCGATAGCAGTTCTGAATCTGAGTCCGAAGCCGGGCCCGAGTCCGAGTCCGAGTCCGAGTCCGAGTCCGAGTCCGAGTCTGAATCGAACACTACCTCAACGGTGATTCAGTTTTCAGGTGAAGACTTTGGCTACCCGCTGATCCACTCTAGCTACTACCCAAGCAACCCGCGCAACGAGTTTACGATTGATCCACGTGAGGCCTACACCATCTGGGCAAATAACCAGGTAGAGGCACAAGCCTTATTAGAGGCGATGCACGCCATTAACGCCTATCGCACTGAGGCTCAGCAAATCACGACAGTTAATGGTCACACACAAAACCTTGAAAACCTGATCAGCGATTATTGCCCCACTTCAGGTGCGAGCTTTGCTGCGGACAGGTGTAAGTTCTACGCCAAGCTTGCATTCGATAAAACCACGGCGCAAGACGGATGGCAGATTGAGCACAGACAACAGGGAACCGCGCCGTTGATATGCGGTGCCGTATCCCTGAAGTTCCTAGACTGCTCTTATAGCTTACTTGGCAACTCGGGTCGCTCTACCGCTTACGATTGGTTCGACCTACAAACAACGAAACAGTCACCTATCGAAGGCTGGCAGTACGAGAAAAATGCACCAAAAATCATAGCGACAAATCAAGCAGTGAATAGCTATCTAAAATGCGCAATCGATAACGACGAATATTACTACACTCAATACTTTCATCGACGTGTAGCCCTAGCCCCTTGGCCAATGGATGCACTGACTTGGACAGATAGCAAAGTTACCCAGTACGGCACATTGTCTGTGTGGTTGTTTTCCGATGACACCGTGGAAGATGTATATACCGATGTCATTGCGGAGCATAGCGGCTCAGCTGCTTGCAGAAGTGCATTTCGCTCGGGTCTGAAACAAATCCAACCTACTGCCAATCTATAAACCTAATAACGGTTAATAAGAGCAGCCACCGTTGAAAATCTGGCGCTGGGTATCAGCGCCAGTTCATCGACATTGAAGACGGATAAAATAGCGCCGCCGCCACAGCACATCAAATTTTAGGCACAAAAAAAGCGCCACGTAGGCGCCTAATTTTGACGTTGAAAACGTCTGATTTGGAAAATGGTGGGCCGTGAAGGATTCGAACCTTCGACCAATTGATTAAAAGTCAACTGCTCTACCGACTGAGCTAACGGCCCCATCAACTAAGCCAATCATTATATAAAGAAATACAACAACTGCCAAGTGTTTTTTAAACTTTTTCTAAGCGCCTGAATTTCGCTGGTATGAGACGGCTTTCGGCCAGTGCTGTGAGAACCACCGCTATAAAGGAAGCGTCTTCGTAAACCATGCGATACAGCCGCCCACGCAATGTTAGTGCACATCCAATGACTATGGCAAGCAGCGTTAGAAAGGATCCGATGGCGAGCGTAGAAACACCGCTAAGCCCTTGCCCTACCGTACAGCCCATCGAAACGACACCACCAAAGCCCATCAAAAATCCGCCCACAAGGTGACTGAAAAAATCGCCCACGCTTTGGAACCACTGGAATTTGAAACTGCGCGTGAAGAACGCATAAAAGACACTGCCAATGATCAGACCAAAAGTCATCACAACACCCAGCGTCAGCCAAGAAGCGGGCCCTGATTTCAGTAGGTAGTAACCCGCCTGCCCTATCGGTAGCGTAAACGACAAGCTTTGAGCACCCATGCTGCGCACAGGCGTTTCTGAAAATTCAGATTCTTCAAACGCCTCTATGCCTAAGGCGCCAGCACTCAACAACCAGCAAAGAAAAAGCACCAATCCAATGCCTAAACCTGCAAGCCACAAAGGTCTTTCCTTTCTGAATGCTGAACTGGCTAAAGCAATTAAAATTAACAAACTACCGACGCACAAGGCTAAATATAATTGAGTGGTATCACCATCAAAACCCAATAGCGAGGCCGCAACGGCCCCAATGCTTTGTGTTTCGCTACCCAGAGCCTCCAAGTCGAAACTTACGCTACCTAACCACACCAGTAATTGACCGCCCGTCTCTGTATAGACACTCGCCCAAGCGGCAAAACCTAAAGCAATTAACGTTAAAAGAGACTTCAGATCACCACTGCCGAAACGCAGCAGATTTTTGCTGCTGCATCCGCCCGCCAACGTCATGCCTACGCCAAACAAAAAACCACCGAATAAATTGCGCAGCCACCTGAGTTCTGGGTTTAAATACGGGACTGGTGCGCTTTCAGAGGAGGCCGTCAACGAAATATCCAGGCTGCCTTGAGCATGTAGAAGTCCCACACCTACGATGGCAATACCAGCTGCCAAACTCCAACAACGCACCCTGCCCAGCTCGCCCATATTGATCCAATCGGATACAGCCCCCATCGTGCAGAAGTTTCCGTAACTGGCAAAAAGCGCAAAACTAAAAGCTAACGCAAAGCCCAACAATAGATATAAAGACAAGGGATCCATGGCGGGAGTATCTCGTGGTGAGAAAAAGTACCGACTATTGTGCCAGCAGGGTAATTAGCGTCAACTGCTTATATGGGCTGCAGGATAAATATTGACGCTGAAAAAATGCCACATGAGGTGTGGCAAAGCTAAAGGCTCCTTCGCAATTACTGACCGGCGTCAATTTGCTCGAGTCTGCGTTGCGCTAGTAGCGATGCGGTTGACTCCGGAAACTTCTGCAGCACGTTTTGCAATGTTGTTCGCGCGGCGTCGGTTTCGCCCTGCTCATCCAACACCAGCCCGAGCTTTAAATGCGCATCAGCAATTTTGGGGCTCTCTGGGCTATGCTCAACAATTGCCTCAAATTGCGAGCGGGCTTCATCGAAGCGACGCTCCACGTAGTAAGTTTCTCCGAGCCAGTAACGCGAGTTGTGCACGAGCTCACCCTCCGGGTAGGTAGTGAGCAGATTGCGAAAACCCGTTGAAGCAGCCGAGTAGCGGCCGTTAACCAAATCAATATACGCTTGGTCGTAGACTGATTTTTCATTCGCAGGATCTGTAGCTGGACGATCAACCAAAGCAGATGCCTCGGGTGCATCAGCTTCTGCTTCAACAGCGGCGAGAGACTCGTTCAACTCTTCGTCCAACAAGCTGCCCAGTCTTTTTCCCTCGATGGCTAACAAACGACTGTCCGTATCAAGGTAGAGGTCACGGTTGCGTTTGCCCATGGCGGCCAATTCATTGCTCTGCAGTTCAATCTCGCCACGCAACTCACGCACTTCTTGTTGAAGGCCTTCGATACGTTGTAGCAGCTGGATCAAAACACGGTTGTCCAACATGCGCTCAAGGCGCTGCACGCGCGTCTCAATGGGCAAGCTCTTGGCCGCTTCGGCTATTTGCACACCCGACAATGCGAGAACTAATGTTGTCAGCAGTGCGACACGTGTACGTTTGAAGACAGCCATAATAATCCCCTTGTGGACTTATTCGTAGACCAGCTCAACCCGACGGTTGCGTGCGTAGGCGTCTTCAGTCTGCCCCAGCACGGCTGGTTGTTCTTCACCATAACTGATGGTGATTATTTGATTGTATGAAGCACCTTGCAGCATCATTAGGCGCTTAACCGCCTGTGCGCGACGCTCTGCAAGCGCTATGTTGTATTCTCGGGTACCGCGCTCATCAGCATGACCTTCTAGCCGCACCAAGGAATCGGGATAAGTCGCCAAATATCTGCCGTGATCTGTAATAGTGTCAAGATATTGGTCACTCAGCGTATCGCGATCATACTCGAAATAAAAGACCCGTTGTGCCAATGGGCTACCAGGATCAAAAATAGCTTCTTTATCAAAGAAAGTATCGGTACCAAAACTACGCCCAGCATCTTGCAATGAGTCTGTACCTGCAAGACCTTCGCCATTGAGCAGCGCTTGGTCTGTACCGAAGGTATCCGTGCTGTCAATCGCACCGGCACCAGGAGCAGAACCCACGGGCACTTCACTGCCGGCTTCTGCCGCGCTCGGAATATCATCGATAGGCCGTCCAGCACAACCGATCAACAATGCACTGCCGAAAACCAAGATCAGTGGATACTTTTTCATTGCTAAATTCTCCGTATTCCCACCAAATCTCACGGTAAATTCCGTGCGGCTGGCAGTTTCAAATAGATATTATGTATTCGCTTGCTTGCTCTAAGGCAGGTTAGGCGACCAGGCAGGCTCACGAACCTCCCCTTCAGACAACGGCATATGCAGCTTAATGGCACCATCGGTAGACACAGCGCCAAGTACACCACGACCTTCTTGTTCGGTCGCGTAAATAATCATTTCACCGTTGGGCGAAAAGCTAGGTGACTCGTCTAAACGACCACTAGTCAAAACGTCCAGAAGATTGTTTTTAAGGTCCATGACGGCAATACGAAAGTCCTTACCGACGCGATGCACCATCGTCATCAAACGACCATCAGGCGAAATATCAGCGCTGGCGTTATAGCTGCCTTCGTAGGTGACACGCTCAACTTTCCCACCCTCTGCAGGAATGCGATAAATTTGCGGTGCGCCGGCGCGATCCGACGTGAAATAAATAGTTTCGCCGTCAGGAGACCAAGCGGGCTCTGTTTCTATCGCCAAGTTGCGGGTCAGTTGAAAATTGCGCCCCGTCGCTACATCGATCAAATGCAAATCGGGGCTACCTTCACGAGACAAAGTAACCGCTATTTGCTTTCCATCAGGGGACCAAGCAGGCGCTCCGTTTATGCCCTCAAAAGAGGCCAGTACTCGGCGGCGTCCAGTAAAACGATCTTGAACATAAATAGCTGACCGCCGCGGGTTTTCGAAAGAGACATAGGCAATCATGTTTCCATCAGGCGACCATGCGGGCGACATCAGAGGTTGTTGCTGAGAAACTATTGTCTCCGAGCTCGCGCCATCTGAGTCTGCAACTTGAAGGTGAAAACGACGGTTGTCCAAACTCTCACGCTCGGTGACGGATACGTAAACCAAATGCGTATCGAACGCTCCTGGGTTACCCGTAATGGCCTCTATGACAGCGTCGGCTATCTTATGCGCGGAACGCCGCAGCTGGTTTTCACGGGGTTGATATTGGAACGCTGCGAGCGACTTTTGCTTGATCACATCCAGCAGCTCAAACGTCACTCGGTAATCGAGCACGCTTGTTTGCTCAATGTTACCGACGACGATGTAGTCCTGGCCCAACACACGCCAGTTTTGATACTTCACGTCTGCTGCGCTACCGGGACTGGAGATTAAGTTAGCCCGATCGAGAATGTCGAATTTTCCAGAACGCTCCAGATCATCCGCGACAATTTGCGCTAAATCGAGATCGATCTCACCTTTTAACACTTTGAAAGGCACGATCGCGACCGGGAGACCGCCCCCGACACCTTTGGTGATTTCGACGCGTAAAACAGCCTGCGCGGAGCTAGTGCTCAACAACAAGCTAAGCACCACGACTAAACGGCTAATCAAAACTTTGATTCTATGACTCATGAATTTTACTTGATGGTCCCGACGCCCAGGTGGTCGTCCTTGATGGTCTATGTCCAAACTATAGCTTGTGACAGGCAACTACGACGTTCGTTTCCCTAAACAAAGGGATATGAAACAACACTTGAGTTGCTCACTGAGGCGCGAATACAAATTCTATTATCCTTTCAAACAACCTCGGATCAGGTACCGCAGGCAACGGAGATGACTTTAGAACCGCCCTCTCAACCGATCGCTCTAGCTCTGCGCCACCACCAGAACAGCTCACCACTTGCACATCGATAATCTCACCACCTGGAATCTGCCGGGCTCGGACAATACAGCTGACCTTATCTCTGCCTGCACTCGGGTTGATCCAACGGCGTTCAACACGTTGCTGAATACTACGTATATATTGTGTCTTCTCTCGTTGCAGCTCTTTTAACTCTGCTTGGCGCTTGGCTGCCGCTGCTTTTTTTGCCGCTACTCGGGCAGCCTCTGCAGCGGCTTCAGCTGCTGCTTTCTCTTCGGCGATACGTTTGGCTTCTGCTTCTGCAGCAGCTTTTTCTTCTGCTATGCGTTTCGCCTCTGCCTCAGCAGCGGCTTTTTCTTCTGCAATCCGCTTGGCTTCGGCCTCCGCTGCCGCTTTTTCTTCTGCTACTCGCTTGGCTTCTTCTGCCGCAGCTTTTTCTTCTGCTACACGTTTTGCTTCGACTTCTGCAGCACGTTTTTCTTCGGCGATCCGCTCCGCTTCTTCTTTTGCGGCTTCTTTTGCGGCTTCTTCCTCCGCTAAGCGTCTAGCTTCTTCTTCAGCAGCCTTTTCTTCAGCTAATCGTTGGGCTTCTGCTGCTTGCTCCTCGGCTAATCGCTGCTCTTCTGCAGCAGCCTTTTTCTCTGCCAGCAAACGCGCCGCTTCAGCAGCTTGTTCTTCTGCTAACCGTTGGGCTTCTTCTTCAGCGGCTTTCTTTTCAGCAGCGATACGCGCAGCCTCTTCAGCCGCCGCTTTCTCTTCGGCTAGGCGCTTGGCTTCAAGCGCGGCTTTTTCATCAGCCAAACGCTTAGCTTCTGCAGCTGCTTTAGCGTCAGCTATTTTCTTGGCTTCTGCTGCCGCCCGCTCCTGCTCGATGCGTTTCGCTTCAGCGGCAGCTAATAACTCAGCCTGCCGCTTGGCCTCCGCCGCAGCTTTTTCTTCCGCAAGACGTTTTGCCTCGGCTGCTTCCTCTTCGGCTATACGCTTAGCCTCTGCAGCAGCTTTTTCCTGAGCCAATCGTTCCGCTTCGGCCGCCGCGCGTTCGGCTGCCAATCGCTCTGCTTCTTCAGCAGCAGCTTTTTCTTCTGCAACTCTCTTGGCTTCCGCCGCAGCTTGCTCTTCTGCTAGGCGCTGAGCTTCTTCGGCAGCGAGCCGAGCAGCTTCAATGTCGGCTTTTTCTTTCGCTATTGCCGCCAAACGCGCTTGCTCAACTGCAACTCGCGCTTCTTCAGCTTCGCGGATAACGCGCTGTTCTTCAGCAACACGCTCGGCCTCAACACGGGCTATTTCATCAACCCTTGCCTGCTCAACTGCACGCATCTCGGCGATCTCTTCCCGCACTTCTTGGGCGTTGACAGCCACGGCAGTAATCGGCGAAGGTTCACCCTGACTTTCTAGCTTGACCACTCGACCACTGTCTATATTAAGCAGCAATACGACTGCAAAAAAGACATGCGCCAGCAATGAACCAATGAGCGCCAGGGGTTGTTTTAGGACCAGTTCTAGCATGGCTTAGCCTGGCGGCTCAGTCATTAAACCAATTTGCCCAGCACCGGCCGCTTGCAATATTGCCATTGCTTTTACCACTTCGCCGTACTCCACACCTTCGTCACCGGCAACAAGCACGCGTTTATTTGGTTCTTGTCGAAGAACAGCAGAGGCTAATTGAAAAGCAGCATCCCGCGCCAACGGTTCATCTCGGTTCTCACCAATACTCAGATATAGCTGCCCATCGACAGTCACCGTCAATATCAGGGGCTCGTTGTCTTGGGTGGAATCGAGGGCTTCTGCTTCAGACTGGGGCAACTCAACATCGACACCCGTTTTGAGCAAAGGCGCGGTGATCATGAAGATGACCAACAACACCAACATGACGTCGATGTAAGGCACCACGTTCATCTCCGCCACTTGGCGGCGTTTGCGATCGTTGCGTCGAAGATCCCCAACAACCATCAGGCAGCATCCTTGACGCGACGGCTATGTAATTGGCGATTTAGCAGATTAGAAAACTCTTCGGCAAAGTTTTCATACCGGCTCAAAGTGCGGTCAATCTGGTTTGCAAATCGGTTATAAAAAATGACCGCAGGAATCGCCGCAAACAAACCGATAGCGGTTGCAATCAAAGCCTCAGCTATTCCTGGAGCAACCATTGCAAGAGTGGCCTGCTGGACGTTGCCTAAGGCTCTGAAGGAGTTCATGATTCCCCAAACCGTACCGAACAAACCAATATAGGGACTGACTGAACCGACGGTGGCGAGAAAAGAGAGACTCTGCTCCAGTTCATCGGTTTCTCGCGAGAGCACCAGTCGCATCGAGCGACGCGAGCCTGCGAGAATAGCATCCGCGTCCGAGTTGCCACGAGACAAACGCCCGTATTCGCTAAACCCGGCTTCAAACAAACGCTCTAGTCCACGCAAGTTGCCGCGCTGCGGTTTGAGTCGTCGATAGATATCCGAAACATCACCGCCGGCCCAAAATACTTCTTCAAATTTGTTGGCCGCTCTCTTCGCTCTACCCAACTGCGATAGCTTGGCAATGATGATGGCCCAAGAGATCAGCGAGGCGAGCAACAGCAAGACCATCACAGCTTGAACAATTGGACTGGCTTCTAAAACCAGAGAGATCATGGACATATCAGCGTTCACGGTGCAAAGCCTCACTCACTTCAGTTGGTACGGGCACTGGTTTGCCACTGCCGCTATCAATGCAGGCAATGCGCACTTGTCCAGTGCATAACGGTTTGTCCGAGCTTTCCCCAAGACGGAAAATTGGCTGCGAGAAAAGCAAACTGGCGCGTCTGTGTTCGATGATCGACACACCCACCTGCAACTCGTCATCCAACCGTGCGGGAGCAATGTAATCAATCGCCGCCGAGCGAACAACAAACACCAAATGGCGTTCATTGACGAGATGGCTCTGATTAATCCCAGCACGACGAAGAAACTCCGTCCGCGCTCGCTCCATGAACCGTAGATAGTTGGCGTAGTACACAATGCCACCCGAATCGGTATCTTCGATGTACACGCGCACAGGCCAATAAAACACAGTTCTTACACACCCGACACTCTAACTGCTGCTAGTGTATCGTCAACGACACTAAATGTAACGGGGTGTCGAGAACTTTCGCCTATGTCGCGGATAAATCACGGGTTAAAGTTGTCGCTGATCCACCGAAATCAACGCAATTGTCGAGGGTTGTTCTTTAATTGACACCAAGTTATAACAGGCATTTGCGGAAAAGAAATTGGCTATTTTGTGTAAACGGATGCCACAACGAGCAGTGATGAACTTATTCAGTACGCAAGTGAAAAGAAATAACCCCAGGCTTCAACAGCGCCAAAAGCCCTCGTGTCTAAACATTGACGAACCAGCCAGCAAAAAGAAAAACTATCGAGTGGCTAATTTGAGTAGCCAATGGAAGGCGGCGCTAAATTGGATGTGGATTACGCAGCACGAGGAATCAATCAGCGTTGGGCATACCCTGCAAATGCGCCGCTGCCGTATCTGGCGCCTTCAGTCCAAAACGTCGCCAAGCACCTTGAGTGGCCACCCGACCACGCGGTGTGCGCATCAACAAGCCCTGTTGTATTAAGTAAGGCTCAATAACATCTTCTATTGTGCCAGGCTCCTCACCTATCGCAGCACCCAGGTTATCAACACCAACTGGGCCGCCATCAAATTTCTGCATAATCGCTAGTAAGAGACGCCTGTCCATATTGTCCAAACCAAGGCTATCAACATCGAGCATATCCAATGCAGCGGCAGCGACTTTCTCAGAAATAACACCATCGGCACGGACTTCAGCGTAGTCACGTACACGTCTAAGCAAACGATTGGCAATACGCGGTGTACCACGTGATCGCCTCGCGATTTCAGTTGCTCCTTTGGGGTCAATGGTGACTCCGACCAAAGCTGACGAGCGATTAACGATTGCAGCGAGATCTTCTACGCCATAAAACTCGAGGCGCTGAACGATGCCAAAGCGGTCGCGCAAGGGAGACGTTAGCAAGCCCGCACGGGTTGTCGCACCGACAAGCGTAAAGGGCGGCAAGTCCAGCTTTATTGCGCGAGCAGCAGGCCCCTCACCGATGATGATATCGAGCTGACCATCTTCCATTGCCGGGTAGAGTATCTCTTCTACAGCTGGGCTGAGCCGATGGATTTCATCAATAAATAGCACATCATGCGATTCAAGATTGGTCAGTAACGCCGCCAAATCCCCCGCTTTTTCAAGTGCAGGGCCAGAAGTTTGCCGAAGGCTAACATGCAATTCATTGGCAACGATGTTTGCTAAGGTCGTCTTACCTAGACCAGGTGGGCCAAAAATTAGCAGGTGATCCAAGGCCTCTTGACGACGGCGGGCAGCGGTTATAAAAATTTCCATCTGCTCGGCGACAACGGGCTGACCGCGATAGTCTGCCAACAAACGAGGGCGCAGCGCCCTGTCTTGTGAGTCGTCTTGGCCACCGTCTAGTGCCACTAACCGCTCAGTCACTAACCGCCCCTTCTATACTGTACATAGAGCTAGTATAAACCCAAAAACCACAGACGGGCGCTTTCATCGCGAGATTATTCTTGGCGACCTCAGCACACAGCGCGGGTCAAGGTGCACTAAGATCAGCGTCAGCAAAACCAACCTTAAGTATCGAGGATGCACTTGCGGGGAAAACCTGAGACGCTGCCATCGTCGTCGAAGGACAGCCGAACGGCGTACAGACCTCAACAAACGCGCACGGAGAAGTTAATTATGCCGCTTCAAATCGACCTTGTAGGTAGAGGATGATATCGGAGGACTCGTACATCCACTGCACGCTTTCTCCGTCTTCAATACGCAGACAAGGAGCCATTAACTGACCACCCTCGCTGAGCAACTCATCACGAAAGGGACCGGTTTGAGCATCTCGCAATTCAATATTCAGCCCAAGACGAGCTATTTCTCGGCGAACCTTGACGCAAAAGGGACAAGCGTAAAACTGATAGAGAGATAATTTATTGCTTTCTTCATCGACTTTCTGTTGTGCCTCACTATCACGCACAATAGGTGTCGTGCGTGTCATCTGATCACCAAACACTATCAATCTCCCCAAGCCTTCACGGACCAATTTTAAAATCACGAATCACCTTTTTTCCATTCTCTTGCCACATCAAACAAGCACACCAAAAAACCGTGTCGCTTGCCCGCGTGGACCGGAAGGCATTCTAGATGAATTTGGACCAATGCGCCATGCGACGGCGTGAAGAGAGTGACCACTGAGAATTGGAATAATTCCAGCGGAATCACAATTTTAGCGGTGAAGTATTTTACTGGCTCAACGCAGCTCGTTCAGCGGCCGTTTAAATGGACAAGAACAGCGTGTGCTGGCGGACCGAGGATTCCGCAGAGCTAACAACGTGTTCAATCCCACCCGTGATGTCCACCGTAATGACTGATTCTGTTGCAGGGTCTGGTATTTCTAATGTAGCGAATTGGCTATCGAGCAAGTCTTCGGGCATAAAGTGCCCTCCTCTTTTGCTCATGCGCCCGCGAATCAATGCAGGGCTGCCATGCAAATGCACGTAAAGAACATTGCCGGCTTCGTTTAGCAGGCGCCGATACTCCTGTTTTAACGCCGAGCAGGCGACCACACATATTGCACCGCTCGCCGAATGATCATTCGCGTAGATTGCTACCGACTCAAGCCACGGCTGTCTGTCGCGATCAGTCAGAGCAATACCCGCAGACATCCGTCTTATGTTTTCTGGAGAGTGCAGTTCATCGGCGTCTTTAAAATGGGCACTTAGTTTTTTGGCCAGTAGCGAAGCCACTCCAGATTTACCGCAACCACTTACGCCCATGACAACAATGACTAAACCTCGGGAATCACTCATGCCTTGTGGAAAAAAGTAAAACGAGAATCACTGACGAGTAAGCTTGTATATTTTCTTGCGCTAGATGAAAACAGCCAAATTATATTCATACTAGCCACGACCGATGAACGGCATAGCGCTGGCCATAATCGTCATGAACTGGACATTTGCGGACAAGGGTAACTGAGCCATGTTAACAACAGCGTCTGCGATATGCTGCGCGTCCATCACAGGTTCTGGTTTCATCGAACCATCCGCCTGAGGAACACCTGCACTCATGGCGTCGGTCATGGCTGATGCGGCATTACCAATATCAATCTGGCCACAGGCAATATTAAACGCACGACCATCAAGCGAAAGCGTACGGGTCAACCCTGTAATAGCGTGCTTAGACACAGTGTAAGGCACCGAACCAGGTCTCGGCACCTGAGCTGATATCGAGCCATTATTTATGATCCTGCCACCCTGAGGATCTTGTCTACGCATTTGCCCGAAAGCACTACGCGCGACGAGGAACGCCCCGTGCAAATTGACGTCTATTACCGTTTTCCACTGATCAACTGACAGTTCATCGATTGGCATTGCCGGTACGTTGTTACCTGCATTGTTAAACACAACATCTAAGCGGCCGTGATCACTGGCTATTTTTGCAACCAGAGTATCAACGGCGTGCTCATCGGTGACGTCGCAAGGGGCTGCTGTCATTGTTTTGGAAGCATCGTACTTCTCAATGGTCTCTTGCAGCGCAGCTTCGCGACGACCGCAGAGAACGACGTGGAAACCGGCCGCGGCAAGAGCTCCTGACGTGCGCTGCCCTAAACCCGAACCGGCACCTGTCACTAGAGCAATTTGTTTCATCAGTTTGTGTTCCTTTTAATAAGATAATCGGCTAACCACTGAAGCCCATCTTCAGTTGACGATCTAGGTTTGTACTCTGCACCAATATAGCCAGACCACCCCAGTTTATCTATTTCACTGAGTAGATAACCGTAGTCGATTTCTCCAACATCGGGCTCGCCGCGGTCATGTACTGCAGAAATTTGTATGTGTCCAAGGTAAGGCAGTGCCGTTTTAATATTCTCGAGCAAGTGCCCCTGCATCACCTGTGTATGGAAACAATCTACCATCACTTTCAAATTATTCGCCCCAACTGCCTGAATGGTGCTGAGTGCGTCACCCAGATAGCTGCAGTGAAAATCTGGAGCTGCTGTTGTATTGATAGGTTCAATCAAAATGATTTTACCCACAGCACTCGCCTTGTCACAAGCATAACGAAGGTTATCTCTAAATGTTGCTTCCGCTTCTGGAGTGCGACCTGTTTTTCCGGGCACTACATTGATAGTTGCGCAATCTATCGCTACTGCATATTCAATTGCCTCATCAATATACTGCCTAGCTTCCGCCACACGATCTGGTCTAGCAGCAACACCGAAATCGTCTTGGCCATTCAGCCCTAGTTTGGTATTGAGCCCCAACATGGGAAGACCGGCCAATTCGAGCGCCGCCGAGACATCTGCGCTGTCATATTCGTAGGGGAAATGGCATTCAACAGCATCAAAACCTGCGCGCCCAGCCGCAATAATCCGCTCTGGCAATGCAAGCTCAGGCCACAAAAAACCAACGTTCGCGGAGAATCTCAACACGCTCAATTACCCACAAATCGAATATAACAGGGTGCTGGTACGTCGTAAGTGATACCCGTATCCGCCAACAAGCCCGTGTCCAAATCGCGGGTAAAATACCGGATATTGCCTGAATCTTGATTAGCGACGATAAAACCTTTGCCGCAGGGCGTCAGCGCAAAATGTCGTGGAAACTTTCCCTCAGTGGGTGTAAGTGCGACCCGTTCCAAGCCACCATCTAGCAACACTCGAAAACAAGCAATGGAGTTGTCACCGCGATTTGAAACATACAAAAACTTCGCATCAGGTGAGAGCTTGATCTCAGATACATAACTGACATTCTCGCGGTCATCCACAGTGGATTCGTATTGGCGCGGGATCAGGCGCGCCTTTTTCGAATCAGGGTTGGACTTATCAAGTTCAGCGACGCAGACCGTATTAAATAATTCGTTTGAAACATAACAAAGATCAAGTTTTGGATGCATCACCATATGGCGAGGACCAGAACCCGACTCAAACTCAATGTGAGTCTCGAGTTCTAGTTTTTTTGTAGACGCATCGTATCGATATTGAAAAATAGCGTTTTCGCCAAGATCGGGTATAAAAACCCAATCGTGCCAAAAATGCGCGCAGTGAGCATGGGGTCCGACTTGGCGATTACCCCAATGATCTTCTCGTGTTGTCACTTGACGCCAATCGGACTCGGGCCTGTAAAACTGTTTAAAGCTTTGATGAACAGCGCCTAATTTGCCTTCACTATCCACAGCACAGACATCAATGATCGCGTCCCAGTAATTTATCACTATCGCCGCGTCTTTCTTCGGTGACAAAGCCAAATAACACGTCGACTTCCCGTTTGCTTGAAACTCGTCTAGCGGTTCTAAACCACCTGATGCGTCAACACGATACCTAACAACCGTGCCCTGCTCGCGAATGGTTTCTAGAATGGCGTAAAGATGCTGACCATCACTGTGAGGTATTAGTACGGCGGGATTGTTTGACTGGGTAATGGTGTTCACAGCCATCTCCCCATTTTCAGCCAGAGACATTGAATAAATACCTTGCCCTGGTATAGGCGCATAGGGTTGGTGAGCTAATGCATCCATGTCACTGTAACTGCCAACTAAAAATTTGTACTCAACGTCAAGCATTTTAGAACCCTCTGGAATGAAAACAACGCCCACAGACACTGTAAAAGCCACTTCTTTGGCTCATCGCCAAACTCTCAGCTTTGTCGATAATCGATTATTAAGAATGAAACAAACAAATTAAAAGCATATTTGATAACGTTAACATACTGTGCTTTTAAGTCAATCCGTGAGACCCTATTAATCGCGTGCAAAGCAATCATTCCGGCCTATGAATCCTCCCAAAAAAGCAAAAAACATCACCATAAAAGATGTCGCAGACCTTGCCGGCGTCTCTTTGATGACTGTTTCTAGAACAATTCGAAAGCCTGACTCGGTGTCTAAAAAAACTCGTGAGCTAGTCGACAAAGCCATCACGAAGCTCAACTACATCCCCGACTTGGGCGCAGGTAGTTTAGGTAGGCGCAGTAACACCATTGCGGTCATTCTTCCCTCGCTTTCCTTCGAAGGCCACGTTCGAACCGTCAACGCTCTATCCGCTGAACTCAGAGGAGAAGGTCTTCACCTACTAGTTGGCGACAATTTCTATTCTCCCGCTGAGGAGATGGAACTGTTGAGGATGCTTCTTGGCCACCGACCTGCTGGTATTGTGATGGTTAACAGCACCCACTCAGATTCGGGCAGAGAGCTTTTATTAAGATCGGGTGTTCCCGTTATAGAGGCATGGGATTTACCCAGTCGACCGCTCGGGGGCGTCGTCGGTTTTTCGCACAACAATGTCGGCTTCGCTATGACAGAACACATCATCAATTGTGGTTATAAAAAAATAACTTTTGTCCGTGGCCCAGAAGATTCAGACCCCAGAGGAAAAGAGCGCTATCGCGGTCATTTACGGGCAATGACAGCAAACAACCTCGACAGCTCGCGACTGATCACTATCGACAAAGACTGGCTCGGTTTAACAGCGGGAAAACAAGCTGTAGAGACCTTGTTAAAAGACCACCCCGACACCGATGCATTAGTCTGCCTCACTGACAGGGTTGCGATGGGTGCCATGATGGAGTGCAAACGGCGCGACTTAAATGTCCCGTCTGATCTCGCCATCACCGGACACGGTGGCTTTGATTTTGCAGAGCACCTGGTCCCAGCCTTGACGACAACACGCATCGACGCGGCGAATATCGGCGTCCAGTCTGCACGACTTTTAATAGAAAAAATCAACAGCCAACAACCAAACGCTGCTGAGCAATATTTAGATGTCGGCTTTGAGATTGTGCCTAGAGAAAGCACTGTCGGATAATAATTTACTGCCACCTAATTAATAGTACTTCGCATCCAACTAACCGCTTAACCTTTTACCGCTCCAGCAGTCATGCCTGTAATGATTTGTTTCGAAGCAACAAAAGTGAAGATAATTGGAGGAATAGCTAACAAGCTTCCAGTCGCCATAATCACCCCCCAATCTATATCGTACTCAGTCAGCGAGTTGACAATTGTCACGGGTACTGTCCGAGTATTTCTGTCGAGCAGCGCATTGGCGAGTAGAAATTCATTCCATGCAATTCTAAACGTAAAGATTGCGGCCGCGGCGAGACCCGGTTTAATCAATGGCAACACGACTAAGAAAAAAACCTGGAAGGGATTTGCACCGTCTACTCGTGCCGCCTCCTCCAATTGAATAGGCACCTGCACGATAAAACTTTGAAGTATCCAAATCACAAACGGCAAGTTCATCGCAACATAAACGAGGACAATTCCCCAATAAGTGCCTGCAGCGCAACTCTCCCCAACACAAAAATCGAAAGTCCAAATGCCGAACACCGGTACTAACAAAACGGCAGGAGGCACCATGCGCATCATTAGGCTAGTCATAGAGACGGTTCCACGTCCCATGAACCGAAATCGCACCAAGGCATAAGCGGCCATTGTACCAATGATTAAGGTGATCGCCGTCGAGGCGAGAGCAATAATCAACGAATTCCCTAAGGCTCTGCCAAAAGTTGGATCACAGTATTCTACTCGCTCGGGGGTGTACCACAATACATCGCACAATACTGTTTCATAGTTAGCCACTGTTGGCATAAACAGTAAACTACTCGTTTCACCCATCACATCGACGTTGAGTTTCAGCGAAGTTGAAATCATCATCACAATTGGGCCGAGCGCCATCACAATAAGCGCGACTACCAAGGCATAGAACGCAGGATTCCGCCGCTCTGTTGTTAATGCTGCTTGACTCATGACCTAATATTCCTCTACAGCTCTTTTCAGCTTTTCAGCTCTGGACTCACTGATCTTTGTGTAAACAAACATCGCAATGGTTAACATCATCAGCACAAGCAATAGATAGTTAGACATGGCTGCTGCAACACCAAGTTCTCTAAATTCAGAAGCGGTCCTTGCAATACGCAAGGAAAGGATTTCTGTCGACAAACCAGGGCCACCATTAGTCATGACAAGCACAACCTCTAAGACTTTGAAAGCATCTATCAATCGAAGCAAGCACGTCACAATTAAAACAGGTAACATCAATGGCAGTTTTATGTGAATAATTTGCTGCCAACCGCTAGCACCGTCAATTCTTGCAGCCTCCAAGGCTGACTTTGGCAAAGACTGCAGAGCAGCTAAGGACAGGATGAATATGAAGGGTGTCCACTGCCAGATGTCGGCAATAATAATCGATGTTAAAGACCAAAAACTATCCGATAACCAAGGCACCGACTCAAAGCCGAAACTATTTAGTGTTTTATTAAAAACACCAACAGTCGGGTGGTACATATAGCGCCAGATCAATCCAACCACGATAGGTGCAATCATCATTGGTAAAATAAATATTGTGCGCAAAACAGACATACCTCGGATATTTCTGTCCAGCAAGAGTGCAAGCCCTACACCGATGACCATTTCTAAAGACACAACAAAAGCCGCAAATTTCAGTGTGACTTGCAGAGATTCTTTAAAGCTCTCATCGCTCCACAGACTGGTGTAATTGCGCAGGCCAACAAATGTTGCCTCCCCTATTCTCTGGCTCGGATTCCAGTCGAGAAAGCTGGCGTATACCATGTACGCAATGGGATAAAGTAAGGCAACAGTCATTACCGCGACTGCTGGCGCCATGAACAAATACGGGGTGATTCTGGTCGATTTCATAGGTTCGCTTTTATTGCCGAGAAAAAATCTCGTCCATGGCTGACAGAAAAAAATCAGCCATAGACGGAGTTCTATCTAACCATCGATTCGAACATTACTGCCAAGTGTAATACCCAGCTTCTTCCATAATCACTTTGCTACGTTCGGCAACACCATCCAATGCTATTTGAATGTCGAGGTCTTCAGTCAGCACTTTTGACAGCGAAGTACCCAAATCAGCATTAATTTTCCCCCAAACAGGAATGATTGGTCTCCAATCTGGATCAGCATCTTTCAGAGCTTCCCCAAAAACAGCCATGTGCGGGAATTTGGCATTCACCTCAGCATCCGCGTGTGTGGAGTAACGTGATGGATTTCCACCGGCAAGGGCGACTAACTTATCAGCCTTTTTTGAGGTCAACCACTGCATCAGCAAAAACGCTGCTTCTTTGTTGTTAGCGTTTTTAGGAATAGCAATGCCAAACCCACCTGTTTGAGAGCCTTTACGGACACCCATGGGATGAGGGGCCCACCCTATTTTGCCTACAACCTTAGATTTGGAGGGGTCGTTGACGGAACCCGCAAACACGGTTGAGTCCAAGAACATAGCCGATGTGCCTTGTAAAAAAGATGCACCTGCCTCCGCAAAGCCAAAGGTTTTAGACCCCTCGGGACCACATTCAACAATTGTTTTTAATGCCTGAGCTGCTTTCACCCCTGCTGCATTGTTGACCGTCGGGTTCCATTCGTCGTCAAAAATGCGACCACCTAGTGGAGCCAAGTGCAACAAAAAAGCATGGCTCGCGTGATGGCCCGATGCCGCCCGAGAAGCCAATCCGCCCATGCCAGGCTCCAGCTCTGGAATTTTGCACGCTAGATCTAACAGTTCGTCATAAGTTTCAGGTACTTCTAGGCCATGCTTTTCGAATATATCTTTTCGATAACCCAGCACTGAAGTCTCAGAACCAAAAGGAACCCCAAACAAAGAGCCTGTAGGGCCGCTCATGTAACCTTTTTTGCCACCGGCGACACCAATGTTTGCCACATAACCCTCGATCAAATCATCTGCATCATAATTAGGATCAGCGAGCTTGGGGTTCATAAAGTACTTGGCAAGATTTTCCAGTTGGTCTGCATAGACATAGTCAGCCTTGGAGAAAACCACGTAAGCCAGTAAATCGTAATCTCCCTTGTTTTTAGTCAGTTCAAGGGTCTGCTTTTCACGCATTTTCAAGTACTGAAGCTGATCCACCTCAACTCTTATACCTGTTTCTTTGGTGAACTCTGGTAGAACGCGTTTTACAGCATCATAGTGTGGGTGAGCGGGGAAATTAACTACAAGAGTGGTGCCTTTATAGGGATCGTAAGGGCCCGCAATAGCGCTACTGGCTAGCAGCATACCGGCCGACAGGCCAGCGATACTTTTTAAAAGGGTCATAACTAAACTTCCTCTTCGGGTGGTTGGGCTATCTTCTATGTATGAGTAACACACGACGATCATTTACCGCATGTTGCTCTCTAAGTTGTTATTTAAATGGCTAACTCGGTTTTTTTATCAAACAAATGTAGACCTTCAGGCGAGGCAGAAAATATCAAAGATTCGCCCAAGGCCACGGGTTGTTCAGATTTAATCTCAACACTTAAATGATTGTCCCCGCACTGAGCATGCAAAATTGACTGAGCACCAATATATTCAGAAACAAGCACACTCAATGTCAATTGATTTGCAACATCGGCACTTGGGTTGAGGTATAAGTCAGAGGGACGAATTCCGACAATTACATCGTTTCCGCTGATTTTTTTTGCACGGCTCGCACGTTGTTCTGATAGCTGAAAGCAGAATCCCTCACCGACAACACTGACAATACCGCTATTGTCCTGCAGAGTTGCAGACAAAAAATTCATCGGCGGGCTCCCAATAAAACCGGCTACAAACTTACTGCTGGGATGTTTAAACAACTCTTCTGGCGTTCCTTGCTGTCGAATATGGCCATCTTGCATGACGATAATTCGGTCACCCAAGGTCATTGCTTCAACCTGGTCATGGGTCACATAAACCATATTTTTTTTAACGCGCTGGCTCATCAACGCAAGCTCTGCTCGCATTTGCCCTCGCAGTTTGGCGTCGAGATTTGATAGAGGTTCGTCAAACAGGAAGGTAGAAGCATCACGTGTCAATGCACGCCCCATTGCAACACGTTGACGCTGGCCGCCGGAGAGTTCCGCGGGTTTACGGTGCAGAAATCTTTCCAAGCCCAAAATTGCCGCAACTTCAGATACTTTTTTGTCGATTTCTTTCTTTGGAGTCTTTTGCAGGCGCAGTGCAAAAGACATGTTTTTTGCCACATTCATGTGCGGATACAAGGCGTAGTCCTGAAAGACCATCGCGATGTCTCGCTCCTTGGGTTCGAGCTTACTGACGGCCTTTTCACCCATGTAAATCTCACCAGCAGAGACTGATTCCAGCCCGGCAATCATGCGCAATGTTGTGGATTTACCGCATCCTGACGGACCAACGAGCACAGTAAACTCATTTTCTTGCATCACTAAATCAATGCCATGAATGACATCTAATGACCCATAGCTCTTGGTCAAATTTTCCAAACGAATTCGCGGCATAACAACAGGTTCCTGATTCGATGAACGCCAATAGCTAAAAGAGCTAATTGACCCATTAATGATAGCGTTAACAAATTCTGAGCATATTGCAACTAGAAAGCCGAAATTTAATGCAGAATCTTCAAATGATTTCTGTTTTTAGCGTTATTATGCAAAAAAAAACATAACTTTCTTTGGCCAAACAAGTACATCCCAGTCCCGACACAAAACCTTGCCTTGATACGACAAGACAGCTACACACACCACAAAGACTGAGATCCCAGCAACCGACAACAAAACATTTAAGCATAGAAAGTTCGTCTATCAGAACGTTGCTTCCAAATAATGTAGAAGTTTGATCAACCTGATTTATGAATTAGAGACAGGCGCTGATACCACCGTCAACATATAAAACATGGCCGTTGACGAAAGTAGCTGCATCAGAGCTTAAAAAAATGCTCGCGCCAATCAATTCATCGAGCTGACCCCACCGCCCTGTTGGTGTGCGGTTTCTTAGCCAAGCGCTAAATTCCGCATCGCTGACAAGGGCCGCATTGAGCGGTGTATCAAAGTAACCCGGCGCGATGGCATTTATATTAAGACCGAACTGCGCCCAATCAGTTGCCATGCCCTTTGTCAGGTTTCCAACGGCTCCCTTTGTCGCTGTGTAGGGCGCGATCCCGGGTCTAGCGAGCGCTGTTTGTACCGAAGCAATATTTATTATCTTGCCAGCGCCTCGTTTTATCATGCGCTGTGCGACAGCCTGACCAACATTGAAAACTGAAGCAATGTTGGTTTGCAATAACTTCTCAAACATCAGGGGGTCAAATTCGTGCAGCGGACTCCGGTGCTGCATCCCTGCATTGTTGATCAATATATCCAAAGCACCAAATTCAGCCTCTATTTTTGTCACCGCGCTTGCAGTTGCCGCGTGATCAGTCACATCGAAAACCGCCTCGTACACGGTGGCACCCGAGTCCCGCAGTGCGGCAGCCGCTTTGTTGAGTTTTTCCGTGTCTCGACCATTCAACACGACGGAGGCGCCAGCGTCGGCAAGCCCTTTTGCTAGCGTCAAACCGATACCCTGGGATGAGCCTGTAATTAATGCAACTTTGCCACTTAAATTGAATAACTGAATGCCCTGCATTGAATGATCTCCCGATTTATAGAGCACAACAAATTGTTCTGCTAGAATATGTTATCGTTAACATGCTAGACCTAATGCGGTTCAAGAGCAACTGAGAAGTAGAGTTTCTGCCTCAGTTTTAAAAAACTTCAGTGAACTGGATTGCTTTTAGCTCCTCTAGCTTTGAGGTGTAGTTAGGCAGATGCGGTTAGAAAATTAACGCCCTCTTCGCAAAAGAGAATGCTAACGAATAGCGCACGAATCGCAGCTAAAGTCACACATAAGAATTCACTCTTCAGAGAATATATTAATGAAAGCACTCGTCATTCATGGACCACAAGATCTTCGTATTGAAGAGCAAACCATAAATAAACCGTGTGAAAATGAGGTGCAAGTAGCAATAGCGACGGGCGGTATTTGCGGCTCCGATTTGCATTATTACAACCACGGTGGATTTGGCTCTGTGCGCCTAAAGGAACCGATGATATTAGGTCACGAAGTAGCGGGCTATGTGCAGGCACTTGGCACTGCGGTGAAAGGCCTTAAAGAAGGCGATCTGGTCGCCATCTCCCCATCTAGACCTTGCTTCGATTGTGGTTACTGTCGTGAGGCGATGCACAACCATTGCGAAAACATGCGGTTTTACGGCTCAGCGATGCCTTGGCCACATATTCAAGGGGCTTTTCGGCAGCAGATCAACGTTTTGGAATCTCAATGTGAGTTGGCAAATGGTCTCAGCAGTGGTGAAGCAGCTATGGCAGAACCTTTTGCGGTTGTGCTACATGCAACACGGAGAGCAGGAGATCTATTAGGGAAACGTGTTTTAGTGACGGGTTGCGGCCCGATTGGAGCATTGTCGATAATCGCGGCTCGGCGAGCAGGAGCCGCGGAAATAGTAGCGACCGACCTAGAAGCCAATGCCCTTGCCTTTGCAACTGCCGTCGGAGCCGATCGCACCATTAACGTCCAGCGGGAGCCAGATGCTCTAACCACTTATAGTGAAGGCAAAGGCTACTTTGATATCTTGTATGAATGCTCTGGAGCAGCTCCTGCTCTTACTGCCGGCATAGCCGCACTGAGGCCTCGCGGTGTCATTTTGCAACTGGGATTGGGTGGTGACATGACATTGCCCATGATGCAAATCACTGCAAAGGAGTTATCGCTGAAAGGCTCTTTCAGATTTCACACTGAGTTCGCGACTGCGATATCTCTGATGCGCTCTAAGCTTGTCGAAATGAAACCGCTAATCACTCATACGTTATCGATGGAAGCAGCTGATGAAGCATTTAAAATCGCGAACGATCGCAGCGTTGCGATGAAAGTACACATTGCTTTCAACCAACAGTGATTACTTTTCTTTCTAGAGGGGACTTTTTCCAGAGGGAAGTTAATGAGTGCCAAGGAAGACCCCAGCATTTTAACCCAGACTTTCTCATCACAGAGTTCGACTGCTAATTTAGCCGCAATGGTCCAAAGCTCTTTATTCCATTCTGGGCACCAGCCATATATTTGCTGATGCCCAGTTGCTACTTACCTAAAGCCGAACTTGATCAATTAGCTTCGTTTGCTTCAAGATACGCTGGCACAGAAAACACGTAGTCGGACTGATTCAGCGCGTTCGCAATCGTGTGACATGCAACACAATCAGGTTTGGCAATCGTTTGTTGCACTTTGCCGGTATAGCCCAAAGCCCAATTCCAGTCGTCTGAGTTTTGACCTTCATTGTCAGCCACTTTCAGACTGATTGTGTGCGCTGCACCTTTTCCCGATTCCCATGCTGCTTTATCTTTAAACTGCTCTTTGACAATCACCGTCCCAACTGGAAAGTCATACGGCCCTTCGCCAGTGATCATGGCGAGTCCAGTTTCGTTAACGTACACATCGCGGTACCCTTCTGGGCCCATGTGCACACCCCCTAGTCCTTGTGTATTACCTGTTGAAGGTTTTTCCGTTATTTTTGTCCAATTCTTGTAATCAGCCCAACGTGGATCAGGTTTTCCCAAACCCGGTATGCTGGCACAGCCGGCGACAAATATTCCACCAAGCAGAACAAGTCCCATTGATCGAGTTGCATTTAGCTTCATGTAATTCTCCTAATACTGAGGTGCGATGACCTCATATTTTTCCGAAGTAATTTCTAATTGCTGGCAACCGAAGAAAGGCCCCGCCAATCAGACACAATAATTTTTGGGCGTCCAGCGCAATAACAATGAGCAAGGCACCACGTCGAACACACACTTTGTAAAAGCAGGTCGCCTGCAAATCACTTTTCGTCAGCAGCATCGAGCACGACCTAATAACCAGCTAAAATTCTAGTAGCTCGCTTCCGGTGGTCTCTATCTATGAGAATAGCTCGTCTTTTCCTCGTTACCAAATACCAGCAAACAGTCAAATCGCTGGCACTTTTGCCCAGTTAACCTAAATCGTACTACGCATAGCGTTACCTATTGCTCCATCAATGTATATACGCAACAACCGAAGTGACTGGTCGCTTCGTCTATTAAGGGGCAGATAACAAAACAACTTTTCTCATTCGAAGACAGGCAGTGCTGTCTCGTGCTTGCATGTCGCTTGATTGAAGTGCCTACCTCACGTAACGTCGAACAATTACGCCACCAACAATAGAACATTCTAGAGGCAGATATGGATTTAGGAATAAAAGGTAAAACTGCGATAATTTGCGCGGGATCTCGCGGGTTAGGTAGAGGCTGCGCCGAAGCATTGGCGGCCGAAGGTGTAAACCTAGTTATCAACGGTCGGAATGTCGAAACCTTAGAGCTCACTGCCGCGGCCCTGCGCGATGCTCACGGAGTCGACGTAACCGCAATCGCCGCTGATATAGGCACAGAAAAAGGTCGTTCCGCTGTATTATCAGCCTGTTCTGCACCAGATATATTGGTCAACAACAACGGTGGCCCTCCTCCTGGGCTCTGGTCCGATTGGGGCCGTGAGGATTGGCTCAGCGCCGTAGAACAAAACATGATCACACCAATCATGATGATTAACGCGGTACTCCCAGGCATGATGGAACGCAAATGGGGGCGCATTGTTAATATTACCTCTCAATCCGTTAAGTCACCTATTCCTGTGCTCGGGTTATCCAATGGCGCACGCGCTGGCCTCACTGGATTTGTGGGTGGAACAGCTAGGCAAGTTGCTAGCTCAGGTGTCACGATTAACAACCTGCTACCTGGCATCCACGACACAGATCGAGCGACTGCCCTGGATGCAGGTGTCGCCAAAGCGCAGAGCGTCAGCCCGGAAGACGCACGTCGCCAACGCGAAGCGACCATTCCCACTAAACGTTATGGAACCGCGAGCGAGTTTGGCTCCACCTGCGCTTTCATGTGTTCAGAACACGCAGGCTATATGGTTGGACAGAACGTCTTGCTCGATGGTGGCTCATATAACGCCACGATGTAACACCTAAGCAAGCAGAACAACAAGGCAAGCAAGGAAAGTTGGATGAATCCATCAACGGTTCGCGGCATGTGGCTGATGGCCTTGGCTATTTTTGTATTAGCCTGTATGGATGTTCTCGCCAAAATTCTGATAGAAAACAATGTCCACACGGTGACCATTCTGTCGATCAGAAGCGTTATTATCACCGTGGCCTTATTAGGCACTCTTGGTTTTCAGGGAAAGCTGAGCAAACTGCGCACCAAACGCTTAGGTGCGCACATCTTGCGTGGCATGGTGGGATTGACAGCAGTGGGTGGTTTCTTTGCATCGCTCGAGTATTTACCGTTAGCAGACGCAGTTGTTGTTTTTTTTACCGGAACACTGTTTGTAGCTGTCGCCTCAGTTGCTGTGCTTAAAGAGCGTTTTGGCATGCACCGCTGGCTTGCAATTTTGGCGGGTTATGTCGGTGTAGCCATTGCTATAAATCCAGGATTTGAGGAACTCTCAGTCGGGTATATTCTGGCACTCGTGGGCAGTCTCAGTTATGCGGGATTGTTTATCTCTGGAAAAATCATGTCGAAAACTGAATCGACGACAAGCTTAGTTTTTTACTTTAATACCGGGCTTGGCATAATTGCACTGTGTATTTTACCGTTTGTTTGGCAACCCATCACGCTTAAATTATGGGCGTTGATTTTTGGAGTAGCCATGCTAGCGCTGGCAGGTCACCTGGCTATTACCCAAGCTTTTAGCAGTAGAGAAGCATCGCTGCTTGCGCCTATCGAGTACACGGCATTGTTATGGGCTGTCACTTTCGACTACGTCATCTGGGCGCATACGCCCGCCAGCCACACCTTGTGGGGTGGCGCAGTTGTGGTTGTTAGTGGTTTATATTTCCTCTACCGTGAGCGGCAGAATTCTACACCACCTAGTCACGAAGCACTGTAGCGGTGCTGGCAGCGGTTAAATTTTACGGGAAAAAATCAGTTGAGACTTTGTGCTTTGTAAAAATCGAAAAATCGAAAAATCGAAAAATCGAAAAATCGAAAAATCAACCAGCAAGTCGTAACAACAGTATAAAGTGTAAAGCGCAGACAATAACTGATAGGCGCATCCGAAGAACTCGATACCAAGATTGCTGCTTGTCGCCTAATCCGCGTTTTTCAACGAAGTAGTTGATGCCATGGCCGATAAACAACAAAACTAAAGACCACGCTAGACTGCCCGAGAAAATCAGCATCAATGCTGCCCAAATGAGCAAAGCCACCCCTGCACAATATATAATTACAGGCCAATAGCTTCTCTTTATAGAGGCATTCAAAAGTACTTGCCCCCAAAAACTTCCAGCCATAAATGCAAGGATAACTGCACTGTACGAGACGAACGCAGTCGTCGGCAAAGCCGATTTTTGCATCCAAGCAAATACCAGCGCCACAACAAGTGGTATTGCCCCTGCCCAAGTTAATTGCATCATTAGCTTGTGGTCAGAGTTGAGTGCAGTTTCTCCGCTCATATACGCATCCTAGCCGTTATCGGCGAACGCTGCTTCGCAAAGCGAGCTTTATCAAATCTTCTACACTCGTGGCATCAGCAGAAAATGCTTTGGCCATCTTCAAGGCCTCCGCAGGTTTATAGCCTAATGCTTCAAGGGCTGCACACGCTTCATTCAACACATTTCGCTCACTACCGTGCGATGCACTTTGTGCCGACAGGGGTAGACTTAGATTTTTTTCAACTTTATCACGCAGTTCAATCACTAAACGCTCGGCAGTCTTTTTACCGATTCCTGGCAAACGCGCCAGAGCCACGGCGTCTCCGGCCTGCACACTGTTCGCAAATTCTTCCACAGACATTCCCGATAAAACAACAAGCGCTACCTTTGGTCCGATACCACTCACTTTTATCAACGCGCGAAAAAGCTCTCGTTCGCTGTCAGAAGCGAAGCCATACAACAGCTGCGCGTCCTCTCGCACCACCATGTGGGTTAACAAAACAATTTTTTTGCCGAGCTCGGGCAAGTTGTAAAATGTAGACATTGGCGCATCGACTTCATAGCCAACCCCCCCTACATCGATAAGCAAATTAGGTGGTGTTTTGGATAACAACCGCCCCTCTAGACGTGCAATCATGAAAGTTCTCGAGTAATTATTTAGGCTCTCGCTTTTAGCTCAGCGAGCAACAACCTGCTGGTACGCAAATGTGCATGACAAAGCGCTATAGCCAACCCATCGGCTGCATCAGCCTGCAATTTGGTGCCACGAATATTTAGTAGCAGTGGCACCATGTGTTGAATCTGAGCCTTATCAGCACCGCCTTTCCCTACGACAGATTGCTTGACTAACTTGGCGGCGTATTCGTGTACTGGCAACCCAGAGATCGCCGCTGCGCACATGGCTGCCCCACGGGCCTGACCCAATTTAAGAGCTGACTGAGCATTTTTAGCCATGAAAACTTGCTCTATACCTGCTTCAACAGGTTGGTGCTCTTCAATAATTTGTTGAATGCGGTAATAAATGTGGGCGAGTTTTTCTCCGAGATCAGCACCTTCCACCTTGATGTGACCATGCGCTACATGCACATTGCGGCGACCATCGGAATCAATAACACCATATCCGGTGATGCGGGAGCCTGGATCTATACCAAGAATTCGAATCAATTGTGGTCGCTCTTAAAAAGGTGTATCTGCATGACTATAGACGTCTTATGTGGCGACTATTCAAGGAGAAATAAACTGTCATTTTAAACAGTATAGCACGCATCTACTTGGCGGCCTCGCAGCAACTAATACCTCGTCCGCAAGAACAAAGACTTAGCTATTTTGCAGAAAACCAGTGTCGTCGTCTCGAACACCAACCAATTGCATGACCGCCTCACGGTTACTCGAGGACCAAATGCGCTCTAAAGCTTCGTGTTTGGGCAGCCATTCGTAAGCGGTATGCTCATCTTCCGCCAATCTAATCTCTGTTGGTTGAGGCAGCAAACATTGAAACAGATGCTCGGTATTCCAGCGTGTACCCGGTGCGTAACGATGCAGGGCGGCTTGTCTGATTTCAAAACGTGTCGATAAATGACAAGACTGGACAGAATGGGTCAATCCCGTCTCCTCAAACAATTCACGTTGGGCGGCTTGTTCAGGCAGCTCACCAGGCTCGAGGCTTCCTGTCATCGACTGCCAAAAAGCCTCGCGGCCTACACCCTTGCGTTGCATTACCAAGACTTTTGCGTCAACCGAATGAATAACGACCAACACAGACTCAGGGCGTTTATAAGCCACCATATATTCCCCTGCAATCATTAACTTAAGCTCAGCGAAAAGAGCCGGAAAGCCCAGCTCTCGTCGTCGACCTTCTTACTCAGTGACGGGCTTGCGTAAGCGAAGATGTAAATCTTTGAGCTGCTGCTCATTGACATCGCCAGGCGCATCAGTCAGTAGGCAACTTGCAGACTGCGTCTTGGGAAACGCCATCACATCACGAATTGAATCAGCCCCTGCCATCATCATCAGCAAACGATCAATACCCAAAGCCAACCCACCGTGAGGTGGTGCGCCATACTTGAGTGCCGTGAGCAAGAAGCCAAATTTCGATTCGGCCTCGATGGCATCGATACCAAGCAGCTCGAGCATGGCTTGCTGGGTCTCTGGGTTGTGGATACGAATTGAGCCACCACCGACTTCGGTGCCGTTAATCACAAGATCGTAGGCGCGTGACAGAGCTTTCTCAGGGTCTGAACGAACGCTTTCAACATCTTCTGCTGCCGAGGTGAATGGGTGATGAACCGCGTAGTAACGTTTTTCGCGCTCATCGTATTCGAACATGGGGAAGTCAATGACCCAAAGCGCACGCCAGTCCCCTTCTAGCAAGCCCAAATCATTGCCAACTTTGATACGTAACGCGCCGATCGCGTCATTGACGACCTTGGCCTTATCGGCCCCGAAGAATATCAAGTCGCCATCTTGTGCGCCTGTGCGCTCGATGATGCCTTGCAACGCATCGGCGGAGAAGAACTTAACAATGGGTGATTGCAGACCTTCTGCACCGGCCGCTATGTCGTTGCACTTTATATAGGCCAAACCTTTTGCACCGTAGCGTCCGATGTACTTGGTATAGTCATCGATGTGTTTTCGACTTAGCTGATTGCCTCCGGGAACGCGCATGGCAACCACTCGACCACGCGGATCTTTCGCTGGTCCTGCAAACACCTTGAAATCGATGTCTTCAACCAAGTCGGCAACTTCTACCATCTCAAGCGGGTTGCGCAAATCAGGTTTGTCAGACCCATATCTCTCCATCGCTTCGGCAAATGTCATGTGCGGAATGGCGTCAGGCAGTGCAACATTGATCTGCGTTTTAAAGACCTCTCGCACCATTTGTTCAACAAGGCCCATGACATCTTTCTCTTCAATAAAAGACATCTCGATATCGAGCTGAGTAAATTCCGGTTGTCTATCCGCCCGCAGATCTTCGTCGCGAAAGCAACGCGCCACTTGGTAGTAGCGGTCCACACCACCCATCATCAATAACTGCTTAAACAGCTGCGGTGACTGAGGCAAGGCGTAAAAATGCCCCGGGTGCACTCGACTCGGCACCAGATAATCGCGCGCGCCTTCAGGGGTTGCCCGCGTCAACATAGGGGTCTCAACTTCCAGAAAATCCTGCTTGTCGAGAAAGTTGCGCACCTGATTAATAACCTTGCTACGCAACTTCAAGCGTTCAGCCATGATTGGGCGACGCAGATCCACGTAGCGGTACTTTAAGCGGTGCTCTTCACCCACATCATTGTCGTCAAGTTGAAAGGGCGGCGTCTCAGATCGGTTGAGAATTTCAAGTTCAAGGCCTAATACTTCCACCTCACCCGTACTCATATCAGGATTAACGGTGCCTTCCGGTCGAGCGCGAACGCGGCCTTTTACTTTTAATACGAACTCATTTCGGACTTGCTCTGCCAATGCAAAGATTTCAGCGCGATCTGGGTCGAAAACCACTTGAACCAATCCGTGTCGGTCGCGCAGGTCAATAAAGATGACTCCGCCGTGGTCACGACGCTTATTGGCCCAGCCGCAAAGTTCGACGGTCTGATCGATGTGTGTGGCATTGACGGCGCCACATTGATGACTGCGCATAACTTATAAAATCCTGCTTGTTAAGTGTGTTGAACATCGCAAAACTGCCGCTCTACAAAGTAGGAGTAAGGCCAACAGTTCATAAGGCATCTGCTCTTCAAGTCGGTTAAACTTGTCAAGTTTAGCGATCTGTGGCGAACATCACCACAAATAACCCATCAATCTTTTGGAAACTCTGTCTAATCATGAGCAAATATCACCTCTACGGCATTGGTAACGCACTCGTCGACATGGAATTCGAACTCAGTCATGAGCAATTGGAGGCGCTCAACATTGATAAAGGCTTAATGACCCTGATCGACCAAGAGCAACACGATGCGCTCTACGCTGCGCTGGCTGACCAACCGACTAAGCGCTCCTGTGGCGGCTCAGCAGCCAATACCGTGATCGCATTGGCGCAGTTAGGTGGCAAAGGCTACTACAGCTGTAAAGTTGCAGACGATGAGACCGGTGATTTTTATCTTGCCGACATGACCGCTACGGGCGTGGACACGAACCTGAGCCAGCAAACGCGCGAGCCAGGTACGACAGGCAAATGCGCGGTGATGACGACCCCCGACACAGACCGCAGCATGAACACCTTTTTAGGTATAACAGCCGATATAGGCCCGAGCGAACTAGACGCGACGGCGCTGAGTGCTTCACAGTTCTATTACATGGAAGGCTATTTAGTCGCATCCCCAACAGGTAAAGAAGCCGCCATCGAAGGTCGCCGAATCGCTGAGGCAATGGGTGTTAAAACAGTGCTTACCCTATCCGACCCTAATATGGTTAATTTTTTCAAAGACGGGCTTTTGGAAATGGCGGGAGACAACCTCGATTTATTGTTCTGTAACCGAGACGAGGCCTTGGCCATGACCAACAGCGACACGCTGGAAGCGGCCATGGATGCGCTCGTGAAACTATCTAAAGCGGTTGTGATCACTGACGGATTTAGTGGCTCAACCTGTTTTGATGGTGAACAATTGCACCATATAGCGGCCATCAGTACAGTCGCCGTGGACAGCAACGGTGCTGGTGATATGTACGCCGGTGCCTTCCTTTACGGGCTAAGTCACGGAATGGCATTTCCGCGTGCAGGTGCTCTCGCATCACTGTGCGCTGCTAAGCTTGTCAGCCAATTCGGGCCACGCCTTAAAGCAGAACAAACACAAGAGCTGTTGCGCGAATTCAATGCCTGATCGGTCGTAGAGATAGATGCAAAAACAGCCTCATCAAGAAGCTGTTTTTTCCACTTAAAACCGAGCTTTAGCGCTTGCTAAAAGCAGTTATGAGCGACATCAGACGTGCCTTCGGGTGTGGAGCCATCACGGCTGATAAAAACCTTATCAAGCTTTACCCCACCTTCACGAAATGCAATCTCAAGTTTATTGCTGCCGTTGAGCATAGCGACAGGTAGGGACCAGTTTTTCCAAGCAAACTGACTTGTTGGACCCAAATGCCAACTGGACCAATCACCACCGTTGACTCTAAACCACAAAGAGTCAGCACCAGCGTCAGGCGTTAACACACGCGCATACAGTGCGTAATCGGTCTGCTCGTCGAGATCTAATTCGAACTCGAGCATACTTGCGTCCACACCAGCTGGACTAAAATTATAAACAGATGAGGACACCGCCACATACTTGCCACCTGATGCGGGGCTGAAATCATGCTCCACCCACTGGACACCAACCAACTGAGCACATTCCGCTTCTAAATACATCTCACTGAAGGTCGCTTCGTTAGATAATTCAAAGGTATGCTCAACAGAGCAATCAGAAGCATCATTGAGCGTTACATTGTAATCCCCTGCAGAGAGGTTACCAACAACCGAATCAGTCTCTTCTGATGACCAAAAAATATCAAAAGGTCGCCGCTTAGTTGTACGTTTAGCAGCAGCATCTCTGCCCAAAGATTGATAGGCATCTAACACATTTGATTCCGAGGTGACGGGGGAATAACTAACGGTGCGCACAACTGAGCAGCCAGCACTGTCACTGACTGTCAAACTCACATTTGATGTCTGTATACCTTCAAGTGAAGGCGATGTCGCCCCTGTGCTCCAGAGGTATGTATAGGGTGGCGTACCCCCATACACATCGCTAGTCACAGACCCGTTAAGACTGACACAACTCGGAGTCTTCGCCGTCAACTCGACATGAAGCGTGCACTCAGCAGGTGCAGCGACAAGCATCGTATTCAGCTGTGTCCGCAATCGGGCCCTAGCACCAGAGTCTTTAAGTTTTAAGAATACGTCGCCCTTTGCATCTCCAAAGTGCCACGCGTTGGCGCCATCGTTGAAAACTTGATTTTTACCCGGGGTCGAATAGCTGAAAAAATCGCCCAACCCTTCAACGGCATAGACAACAGCAGTCAAATCCCAAGACGACCGATTAAAGGGTTCACCCTTGCCATACAAGCGATAACCTTCGCGAACAGGGTTGTTGTAAGGCGTGCTCACCAGCGTATCGCCAGACTGCACAAGCGTACCCAACTCATACCCCGTGAACACCATTGGAACGTCAAGGCCGGCGATAACCCTCGCCGCAGATGGTCCATCAAATTTAAAGTTAAATTCGAGGCCTGAGGGATATTGACCCCCCATCACCACCAATTCCTTGAGCTTTTGCTCCAACAATTGCTTGCCCGTTTTAGCGATAGAATCGCCGTTGTGATTGACGCCAGAGTCCATCAAGTTTGCGATATTGCTTAACCAACCGATCACCACCAAACTCACCGATTTATCAGGCTGAGTCGCAAGGATTCGACGATAGGCCGTCACCGCGTCTTCGGCTGCATCTGGTTGGCGTTGATCATGGCCGTATCGCCCACCGTTTGAACCAATCACCTGGATGAATTGAGAGCTGTCTCCACCAAAGGCTGAAGCAGGACCTCTATTGGTTGCAAGTACCACGTCTGGGCGGTTGTAATAAGTGTTCACGGCGTCCACAGCTGGGACAGCCCAGCCAGCATTACCACCCATGTTGGAAACCATCACAGCTAACAGATCAGCTTGACCTCGATCCGCGTAATAATGCGCAATCGCTAAGGCGCCTACGTCATCAACATCTGCACCCATATCTGTGTCAATGATGAGTTTCGCTGCCGCTTGCGAATGACTAGGAAAAATCAGAGCAATGAGCAAAAGTAAGGTGGCAGGGAACGAAGACCTGCAGATAGAAATATTAAAGCTAGGGAAGTGCATAACTCGACGTGTATCAGACTAGAAAAGAGCCCTAATATTAAAGACAGCTCAGCACGCCAATGATGAAAACGTAGTAATTATGGACAGGTGATGCGATTACACGCCACTATATGCTTCATAAATGTTCCACCCTCTGATCGACAGGTGCCACTGGCGAACGCTTGCTTCAGAACAACGTCTGCATTGCATGAGCATTGCGCTGACATCCACTTAGCATGGTTTACAGTAGATCGGCTTGGTTCGAGCGCTATCAGCCCTATGGTATTGAAAATACCCTAATAACTCGGCGGCACAGGAGACAGCCCCTCTTACTGACAGGAATGCCCTCTGCCTGTAAGCTTTGCATCTTCTATTAAGGTCTTTATTGCCAACGATGAAACTCGGACAAATCAACACATTGCGCGTTTGCCGCATCGGCCCTTACAGTGCTTTTCTTGACGGCGGCGCTTTGGGTGAGGTGATGCTACAAAAAGAAAAACCAGCGCGTGCTGTCGCCGAAGGAGATGAACTAAAAGTATTTGTTTATCTAGATACTGACGACACCCTTGTCGGCAGCACGGCGCATCCAGAGATCGTCGCTGGGGAAATGGCAAATTTGGAAGTTGTGGCCTTGACAAAAGATGGCGCATTTGTCGATTGGGGCATGAGATCTGATTTGTTTATTCCTCGCAGTGAACAGATGGGTGATATGGCCGTCGGCAAACGCTGTGTCGTTCTCGCCCTGCTTGACCGTACCAATCAGCGAATGATCGGAAGCACCAAACTGTTCAAACACCTCGATGAAGAAAACAATGACAACTTTGTTGAAGATCAATTAGTAGATTTGATTATTTGTCAGTGCACTGATTTGGGTTTTAAAGCGGTAGTTAACAATACTCACTTAGGTGTTTTATACAATGGTGAAGTCTTTCAAGAATTGCGAATAGGTATGCGACTTAAAGGCTTCGTCAAAGGGCCGCGACAAGATGGAAAAATTGACCTTATTCTTCAAAAGCCAAGTGCGGAAGCCCGCAGCGAATTGGAAAAAAGAATTCTAGATCACCTCAGACATAACGGTGGCGTGTCAAAATTGACAGACAAAAGCCCGCCCGAAGAAATTTATAAAACCTTTTCAGTCAGTAAAAAAGCTTACAAGCACGCCATAGGTGGTTTGTACCGGAGCCGACTAATCTCGTTAAATAAAGAGCAAATCACACTAGCTGATCCGAGTGAAAAATAAAAAAATCTGTCATTATGGAGAGCCCCCCGTCATCTCCGTCGCTCATTCCTTTTCGTTGGTATGTTTTTAGTGCTTTACTGAGATTTGGACGTAACAACATTAAAACTCAAATGACGGTTTTTGCTGTTATTTCTCTGTTTCAGCAATATATCTCACAGCAACTCGTTTGCGCTCGTATGGGAAAAACGACCGACTTGTAAAATGCTAACGCCTAACGGTGAAACTAAACCTGTATAAATGTGTGCATTCGTGTCCCCTAAGAAATTGTCGCAATTCAGCGTGATTCGCGGTGCCCCCTTTGCCTAGTTAGAGGTATTTTCTATTTGAATTAATAGCCTGATGTATTCAGCAGCAAGCACAGAGCTAATGAGGGACAATAAACTCGATAGGAAATTCACAGGGCGAATACTGGGCATTCGTTTTTTATAACAAACAAAATCATAAGGTTAGCGGTATAACCCGATGGCTAAATCTCTTATTGGATATCGAATTCAACGCCAAATCGTGCTATATTGACCAAGATAGGGCGGCAACAATTCCCTCTTTGATATTTGGGAGAAGTCGCTAGATGGTAAGACCGTTGGTCGAACGCTTATGTAAAACGAGTATCCGATTTAGGGTGAAGCGTTTCTACAACACAGCACACCGCTATTTCGGATTGTAGTTATTAGCCCTGATTTCCTGACACGATACCGCAGACTAGAATGTCGTTGGCTCCGTGTTCCAGCTGGCCCTTGTTTTGAAAACAACGTCGTTGAACGAACAGCATCTCAACAACAACGATAAAGGCAAGACTGCCCAGACTATTTGACACACAGTGTTCATGAAGTATTGCGCTTCGCCTAGGTTACAGAAGATTCATATTGAGCCGAAAATAGATTCTAACTAGCCAACAAATGTATTTCAGCAGGGCGAGCCTTACATCTGAAGCTAACGCCTAGCTAAACTTGTAATTTACCAAGAAGAGGTTTGAATGAGCATATATTCAGAGTATTTGGATGAGATCGAGACACGCAAGAATGATCTCGGTTTGCACCCCAAACCCATTGAAAGCGCAGAACTCCTGTCGGAGATTGTTGCCCAGATCAAAGATACTGGCCACGAGCACCGCGACGCTTCACTGCAGTTTTTCATTTACAACACGCTGCCGGGTACGACTAGCGCGGCTGGCGTCAAAGCCAAGTTCCTCAAGCAAATAATCTTAGGTGAAGCCTCAGTGGCGGAAATTTCACCCGAGTTTGCTTTTGAGCTGCTCTCTCACATGAAGGGCGGACCATCTATGGATGTTCTGCTTGATTTAGCCCTTTCGGATGCATCTGAAGTGGCTCTACCTGCTTCTGAAGTCCTCAAAACTCAGGTCTTCTTGTACGAAGCAGATATGGATCGACTCGCGGATGCATTCAAAGCGGGTAATGCGATTGCCAAAGATGTCCTTGAAAGTTACGCCAAAGCGGAATTCTTTACCAAGCTTCCAGACGTAGATGAAGAGATTCAAGTGGTCACATATATTGCTGGCATAGGTGATATATCAACCGACTTGTTATCTCCCGGTAACCAAGCGCATTCACGCGCTGACCGCGAGCTCCATGGCCAGTGCATGATTTCACCTGAGGCCCAAGCTGAAATTCAGGCGCTGCAAAAACAGCACCCAGATAAGAAGGTCATGTTGATCGCAGAAAAGGGCACGATGGGAGTAGGATCATCGCGCATGTCTGGTGTGAACAATGTGGCGCTATGGGCCGGCAAACAAGCCAGCCCTTATGTGCCCTTCGTCAACTTTGCCCCAGTGGTTGCCGGCACCAACGGAATTTCACCGATCTTTTTAACCACGGTTGGCGTAACGGGAGGCATTGGGCTCGATTTAGACAACTGGGTTAAAAAAGTCGATGCCGATGGCAATACCGTACTTGATGACGAAGGCGACCCTGTTCTGGAGCAGGTTTACTCCGTCGAAACAGGCACTGTGCTAACCATCAACAGCAAAGAGAAGAAGCTTTACAACGGCGACAAAGAGCTTGTTGACGTGTCCCCTGCTTTCACACCGCAGAAAGTTGAGTTCATGAAGGCTGGCAGCTCTTACGCCATAGTCTTTGGCAAAAAGTTGCAAACCTTTGCAGCCGAGACCCTCGGAGTCGAGGCACCGCTGGTTTTTGCTCCGTCAAAAGAGATCTCTCACGAAGGTCAAGGCTTGACCGCCGTAGAAAAAATCTTCAACAAAAATTCAGTCGGTGTTGCTTCAAAAACTGCATTGCATGCAGGCTCTGACATGCGTGTTCAGGTCAATATTGTTGGGTCACAAGACACGACGGGCCTGATGACATCGCAAGAGCTTGAGTCAATGGCAGCAACGGTTATCTCTCCCGTTGTCGACGGCGCTTACCAGTCGGGCTGTCACACAGCATCGGTTTGGGACAAAAGAGCACAAGCCAATGTGCCCAGACTGATGAAGTTCATGAACGACTTTGGATTAGTGACTGCGCGTGATCCCAAGGGCGTCTACCACGCCATGACAGACGTTATTCACAAAGTGCTTAATGACCTGACCGTAGACGACTGGGCCATCATCATTGGTGGCGACTCGCACACGAGAATGTCAAAGGGTATTGCTTTTGGCGCTGACTCGGGCACTGTTGCCCTAGCACTCGCTACCGGCGAAGCGACCATGCCTATTCCAGAATCCGTCAAGGTTACCTTCAAAGGTAAAATGAAGGATTACATGGATTTCCGCGACGTGGTCCACGCGACCCAAATGCAGATGCTTAAACAGTTTGGTGACAACGTTTTCCAAGGCCGTGTTATCGAAGTCCATATTGGTACACTGCTCGCTGACCAAGCCTTTACTTTTACAGACTGGACTGCCGAGATGAAGGCCAAAGCGTCTATCTGTATTTCGGAGGACGAGACTCTGATCGGCTCATTGGAGCTAGCCAAAGGCCGCATCCAGACAATGATCGACAAAGGCATGGAGAATGCACCTAAGACCTTGCACAATCTCCTCTCTATAGCTGACAAGCGAATCGCCGAAATTAAATCGGGCGAAAAACCGGCACTACGTCCAGATGAAAACGCTAAATACGCGGCTGAGGTTGTAATTGATCTCGATCAAATTGACGAGCCGATGATCGCCGACCCCGATGTCAATAACGACGACGTCTCCAAGCGTTACACGCACGACGTTATTCGCGATCTTAGCTTCTACGGCGGCGACAAAAAAGTCGACCTCGGTTTTGTAGGCTCCTGCATGGTTCACAAAGGCGACATGCAGATCATGGCCCAGATGTTCCGCAACCTAGAAGCCAAGAACGGCACTATAGAATTTAAAGCGCCTTTGGTCGTTGCTCCACCGACTTACAATATCGTCGACGAACTCAAGGCCGAAGGCGACTGGGAACTGTTGCAAAAGTACGCTGGCTTTGTCTTTGATGACGTATCGCCCAAAGAGACAGCTCGTACGAAATACGAGAACATCCTCTATCTCGAACGGCCCGGCTGTAATCTGTGCATGGGCAACCAAGAGAAAGCTGGGAAAGGTGACACCGTCATGGCTACCTCTACCCGCCTGTTTCAAGGCCGAGTGGTTGAAGACTCAAGCGAAAAGAAAGGCGAATCCTTACTCGCGTCAACACCGGTTGTGGTGCTGTCTTCTATTTTGGGTCGTACACCTAACATTGAAGAGTATAAAGAGGCTGTCGAGGGCATAAATCTCACTGAGTTCGCTCCTCCGAAAGAAGAAATGACGACCGCCCCCACAGCACAGGTTGTCAACTTCCGTTGATTTCCTGACTGCGCAGGTAACGCCTGGTATCCTGCTCTCCTCAGAGCTTCCCACACGGGGAAGCTCTGCCTTCACAGCGCATAAGACCACATGCCCGCTTCATCACCTCCGACACCATTCCTCCTTCCACAGTGTAGTGTTCAAATTATTCCGTAGAACACACTTGCGCGGACTCTAGAATTCAAATTAAGATGCAACTTGTTCTCGGGGCGGGGTGAAACTCCCCACCGGCGGTAAGCGTACTCAGAAGGCTGAGCGCAAGCCCGCGAGCGCCATGGCTCACATCTTGAAAGGTGTTGAGGTATGGGTCAGCAGATCTGGTTTAATTCCAGAGCCGACGGTTATAGTCCGGATGCGAGAGAACCTGCCAAAAGGCACACCTGTGCACTCCTTCAGGAGTAAGCACTGTTTGCGTGCTTACTGTGGCGGTTCCGCCCTGTTTAAATTTTACAACAGGATTTCTCATGGAACTGCGCAACAAACGCATCGCTTTTATCCGCGCCCGCTGGCACGCCGACATTGTTGACCAAGCACTCGCGGGTTTCAAAGACAAAGCGGCTGAATTCGGTTTGGCGCCCGATGACATCGAAATCATTGATGCGCCCGGCGCTTTCGAAATGCCTCTGTTGGCCAAACTCGCAGCACAGCAAAATCGCTTTGATGCCATTGTCGCCGCTGCGTGGGTAGTGGACGGCGGAATTTACAGACACGACTTTGTCGCTTCAGCAGTGGTAGACGGTTTGATGCGAGCGCAATTAGATACAGGTGTGCCAGTCTTTTCCGTTTCACTCACACCCCATCATTTCCAAGAGAGTGAATTTCACCACAACGTATTTTTCGAACACATGCGGAAGAAAGGAAGTGAAGCGGCGAATGCGGTTGCGATTCAACTGGCCACATTGCATCGTTTACAAAAGTAAGAATCACGCGACAATGACAGCCAAGATTAACGATGGCAGCGCAAGTGTTTTTTAGTAACGGCTGTAGTGGTGGAGTTCTCACCCTCACCGTTCAGCAAATTCTATCGACCCAGCAAATAGACGCAAACACTGGTCTCTTCAATGCCCGAGCTGTCAGCGCATGTCTCTATAGAATTAACGCCAATCGAGAACATCAGGCTTAGCTATTGGCGGACAAACCTAATCCGGGAAGAGATAAGCACTCTGCCAGCGATAAACTCTAGGTTTTGCAAAAGACTTGCACCAAAGTTCGCTATAGATGTCGGAAATTCATTCGTGCAATTGGCTATATTTGCAATGCGGCGTTGGGCCAAACCTAATGCGCCGAGTTCTGCAGCGTTTTAGAAAATCCGTGACTGCGCTAGCGCCCTGTGTTTATTTTAAGTGAATCGATAAAATAGGCTACCACTGAAGCTTGGTCTAATTCTTAAATAATAAATGGGTCAGAAACAGTTTTGAAAATAAAAACAGTCAGGCTGCAGCTTTCTATTTTAAATCTCCGACCCCTTTTTTTGGCTCAACTCACTGAACCGCCTTCATCAGGCTTATGTAAGCTTACGACAGCCAGCACTGTGACACCGAAAGCTAGGTAGTACCACATATCTATCCCTTCAAAGCTAAATGCAAAGGGCACCGCTACGAAAAGTAGACCTACCAAAAAATCAACGGTTAAATGCAGTTTGTAGGACAGTACACGGACAACACCAAGCTTGTGGTCTGTCAGTAACGTAAGAGTCAACGCTGCGATACCAACGGTTATCGACAGCGTTTTAGCCAGGGGATGACTAACACCCAAAGCCAGGATAATGGGAGCGACAATCAGCGTAAGAGCTACTGGATAGTCGAGATAGGCGTGCATGTTTTTTGTGATGAATTTAGGCATTTTGGACTTCCTTTTAAGTAGAGTGTGGCCAGTCACTGACCACTTATTTCTATTACCGTGCTTGCGATATAATCAAACAGCATTCACTCAGGTCATCGCGTAAACCTGTCCCAAGTTATGCTGTAAGACGTTTTCCTTGGCGTTCAAAAAAATCTGTATTGATCGTGAATTCAATGCACTATCGATTAAGTGCTTTACCCAATAAACTAAAGGCCACGGCTAGAAGCACAACGTCTTTGAGCAGAAATTGACCGGGGACTACAGACAGTGCGGGAAAACCACCCAGGCTTGCCTCCCAACCAGGTGCTGTAAATAGAAAGCTCAGTGTCACCGTAAATATAACAACGGAAGAAAAAGCACCAAGAATCGCAGCCGTCTTATTACGCATACCGATCATAAGAGTGACAGCTGTTACTATTTCAACAGTGCCAATTAAATTGGACGCCCCTTGTAAACTCAATATCGAATAAAGCCACGAAACGAGAGGGCTGGAAGCAACTAATCCTTCTATGGCACCCGCTTCATAGGCAGTGAACTTCATGGCGCCAATCCAGCCGAGCACAATCACTGTGGAGAATATTAGAGCTTTATCGCTAAGCTCAGACACGCGAACACCAACGGTCTTGTCCGTTCGATCGACATCCCTTTCTGCAATAAAAGGCTGTACTGTTGTATTCATCTTTTGTTATTCCTTCTGTGGTTTATCGTTGTGGTTGTTAGATTGAAAAGAGCCCTACCTGAGCTCAGGTGCGATATTTTCGCGGGTTCCTTTTTGACCGATGAGGGCCAACATAGAATCCAGTGAGCCGTTGTTGTTAGCGATCGTTAGATCATCACTGCCACCGACATGAACCTGATCAATGAATATTTGCGGTACAGTCCGCCTCTGGCTTCGCTGCATCATCTCAGCGCGTTTTTCGTGATCAGAAGTAATGTCAATTTCCGAATAGTCGACTCCCTTTTGATCCAATAGCGCTTTAGCGCGATGGCAAAAGGGGCAATGCGCTTGTGTGTATATTTCTACGTTTTTCATGTGAATGTAATTTCCGTGTGTTGTTGTTAAACTGTGAATGTATAATAGCGGAAATTATTTATCTGATAAGTCACAGATATGCTCTGATTGATATACACATCGTCTAATAATTAACAACCACGGGATACCATTAGTGTCTACAGACATTCTTTCAGAAGTGCTTCGTTCACTCAGGGCCACCGGTACGGTGTACTTCTGCGACCAACTGGAAGCGCCTTGGACTAAGGAGTACCCAGCGGATGCAACCGCAAGCTTTCATCACGTTCGCCGTGGTGGATGTTGGTTTGTATCCGACGGTATCGAGGAATATCTAGGTCCAGGTGATATGGTTTTTGTCGAACCTGGACGTGCTCACAAGCTCACCGATAGAAGGCAGGGAGAGTTTGACAGTGAAACTCAGCCTTCAACGCTTTTGCTGTGTGGCTATTGCCAGTTTGATGCGTCGTTAGCCGTACCACTGTCGTCTCTTTTTCCAGCAATAAGCATCATCCGAGATGAGCAACTTCAGCGGCACGCCTGGCTGCGAACGCTTTTAGATACACTAAGCTCAGAACACTTGTCGAACCGACCGGGAACGGCAATGGTGGTTAATAAGCTGACAGAAGTGTTTCTGGTCGAGCTAATCAGAATTAATTTCGGCGATGGTGAAAAAAGACCATTGCTGCGGGCATTGGCTGATAAACAGATCGCCCATGCGCTGCAATTACTCCATGAGAACCCAGAAAAGCCCTGGTCTCTGGATGCTTTAGCAAACGATGTCGGCATGTCGAGAGCGAGCTTTGCCAAGCGTTTTAGAGATCTTGTCGAACACACTATGTTTGACTACCTGACCCAATTAAGACTCCAGCGCGCTTGTGAGATGCTTACCGATACGAGCCTATCGCTTTATGAAATAGCAAACAGCGTGGGATATGAGTCTGACTTGGCGTTTACTCGAACTTTCAAAAAGAAAATCGGTGTAACACCAACGTTCTATCGCAAACAAAGCAAGGCATAGACAACCTGCGGGCTTAGGATCGTTGTAAAGGGTTGATTTGGGGCAAAAGTGATCTTGGAAGTGACTACCGACAATACTGAGTGATCGTTTTCTGGGAAAAACCAAATTGAGCTTATCCTTCAGCTGATCGTCACTAGGGAGACTCAGATTAAATCCGGTCAGAAACGTCAGTGTGAAAAATTTGGCTCAAGCGAGGCGCGAATCGACGGCAAGTATGGTGCTATTGGCTAGATTTTCAATGCGGCTGGACCGAATTTAGTGCGTCGACGGTGCGAACATGACTTGATCTGAGGTTCACTAGCCAACGATCAGTATCGAAACTCAACCGCGACATCAGCCAAGGCTTGCAGTTCGTCTTTCAGACTATCTTGTGGACGGATCTTCCAACCTCCGCCCAATGCAATCCGTGCTTCAGCATTTTTATTGCGAAAGTTAATCACGACGGGCGTTCGCCCTGCACTATTGGCTTTAAGTACTTTGGCAAAGTTATCCAAAGACTTTGCAAGTTGATCCTGACCTTCACCAAGCGTTATCTCTAGACGTTTTACGTGCCGTGCACGGGCAGTGTCCATGTCGTAGAGTTGGCGTACCCGTACCCGATGACCGCCCGTGAAATCATCGAAGGATAAATCCCCCTCCACGATCAACATTTCGTCGGTTTTGATTAAATGCTGGTTGCTGTCAAACAACTCGCCATCCAGTGTTGCTTCAACGGTACCCGTATCGTCGTCAATTCCAACCAGCACCCGCTTACCGCGCTGGCCATTGATTACACGGATGCCTGTCACCAGACCCGCGATAACCGTGGGCACCGCTTTCATGTATTTCTGATCTTTTGATGGCTTCACATTGGCACACTGGTCCCCGATACGCCCTTGCGTAAAATGTTTTATTTCATGCAAGAATTCAGTGATCGGATGACCGGTCAAATACATGCCAAGGGTGGATTTTTCATCGAGTAGCTTGAGCTTTTCTTTTGCCTCAGAAATCACTTCAAAATGCACTGGCGCTGCTTCTTCGGCATCGCCACTGTCGCCAAACAAGTCCATCATACCGGCTTGCTGGTTTTTGAAATGTTGCTCAGCAGCTTTGACCGCTGGTGCGAGGTTAAGCATCAGACTGGCGCGATTGGGGCCAATGCTGTCCAACGCACCGGACTTGACCAGCGCTTCAAGAACCCGCTTGTTAAGCTTTCCTTGATCGGCTCGCTTGCACAAATCAGCAATATTTTTAAATTGACCACCTGTACTTCGCTCTTGCAATACGCCCGCGAGCGCCGATTCACCCACACCTTTGATGCCACCTAAGCCAAACCGAATTTGCTTGGGATTTTCGACCACAAAATGTACTTGCGAACAATTAATATCGGGCTGGAGGATTTCAATGCCCATCTTTTGCGCGTCGCGTAACGCGATGACCAGTTTATCCGTATTCTCCATGTCAGCTGTCATGACAGCTGACATAAACTCGGCACGGTAGTGATACTTGAGCCAAGCCGTATGATAGCTGACGAGTGCATAGGCGGCCGAGTGAGATTTATTAAAACCATAACCCGCAAATTTTTCGACTAGATCAAATATTTTTTCGGCCAGATTAGCGTCAATGTTGTTCTTGACGCTGCCCTCGATAAAACCTGCTTTTTGCTTGGCCATCTCCTCGGGTTTTTTCTTACCCATTGCGCGGCGTAACATATCAGCGCCGCCTAGCGTGTAACCGGCCAATACTTGCGCAATTTGCATGACCTGTTCTTGGTACAAGATGATCCCGTAAGTGGGCTCTAGCACGGGTTTAAGCGACTCATGTTGGTAATCGATATGCGGGTAAGAAAGTGGCTCCTTGCCGTGCTTTCGCGCGATAAAGTCGTCAACCATGCCTGAACTTAATGGGCCCGGTCTGAACAAAGCAACCAGTGCAACGATATCCTCAAAGGTATCCGGCTTTAGTCGCGAGATCAGGTCTTTCATGCCGCGAGATTCCAGCTGAAAAACCGCTGTGGTATCAGCCCGCTGCAACATGTCAAAAACAGCTTTGTCGTCCAACGGCACCTGCGACATGACTAGGGGTTCGTCGCGAGTTTTGTTGATGACTTTCAGCGCTTTGTCGATGATAGTCAGCGTGCGCAGACCCAAGAAATCGAACTTAACGAGCCCTACCGCCTCAGCATCGTCCTTGTCGAACTGGGTGACCAAGCTGCTGCCATCCGCTTCGCAGTACAGTGGGCAGAAGTCCGTCAACCCGGTCGGTGCTATCACGACACCCCCGGCATGCTTACCGGCGTTGCGAGCGATACCTTCAAGGCTCAAGCCGAGGTCCAACAAATACCTGACCTCTTCGTCGTCGTCGTAGCGACGCTTGAGTTCAGGCTCTACTTCCAACGCCTTGCCCAAGGTCATGCCCACTTCAAAGGGCACTAACTTGGAAATACCATCAACCATGCCGTACGGATGGCCTAGCACCCGCCCACAATCACGTACCACGGCTTTCGCGGCTAGAGTTCCGTAAGTGATAATCTGCGAAACCTTTTCTTGACCGTAGGTTTCGGCTACGTATTGGATGACGCGATCTCGGCCTTCAATACAGAAATCGATATCAAAATCGGGCATTGACACCCGTTCTGGGTTGAGAAACCGTTCAAACAGCAAGTCATAGGGCAGCGGATCAATATCGGTGATCAACAGCGCATAGGCCACCAAAGAACCTGCGCCTGAACCACGCCCTGGTCCGACGGGGATATCGTTGTCTTTGGACCACTGGATAAAGTCCGCCACGATCAAAAAATAACCGGGGAAACCCATGCCGTTGATCACATCCAGCTCGATCTGCAGGCGCTCTTCGTACTGCGCGCGCACGGATTCGCGTTCTGCGTCATCCGGAAAATCGAACTTCAAACGGGCCTCTAAGCCTTTAAACGATACCTCACAAAAATACTCGGCCTCAGTCATTCCTTCTGGTATCGGGAAGTCAGGCAACACCGGTGTTCCCAGTGATAGGGTGACATTACAACGCTTAGCTATTTCTACCGAATTTTCGATCGCTGACGGGATATCAGCAAACAAGGCAGCCATTTCCTCGGCGCTGCGCAAGTATTGCTGATCGGTGTAATCTCGTGGGCGATTGGGGTCTGCCAACACGCGGCCCTGGTTGATACAAACACGTGCCTCGTGGCTCTCAAATTGATCTTGGCTCGTGAGCACCACATCGTTGGTGGCGACAAGTGGCGTGCCGGTCGCACTGGCTAGCCGCACGGCACCACCAATGTACAGGTCTTCGTTTTCTCGTCCTGTGCGCTGTATTTCCAGGTAGAAGCGATCACCAAACAAGCCCCGCCATCGGCTGAGATATTCTTCCGCCGTGTCTTCGGCGCCGCCAATTAGCGCCGTCCCGATGTCACCACGGCGTGCCGCACTGAGCGCAATCAATCCTTCTGTGCTGGCCTTATTCAGCCATTCTCGATGAATAACCGCACGGTCACGGTACTGCCCTTTTTGGTACGCAAGACTAATGAGCTCGCTGATGTTTTTGTAGCCTGCCGCATTTTGTGCCAGTAGGATCAACTTGTGTGGGTTTTCGTCGGTCGCGGTCTCACCAATCCATGCATCCACGCCCAAAATAGGTTTGAGACCCGCCCCCAATGCCGCCCGGTAGAACTTCACCCCACCCATCATGTTGTTTTGATCGGTTAACGCCACCGCCGCCATACTCTGCGCTATCACAGGCATTGCTTTTTTGATCCGCACCACACTGTCGACCAGTGAATACTCGGTATGGAGATGCAGATGGACGAATTCAGCGCTCATGGGGCTCGCGTGGCAAAGAGAATTTACCCCATTATACGCGGCTTCGTGCCCTACTGGGACTGTTCTCTTGCTTATCGATCATTGCTACGCCCGCAAGTAGAGTCAGGCTCAAGAAATTGAAGAACTGAAAACAGAGGCCGTTCAAGGACGTCTTGTTGAGCATGAGAAAGCACTTGAAAAGTGAGAAGTGGGCGAGTGAGAAGTTTGATCCAAGGCTATCCAACAGAGGGTAAAGAGAACTTAATTCGGGTGCCTCGCTCTACAGGCTCAACAACTAAAGCACCATTGTGACTTTGGGCAACAGACAACGCTATCGCCAAACCCAATCCGCTCCCGTTCGAAGGCTCCAACTGACCAAAACGACTAAAAGCTTTTTCCTGATCATTGGGAGCCAATTTTACACCGTCATTGCTAACAATAATGCAAGCTTGATTATCAAAGTAATCTGCCTCGACAACGATGCTTGTCAAATCAGCCCCGCCGTGCTTCAAAGCATTGTCGACAAGGTTTTTAACAACTTCCGAAACTAACACCGCATCCGCATAGACAAACAGGCTGTTCGATTGAGCTTTAAATTCAAAGTCAATTCCTTTGGACAAAACACTCGCTGCCAGCTCAGCGCAAACTTGTTTACTCAGTTCTGCCAAATCAAAACGTTCACTGCTTATCAGCAAACTGCCTTGTTGCAGTCGATCCAGCGAAAGCAGCTGATCGGTGACACGAGAGGATGCATGCGCCGCGCTGATCAATTCTTCTACCCGTTGCGCTCGTTCAACGTCATCTTTCGCGTCGCGCACGGTTTCTGCCATGGACAAAACGGAAGCGGCCGGGTTGCGCAGCTGATGTGCTGCATTTGATATAAAAGCCTGATGTGCATCGAGGCTCGCCACCACCTGACTAAATAGCCTATTCAAGGTAGCAACTATCCCTTGGACTTCTGCCGGCACGGGACGCCTGATCGTGCTGAGATCATCTGCGGAGCGTGCGGCGATTGCATCCTGTAAATTCGTCAACGGTCGCAGACCTATTTGCACACCAAACCAGACCACCACCACTAAAGTGGCTAACAATGCACCGATTAACGCCATCGCTCTGAACGCCAATTGCCGAGAAAAGCGCTCACGAGCACTTTGTCGCTGCCACACAGTTACCGTCGAATCTCCGCTTAGATACTCGGTGAATGCATGCTCAGTCAGTCGAATGACTCTAACTGCGTCATCGCGATACAAGCCCTTAAAAAATACCGGCTGATCGGGCTGATACGCTAGCGACTTTGGGGCAACAGGTGGGTAGGCGTAGCCAGTGATGTAAGAACCCGCAGGACCAGAGACATGGTAAAAAACTTCTTCACCTGCGGCGTCTCTGATGAGATCACGGGTCCAGGGTGTCAGAGCATCCCCACCGGACTTACTGACGTCACGAGAAATAGCTAAGGCAGACGCTAACAAAGAGCGGTCGAATAGCTGATCAGCCGTTTCGAGTGCCGCGGTATACCGCCAAAAACCCAAAACACAAGCCATAAAAACCAGAGGGAGTAAAACAACTAAAAACAAACGTTGCCGCAGCGAGCGAACAGTGGACGTCATTAGAGATTGATCTCGAGCATATAACCCAAGCCTCGGGCGGTCTTAATGCGGATATCGTGCGCCTGCAAACGTTTTCTCAATCTCGATATATGCGGCTCAACAGCGGAATCATCCACATCCGCACCCACACCGTATACATGATCGATCAGTTGGTCTTTTGACACTAAACGCCCGCGTCGGTCTTGCAAACACTCAAAGATAGCAAGCTCCCTACGTGGTATTTCCAGTGCCACTCCTGCGTGAAATAGCTGGCGAGTCTCACGCTCAAAGACCAATTCACCAACCTTCTCACTGGTGCCGAAATCCAGATCCTTGCGCCTAGACAATGCTCGGATGCGCGCTTCAAACTCATCCATTTCAAAAGGCTTAACCAGATAGTCATCCGCCCCCGCGTCTAAACCAGTCACCCGATCGCGGGTATCACTACGTGCTGTTAAGACCAATACTGGCGTGGTCGCTCCACGGGTGCGCAAAGACCGCAACACATCTAGACCACTCATTTTGGGTAAATTGATATCTAACACCAACAGATCTGCGCCCTCGTTTGCTAGAAAACGATCAGCCGCTTCACCGTCATGCAATAGGTCAACAGCGTGTCCGCTATCACGCAACCGGTAGGCAATGGCATTGGCGAGAGCCGTATTGTCCTCTACTACAGCTATTCGCATAAGTTTTCCCCCAAATATGCTCAAACACGCAAGCTTCGCGCAAGCTTTAGCAAATATGCTATCGAGTGCCTGTATAGCAATAAACTTCATCTAAAGCACAATAATTCTAACAAACAAATGCGCGAGCTAGATAGCTTGCTCAAAGGGAGAAAACCATGAAAGTAAGCCATATCTTACGCCATACCGCGATCGGATTAGCCGTCGCTGCCGGCACGATTGCCATGCCCGCTAATGCCGAGGTTGATTTCTCTGGCAAAACCATCGAGTGGGTTATTCCTTTCTCAGAGACTGGTGGATCTGCCAAATGGGCTAATTTCTTCGCTCCTCTGCTCGCAGAACAACTGCCAGGTGAGCCGACCATAGTCGTCAAATTTATGCCTGGTGCTGGCTCAACCAAAGGAGCCAACTGGTTTCAAGAGCAAGAACACAAAGACGGCACTCTGATGTTTGGTTCATCGGGTTCAACACAGTTTCCCTACTTATTAGGTGACCCACGTGTCCGCTACGAGTACAACGACTGGAATGCTGTCATGGCTTCAGGTACGGGTGGAGTTGCGTACTTAAACCCCGAAGACGGTGCAAAGTTCGACGGCACCGCAGATGCTCTTAAAGGTATTGACTTCATCTACGGATCGCAAGGCGCTACGCGTTTAGACTTGGTTCCACTGTTGGCTTGGGAAATGTTGGGCATGAGTGTCGAGCCAGTTTTTGGTATTAAAGGTCGTGGAGATGGCCGCCTGATGTTTGAGCGTGGCGAAGCCACCATTGACTATCAAACATCTTCTAGCTATCTCAAAGGTTCACTCGAACTGGTAGAAGCAGGTAAAGCCGTTCCTATGATGACATGGGGTGCACTAGACGAAAGCGGATCAATAGTCCGTGATCCAACATTCCCCGACATTGCAACGTTCAAAGAAGTCTGTGAAGCAACAGCAGAATGTGACACCAGCGGTGACGCATGGGATGCATGGAAAGCATTTTTTATTGCGGGATTCCCTTCTCAAAAGTTGGCGTTTTTACCAGCAGGTACACCTCAAGAATACATCGACACCTACACAGCCGCTTTTGAAAAAGTTCGCGGTCGCGATGATTTCGCTGAAATTGCTGCCAGCCGAGTTGGCAAATACCCTGTATTCATCGGTGCAAACGCTCAAACCGCACTTGCGTCGGCCACTAACGTACCGGAAAGTGCTGCCCAATTTGTACGTGAATGGCTGAAAGATACTTATGGTGTGGAGCTTAAGTAAAAAGCGATGACGTGAATTCGTTTGATTTAACTCTCAAGCGTTATAGCACTCGGGGCACTAGCACTCAGCTGGTGCCTCTTCAACACTTTCATCTTCAAAGATATCCTCCAATACTGGAAGGCCTCCATGGAAATGTTTTCTACCGCATTACCTGCACTAGCCGACGCCTGGTCTCTGATACTGCAACCCATGGTTCTAGGGTATCTAGCGCTCGGTGTCGTCATGGGACTAGCTGTGGGTGTATTTCCAGGGCTAGGTGGTATTGCAGGCTTGTCATTACTTTTGCCCTTTATGTACGGCATGGACCCCGTGCTCGGCCTAGCGTTGATGATAGGCATGGTAGCGGTTGTTCCTACGTCGGATACTTTCGCTTCCGTACTGATGGGAATTCCGGGGTCTTCAGCCTCACAGGCAACAGTGCTAGACGGCTTTCCGATGGCAAAAAACGGAGAAGCGGCTCGCGCGTTATCTGCTGCGTTTAGCTCCTCGCTATTTGGAGGATTGGTTGGCGCTGCTTTTTTGACCTTCTTTATCCTGATTGCTCGACCTATTGTCTTGGCGTTTGGCCTACCCGAAATGCTAATGATTACCGTACTCGGTTTGTCAATGGTTGCCGTATTAGCTGGTCGTGTTCCGCTCAAAGGGCTGGCGGCAGCATGCTTAGGTTTGATGATTGGTACCATCGGAGAAGCAGACGCGGGCGGCAGTTTGCGCATGGCAAGCTATGACATTCCCTACCTCACGGACGGGCTCAAACTCGTTATCGTGGGCCTCGGCATTTTCGCCATTCCTGAGATTGTTTCACTTCTCCGCCAAGATAGATCCATATCGAACGGAGCCGAATTAGGCGCCGGATGGATGGATGGCGTCCGCGATTGGATGCGAAACATCTGGCTATCAGTGCGCTGTTCGGTCATTGGCGTCGTCGTCGGCATTGTGCCTGGTCTCGGTGGTTCCGTGGTCGATTGGATTGCCTATGGCCATACAGTGCAATGCACAGAAGACAAATCCAAGTTTGGTAAAGGTGAAGTACGAGGCGTTATTGGTCCCGAGAGTTCTAACAACGCTAAAGAAGGCGGTGGCTTAGTTCCAACCTTGTTGTTTGGTATACCAGGTTCTGGTTCGATGGCAATTTTCATCGGTGCGCTTGCGCTTCTTGGCTCAGGAGAAATTGAAGTCGGCCCTGCAATGTTGAAAAACAACTTGGACATCACCTATTCAATAGTTTGGTTGCTGGCCCTGGCCAATGTTTTGGGTACTGTTTTGTGTATTGCCATGTCTGGCAACATCGCCAAATTGACTACTATTCGTTTTACCTACTTAGCACCTTTTCTTTTTATGCTGATCAGTTTCGCGGCATTTCAATCAGGACAGAACTTTGAGGATTTATTGGCACTCTGTGTCATTGGGTTGATAGGCATTTTTTTGCGCCGATTTGATTGGTCGCGCCCTGCATTTTTAATAGGCTTTGTGCTATCTAACCCTGTCGAAAAATTCTCTAACCAAGCGTTCCAAATTGCAAGCTTTCGCTTTCGCAAAAGTTTTGAAGAAGGCATGGATTACATCTTCAGCCCCATCGTCATAGTTTTGCTTATTATCACCGTTGTCTCTGTGGTTCTTGGCATAAGACAAGCCAAAAGCATCATGGCAGAAGGTGAAGTGCAATCAGGTGCAAAGCGAGCACCCATCGTCTTTTTATTGTTGGTCACAGCGTACCTATTGACCGCTGTTATAAACGCTAACGCAATTCCTGATTTCAACATGACCGACAAGATCATCCCACTGGGAATCGGTTGTTTCGCTCTGCTATGTTGTCTGCTGCTGTTAGTGCAGATGATACGAAAACCGGAGGGCGATAGCATTTTCGCAGACAAAGAACTCGCGGGGGAAGATGCCGAAGCACCTTATGGCCTATGGCCAACATTGGCCTGGTTTGCTTTTTTGATCACTGCAACTTGGTTCGTTGGTTTTATTCTGGCTTTGCTCTTTTTTCTCGTCTCATTTTTAAAGATTAGGGCCGGTGCTGGCTGGGTTAAGACGCTACTGCTTACCGCTTGCGGCATTGGCATGATGTGCATCATGGCGTCAGCGCTGCATCGCGACTTTCCACCGGGCTTGCTGCAAAGTGCCATCGACCTACCTTGGCCCTTGCGATGAGCCAACTCTCTTATCCGTTTCTATTCATGCGCGGCGGTACGTCTCGTGGTCCTTTTTTTCTTCGTGAGGATCTACCGCAAGATTTAGATGCTTTAGCTAAGGTGCTTATTGCTGTCGTCGGCTCAGGTCATAAGATCAACATTGACGGCATTGGCGGTGGAACAGCCGTCACAACCAAAGTTGCGATGTTATCTACTTCCTCCGATGACTGGGCCGATATAGACTATTTTTTTGCACAGGTATCTGTCGAAGACCAACTGGTTGATTTTAAACCAACTTGTGGAAACATATTGTCTGCTGTAGGCCCGGCCGCGTTAGAAATGGGGTTGGTCAAACCCAAAGGTGACATCACGCGTATCAAAATCCGCGCGGTTAACACCGGTGCAAATGTGGTCGCAGAAGTCCAAACACCCGACGGCGAACTCACCTACGAAGGTGACACGCAGATTGCTGGGGCACCCGGTACAGCGGCCCCTGTCGCGCTAAAATTTAAGGGTGTGGTGGGCTCTTCCACTGGCGCATTTCTGCCAACAGGAAATTTTCGCGACTCCATAGACGGAATCGAAGTTACCTGCATGGATGTAGCTATGCCCTTGGTCATAGCCCGAGCAGCCGATCTTGGGCTGAGCGGCCACGAAAGCGCTGCTACGCTCGATGAAAACACGACGTTATTTAAACGACTAGAGAATATTCGGTGCCAAGCTGCATTACTGATGGGAATGGGCGATGTTTCAAAATCAGTCATGCCAAAAATTGGTTTACTTGCTCCCGCTGAGCGCGGTGGAACCGTGGCTGCCCGCTACTTTATGCCATGGACGACCCATCCAAGTATGGCGGTGACGGGCTCTCAGTGCTTGGCATCATGTGCCTTAACACCTGGAACCATTGCCGACGGAATGATCACCGAAGAAATAAGCTCTCCGACCAACGTTGTTCTGGAACACCCTTCAGGTACCATTGAAGTAATGGTCGAGTTCAACCTGCATCACGGGTTTGAACTTGAATCTGCCGGCTTGGTGAGGACAGTGAGAAAACTGGCAGAGGGTAAGGTATTTGTCCCACATAAAGTGCTCAATTCGCCTTAAGCGTGACTCCCTATCCAGCGTTAATCGGTGAATTTGTATTTATATTATTTTGTCGTGTATTTGTTTGTATTGATTGCTCCTTCTAATCTTTATATTTTCCGACTTAATATTCTCTTTTGAAAATAATACATGACTCTTGTTACTTAGCTAATTGCATTGCAGCGACACAAAGCGACATTCCACCATCTTCGGGTGCTCCTATCGATTTAAAAAATCGTGAGCTTAGTACGAATGCAGGTATAGGACTCAGGCATGAAAAAAAGTAACAGCATTCCCTACGATGTAGTGATTATTGGTGGAGGCAACGCCGGTCTATGTGCAGCAATAACAGCGGCAGAATCCGGCACCAAGGTTCTGATTCTGGAGACAGCACCTAAAGAGTATCGTGGTGGTAATTCTCGCCACACGCGCAACTTTCGCTGTATGCACAAAGCGCCTTTGTCTGTTCTTGTCAATAGCTATCACGAGGATGAATACTTCGACGACTTGATGAAAGTGACTGATGGCAAAACCGACGAGGGCTTGGCTCAGCTCGCCATCGCGTCATCAGAAGAATGCCTGTCGTGGATGATATCCAAAGGCGTGCGGTTTCAACCTTCGCTATCAGGCACTTTATCACTGGCGCGAACTAATGCCTTTTTTATGGGTGGCGGCAAATCTCTGGTGAATGCATTTTACCGCACAGCAGCTAAATTGGGCGTTGACGTGCTCTACGAGGCAAACGTCACCCATTTGCAACTAGACAATGACCGCATCACTGGGATCGATTATAACTACATGGGTCAAGCACACCGCATCAACCCGAAGGCCGTGGTTGTTGCTGCAGGAGGATTTCAAGCAGATACCGAATGGCTAGCCCGTGCGTGGGGACCAGCTGCAAAGAATTTTCTTATTCGAGGTACACCGTACAACCGCGGTGTCGTCTTGGCTGATCTCCTAGACCAAGGCATCGAGTCTGTTGGTGATCCAACGCAATGCCATGCCGTAGCAATCGACGGACGCGCGCCCAAGTTTGATGGCGGAATTGTGACTCGCCTCGATTGCGTGCCTTTCTCAATTGTCGTCAATAAAAATGCAGAACGTTTCTACGACGAGGGAGAAGATGTCTGGCCAAAGCGTTACGCTATTTGGGGCAGACTTGTCGCGGCTCAACCTGATCAAGTTGGCTTCGCCATTATCGACAGCAAGTCTATCGATTTATTTATGCCGTCTGTATTTCCACCCATCAAAGCAGATACGCTGGCAGAACTTGCGGATAAAATGGGCATTCCGCAAGAAAAACTCAATCAAACCGTGAAAGATTTTAACGCGGCCTGTGACGACTCTGCGGACTTTCATCCCACTGAATTAGATGGCGTTAAAACGTCTGATTTAGTGCCGCAAAAAAGTAATTGGGCACGCCCTATCAATAAGGCACCTTTTTACGGTTACTCACTGCGACCGGGGGTCACCTTTACATACCTAGGCCTCAAGGTAGACGAAAACGCTCAGTGCAGAACATCACGAGGACCCGTACATAACCTCTGGGCGGCCGGTGAGACAATGGCGGGATCCATACTAGGGCAAGGTTATTTAGCCGGCTTTGGAATGACTATAGGTACCGTGTTTGGAAGAATCGCAGGGCGAGAGGCAGCGAAATATGCAAAATGAACACTTAGAAGAAGCACGCCGTCAGTTGGAAATATGCAATGCCTGTCGCTATTGTGAAAGCTATTGTTCTGTTTTCCCTGCTGTGCACGCTGCACGCGCGTTCAGCGACGGCGACCTAAACCAGCTTGCGAATTTATGCCACAACTGTCGAGGTTGCTATTACGCCTGCCAATACACGGCACCGCACGAGTTTAAAATCAACGTGCCTAAAGCACTCGCCGAGGTGCGCCAAGACAGTTGGGAGCAATTTGCATTTCCACAATCGTTGGCTCGGTTATTCCAGCGAAACGGTTTGCTACTCGCCGTTGCCACGATTGTCAGTTTTGCACTGTTGATCGGTACACTCAAATGGGTAGGCGCCGCTGGCGGCGAGGGTTTTTATGCCGCACTCTCACACAACGCTATGGTTGCCCTGTTTTTGCCGGTATTTACCTTTCCTGCAATTAGCTTGATGATCAGCGTCAGGCGGTATTGGATTCATACGGGAGGTGGAAGTGTAAACTTGAAAGACATGTATGGGGCTTTTCGTTCTGTGCTCGAGATGAAAAACCTCGCTGGGGGCCACGGCGATGGCTGCAATTTTGAAGATCAGGATCGATTTAGCCACGCTCGACAGTACGCACATCAACTTGTTATGTACGGCTTTCTGCTGTGTTTTGCAGCTACCTCTGCAGGTACGTTGTTGCATTATGTCATGGATATCCCAGCACCCTATCCACTGCTTTCTATACCCAAGGTTCTAGGTATTCCAGGTGGCATTGCATTGACACTGGGTGCTTGCTGGATGGCTAGGCTTAAAATGCAAGCCGACTGGGATCTCGGCGACCGATCTGCTTGGGGCGGCGAGATAGCGTTTATTTTACTGCTGGGTTTTGTGGCGTTAAGTGGATTGGTGCTTTATGCATTAGGCTCGACTGCGGCAATGCCAGCATTGCTGGCTTTGCATCTAGGCAGCGTGCTAACTTTTTTCGTTTTGACACCCTTCTCAAAAATGGCCCACGGGTTTTATCGATTCTCAGCGTTAGTACGCGATTTCAAACGAAAAAACACCGCTGACTAAATTAACGCAAAGACAAATAGAAGAAGTTACACGCTGCCATTAAAGTTAGAAAATCAACCGCGTAGCTGTGGGATTTATTGCTGATAGCCCGTAACACTGAGCGACCCAACCAGTTGCCCGGGATAGTCAGTAAACCCACAAACAGTCCCAGTGCAATATAACCGTCCAGTAGTTGATTGGTGCCACCAAACACTGTTACCCGCGTTATATTTGTTGTGAGCGCGATAAGTGCCATCGTCGCGACAAACGCCTCGCGGCTCATACCGTAGCTAAGCATAAAAGGCGACAATACCATGCCGGGGCCAACGGCAGCTCCCGAAAGGCCACCGTACACCGCCGAGGCTGCAGCTAACCCACTTTTTGAAGTTCGCAGTTTACGCTTGGTTCCCCAATGTCGAATTGGCACAGACACCGCCAGCAAGCCACCTAACAACAGACCGATCCAAGTTGCCGACAACCGGCCATAGAATGAGCTTACAAGAACTAATACGGGTAGGCTTGCAGAACAGACCAAGAGAAATACGCTTCGATCTATGTTTTTAAAATTAATCAAAGCGCGTGAGCTATGGCTGATGAGTAGTGCCACGCTCATTACCGGGACAACCGCTTTAACGCCAATCAGTGACGCCAAAGCTGCAGCCATCAACATACCACCCGCTAACCCCGTTGCACCGTGAATGATAGATGTGAACAGTGCAGCAACACACAGTGCCAACAGTACCGACCAATCAAATTGCAACAGCATGTCGAACGACATGGGCTGGATCTCTTCTGACGAAAACCTTAGCTTAACAAGTTTTCTTTCTAAAAATCTCTTTTACCTTTTTGCCAAACGAGTCGGAGATGCTTGCACTAAGTTGATGCGCAAGGAGACAAAAGCAAAGTGACCCTGCTGTCGCTGCCAAACATGCCAGTGTGCGGTTTCAGGTTATCGCCACTTATTCTTACCAACCCACCTTCAATCTCTGAATCTGCTACACGTATTTGCCCAAGTGCGCTATCCCGCACCGTATCATCGACATCGATGGTAAAGCTCACGGTTTCACCAGGAGGCAAGATGTTTATAGCAACAGCTAATTCCGTGTCGCCATCCTTAACCTCAGACGAAGGCGTCAGTTGAAGGCTTTCTGAACGAGATTCAAAAGGCTGAAAGACTTCAACCCCCGCGCCAACAGACGAAGTATCGAAAATCAGACGCCCAGCACTATCTGTCAGATCAATCTCAACCACAATATTATTCAGCGCACAGTCGCTTATATTTTTGATGATGAAACGATCTTTGGGTGCGCTTTCTACAAAATTGACTTCAATATCCGCAAAACTTGGCTGCCAGATAAAAACGCAACCAGTCAATATGAATAACGGTAGTGCCTTCATCATTAGGCTATCCTGTTGTTGTTTGTCATTGTCGGCGTGCAGACGGTTAAGCCTCACCCTTAGCACCTCTACAAGACAGCGTTCACTGAAAAAAGTTCTATCGGGCATTGAACTATCGGTGCTTTGACGTCGCTTGCCGCATAGCCGTGATAAGGGCATCGCGTCTTCGAGTTAATTGTTCTAGGCTAGCTCCTCCGGCTTCAGCTTCTACACCTGCTGTCAGCATCTCTGCTGTGCTTTGATCGAGATGCAAAACACCCAGGTCATCCCACCAGCGGTTGAAGCTGTCCGTGTAGCGTTCACAAAATTCAGCGAGGCCGCCTTCTCCCGCGCCCATGTGAAAGAGCATCATAGGACCTTCCGCAGCCCATCGCAAGCCCGGCCCTGCCCACATGGCTTTGTCCACATCTTCAACACTGGCGACACCTGTTTTCACCAAATGGATCGCCTCACGCCATACTGCAGCCTGTAGCCTGTTGGCCACGTGACCCGGTACTTCTCGCTCAACCCGAATCGTGACTTTTCCAACACCCGCATAGAAGTCCTCGGCATCCCCCACCACACCTTCATCCGTGGCAGCATTTCCCATCACTTCGACCAGTGGAATGAGGTGCGGAGGGTTAAAGGGGTGTCCGAGCACTAGACGAGCTGGATTCTTCCAGCCTGCCTGCAATTCGCTGAGCGTCAGGCCAGACGCGGAACTTGCAATCACCGCATGGGTCTCGACGGATTCTTCTATTTCGGCATAGAGTGCGTGTTTTATGGATAACTGTTCAGGCACACTCTCTTGGATAAAAATTGCACTTTTGACGGCAACAACGGCATTCGTATGAAAACTCAATCCGTCAAGATTGGCAAATTCAGTTAATCCCAGTGCCTCAAGCGTTGGCCACGCATCGTGTATATAGTCACGCACTTTTGCCTCTGCGCTGGCGTCTGGATCGTATACGGCGACCGTATGGCCAGCAGCTAAAAACAGCGCTGTCCAACTAGCGCCAATAACTCCTGCACCAAGAACTGCAGTGTGCCGACTTGAAATTGGTTGATTTAATGGCATTAGAATAATCCAGGTTGCAAGGGAGAAGCGGCTGTCATGCCGCCATCGAGAGTTATGCACTGGCCACTGAGATAAGCGGACTGCGCACCGGCCAGCCAAGCGACGGCATTGGCGACATCATCTGGTTGGCCAAAACGACCGACAGGGTGCCGCGCAAGCGCATCATCTATTGCCGCTTGCGGGTTTTCAGCCAATGCAAAACCCTCTTCCGCCATCGCGGTCATTATCCAACCCGGACTAATGGCATTACACCGCACCAACGGTCCGTGATCGACAGCGATAGAACGCGTGAGCCCGTGTACAAAGGCTTTAGATGCGTTATACAAACCCATACTCGGGTCTGCGACCACCCCGGAGATAGAGCCAATATTGATAATATTCCCACCGTGCTGCTGCATTTGAGGCAACACCGCGCGGCACATATTGAACACACCGCGACAATTGACGCCTACAACCAAATCCCAGTCTGTGTCGTTACTGTCTGCAACAGTTTTCTCAACCTGAACACCGGCATTATTCACTAACAAAGTAGTCGCGCCAAAAACAGCTGTGGCTTTTGCAACAAGTGCTTTGACCTGTGCTGGGTCCGCAACATCCGCCTGTACCCAGTGCGCTGATGCTGGCCAGTCTTCAGGCATTTTGCTTCGTCCACAGCTGAGTACTTGGGCACCGTCAGCGAGCAAGCGCTCGACAATTGCACGCCCAATACCACGCGCACCGCCAGTGACTATGGCTCGATGAGCCGTGCTTGGTTTATCCATAATGACTCGCTTTAATATTGGATAAAAATTAAGCGCTAAAAGGGAATGGCAGAGTAGCCAGCACTCAAGAAGTTTAAAAGCCCGGCAACGCTATTCCTTCGAATAACAGCCCTTGAAAACGTTTAAAAACTCACCTGATCACCGCCTTTCAAGCCAAGCCGCTTGCGCGCTTGCTCAGGTGTGGCCACTTGGTGGCCTAGCGCTTCAATGATTGAGCGAATTTTCTTCACCTGCTGGGCATTGGAGACAGCCTTTTCACCCGGTCCAATGTAGAGGCTATCCTCAAGGCCTACGCGCAGATTCCCGCCCATCAACGCAGATTGCGTAGCAAAATTCATTTGGTGGCGTCCAGCTGCTAACACCGACCATTCAAACTGGTCACCAAATAGTTTTTTTGCTGTATTGAGCATAAACATCATGTTCTCTAATTCAGCTCCGATACCGCCCAAGATGCCAAACACCATCTGGATAAAAAAAGGTCCTTTGACCCAACCCTGATCGACAACCCAAGCGAGGTTGTAGAGATGCCCCAAGTCGTAACACTCGAATTCAAAGCGCGTGCCGTGGCCCTCACCCAGCTCTTTCATCACGTATTCAATATCACCGAAAGTGTTGCGAAAAATAAAGTCTTTGGTCATCTCAAGAAACTCAGGCTCCCAAGTATGCTTCCATTCGGTGTACTTCTCTTTCATGGGAAAAATTCCGAAGTTGATGGAACCCATGTTGAGGGATGCCATCTCAGGGCTTGCACGCACAGCCGCGCGTAAGCGCTCTTCCCTTGTCATGCCAAGCCCGCCTCCCGTAGAAACATTGATCACCGCATCAGTCGACTGCTTTATCTGAGGTAAAAACTGCATAAACAAATCGGGAGATGGGTCAGGCTTTCCAGTTGCTGGGTCACGGGCATGTAAATGGATAATGGATGCACCTGCCTCTGCCGCCTCAATGCTCGCCGTGGCGATTTGTTGTGGGGTAATCGGCAAGTGATCCGACATGGTAGGCGTGTGAATACCACCTGTGGGCGCGCACGTGATAATGACGGGTTTATTCATTTTTTCAGCCTCAGAGTTTCATTTGCTGTACTTGAGCGGAAAGCCCACCATCGAGAACCCACAACTGCCCAGAGGCGTAACGAGCTTCATCAGAGGCCAACCAGTTGACCAAATTTGCAACATCATCCGGTGTGCCATAGTTGCGGGTTGGGTGCACGTCGCGTACTGCTTGCTGCAAGCTTGCGATGTCACCGCCGGAACCACCGGATCCATCGCCGTTAAAAAAGCTCTGCAACATGGGTGTGTCGATGTATCCCGGACAGATTGCATTGACTCTTATGCCTTCGGGGCTATGGTCGCATGCCATGGCCTTGGTTAAGGCATGCACCGCGCCTTTGCTGGCACAGTAGGCGGCTAAGCCTGGGTCGGCGATGAACCCATCGTAGGATCCAAAATTGACTATCGATGCTGTCTTGCCGTCACCAGCCGCATGGCGCATCAGAGGTAGAGCATATTTACTGCAAAGAAAGGTGCCTGTGACGTTGACAGCAAAACTGCGATTCCACTCCTCCAAGCTTGTGTCTTCAATCGTCTTTTCGATTTCAATACCCGCGGCGTTAACAAGAATATCGAGCTTGCCGTGTTGCTTTTGCACATGAGCCATTGCAGCCCTTGCGTCATCTTCACAGGCTACATCCAATGTCAAGAATTTGCTGCCGTCGTCATTGTGTTGCTGCAAAGAGCCCGCAGGGTTAATGTCAGCTGCATAAACGGTAGCGCCTTCACGGATGAAACGCGCACAGATTGCGCGTCCAATGCCGCCGCGACCACCAGTGACCAACGCCACTTTAGCTGCCAATATTCCACTCATTATTTGACTACCTCTACCTTGTTTGTATCGCCTTCGTCTGACTAGCCTGATCGCTTCGTTCTACGTGCTTCGGCTAGTTCTAAGGACGGGTAACGCTTGCTCTTCGCCGCCTCAGTCCAATCCATGTGGTTGCGTACAAATTCCTGACTCGCGTCTCGTTTGGGCTGGTAATCCCAAGACGTCAGTGCGCCACATTCCATCGCGGCATGGATAGCTCGGCGCTGACGCTGAGTTGCAACTATATGTTCCCGCAATGTATCTGCCTGCCAATGCATTGCAGCTTGTTTTGCAAACGTTTGTTCAATCGCTTGAAATTCCGGTTTTCCCACTAGATTTTTTTGTTCCAACGGGTCATCCGCGAGATTGAATAACTGGGCTGGGTCGGACTCACAATGGATATATTTGTAGTCGCCCTTGCGAATCATCAGCAGTGGATGACTGGCACATTCAGCACAATACTCTGCATAGATCGAGCGGTTTTGCAGTTGATGCGGCTGTCCAGTCAGAGCTGGCCACAAGGAACTCCCGTGCACTGGCATACCCATGCTTGGCTTTTCCTCCGTTCCGCTAGCGGCAATATCCACGAGGCTTGGCAATAAATCGACCAAGGAAACAGGGTCTGGGCATTGGCCCTGCACAACGTTAGGACCTCCGATAATAAGCGGAACCCGAGCCGAGTGCTCAAACAGATTCATCTTATACCAGAGCCCGCGCTCGCCTAACATATCACCATGATCAGAGGTGACAATCACGACCGTATTGTCATACAAATCGGCCTCTTTAAGCGTGCGAATAAGAGCGCCAACCTGGTGATCAAAATAACTCACATTGGCAAAGTAGGCACGTCGGGCCCTCAGTACTTGCTCTTCGGTCACTCTGACGGTATCAGCCTGTATGCCACGACGTAGTCGCTGTGTATGCGGGTCATAACCAAGTACTGATTCTGGCAAAGGAATATCTGCACCTTCATATAAATCCCACCACTCAGGCCTAGCCACGTAGGGGTCGTGTGGGTGAATGAAACTTGCCACCATGGCAAAAGGCTCATCGCCTTGCATCGCATACTCAAACAATCGGCGCCGCGCATAAAATAGAGTTTCCTCGTCATACTCGATCTGGAATGTTGTCGCGGCGACGCCCGACTCTCGTACCACATCCATGTTGTGGTACCACTTATCTATACGCTCGTCGGGCATTTCCCAATCGGGTGTCCATGCATGATCTGCCGGGTAGATATCCGTTGTCAGTCGCTCTTCAAAACCATGCATTTGGTCGGGGCCGATGAAGTGCATTTTTCCGGAGAGACAAGTTTTATAACCCATTTGCCGGAGGTAATGGGCGAAAGTGGGCACCGTCGCGGGAAATTCACTGGCGTTGTCATAGGCGGCAATGCGGCTGACCCATTGGCCTGACATCAGCGAAAAGCGCGACGGCGCGCACAACGGAGAATTGCAGTAGGCTGCGTCAAAGCGCATACCACGTGCTGCCAACTCATCCATGTGCGGTGTCTTGACTACATCGTGGCCATAGGTGCCTGTAAACTGTGGCGCCAACTGATCCGCCATGATCAACAAGATATTCGGTGCGGTAGTAAAACCCTGATCATTCATCGCTGCACCTGCGCATAGCTATCGAGTACGAGCCCATGAAAGTGATGAACAGCATGCTCTGACTTGCCCGAGCCTTCTGGGTCATTGACGATACGTCCTTGGTCAAAGGCGGGCGTGTGCATGCCACGCTGCACACTCTCTACAAGGTTTATGTCCTCGACTTGCAATACATCATTGAGATAACGGATGGCATCCAATTCCATCTCATCGGGCTCAGTTGTTTCTAAGAAGAAATCGTAGGTTTCGAGGGTACGATCTGGGCCTATAGGAATAATATTTAGAACGATCATGCTGGAACGCCCAGGATAGCGCATCAAACAGGTTGTTGGCCAAAGCCACCACACGGCGTGAGTACGCACCGTCGCCTTTGAAACATCGTAGGCACTGTTGTTGCCCTGCCCTGCATCTGCCATGTGACTTGAATAAATACCGTGTGTGGTGACTTTGTAGGTATCCATGTCCACCAGATCACAGAAGTCTTTGTGAGCCACAGGGCAGTGATAACATTCCAAAAAATTATCGACGACATTTTTCCAATTGGATTTGATGTCATAACTTAAACGGTGGCCAAAAGTTAAAGACGAAACATCCGGTGCCCAACGCATAATTTCATCAGCTAACTCCCCGCTCTGAACTGACAGTTCTACAGCGTTGGGGTCAAGATTGACATAGACAAAACCGCAAAACTCTTCCACCTTGACTGCCGCGAGGCAGATGTCAGCCAAATTAAAATCAGGCAGATTTTCTGTGTGAGGTGCACGGATTAATTGCCCGTCGAGCTTGTACGTCCAAGCGTGGTAGGGGCACATAATTTTGCTGACTTTGCCCTCACCGGTTAGCAGCTCATGTGCTCGATGCTGGCAAACGTTGTAGAACGCGCGCAGCTCGCCTGATTTATCTCGCACTATGGCAATCGGTTGACCTGCAACCTGTGTGGTCACAAAGCTACCCGGCTCTCGCAGTTTTTCCAGATGGCAAACCCATTGCCACGTGCGCGAAAGGACTGCATTTAGGTCGACGTCAAACCAAGCAGCTTCGGTATAGGCTTCAGCACGCAGCGAGTGGCTGCGTGCAGGGTCGCGATGGTAGCCCTGCTTAATCTGTTCAAAATTGGCTTTGTCGTTTTTAGGCAGCATCTCGTTTGTCTCCGAATTTAGCAGTGCAACGTCGACTATTTTTCGACGCCCTATGCGCACAAGGTTTTAAGCCTGTATACCAAGGGCAAGCTGACATACTGCGCCTATTGCGCGCCTTGATCGGTAGTTTTTTGGTCAAATACTTGATGTATTTCGACAAAAAACCACGCTGACTGTGTGTCTTTCTCAGAAACGACTATTCACACACGGTGCTGTGGCCAAGCCCTGAATTCAAAAGGAACACGACCTTCAACGCGATCTCGCTTTGGCGGTAGGCCAAATCGCAGCCGATAAGTTCGATTAAAATGAACAATATTGGAAAAGCCGGATGCAACAGCTACCTGCGACAGTGGCAGTGCGGTTTGAGTCACCAACCCTCGCGCGCGATCTAAGCGAATATCGCGATAGTACTGTACGGGTGATTTACCGACATAGTCCTTAAAAAGGCGTGCAAGCTGGCGTTGAGAAATACCAACTTTGCTGCAAAGTTCTACCAATGTCAGCGGGTTTTCAAGATGACGCTCCATCAATGCGATCGCGCTTCGCACTGAACTCGGTGCATCGAGCCCTAATGGCTCGGGTGAGCTAGGGCTTTGGGATGTGCTTATTGGTCGTAGGTGCTGATGAAAAACATAGCGCGCTGCCGCATTGGCATGCAACTCACCAACCGTTGCTACAATGATATGCAGAGCGAAATCGACGGCTGCATTGCCGCCAGCGCAGCTGATACGGTCGCCGTCAAAAACACACAGTTGTTCCGAGCTAATCGTCTCTGGATATAGCTCAATAAATGCATCCAGGTGTTCGTAATGCACAGTGGCCGACCGGTTTTGGAGTAAACCCGCTTGCGCCAAGATGAAAGCACCCGTGTCAAGCGCGCCCAGTGTAACTTTACGACGTGACCAATACCGTAATGCGCTAAACATTCCGTCGTCACCGTAAAGTTCAGGCGTCCAACTGGAGGATACAATCACTAGGTCGACGGCATCCCGGTCCATGTCTTTTAAGGCGATTGTAGAGATACCCAAACCGTTGCTGGAGACTTGCTCGCTACCTTCTGTTGATATCAGAGACCAGGTAAAACGTGGCGTACCAACGAGATAATTGACGGCACGAAAAGCATCGATAAAAGCCATCGTCGCTGCTAAATTAAAATTTGGCGTTACCCATATTGCTATATGCAGCGCCTGTTGTTTACTACTGATCAACGTGCCATCCCGCCATTCGCCGAGGAGCTGTTCAAACTACCCCATTATTAAATGAGGCAATGAAGTAGGCCACGAACCTTTGTACTTAACTTGAAGGTGGCAACCAAAATTCGCTAACTAACAGTGGGGCAGCTGCTCCTTCAAAAATCGATGTGCGTCCCCACACCTTAACGGGTGCTGAATACAGATGACTCAGCCGAACAAATAAGGCATCGTCACTGGACAATTCGGCAAATCGCTTATCCGCTCTAATTAATTCAGAATTCGTGATTAACCAACTGTCCAGCGAGGTGTCTTCCAATTGACGTAATTCTTCGAATGGCCCTGTCAGAATCATCTCAGGTAGCAAGGAGCAGGTAAATACCAAGGGTGTATCACCTTCACAGAGTACCGCTTCTCGGTGCAGCAGGCTGGCACCTTCATCCACCCCAAGTTTAAGCGCGGCCTCCGCACTTGCAAAACACATTGTCTGATGCAATAACAGTTCATTTACGGATTGCGAACCGTGGTCGCTCAATTGTTCAATCAGCGAGCCTTCGTGCGATAGCCACTGTTGCAGTGACTCGGGCGCCCTCATCGGTTCGTTAGCCCACTGGGCTTCAAACAAGGATTGCCACGTATTTTGCGGCAGATCGAACACGCTAGATTTCCTGCAGCGTCAACTTGCGTACTGGCCCAAAAGAGCGCCGGTGCTGATCAATAACACCGAATTCGGCCAGTGCATGCATGTGCGCTTTTGTGGGGTAGCCCTTGTGTTTATCAAAACCATAGGCGGGGAACTGCTGATGTAACTCGAACATCTGCCGATCGCGTTCCACTTTGGCAAGAATGGATGCTGCTCCAATGCACGCTTCCAAACCATCACCACCAACTATCGCTTTAGCAGGCACGTCCAAATCAGGGCAACGATTGCCGTCAACCAGCACGAGATCTGGTCGAACCGTCAGACCTTCTACCGCCCGCTTCATCGCTAACATAGAAGCCCACAGAATATTGATCTCATCGATCTCGGCCGCACTTGCCTCGGCAATGCACCAAGCCAACGCGTGTTCCACGATCTCTGAGTAGAGAGCTTCACGTCGTTTAGCACTGAGTTTTTTGGAATCGTTAAGCCCCTCAATGGGACGTGCGGGATCAAGTATCACTGCGGCTGCAACAACGCTTCCCACCAGTGGCCCACGCCCTGCCTCATCCGTGCCCGCGAAGAGTATTTGTGGCGCAGCGCTGTCAGTCATAGCTCGATAATCTCAAATTAAAGCGCACACTGTACGCCAATCGACCGATTTTAGCAGCGCTTGCACCGCACAAACACATCGCGCATGCTGGACATTCCGTTAGTCACAACAAGTTTCCATGGATTTCCAACTGCTCGTCATAGCCGCCGTCGTGTATTTGTGTGCTGGAATGATCAAAGGCACTGTTGGAATTGGTCTTCCGACCTTCTCCATTTCACTCCTCAGCACAATCGCTGACCCTCGCTGGGCAATGGCAGTCGTGCTACTCCCCATTTTTGCGACAAACCTCTGGCAGTTCTACCGTGCACAGGCACCTAAAAATATTGTCGTGAAGTACTGGCCCTTTGTCCTCATGTTGATTGGGTTTAATTATGTGGTCTCACTGCTGGGGTTTACCGTCGATACCGACAAGATTCTATTGGCACTGGGCGTTGTGGTTATCATTTTTTCGGTCAGTAACTTGATGCATCGCCCTCCACCACTACCCAAAAAATGGGATAAATCTGCACAGCTATTTGCCGGATTGCTGGCTGGAATTATGGGTGGGCTAACCTCCATATGGGGGCCTCCAATGGCGATGTATTTGTTGGCCAAGCGTATCGAAAAGGAAGAGTTTGTGCTCATCACTGGTGCCATCCTCACAGCCGGTTCGCTGCCGTTGATGCTCAGTTACGCTCAGTCTGGGCTGCTCACTTCTACTACCCTCGTCAGCTCGGCTGTGCTGCTTGCACCAGCACTTCTCGGGATGTGGTTCGGTGAAAAGCTACGCAGGAGGATCAACACAGAACGATTTGAGAAGCTGCTACTGATCGTGTTTTTGTTATTAGGGATGAATTTGATTCGCCGCGCAATTTATTAGATTTAGAAAAATTTGAAGTTCCCTGGGGAACCAGCCGCATAAGCCGTTCGAGTATCATTCACCAGTGCTTAGTAAAACGCTAATTCGAGGTCTATCAAAACACCTGTGTGAGCAGGTAATATCATCATTGTCGCCCCCCTTTGCTTAGCAGCAACTATCTGGCGATCTACACAGGTAATGTCGTTATCATCCAACTTCGGCTTTTTGCTTCAACCACCGGACCACTCTGTTATGGCTCACCAACGCATTCGCAAATTCAACACGGCCCAAACTTATCCCGAACAAAATTTGGACAACGACCTTTGCCAAGCAGTGGTTACTCAAGGCGGCAAAACGCTTTACCTTCGTGGGCAGTGTCCACAGAATCTTGACGACGCAAAGAACATTGAGAGTCACGACCCCATCGAGCAGACCCATAAGGTCATGCAGAACATTAAACAGCTCATTGAAGAAGCTGGAGGGGATATGAGCCACTTAGTAAAAGTGGTCGTCTACATCACCGACGTGCGTCACAGAGAAGCGATTTACCGTACCATGGGTGAATACATTAAGGACGTTTACCCCGTGTCTACTGGGTTGGTTGTGCAAGCCCTTGCGCGCCCGGAGTGGTTGGTCGAAATCGACGGCACCGCCGTTATCCCGGAGTGATCCCATGACATTTTCTTTGGTTGCCCGCTGCAAAGATACAGGCATGTTTGGCCTCGCTATTTCATCTTCTTCACCCGCGGTCGCTGCACGTTGCTCATTTGCACGGGCTGGAGTCGGTGCTGTTGCAAGCCAAAATATTACGGACCCAAGTCTCGGCCCACGTACGCTTGACCTGATGCAACAAGGCTCAAGTGCTACTCAGGCTATCGAAGAACTTCAACGAGTAAGCCAATTTATGGCATATCGTCAGGTGTTGGCCGTGGATAACTCTGGGCAAACGGCTATCCACTCGGGGCCGAACTCACTCGGTATTTGGACACAAGCTCAAGCCAAAGACGTGGCTTCTGGCGGCAACTTGCTCGCCAATGCTGATATTCCACAAGCCATTGTCGACGGATTTTTATCCACCACTGGCCATTTGGGAGATCGGTTGATTGCCGCCATGAGAGCAGGTCTAGCGGCCGGTGGAGAGGCAGGCCCCGTACACTCTGCTGGTATGAAGATCGTCGACAAAGTCGCCTGGCCCAGTGCAGACCTACGATGTGACTGGAGCGAAGAATGCCCCATCGAGAACATCGCGAGCGCTTGGGAGGTCTATAAACCTCAGCTAGACGCTTATTTACAGCGGGCTGCAGACCCGCGCGAAGCGCCTTCGTACGGTGTGCCTGGAGACGAATAACCGCAGAATAACGCTAGCTTGCAGCCCCTACCTCTAAGGTGCCTGCGAGTGCCCCCCTTTGACAAAGACTGCAGGCTCGCGCCAACATAGCATTTCTCCTGTGAGTGAAAACTCACTCACGCGTTAGAGATAACACAACATGGCACTGCACTACACACTTCGACAGCTTGAGTACTTTGTTGCCGTTGGCGATGAGGGCAGCATTGTCAAAGCTTCCCGCAAAGTAAATGTCAGTTCACCCTCCATCTCGGCAGCGATTACTCAGCTCGAGGAGGAGTTTGAGTTACGTCTATTTGTTCGAAAACACGCCCAAGGCCTGACTTTGACACCGGCGGGGCAGCAGTTTTTAGGTCAGGCGCGGCGCGTATTACAAGAAGCGTCCGAGATGAGCCGACTAGCCGACAAGCTATCCGGTGAAGTTCAAGGCCAGCTTAAGGTAGGTTGCCTTCTGACATTCGCGCAACTTATTGTGCCGAGTTTACGCCGAGAGTTTGAACAGCAGTTTCCAAAAGTCAGTGTCAGCCAGACTGAACTGGATCAGTTAGAGATTTTTGAAATGCTGCGATCAGCGCAAATTGACGTCGCGCTCAGCTACGATCTCGACATTCCAAACGACATCGCTTTTATCCCATTGCTTGAGCTACCACCCTATGTAATGGTCGGTGAAAAGCACCCACTCGCTCACCTATCCACTGTTACTTTGTCAGACTTAAATGACCACCGAATGGTCCTATTGGATCTGCCACACAGCAGCGAGTATTTTCTCAGTTTGTTTGACCAGTCTGGTGTTCAGCCAGAGATTGTCGAACGGACCAAAGATATGGCGGTTCTGCGCAGCTTGGTCGCCAACGATTTTGGCTATTCGATCGCCAATATTCGCCCAAAGAACGATTTGGCACCTGATGGGAAACCACTGCGCTTTTTACCGTTCAGTGGTGCGCTTCGCCCCATGAATCTGGGCATAGCACTGGTGGACGAACTAGCCAACGTGTTGACCGTGCAGAAGTTTGTCGAGCACTGCCGTAACCACATAGGCAAATCGCCACTTCTTGTCAGTGATCAGCAGGTTTAAACAGCGATTAGAGAAACTCAAAGCCGTGGTTTTGTAACGCCGACTTCCATCTTGCTCACTTATTTGTGAAAGTATGAGAACCTGTAAACGGAGTAAGACATTGCGAGATCCGCGATACGACACCTTATTTGAGCCACAAACTATTGGCCCACTAACCGCCAAGAATCGTTTTTTTCAAGTGCCCCACTGCAATGGTGGTGGTTATCGAGATCCCTCAGCAGCTGCTGAAATGCGCGGCGTTAAAGCACAGGGCGGATGGGGCGTTATTTTTACAGAGCAGTGCGAGATGCACCACAGCTCCGAGATCACACCTTTTATCGAGCTGCGTCTTTGGGAAGACAAAGACATACCGCAACTGCGCAAGATGTCAGAAAAAATGAAGAGCCACGGAGCGCTCGCAGGTATACAGCTCGCCTACTCTGGCATAAACGGACCAAACCTTTACAGCAGAGAAGTGCCCCTTGCGCCGTCTGCCATGCCAATAAGAACCTTCACCAACGACCCTTTGCAGGCGCGGGCACTGAGCAAAAAGGACATCAAAGACTTGCGCCGTTGGTTTGTCAATGCCGCCAAACGTTCCCAGCTGGCGGGTTTTGACCTCATTTGTCTTTACGGCGCCCACGGCTTTGGCATTTTCCAACACTTCTTAAGCCGAGCAACAAATCAACGCAACGATGAATACGGTGGCAGTTTGGAAAACCGTTCGCGTTTTGCGCGCGAAGTGATCGCTGACATGCGTGATGCAGTTGGCGACAAAATGGCGCTGACGCTGCGGGTGAGCTTAGACGAAACCATCGGCGAACTGGGTTTTTCAAACGCCGAGGTTCGCGACTTTATCGAAATGAACAAAGACCTGCCGGATCTATGGGATTTGGCACAAGGCACTTGGGAAGATTGCTCAGGACCGTCGCGATTTAAAGAAGAAGCAGCACAACAAAACCTCATACGCGGCATCCGCGAGTTGACGGACAAACCCATTGTCGGTGTTGGTCGTTTTACTAGCCCCGACGTTATGGTCAAACAAATTAACTCTGGTCTCTTAGATTTCATTGGCTGTGCCCGCCCCTCTATAGCCGATCCTTTTTTGCCTAAAAAAATTGAAGAAGGCCGCCCTGAGGATATTCGCGAGTGCATAGGTTGTAATATCTGTATCACCGGCGACATGACGATGTCACTCAGCCGATGTACACAGAACCCAACGTTTATGGAAGAATGGCGTAAAGGCTGGCACCCTGAGAACATGAACAGTAAGGGTGACAGCGACAATGTTTTGGTCGTCGGTTCTGGCCCAGCAGGATTAGAAGCAGCGTGGGCACTGTGCCGTCGTGGGTACAACGTCGCGATTGCCGAAGCACGCACCGTCATCGGTGGCCGTGTAGAACGCGAACGCAAGCTACCGGGCTTATCGGCATGGGGCCGTGTTGCCGACTACCGCCAATACCAATTGTCGCAGCGAGCCGATGTCGAGATATACCTAGACAGCAAGTTGGATGCTCAAGACATCTTAGATTTCGGCTGTGAGAATGTTTGTATTGCCACAGGTGCGGCGTGGCGTGCAGATGGTGTGTCACGTCAACACTTGGTTCCGATGCCAATTTCAGCAGACGCCACGATTTATACACCGGACCATTTAATGGACGGCAAAATACCCGGCGGAAAAGTTATTGTTTACGACGATGATCACTATTACATGGGCGGTGTGCTCGCCGAGCTTTTGGTCAAAAACGGCGCGAACGTGACATTGATTACCCCGTCAGCCTATGTCTCTGATTGGACAATAAACACTTTAGAGCAAGCAGAAATACACGCCCGGCTTGTTGAACTTGGTGTAGAAATCGTTTTAAACAGAGGCGTAACGGAAATCAAAAAAGACCAAGTACAAAGCAATTGCATTTACACAGGGCGCACGCATAGCTATGAATGTGACGCGGTTGTGGTGGTAGCCTCCCGTTTAGAGAACAATTCTCTTTTCTCAGCACTAGAGTCGCGACAAACAGAATGGGCTGACAACGGAATCAAGTCAGTCAAAATTATTGGTGATGCGGAGGCCCCCGGACCCATTGCTTGGGCAACTTATGCAGGTCATCGCTACGCGAGAGAACTCGATACTGCTGACTGGGGTGATGAATTGCCATTCCGCCGTGAAATCACAGCACTGGCCTTGGATTGATATGAAGACAACGCTCGAACTCTTAGAAAAACTTATAGCTTTTCCCACAGTCAGTTCCGAAAGTAATCTAGAGATTATTGGCTTTCTTCGCCTGTTCTTGATCGAGCGCGGATTTGAGGTTTACCAAATAGATGACCCGCTTGAAAAAAAAGCAGGTCTATTTGCCAGCATTGGCCCAGGTGGTCCTGGAGGTATCTTACTTTCAGGGCATACGGACGTCGTACCAACGCAAGAGCAGAATTGGAGTCGCCCAGACTTCAGACTGACATTAGAAAAAAATCGCGCCTATGGACGCGGAACAACTGACATGAAAGGTTTTGTCGCCAGCATGCTTTATGCCGCAGAGTTGGCCTCTCAAGCTAAACTCAACCAACCACTAAAGCTGGCGCTTTCTTATGACGAAGAAGTGGGCTGTGTCGGCATAAAAAAAATGATCGGGGAATTGGCTTCAAAAATAGGCCTGCCAGACGTCGCCATTGTGGGAGAACCTACTGCAATGCAAGTTGCCATTGGTCACAAGGGAAAATCAGCTATCCGAGCCACGTGCGCGGGCCAAAGCGGCCATTCTTCACTGGCGCCAAGATTTGTTAATGCCCTTCATATCGCTACCGATTTTGTGGATGGCTTGCGATATTTACAAAATGAAATGGCCACTTCTGGTGCTCGCGACGAACACTACGACATTCCCTACTCTACGGTTCATGTGGGCAAACTTCAGGGTGGTATCGCTTTAAATATTGTTCCAGATAATGCCGTCATCGATTTCGAATATCGTTATTTGGCAGCTGACAACGGCGAACATTTAATGAACAAAATTAGAGCAGTAGCAGAGCAAACCGTGAGTAAGTATCGTGTTGGCTTCCCAGCTGCAGCGATTGAATTAGATAATTACAACTCTTACCCTGGTTTAGATGTGCCAGCAGACAGCGATGTCATCAGTCAGGTTCAGCACTTTGCGCAGAGCAACTCGACCACTAAAGTGGCTTTTGGCACTGAAGCAGGATACTTCGACGGTCTAGGCATACCGACGGTAGTTTGTGGCCCCGGCAACATGGAAGAGCAAGGGCACAAACCGGATGAGCACATTACCCTCGAGCAGCTCGCAGCCTGCGATGCGATGATGACACGCATTGTGCAAAAGCTAAGCGATCAGACTTAATGAACTTAGCCTTTATTTAGAGCTTTGTCGTGGTACTGCTGATACTGGAACTGCGTGGTTATATGATCAGCAACATACTTAGCATCATGCCAAACGCCCCAAATAAAAGAAGAGCCACGCCGAGATTGCCAAGGTAAGCCCAAAAAATAGATTCCGCGTTCAGTAGAGACACCGCGTTGATGCACGGGTTCACCTTTTTCATCGAATGCATCAACCTTTAACCAACTGTAGTCACGCGCAAATCCGGTCGCCCAAATTATCGTCGTGACACCCGCTTTTACTAAATCAAGCCGCTGGATGGGATCAACGACACAAGCGGGGCTCGACTCAAATAATCGTGCCTCCGGCTCTTCGGGTAATTCGAGGCCGTTGCGGATAACGTAAGCATCGGCCTCGTCCAGCATGGATAAGTAGTTATCGTCACCATTGCTTATGTTCTTCGCGACGTCATCTGCAAAGCTCAATACCCCTTCACTGTAAGATTCAGTTCGACCGACAAGTAGCATGCCTTGTGACGCAAAGCGCCGAAAGTCGACCGTTCTTCCGCCATTGGCACCGCTGACGGCGATAGTGACATGTTCGGTGCCAGGGTTGGGCGCCGCTAAATCCCATTTACCCAGTACACCCAGCCACCAGCAAAAATCCCGACCTCGGTAACTACGTGGCGGCCGATCATGCGGGCCAACCGATAGATATACCTGCCTACCCGCTAACGCTAGTTCCTCGGCGATCTGTGAGCCCGATGAACCCGCACCTACGACCATCACAGCTCCATTTGGTAATTGATTGGGGTTGCGGTAGTCGTGCGAGTGTATTTGTTTTATGCCTTGATTTTTGGGTACTAATGCAGGGATGACTGGCCGCTGGAAAGGGCCGGTTGCGCAAACAATATTGTCAGCCTCAATCACACCTTGAGAGGTTTCAACGCGAAATCCCAAATGACCTTCAAGCTTTCGCACATCACGCACTTCTACGCCGCAGCGTATGGGGGCATCTATTTGCTTGGCAAAAACTTCAAAGTAGTCTGCTACTTTTTCTTTGGGAGCAAACTCATCATCTTCAACGCCTACCACGCTGAACGCCATACTTGGAAAGCGGTCGTGCCAAGATGGGCCATTGGCTGCTAGCGAGTCCCATCGCCCACTTCGCCACTGCTCGGCTATTCGATGCTTCTCAAGCACTAAATGAGAGACGCCGCTGTTGCTCAGGTGTTCGCTCATGGCCAAGCCCGCTTGACCGGCGCCAATGACCAGCGTTGCTACTTTTTCAACAGACATTGTGCGCCCTATGCTTTTATACAAAAAATTCTTAACTACTGATTTGATTATATTGTAAGCGCCCGGTGGCTAAAAACAGCATTTGCTTAAGTTCAGATTGGGCAGATGCTAAGTAACGTTTAGCACCTAAAGAGCTAGGTAAACGCTGTTTGAATTGCTAAATAAGCGCCAAAGCAGTCAAAATCCAAGGCAGTAGAAAAGCAGTCAGCACTGTAGAAAGCGCCATTGCCAAGCCAGCAAAAGCACCCATCTCATTACTCACTTGGAACGCTCTGGCTGTACCAATCCCGTGAGCTGTTACACCTATTGCAACACCTTTTACTGAGTCGTTCTCTATACGAAAAAAGGTTAACAATCGTGTGCCCAGGACAGCGCCGAGAATACCGGTGGTGACAACCAAAACGGCAGAGAGTGTGGGTAGTGCACCTATCTCTTCTGCAATACCCATGGCAACCGGAGCGGTGACTGATTTTGGTGCAAGCGATAGCTGAGTAAGCAAGCTGGCACCCAAAAGCCTCGAAATATAGACGGCACTAAGGCTTCCAAAAACAACACCAAATAGTAGGGAGACGGCGATTGGCATCCACAGTGCTTTTATGCGATCAAATTGCTGAACTAACGGAATGGCTAAAGCTACTGTAGCTGGCCCCAACAAGAAGTGAACAAACTGTGCTCCATCAAAATAAACCCGATACTCAGTGCCGGAAATTTGCAGCAAGCAGATGATGATAAACACGGACACCAATACTGGGTTGAGCAGAGGATGGCTGCCGCTGCGCAAATACACCGCGTGAGCTATGCAATACGAAACGAGTGTGACCGTGAGTCCAAGCAACGGTGAGGTCGAGAGATAAACCCAAAGTGTGGCGAGGTTGTTTTCAGTCATGCGCATTGTTCTGTTTTTTTCTATTGCGCGCCGTGAATCGAACCAACAATTGCATAAGCCAAGCCGTAGCAATCAGAGAGAGCAAAGTACTGACCACAAGTGCCACAGCAATCGGCAACCACTCATCTCCAAGTCGATCAAAGTGAACCATAAGGCCAACTCCTGCGGGCACAAAAAGCAGAGAAAAATGCGCCAACAAACCTGTACCGGCCTGCTCAATAAATTTGGGGATAGCCCGCATCAACAGAAGTGATATCGTAAGAAGTAACATGCCGAGCACCGGGCCGGGTACCGGTAATACCAGAAGTACAGTGAGCATTTCACCTGTAAGTTGGAAAACGAGAAGTACTGCTAGCCCTTGAATAAAAGCCATGATTTATCAAATTAACCCGTGCCGCACTTTCAATCGAATGACTTGCGCCGAGTGTGCAAGTCCACCGGTGGAGGCCGTTTGTCTAGAACAATGCCTTGCCAGCAAGTTTTAGCACATCGTCGAGTATAGAGCCATCGCGATCTGAATCGAGTAATGTCTCTAAAATTCCGCCACCACTACTACCAGCTCCACCTAGCGCTCTACGTGACGGCGCAGCGCCACCACCCAACAGCTGCTTTCCAATAGCACTCATGGCCATTGTAGCGACGACTGGCAATAGTTTTTTAAGGATTGTGCTAGAAATACCCGAGCTAGTAGATACTTGACGAGCCACGCCGCGCGAAACGTCTTTATTGCCAAAGACATGGCCGAGTATGTCATTGCCGTCTTCAATATTACCTTGCTTCCCAAGGGACGAAACATCGTCGAGGTAGCGGCTGTGGTTGCCTTTGCGCAAAGCTTCAAAGAGTTCATCTGCCCCTTTTGTTTGCGACGCATTTTGTTGAATACCTCGTGCGACAACCGGCATCAACCCGTCCAATGCTTTGCGCGCATCAGCTGGATCTAGTTCAAACTGTTTTGCTACTTGCGCAACAGCGGCATCACTTTCACTACCCAACAATTGATCTAATAGTCCCATGACTCATGTTTTCCTATTCTACGGCTATGCGCCAGTTTAACAGCGGAAGCTGTTATTTATGCAAATCCACCGCGTAGACCGCAGATAGCTTTAAGAACTTCGAGTCGACTAATCTGGCCCACTAGGCGATTGTCGTCCAACACGGGAAAGCGACGAAAGCGACGCTTTAGAAATCGCTCTGCAACATCTGTAACAGTTGCTTGAGCATCGACGGTTTCAACTTCTGTCGTCATAAATTCTGATACTACACCGCGCCACTGTGGGTCATACCCTGCTTTCAAGACGGCCGCAATGCAATCGGTATCCGACAACATACCCAACAAATTTCCACGGTCATCTACTACCGGTGCGCCTGTGATCTTCTTGCGTACAAAATCTTCCATCACTTCGATGATATCCATATCTGCGCGCACGGTGTGCACACGGTGTTCCATGTATTGTTCCACTAATTGGTTTTTCATGGATAAACTCTCCTCAACTATCCCTAGCTATTTAAAAAGGCGCCGCCATCTTCGGGCGCCCAAGCAATAGAGGTCTATCGCTTTTTGTGCAGATCAAAGTGTATTGGTTTTACCGTTTCGGTTTCAGCCTTTGCGGCCATACGGGCCAATTTTTTTTCACACGGCTTTTCGCAACTACAGGGGATAGGTTCTATTCCTGGAATATTACCAATTCCACCGCAGCTGCCCTTAATTGTGCGGCCACTAAAAATGGCCCCAACAGCCATACCCGCTACTGCCAATGCAGTGACCGAAAATGCCAAAATTAAAGTTGATAACATCACTTTACTCCTCAATTAGACGAGCGAAATCTCGTGTAGCGTGATGATTAAAGCCATCACCTTCTCTAAACAAAAAATACGCAGCTAGGCCCAGCTCATCCGCTAGTGCTGGCCCGTCAATTTCTCCTAAAACCATCAGCGCTGTAGCCCACCCATCAGCTAGAGCGGTGGAGTCATGGTACACAGATACAGAGGCCAACTTATGCCTAACAGGCTTTCCGGTACGCGCATCGATGGTGTGCGAATAGCGTTCGCCATCTCGCTCGTAGTAGTTGCGATAGTCACCTGAAGTTGCAAGAGACCCGCTGCCTAGTGTTACTGCTTGCTGCACCGTGCGTTCTCCATCGCTGGGACGCTCTATACCAATGCGCCAGCTATCACCTCTCGGACTCACACCTTTGGAGCGCAATTCACCGCCTATTTCTACTAAATAGTCACCGACACCCTGCTTTTCAAGTATCTGAGCGATTTGGTCAACACCATATCCTTTGGCAATGGCAGATAAATCGACGTAAACGCCCGCTTGTGACTTTTTGAGAGCAGACGGGCTATCGCGCAGCTCAATCTGATTGTTGCCAACTAACCTTTGCGCCGCCTCAATATCAGTATCTGTCGGAATTGTCTCTGGCTCGGCCTCAGGACCGAAACCCCAGAGATTGACTAGTGGTCCAACCGTAACATCAAAACCACCATTTGTAGCCTCGGTAATTTTTTTTGCTTCCGCGACCAATGATACGAGCTCAACCGATAAGTCTTGCCAATCTTCATTGGCGCTCTGATTAAAGCGCGAAAGTTCGGATTGCGGATCATAAGTCGACATGACTGAATTGACGCGGTCTAGTTCAGTTTGGATCCGTCTCGTCAACTCTTCACTGCTAGCTCCTACCGGTCGGCTTATAACCGCAGACCAGGTGGTGCCCATCGTTTGGCCACTGAGCTCTATGGGAGGTGCCGTGCGGCCGCCACAAGCTGTAACAAATACAGAAGCTATAAAAAAAAGTGCCAGCACATTGGCTGGCACTGTCGCTGAGCGGCCTTTAGCCACCGAAGTCATCCAACATGATATTGCTCTCTTCGACACCGAGGTCGAGCAACATATTGACAACCGCCTGATTCATCATGGGTGGGCCACACATGTAGAATTCACAATCCTCAGGAGCAGGATGCTCTTTAAGATAGTTTTCAAACAACACGTTGTGAATAAATCCCGTGTAACCGTCCCAGTTATCTTCGGGCTGCGGATCGGACATCGCCATGTGCCATTCAAAGTTGTCATTCTTTTCGGCGAGATCATCAAAGTCTTCTACATAAAAAGCTTCTCGGGACGAACGAGCGCCGTACCAGAAACTCATTTTACGATCAGAGTTGATACGCTTGAGTTGGTCAAAAATGTGCGAACGCATTGGAGCCATACCTGCACCTCCACCGACAAAGACCATTTCATTTTCAGTCTCTTTGGCGAAGAATTCACCGAAAGGTCCTGAAATTGTCACTTTGTCACCGGCTTTAAGGCTCCAAATGTACGAAGACATCAGTCCAGGTGGTACATCTGGATTATTGGGCGGCGGTGAAGCAACACGAACGTTGAGCATAATGATGCCCTCTTCGCCCGGGTAGTTCGCCATCGAATAAGCGCGCGTCACTTCTTCCTCTGAGTTTGAGGTATAACGCCAGATATTAAATTTATCCCAATCTTCGTGATATTCCTCAGGAACTTCAAAGTCTTTATAGTTCACAACATGCGGTGGCGCTTCTATCTGAATATAACCTCCGGCACGAAATGGCACAGACTCACCATCTGGAATGGCCAGCACGAGCTCCTTGATAAAGGTCGCTTTGTTGTCATTGGAAACAACCGTGCATTCCCATTTTTTGACGCCAAAAACTTCTTCTGGAATCTCGATTTTCATGTCTTGCTTAACGGTGACCTGACACGATAGCCGTTCACCGGTTGCAGCCGCACGCTTGTTGATATGGCCTTCTTCAGTGGGCAGCAACGTGCCGCCACCCTCAAAGATTTTTACCTTACACTGCGCGCAACTACCGCCACCACCACAAGCTGATGGAACAAACAAATTTGCGTTAGCCAGTGCACCCAGAAGCTTCCCACCAACAGGCACTTCTAGCGTGCGCTCTCCATTGATCAAAACGCTGACATTTCCTTCAGCAACCAATTTAGATTTTGCAAACAAAATCACATTGACAAGAATCAGGACGATCCCTGTAAACAAAATCACACCGAAAATTACTTCAAGCATAAGTGTCTCCGAACCTTAAAGTTGAACACCGCTGAAGGCCATAAAGCCCAGCGAGCACAATCCAACAGTGATAAAGGTAATGCCCAGACCTTGCAGGCCATCGGGAACATCGCTGTATTTTAGCTTTTCACGAATACCTGCCAATGCAACAATGGCGAGTGCCCAACCAAAGCCAGAACCCAAGCCATAAGTGACACTTTCAGCAAAATTGTAATCGCGCTCGACCATGAACAGCGAGCCACCTAAAATGGCGCAGTTAACGGTGATCAAAGGCAGAAACACACCCAGAGCTGCATAGAGAGCAGGCATAAACTTGTCTAGAAACATCTCTAGAACCTGTACCGCCGCGGCAATAACACCGATGTAGCAAATCAAGCCAAGAAAAGTGAGATCGCCGTCAAATCCGATCCAGCTAAGCGCACCCTCTTTTAACAGACCATTAAGAATAATGTTGTTGAGAGGCACAGTGATGCCTTGAACAACCATTACTGCAATCCCTAAGCCGATAGCCGCGGAGATTTTTTTGGACAGAGCAATGAATGTACACATACCCAAGAAAAACGACAGCGCAAGGTTTTCTATGAAGACCGCTTTGACGAAAAGACTAACTAAACTGTCCATTATTTAGCCTCCGCATGGCCGTGACCGGCATGACCGCTTTCATGGATAGTGAAGTCCGCCTTTTCAACCGATTTTGGCTGCAGTGAACGTTGAACCCAGATAAAAATTCCAATTAGGAAGAAAGCGCTAGGCGGTAACAGCATCATGCCGTTTGGTATATACCAGCCTCCATCATTGATGAGCGGCATAATTTTAATGCCGAACAATGAGCCTGATCCAAAAAACTCCCGAAATGCCGCCAACGTCATCAAGATGATGCTGTAGCCGAAGCCATTTCCAACACCGTCCCAAAAACTCTCTTTTGGAGGGTTAGCCATGGCAAAACCTTCGGCACGACCCATCACAATACAGTTGGTAATAATCAAGCCAACAAAAACAGAAAGCTGCTTAGATGTGTCATAAGCAAAGGCTTTAAGAACTTGGTCAGTAATGATAACCAAAGAAGCGATGATGATCATTTGAACAATGATGCGAATGGCAGTAGGTACGTGCTCACGAATCGCACTGATCGCCGCGCTAGATAACGCCGTCACAACCGTCAGTGCGACACACATGAGTAGTGCCGTGTTCATTGAAGTAGTTACCGCGAGCGCCGAACATATACCTAATATCTGAATTGATATAGGGTTTGAGTCGAACAGCGGATCCGTTACTAATTTTTTTAGTTTAGCGTCCATAGGGTTTCAATCCTCCTCAAGTCCGCAGATTATTCAAGTAGGGACCAAAGCCCTGTTCACCTAGCCAAAACTGTAAGAGATTGGACACGCCGCGGCTGGTCAAAGTTGCACCAGCCAAACCATCTACCTTGTGCTCGGCATTCGGCGTAGTACTTCCAACAGAGCCTTTAATAACCTCAATAGAGAGATCTCCAGATTCATTAAAAGCCAACTTACCAGGCCATTTAGCTTTCCAGTTTGGGTTATCAACTTCACCACCAAGCCCTGGCGTTTCAGCGTGTTCGTAGAAGCCCAAGCCTGCGATTGTGTTTGCATCACCGTCAATAGCAACAAAACCACGCAAAGTAGACCAGAGGCCGTAACCACGTACAGGCAAGATGACACGCTTTACCACATCACCTTCTTTCACCAAGTAGACCGTGGCGAATTTCTCGCGACGTTTGATCGATGCAGGGTCGTCGCTCAACGCGTCGCTCAATGTCGGATCTTTTTCCGCTTTGCGCTGGTCGTAAGTGCCGGCGTCCATGTCGTCTGCATATTCCCCTGTATCGAGATTGACAACACGAGCTTCAATGCCTTCAAACAGTTCGTCAACCGATTTGCCAGGCTGTGACAAACCACCGATCTGGATAATATTTTTTCGCTTGTCGAGAAGCTTGTTGGCTTCTTGCGCTGGCCGAAGACCGACCGCCGCCACTGAGACGATGACAGAACAGAGAAGACACAACGCCGTTGCGACGAATATTGTCTTTGACGTGCTGTCATTAGGCAGGTCCAGATACTTTTTAATCATTGACATCAGGAAGTACCTCCGTCAGCAGACAAACGAGCCAGACGCCGTTTGATATTTGATTGCACAACTGCGTAGTCGATCAAGGGGGAAAAAATATTGGCAAACAATATCGCCAGCATGATTCCCTCTGGGAACGCAGGGTTTGCGACTCGAATCAGAACGGTCATCAGCCCGACTAATACGCCAAACCAAAAACGCCCAGTATCCGTGTGCGATGCCGTGACCGGGTCAGTTGCCATAAACACCAGACCGAAGGCGAATCCGCCAGTAACCAAATGCCACCAGAAAGGCACAGCAAACATAGGGTTTGTATCTGAACCGATGAGATTGAATAGCAGCGACGTGGCGACCATACCCACCAGAACACCCAACATAATGCGCCAGGACGCAATGCGGGTGTAGAGTAGAATCGCAGCACCAATCATGATGGCGAGTGTCGATGTCTCACCCAGTGATCCTGGAATAAAACCAATAAAGTGGTCCCACCAAGTGAAACCAAGAGCAGCAACTGCGTCCAGCCCTCCGGCAGCAGCTGCACCCAGAGCCGTAGCACCCGTGTAGCCGTCTACGGCAGTCCAAACTGCATCACCTGACATGGCTGCTGGATAGGCAAAGTACAAAAATGCCCGACCTGTCAGTGCTGGGTTGAGGAAGTTTTTGCCCGTTCCACCAAACACTTCTTTACCGATTACAACACCGAATATGGTGCCCAGAGCAACCATCCACAATGGGATGCTGGGAGGAAGGGTGAGTGAGAGAAGAATTGATGTGACGAAGAAACCTTCGTTGACCTCATGGCCCCGCACTAAAGAGAAGATAACTTCGCAGATACCACCCGCGATAAACACTGTCATGTAGACAGGGAAGAAATACCAGGCGCCATGCCAAAAATTAGCAAAAAAGTTATCTGGGTTGTAGCCAAACCAACCGCTGAAGGCCCCTCGGATACCTTCGACTTCCGTAATACCCAAGCCAGCCATGGCTGTATTTGCTTGGTAACCAGTGTTGTAACAAGCGAAGAAGATCGCTGGAAAAGTTGCCATCCACACGTAACCCATGACGCGCTTGAGATCTAGCGCGTCGCGCACGTGCGGTGCAGCGCGCGTGGTGTCGGGTGGGCTGTATAACAGCGTGTCGACCATTTCGTAGAGTGCGTAGAACTTTTCTAGTCGTCCACCGCGCTCAAACAATGGTTCCAAGCTGTCCAGATAGTTGCGTAACCAGGACATCGCCTACCCCTCCCGCTCAATTTGTTCAAGACTGGCACGCAGTGCCTCGCCATATTCATATTTGCTATGACACACAAAGGTGCACAACGCTAAGTCTTCTTCATCGAAATCCAGTGCGCCAAGCTTTTGCGCCTCGTCGGTGTCACGCACCAACAGAGCTCGCAACAACTGCGTGATCAGGACGTCGTATGGTGTTACTCGTTCGTAATTACCAATGGGCACCATGGCACGGCGACTACCGTTTTGACTGGTACTCATGGGGAAGGTTGCCGGCAACGCACCAAAAAACACGTTGAGTGACGAGAACTGTTTCAGCAGTGGGTTAACCCAGTGCATGAATTGACGTGGTTGATCGTCGCTGAGTGCGCAAACTTGTTGGCTGTAGCGACCTAGCCAAGCACTAGAGCCCTGCGCATTAAAACCATCCAGCACGGAGCCAGAAATGACACGGACACCACCAGACTTAAGCTCGTTGCCAACAAGTGCTTCAGTACTTGCACCTAAACGAGTGCGCAACAATCGAGGTGTGTTGACCATTGGGCCTGCTAAAGCAATAACACGCTCGGTCCAAAGTTGACCAAATTCAAATAGTTTGGCAATAGCGACTACGTCTTGATAACCCAGCACCCAAACTTGTTTTGTTTGGCTGACCGGTTCAAGCATATTGACGTGCATACCCGCTAGACCGGCTGGATGCGGCCCACTGAAGCTGTGGTATTCAACGCCATTAATCGCAGGCTGCGGGACCGAAGAAGAACCACCTACACAAACGAAGCACTTAGGAGCAAGCTTCGCAATCAGTTGCAAGCCCGCTTCAAAGGAGGCTGCGTGCTCAGCGAGTATTACAGCGGGGTCTGCAGCTAACGGTCGGGTGTCGACAGCAGTGACAAAAATAGCCGCAGCCTGGGCATCAACAGCAGGCACTTTGCTGTAGGGACGGGTACGAAGCGCCGTCCATTGACCTGACTGGATCAGTTTCTCGCGCACTTGATCGGCACTGAGACCAGCAATATCACCGGCTGCAACGGCACCGAAGTCTTCAGCGCTGTCTGAGCCATCTAGCTCAATCTCCACCGCCTGCAGCGCACGCCGCGCGCCACGATGAATAGCTGCTACCGTGCCAGCACCCGGCGATGTAAAGTTGACCCCGGGGTTGCGCTTGTCGGTAAACAACAATTGGCCAACAACAACTTTGTCGCCTTGTTGTACCGCCATTGTCGGCTTAAGTCCGTGGTAGTCACGCCCTAATAGAGCCACAGATGGTACCGTCACAGCGGGCTCAATAGCCTGCTTTGGCGCACCTTCTATGGGCACATCGAGCCCCTTGTTCAAAGAATAGTTATTTCCTTGCACGAGATTTCCTTGCAAAGCGATAGAAAAAAATTTGTAGGCAACAATAATTAAACGCCAACGTTCTATCCCCGGAGCTTAGAGCTACCCAAAGGGGATAGATGAATAGCGGAATTATACCTCAGAAATCGCGTTGTGTGGCCGCGAATGAGAGACGGTTCACAGTTGCACCCGTCCATCTTGCACTATTGTGCTGGGCCGGAAACATAGTGTGCAACCGGCCGCAATATTGCACCCTTGACCCACCCCATAGGAGATAGATCAAAGGATCGATCAATCTAAAACTACATGGTGTTCGTCGGCTGCGATCCACCGAGATCTTTCAACAACGCTTCAATTCTGTCGCGCGTCTTGCCCTTATCTTTCTCGTCGAACTGCACACCAATACCCGCAACTTTGTTGCCCTGAGCACCTGCAGGTGTCATCCAGACGACTTCACCCGAAACAGGCAAACGTTCGCGCTCCTCAAGCAACTTGAGCAACATAAACACACGATCACCCTGCTTATGCTGGCGATTAGTCGGAACAAACAAGCCGCCGTTGACAAGAAAAGGCATGAAAGCCGCGCTCAGGGCGCCCTTATCTTTGATGGACATTGCGAGAATGCCTTTTGCATTTGTGCTCATAATAGATTGTGCTCTAGCTGGTGAACGAATAGCGACGACAAATCACGCTGCGCACTACCTGCCTCGAGCCACCAACATCATCAGCCGCTCTAGTGCGGCTTGCTGGTTGAGGCCAGTAGGATCGAACCTGTGTTCGGCGATAATGCGATCACGCAGTGCAAACACAGTTTGCGCCGGTCGTCTGCCACCCAAGCAGGCAATTTCCAAGCCATTGGCTAACGCCTCACCTTGCTGCAATGATTCAGATTCTAAACTTGCCAACATAGCGGCCGCCAGCTCCCGAGCCTGAAAGCTTTCGAACAGTTTCGCTGCTGCAGCTACCCCCAATTGGCCCGACACTACTTTTGGCAGCAGATCACGCAGAAGCTGGGGCAGTTCTGTCTGTGCGCAGAGTTCCAGCGCTAGAAGCGGTGCGCCGCCAGCCTCGGCCAATGCGACTGCCGCATTTGAGACGCCTAACTGCTCAAGCCATGGGACTGCTAGCTCCGAATCTGGAGCTGGGCAACGAACTTGCTGGCAACGACTGCGAATCGTGGCCATCAAGCGCCCAGGCCACGGAGTTAGTAGCATCAACAACACACCTTTGGGGGGCTCTTCCAGCGTTTTTAACAACGCATTTGCTGCACCCTCTGTTAAGCCTTCGACCCCTTCTAGAATTGCTACGCGAAATCCCCCGTATTGAGAAGTCAGCGAAAGTTCTTGGCCGAGTTGCCGGATAGCTTCTATTTTGAAGTTGCGTGTTTTTTCATCCGGTTGTAAAAACCTGAAGTCTGGATGCGACCCATTTTCAAACTGCACACACGCATCGCAAACACCGCACGCTTGCTCCGCGCCTTCCCGACAGAGCAAAGACTTGGAAAAAGCGGTGGACATCAAACGTTTGCCGACGCCCTGCGGTCCGACAAAAAGCATGGCATGGGGCAAGCGATCGGCCTTACGTGCCCTCAAAAGCTGTGACCACGGCTCTTGCAGCCAAGGAAGTGGCCACGCAGGCTCACTCAAGTCGCCAATCCTTTTTCATTCAGCAATGCTGAGACGTGCATTCTCAACTGCGTTTGAACTTGCTCTAATGAAGGTGAAGCATCGACCACTTTAAAGCGCTCAGGAAACTGTTCTGCACGCGACAAATAACCGGAGCGGACACGTTCAAAAAAAGCCAAACCTTCTTGCTCTATGCGATCAGGAGCACCCGTGGCGCTCGCACGGCGCAGGCCAAGCTCAGGGTCAATATCGAGCAAGAAGGTGACATCTGGCTGCAAATGAGCCTGCACCAATGCTTCCAGTACTTCCACTGCGGCAGAGCCTAGCTCTCGGCCAGATCCCTGGTAGGCGTAACTCGCCTCAGTGAATCGATCACTGATGACCCAGAGCCCTTCTGCAAGCGCAGGTTTGATAACCTGCTCCAGGTGCTGAGCGCGCGCCGCAAAAATCATCAGCAGCTCGGACATGGCAGACACTTGTAAATCGTGGCGATTGAGTATCAACTCGCGCAGGGCCTCTCCCAGTTGAGTCCCCCCTGGCTCTCGGCTGACTAAAACGTTTGCACCCGCTTCTTCCAAGAGTTGCGTCAAAAAAGCTAGATTAGTTGTCTTGCCAGTGCCTTCGAGGCCCTCGAGAGTAAGAAACACACCTTCCATCAACGATTCAGCTGATACTTTCGCACCGCTGCCTCATGCTGCTGCAAATTATCAGAAAACTGATGACTGCCATCCCCTTTGGACACAAAATACAAGCTGCTACCGGATTCTGGGTGCAGAGCCGCGTCAACAGCCTCCCGACCAGCAAGGGCGATCGGTGTAGGAGGCAAACCATGTCGCGTGTAGGTGTTGTACGGTGTATCGGTTGTCAGGTCTTTGCGGCGAATGTCACCGTCGAAGTCAGGCCCAATTCCGTAGATAACCGTCGGGTCCGTTTGTAAACGCATGCCTTTTATCAATCGGCGGCTAAAGACACCTGATATTGTCGCTCGCTCCGATGCTACGCCCGTTTCTTTTTCAACAATTGACGCCAAGACAAGCGCTTCGTAAGGTGATTTGAGCGGGCTTTTTTTATCTCGATCCTGCCACGATTTTTCAAGGTAATTTGCCATCGCTAATTGCGCACGCGCCAAAATTGAAACTGCAGTATCGCCCGCCGTGTATTGATAGGTGTCCGGCATAAAAAGCCCTTCTGGCAAGGCATATGTTTGCTGCAGATCCAATGTGACAAGCAATTGTGCATCATCCAACTCTGAGAGATCATCGTTGAGCTTTTTTGATTGCAATAAGGCGTCGCGTACTTGTCGCATATTCCAGCCTTCGACCAAAGTAACGCGATACTGCACGGCCTTTCCTTGCACCAGAAGATCCAGCAAACCATATCCCGATAGGCCGGGATCTAGCTGGTACTCACCAGCTTTTATACGGTGTGCTATTTTTTTGTAGCGAGCGTAAAAATAGAGATACTCGCTGCGTTCAAGAACACCGTCAGCCGCGAGTTTTCGAGATAGGCTTCGCAGATTAGCACCGCTAGGTACATCTAAAGTAATCTGTTTTTCAAGAGCCAAAGGCTGGGAGAGACTGCGGTTACCATCAAATGCAAGCCAGGCTAGTATCGCTAGACAGACCAGTACAATCACAGAGATAAAACGCATTTTTTCCTCGGTTCACTTGCGCAGCTATAGGTGCAATCAGATCTTGCGAAAAACCAGTGAACCGTTAGTTCCGCCAAAGCCAAAAGAATTGCTTATAGCTATGTCAATGTTCATTTCGCGAGCCGTATGAGGAACATAGTCCAAATCACAAGCGGGGTCGGGGTCATCTAAATTAATGGTTGGGGGCGCAACTTGGTCACGTATTGCCAACACGCTAAATACGGCCTCTATACCTCCGGCAGCGCCGAGCAAATGCCCCGTCATCGACTTCGTGGAGCTCATCGGTACTTTTTTGGCAAAATCGCCAAAGAGACCTTTGACCGCAAGTGTTTCTGCAATGTCGCCCGCTGGCGTCGACGTTCCATGTGCGTTGATATAACTGACTTGTTCCGTGTTGATGCCGCCGTCATTCAAAGCACTCGCCATGCAGCGCCCTGCACCTTCACCACCCTCGGAAGGCATGGTCATGTGATGAGCGTCGCCACTCATACCGTAACCGGCCAACTCGCAATAAATTTTGGCACCGCGTGCTTTGGCATGCTCGTATTCTTCAAGCACGACTACACCCGCGCCATCACCGATGACAAAGCCGTCACGACCACTATCCCAAGGGCGACTTGCCGCTTCAGGGTCGTCGTTACGTGTTGAAAGCGCTCTCGCCGCGCCGAAGCCACCTACACCAAGTGCGGTCGTTGCCATTTCTGCGCCACCAGCCACCATGACATCAGCGTCGCCATAAGCAATCGTGCGTGCTGCGTCACCGATATTGTGTGTACCAGTTGTGCAGGCAGTGACAATAGCGAAGTTAGGGCCTTTAAATCCGCATCGAATAGAGAGATTGCCTGAGATCATGTTGATGATCGCCGAAGGTATAAAAAAGGGCGATAATTTGCGAGGACCTCGCTCTTCAACCAGTAAAGTATTGCGTTCGATGACACCTAAGCCACCGATTCCAGCGCCAATAGCAACCCCGATACGAGTCGCATTTTCATCAGTGACTTCGAGGCCGGAATCTTCAACAGCCTGAAGCCCAGCGATCATACCGAACTGAACAAACTCGTCCATCTTACGCGCATCTTTTGGCGCCATATATTCGCTGACATCTAAGTCTTTCACCGAGCAACTGAACTGCGTGCCGTAATTCGTTGCATCAAAATGACTGATTGGCGCGGCACCGGACTTCCCTTTCAGGATATTAGCCCAACCCGCCTCAACGGTGTTACCTACTGGCGATACTAGACCTAAGCCGGTCACAACAACTCTACGTTTGCTCAACGTGATGCCTCGCGATGGTTACTTCCACCAGAGTTGCGGAAGGAAATCGGGGCGGTCGCCCCAGTCTTAATGTATAAAAGCTCGATACCAATTGCATCGAGCTTGTCGGCAGCCAAAACAAATGCTCACCAATTGTGGAGCATCAATTTCACTTACCCTGTCAGTCGTCAGTTTAGCTGTCTAAGTGCGTGTTGATGTAGTTGACAGCTTGCTGAACCGTGGTGATCTTCTCGGCTTCTTCATCGGGAATTTCACATTCAAATTCTTCTTCAAGAGCCATGACCAACTCGACAGTATCGAGAGAGTCAGCACCCAGGTCGTCTACAAAAGACGCGGCGATGACGACTTCTTCTTCTTTGACGCCCAGCTGCTCGACGACGATTTTTCTAACGCGTTCTTCGACGCTACTCATGTCTTTCGACCTCCAGTAAATAAACTCTTAACTCAATCAGCTGATGCCGATCGAGCCGTATTGTAGGTAATTTGTGTGAACTGCGCCAATTTTTAAGCAGTTCTTTTGTGATGGCAACAAAATAATTGGCCAATTTTAACGCGTTAAACACGATAAAACACGCTTAAGCCATGTGCATACCACCATTGACATGCAGGGTGTGCCCAGTAATGTAAGCCGCCTCTTTTGAAGCTAAAAACACCGCTGCATGCGCTATTTCAGCCGGATCACCCAAACGGCCCAACGGTATAGAAGATTTCAACCCTTCTTTTACATCCTCGCTCAATACATCGGTCATGTCGGATTGGATAAATCCGGGTGCAATACTGTTGACCGTAATATTTCGGGCGCCAAATTCGCGTGCCATCGACTTGCTAAAGCCCTCTAAGCCTGCTTTTGCAGCGGCGTAATTTGCCTGTCCCGGGTTGCCAGTTGCTCCGACAACAGAAGAAATGTTGATTATCCGGCCTCTGCGAGCTTTGACCATTCCCTTTATACAGGCTTTGGTGACGCGAAAGACAGCCGACAAGTTAGTGTCGATGATACTGTCCCACTCGTCGTCTTTCATGCGCAACATCAAGTTATCACGCGTGATCCCGGCGTTGTTGACCAAGATAGAAACTGGCCCAAATTCCGCGGTGATCGCCTTGGTTACCTCTAGAACACCTTCAGCATCAGTCACATCGAGACGCATGCCCTTACCCGCAGCACCTGCGCCCTGCAAGGCTTCACTGATAGCCGCCGCACCGTTGTCGGAGGTAGCGGTTCCAATTACCGTGGCACCTGCTGCGGCCATCGCCATAGCAATGGCCCGTCCAATACCGCGACTGGCACCCGTCACCAGTACTACTTCATCTTGTAGCGAAAGTGTGGTCACACTGCCTCCTTTTGATCGGTCATTTCTAATGCTTTTTGTAGCGACGCTTGATCTTCAACGCAGACAAAACTCAGCGATCGGTCAATTCTCTTGGCAAGCCCAGTGAGCACTTTGCCCGGGCCAAATTCTATTTGAGTATCGACACCTTGAGTAACTAGATACTGCACGCTTGCCGTCCAGCGAACGGGGTTGGCCACGTGTGCTTTCAGCGAGCTAATTTGAGCCTGCAAACCGTTGATAACTGCAGCTTCAGCATTTTGAACAACCGCTATATTACCCTCTGAAGCTTTTGTTTCGTTTATCTGTTGGGCCAAAGGTGAAACGACGGAGTTCATTAAGCTTGAGTGATTGGGTACGCTCACCGGCAGCATCATCGCTTTTCGCGCACCGGCTTCTTTGGCCACCACACAAGCATGCTCTAAGGCGTCGAGGTGACCCGAGATAACGACTTGGCCAGGTGCATTGAAATTGACAGCTTCGACCACTCTCTCGCCACTCAAGGAAATGCAGAGATCGACCAGAGCACTGTCATCCATGCCTAAAATCGCTGCCATTCCACCTTCTCCAACCGGCACTGCCTCGCTCATCAGTTGGCCACGTTTTTCTACAAGTCGCATCGCATCGACAAACTGAAAAACACCTGCCGCAACATGAGCACTGTACTCACCGAGACTGTGACCTGCTGCATAACTAGGCAACTGACCCCCAGCGGAAAGCCAGACACGCCAACAGGCCACACCAGCGGCAAACATCACCGGCTGTGTATATTGGGTCTGTTTCAATTGTTCATCGGGTCCGCTTTGCGCGAGCGCCCAGAGATCATAATCCAGCACTTCGCTCGCTTCAGCAAAGGTGTCTTGAACTTCTCGCCATCCGCTGGCTAGATCAGCCAACATACCCACAGACTGGGAACCTTGCCCAGGAAAAACTGCGGCAAATTTCATCGTACGTACCTTTTAAAAATTTTAGTTCGCTAGTGAAAGCCAAGGCCAACCAGGCGCTGCTTCCACCGCACTATTGACGCGCCAACACGTCCTGCATGTTGTAAAGACCAGGTTCTCGACCAGCTACCCATTGTGCTGCGCGTACCGCTCCCGCTGCGTAATTCATTCGACTATTTGAGCGATGACTTATCTCGACACGCTCTCCGGTACCGATAAACATAGTGGTGTGTTCACCGACGATGTCACCACCACGTATAGTTTGAAAACCAATGGTGTTTGATTTGCGCTCACCCGTGTGACCCTCACGGCTGTAGACAGCACATTCTTCCAAATCACGACCTAAGGCGTCCGCCACTGACTCGCCCATCGCCAGAGCGGTTCCAGAAGGTGCATCCACCTTGTGACGATGATGGGATTCAATGATTTCTACATCGTAGTCATCGCCCAATGCGGCAGCCGCGTCGTGCAGCAGTTTTAAACAAACATTTACACCGACACTAAAATTGGCGGCTAACACAATAGGGATTTGTTTGGCTGCTGTTTCGATTTGCGCTTTTTGATCGCTATCGAAGCCTGTAGTGCCAACCACTGCAGCGCAACCAGTCGCCACACATTTTTCAAGCGTCGCCAATGTGACCAGTGGGCGTGTGAAATCAATGACAACCTGACCAGCTGCCACTGCGTCACTCAGTGAATCAGTGATTGCGACACCAACGGGTTGAGCTCCTGCGACCACGCCCATATCTTGTCCAATGAAAGAGCTGGTTGACGATTCGGTGCCAGCGACCACCCGCGCATCATCTGCAAGCTCCACCGCCTGCGTTAGCGTACGACCCATCTTACCGCCCGCTCCCACAATCACAATCTTGGTCACGCTGTTGCTCTCCTCAACTTTGCAATTACCACGAGCAACTCAGATGCGCTCGCTAGACGCTGCAGTTTACCATGTTCGCGGCGACTACTGCCCTAGACCGTCGATAAGCCATTGCTCGGCAACCGCCACTTGCTCACTGTATTTCCACGGGGGGTTCAGCACAGCCATTCCACTTCCGATCATACCCACACGATCGGTGCGCGAAGGCTGCGGCACAGGTAACTCACTGTTATGTACTTCGTGAGGAGAGTCAGCGTGCAATTTAGCCAGCAAGTCCTGGTGACGACCTGCTGCCAACAAGGGATACCATATTGCTACCATTGCTTCGGGCCAACGCAGAGCAACTTCACACGCCAACTTAGCCATCGCTACGTAGTCTGTTTTTAATTCGTACGATGGATCGAGAATGACTACGCCGCGACGAATTTCTGGCGGTGTTAATGCGATGGTGGCTTCCGTAGCATCACGTTCATGCACACTGATGCCCGGTGCACGACCTGCCCAACGAGAGAGAGCGACAAACTCTTCAGGGTGTTTTTCAACCATGACAATCTTGTCGCCGTCGCGCGCGCACACTCGTGCCAAAGCCGGAGATCCAGGATAGTATTTCAGCTCACCTGTCGGGTTCATGGCTGCAATTGCCTGGCGCCACAACAACAACTCTTCGGGCCAATTGTCGAGCTGCCATAATTTCACCACACCAAATTCATGTTCTTTTAACTGCATGGCTTGCTCACCGGCAAAGGAGTAAACCCCTCTCCCGGCAAAACTATCCAGACTGTAAAACGGCTTATCCTTTTCCAGTAAATGCTTATACAACAGCGACAAAAGCGCGTGTTTATGGCAATCGGCGATGTTTCCGGCGTGATATCCGTGCTGGTAACTCAGCATTTCGTAGTAATCCTTTGTCTCAATGTTTTTGTACGAACAAATTCATTCAGAAGTCGTTGAAAAATCTCGATTCGAGCAACTATAACTATAGTAATGCCCCAGCAGGAGTTGAACTAAAAACAGTTTAACAAGGGTACGTGCGAATGTGGTGTCAAAGTTGCTTTGACTGTCATTAAGAATTTGCCCGACTGGGCATTGTTTTTAAGCAACATCTGTTTTGCAGTCCGCTATGGCTGCACAAAGATCAACACGAAGTGGAACTATACCTATGAATTACAAAATTTCTCTTGCAGCTTTGGTCGTAGCGGCAACCGTCTCAGGGCAAGCCGCAGCTGGCGATTCTGCCGATGCAGTCAATGCACTCATTGCTCTTGGCACAATCACTCCTGCGGGTTACGCAGGTGTGGACGGCGATGTGAACACGAACACAACCGCATGGGCAACAGTTGCTGATGACACAGCTGCTTGCGCACTAGGTGGTGTACTTTGCTCGGGAACTGATATCACCAAATTGGAAGTTCCTGATGCAGGCTTTACTCCTGCAGGTGGATTACCAGCGGTATTGGCAGCAATTGATCCGATCAAAGACACGCTAATCAATTTGAATCTTTCAAACAATCTAGCAAATCCAGACAATGTTTTGGCAGGTGGTTTCGCCGGTTTAGACGGATTTGTAGCACTTGAGAAACTGGCGCTGAATGGCATTTCTGCCGATGGTGTTTTCCCAGACATGAGCGCATCGACGTCACTGAACTGGGTTAACTTGTACGACAACGTTGGCATAACCGGTATGGAAGGCAAATTAGCTGGTGGCTCCGCCATTACCTTGATTGGTCTCAACGGCAATACCAACATGACTGGCGATATGAGCTCCACATTGGCTAACATTGGCAACCCTGCCAATCTAACGCTCAATGATTCTAAAGTTTACGGTACAGTCGCTGTCGCCAGTGGAGACGTAGTTGCTCTAACGGGTACTGACATCATTCCAACAGGTGACGCTGGTGTCATTACAGCCAGTGGATACGATGCATCATTGGTTGTTCAGGCAGCTACGGGCGTCACAGTTACTCCTGGCGAAGAAACAGCTTCGATTGCATGGGTGGCCCCTGCGGTTACAGGTGTTGAGACAGGTTATAGCGTTTCTTACACTGCAGATGACGGCGTTACGCTCTTGGGCACAGAGGCCCTTGGTGCTGTAACCACACACACGTTCAGCAACATGCCTGCTGGCACTTACAAGGCAGTTGTACAATCAACATTCGCCGCTGAAGGTCGCTCTGCGGCACCAGCACTGAGTGCTGCATTTGATGTCACAGCAGCGCCACTGGTCTGTGAGACTGGCGAAGAGCTCAATGAAGCAGGTACTGCTTGTGTAGCTGTCGAGGAAGAGGAAGAAGAGGAAGAAGGAACAACTAGCAGTGGCGGCGGTGGTGCTGCTTTCTGGTTGATCATGCTACCTTTGATGGGTCTGTTGCGACGCAAGAGCGCCTAACAGCCCTACTCAGCTTCTGAGCTGAAATTGAAACGGCCAGGTGTTTACATCTGGCCGTTTTTTTTACCTCTAAAAATCACGTTGAAAGGAACTCAAGCAGAGCAGCTTCATCCCAAACGGTTACTCCCAGCTTTTCAGCTTTGCTCAACTTTGATCCCGCGGAAACACCCGCGACAACCACATCAGTTTTAGCCGAAACACTACCTGTTACTTTCGCACCAAGCGCCTGTAATTTTTCTTTGGCTTCATCTCTAGTCATTTCCGACAACGAACCGGTAAGAACAAAAATTTGGCCTGCCAAAGGTTGAGGCATATCAGTATCGGACAGCAGTGAAACCGCAGCCTCGGCACCCATACCAAGATTGATAAAACTCTGAACCACTGAGCGATGACGGTCTGCCGCAAAAAACTGAACCACGTTTTCGGCGAGCACGTCACCAATACCCTCGACTGTCGCTGTGTTTTTTGTACAAATATCATCGGCTGCCATCTGCCGCATGGCCGTCACACCGCCGCTCCACCGCAATAATGCAGCTGCGGTATCAGCTTTTATTCTCAGCTTGGCTTCGACAATGGCAGTAACAAAATTTGCGTCGTCAATCTCGGGCTGTTCAGCTAAAAAGTCGACGAGACGCTGCGCACTGACCGTACCCATGCCAGCAACACGAGGCGCAGGCATTAAATCCTCACGTCGCATGATGAGCAATGAGTCTAGACTGCCGAAGTGCGACGCTAATGCTTGCGCATTGACCTCGCCCACACCTGGGATTCCCAATCCAAAAATAAGTCGGCCCAAACTGGCACCTTTACTGGATTCAATAGCATCCAACAGATTAGCAGCCGACTTTTCGGCAACAAGATCGAGTTGCATCAGTTGCTCATAGGTCAATGTGTAAAGATCACTTGGACTACGTACCAAATCTCGATCGACTAACTGTTCGACAATTTGCTCGCCCATGCCGTCGATATCCATCGCTCGACGAGAGGCGAAATGAGCGAGCGCTTGCTTGCGCTGCTCAGGACAGACAAACCCACCTGAGCAACGAATCACCACTTCGCCGGGCACCTGTACAAGTGCAGATTCACATACGGGACAGACGCTAGGTGCTTCAATTTTTAGTGCATCGACTGGGCGCTGATCCAACAGCGGGCCAACGACCTCGGGGATCACGTCGCCAGCACGCCTCACCCAAACTGTATCGCCAACACGAACATCTTTGCGAACGACTTCTTGCATATTATGTAGTGTGGCGTTCGACACCGTCACACCACCAACAAACACCGGTTCGAGTTTAGCAACAGGTGTGATGGCACCCGTTCGACCAACCTGAAAGTCTATCGCCAGTAACTTTGTAGTTTTTTCTTCAGCAGGAAACTTATAAGCCGTAGCCCAGCGCGGAGCACGCGCTACCTGCCCCAATTGCTGCTGCGCGTCGATAGCGTCCACTTTGAACACCACCCCATCTATTTCATAGGGCAGCTGCGCTCGCGAGGCTGCAACAGATTCGTAAAATTTTTGGCAATCATCACACCCCTGTAAGCGAGACCAAGCATTGCTGATCGGCAATCCCCACTGTTGCAATAAATCCAGTCTATCGCTGTGGGTGACTGGCAGTTGAGAATCATCCGAGCTACCTCCAACCGCATATAAAAATATATCCAATGGGCGATTAGCTGTTATCCGAGAATCCAGAAGCCTGACGCTACCAGCCGCCGCATTACGCGGATTAACAAAAGTTTTTTCTCCCCGTTTTTCGGCTGTTTCGTTAAAGGCGTTAAACGCTGCACTCGGCATAAACAGCTCACCACGCACTTCAAGTTCCGCCGGCCACCCCGAACCCATTAATCGCAGCGGCACCGATTTTACAGTGCGCACATTCGCGGTGATGTCTTCTCCTTGCTCGCCATCTCCACGGGTCGCTGCCTGCACCATCAGTCCGTCACGATAGACTATTGAAACAGCCAATCCGTCAAGTTTGGGTTCACCAACATAGGCGATTTTTTCACCCACTGTTACCCCAAGCCGCTCACGTACACGACGATCAAAATCGGACAACTCACTGGCATCAAAAACATTCGACAAGGACAACATTGGTCGCGTGTGTACTACCGTATCGAAACCGGCCAGTGGCTGAGCACCCACTCGAAGAGTCGGTGAGTCGGCGCTTTGCAATTCGGGGAATGCCAGTTCTAAATCACGCAACTCTCGAAACAGTGCATCATAGTCGGCGTCACTGATCAGTGGAGCATCGAGTTGGTGGTACTGGGTATTGTGATGGTTGAGCTCCTGCTGGAGCTCAGCGGCGCGAGCGGCCGCCTCAGTGATTGCTTGGCTCATGGGCTACTCTGAAATTTAGTATTTAGGGCTACTCGACGTTGAGTTCGCTAAGGTAGCCCAGATCAAATCATGCTCGCACTGTCAACGCGCTCCATTCGGCCCAGCAGCGTTTAAAATCTAACCAATAGCACCTATTGCCATCGATTCGCGCCTTGCTAAGTCCAAACTTTCACGCCGACATTACTAACCGGACTTAATCTGAGGCTCCTTAATTCCCAACAGTTCTGTCAATAGTGTTTGAGCGGCTGGTTTCAAAGATTGGCAAATGCATCCCCTCAGTCGAAAGTAAAGCCGCGCTTCAAAAAAGAGGATACTCAGACGTGGTCGTGGCTTCCGTAACGAGCATTTGCGCTTCGAATCAAACGCGCGCGGATATCCTCTAAAGAATTTCGCGTCAGCGGTGCATGATGTTCATCACGGAGCTCTGCATCTAGTGCTTGAGCCAACTCGTGGGCCTCTGAAAGCATCATGTCAAATGCCACATCATCACGCAGCGGACCCGGTAGTTGCAAAAAGAAAGATATACCCGGCGTCGTCATAGCGTCCATGCCCTCTGGATCGAAATAACCGGGTTCTACCATACTGACGACGCTAAACAGTGTTTGCTGATTAAAACGGGAGTGAAAAATTTGCATTTCACCGTGCTCAAATCCACGACCCAAGAACTGGCCCTTCAGCGCGGCACCGGATAATACGCGACCAGGTTTCGCCATGACATTCAGACAAGTGAGTTCGCGGTCATTGGCGTAGCTCATGGGCGAGAGAATATCCGCTGCCTCTTCTTCATCGAATAAATCGGCGTCTAGATTGGCTGTCATTTCTTCACGCGCATCGTCAACATACTGCCCAGCGGACGACATATCCACAGCAGCAAGTTCTTCAAATACGGGATCGAGTTCAGCTGGGAGGCGCTCTGCATATTGCCGTTGATTGTCCGGCAGACGTGTGTGCAATGCTCGTTCCATGAGTTCAGGGTCTAGCCCCATATTGCTCAAGGTCTCATGCGGGTCCACTTGATCGTCTTCCTGGACCGTGACCGAATCAGCTTTGCTGACCCGCCGACCACCAAAAAAATATCGAGCATAGCTCACCACTAGAACGACCAGCCCGCCGATAATAAGCGCCCAACTCACATAATCAATCATTTGTCTGCCACTCTCGTAATCAGTCTCACGCTGACACCATTTCAGCTGCTTCCGCCACATCAACAGAAACCAAACGCGATACGCCGGGTTCGTTCATTGTGACACCTGACAGCTGATCAGCCAGTTCCATGGTTTGTTTGTTGTGGGTGATAAAGATGAACTGTACCCTTTGCGACATTTCTTTGACAAGCTCGCAAAATCGACCCACGTTGGCATCATCCAGCGGTGCATCGACCTCGTCCAGCATACAAAAGGGTGCCGGATTAAGGTCAAAAAAAGCAAATACCAGCGCCACGGCCGTCAGCGCCTTCTCTCCACCGGAGAGCAAATGGATGCTGGTCACTCTTTTGCCCGGAGGCTGCGCCAACACTGAAACACCAGCACTGAGCATATCCGATTCAGTCAGCTCTAATTCAGCTCTACCGCCCCCAAAAAGGCGAGGAAAGTAGTCTTGAAGCTTCGCGTTGACCTGGTCGTAGGTCTCTTTAAAGCGCTGTCGTGTCTCTCGATCAATCTTAGCAATGGCTGCCTCTAAGGTCTCAAGCGCCTCGGTGACATCGGCATGTTGCTGACGGAGGTACTCATCGCGTTTGCCGGCTTCTTCGTATTCGTCAATGGCAGCTAAATTGATCGCACCCAATCGCTGGATACGTGTCTGTACGTCCTGTAGGCGTGTACTCCATTCGCGCAAAGACGCATTGTCAGGCACTTCTGCAAGCACCGCCATGACTTCAGCTTCCATTTCCGCCAGCTGTTCTTCTACAGTTTGCACACGTACTTGCAGTTCATGGCTGGCCAAGCGTTGTTGGTTTAGTCGCTCCCGAACCTCTAACGAGTCGCGTTCAGCCTGCGTACGTCCTTGTTCATGCTCGCGCACTGCTAGTTCAATCACTTCGGATTTTTCGCGTGCATTGGCCAGCTTTTCTTCCGATACAGCTCTCTGCTCTAACAATTCAGCGAGCCGAGCGCTCACTTCGTCGTCTGGATCAGTTGCATCCTCAAGTTGGAGCAGCAGCTGCTCACGACGCTCGCTCATGTGCTTGAGCTGCCCTTCCATACGGGACAGATTTTGCTCAGTAGAACTGCGTTGACTGCGCAATGTCTCCACCCGAATTGCAGCGCTCTGGCTGTCATCCGTGCTCTGACGAGCTTGTTCACGCGCAGCTTGCAATCTCAGGCTTAATTCGTCGTTACGGGCGTTGAGCAAGCTACCTTCTTCACTCAGGGATTCCTGCTGTTCCGCAGCCAGAACCGCCGCTTCTCGCGCTTCTTCTCGCTCGAGTGTGTCGTGCTCTAGCTGCTCGGCTATTTCGCGCAATTCGTCATCGAGACGCGATATCCGCGCTTCACCCTGCTCTGCTTGTTGCTGTTGTGCACGCACTTGAGCTGTCATATCGCTGCTTTCAGCTAAAGCATCATTGAGCGACTGCTGGCCCCGATCTCGCTCAGCTTCGGCTTCTGAAAGTCGAGCCACGAGCGTATCACGCTGCTCCAGCAATCGAGCTTCCTCAGCGGTCAGTGTTTCGAGCCGCAAGCCTAAGTCATTGATCTCTTGCTCTCGGGCTAAAACACCATCGCTGCCGTCCACACCACGAGCAACTCGCACCCAACCTCGCCCTATACGCTCGCCAGCGCGGGTGACAATGCATTCCCCAACGCCGAGATGTTCACGTTGTGCTAACGCTTGATCGAGCGTATCGCAAGTGCGCACACCGTACAGCATGGCCAATACGGCTTCAGGTGCTTGCACTTTAGCGGCTAAGGCTGGCTCACGCGCATGCTGTTGATCGGGGGAGGAACTGCTGTGCCAGAGACTGACGGCGCCTTGTTCCAATTGATCAAGAGGTGCTGCAGCGCGTTGCAAATCATCAACACCAACGGCGTCGAACATATCACCGAGTACCGCTTCAACCGCTCGTTCCCAGCCACTATCGACTTGAATCTGCTCAGCTAGCCGCGGGCGTTCGCTAAGCTGATGCTGCTCTAACCATTTACCGCCAGCCGCTGCATTGTCACGCAGTGCCGCTTGTTGCAAAGCTTCGAGCGAGGACAGTCGGCCACGGCCCTGTTGCAATTGCTCGCGCGTTTCGCTCAATTCTTCTGAACAGCGCTGGCTCTGCTCGCGAGTCTCCGCCACGGTGTGCCGCACGGCTTCAAGCACCTGTTGTCGCTCAGCCACTTGTTCGCTGCACATCTGCTCGCGTTCTGCCAGCTCAGTCAATTCACTCGACAAAGCTTGCAAATCCAGCTGGCCGCGTTCTTCGCTCAGGCGTTGGGAACGTGCTTGCAATTGCTGAATATTGCGTTCTGAGTGTTGCTCTCGCGTTTGCTCTAGTTGCAGCTGACGATTGATTTCAGCACGACGCCGATTGTAGTCATCACTCTCATCGCGGTAGGCAGAAATCGCCTGCTCAGCACTTGCAAGAGCAATTGCTGTGGCCTGTTGTCCCGCCTGCACCTCACCCAACGAGGGTTCCTGCATCGCTAACTGTTCAGCGATTTCTTCAAGCCGCCGTTTATCTTGAGCGACGTGTTCTTGCGCTTCGCGCCACGCTTGCTCTGCCTGAGCGTATTCACGCTCACTTTGCTCACGCATTTGTTTTTGGTGTTTGATCGACTGCTCGACCCGAGACACTTCCGCACCCAACTGGTAGAAATCAGCTTGGCGTGCACTGAATGTCTCTTGGCTTTCCGCTAAGCTCTCGCGCTCTCGTTCTATAGAAGCTTCGGCTTCGCGCTGACGCGCCAGTGCTTCTTCGAGCGCTGTTTCGATTTCTGCGCATTTGAGTTGCCGCTGATCAAATTCGTTTTTGTGCTCTCGCCAGCGCAGAGCTAGCACTTCAGCACTCAAGGTGCGCTCTTCAGCCTTGTACTCTTTGAAGCGTTCAGCCGTTCGCGCTTGTCGCTTCAAATGACCCAATTGCTTCTCTACTTCTTCGCGCAGGTCGTTGAGACGGTCGAGGTTCTCCCGGGTATGACGAATGCGAGTCTCAGTCTCACGGCGGCGTTCTTTATATTTTGAGATGCCCGCAGCTTCTTCGAGAAAGACGCGCAGATCTTCGGGTTTGGCCTCGATCAAGCGCGATACCATGCCCTGTTGGATAATCGCGTAGCTGCGTGGCCCCAAGCCCGTTCCCAAGAATATATCTTGAATATCTCGGCGTCGGCATTTAGTGCCATTAAGCAAATAGACGGATTGCCCATCGCGACTGACTTGACGCTTTACAGACAGCTCCGCATATTGCGCGTATTGACCACCGAGCTTGCCTTCGGAGTTGTCAAACACCATCTCTACAGATGCTTGGCCGACAGGTTTGCGAGAGGATGAGCCTGTAAAAATAACATCATCCATGCTGGCGCCACGGAGATATTTAGCGGAGCTCTCCCCCATCACCCAACGAACGGCGTCGATGGTGTTAGATTTTCCGCAACCGTTTGGGCCGACTATACCCCCGAGATTACTTGGGAATTTGACCACAGTTGGGTCAACAAATGACTTGAAACCAGCCAATTTGATACGACTGAGACGCATGTGACGAAGACTATTCCCGGTAGCTTGAACAACATCGATTGTCGAGCACTAAGGTACGACAACAGCAATTCATCTAAGTCTACCTGATCTCTCTTTTATAGGCACCTGTAACATTGAATTACTGTAGAAATAGTCTATGGCCAAGAAGCCATTTGATGGTCTTGACACTTAAGGCGTTGAACCTAAAAAGGATCTGGAGATTGGGCCCAGAATAGCTGGGCGTTGCTCATGACAAACTTTCGTCAGAAAACCAATCATGGTTTTCTTCCCTGAGTTGATCGATCACCCGCTCTATCTGACTAAGATGTGAGCGCATAGCTTGAATAGAAGCTTCAGTATCTTTGGCCCTAAGAGCTTTTACGATGGTTACGTGTTCTTCCCATGTTTGAACAGAGCCAGACGCAAGTGCCAGAAATCGCAGACGATCAGTGTGTGCTTTATTTTCAAGGATCAAGCTCTGTACGAAGCCCACCCCAGCGCGCTCACAGATTGCTTGATGAAACAAATTATCGAGCCCGTTGAAAGCTTCAGAGTTGCCAACGTCTAGAGCACTTTTTTGTTCAAACAGATTCTGCTCGAGTAACTTAAAGTCGTTTTCGGTGAAGGTGTCTACTGCACGACGCATCACCTCAATCTCAATTGACGCTCGAACAAAGCGCGCCTTGAGAACATCTTGCACGCGGATTTTCGTTACTCGTGTCGCTTTTTGCGGCTGAATTTGCAGGAACCCTAGACTTGATAAGCGAAAAAACGCGTCACGCACAGGTTGCCTCGAAACCCCTAACTGTCTCGCTACGTCGGCTTCAGACAACTTAGCATCTGGCGGCAGCTCCAAAGAGAGAATCCGTTTGCGCAGCAGCTCAAAAACTTGATCTGTTGTAGAGTTTTTTTTGATGAGTTCTCCATCACCGCTGCTCTGAAAGTCACTCAAAAATCTCTTCTCTCTCTACAACGCATTTATTAAGAAACAACAATCTAATCATCGAGAAATCGCACCGGGTTTTATCCTGATGGAAACAACCGCTGGTTCTGTATGATCAAGGCCCCTATCGCCGCTTTGCTCCAAACAATGGACCTCAATTGCTGGTGAAAGGCTCAGCTGTTTTTCTACCGACTGGAAGAAGAACACCCGCTCTAGTTAAAGGTCACTATAATTGTGCGGTATTTAGACAACCAGGGGCATTTGCCGACTCTCCGGCGTGTTACTTCATGACGGCTTCCCGCAATAATTCAGGCGCGATTACTCAGCTTGCACAAGGTTTTGGCTACCTAATGCGCGGCTTTCAGCTCATCCGCCAACCTGGCCTTCGTCGTTTTGTATTGATACCACTCAGTATAAATGTAGTCATCTTCGGTGCACTTATCTGGGCACTTGTGGGTGCAGCGGGTTCGCTGGTTAGCTGGGCCACTGGATCCGTTAGCAGCACTTTTCTGGGCGATTGGGCAATCGTGCAAGGGTTGATTTGGATAATACAATTATTTATCTGGCTGGTGTTAGGTGTCGGAGTATTGATGGGAGTTTTTTACACATTTTCGCTGCTGGCGAACTTTTTAGCGGCGCCCTTCAATAGCTTATTGGCTGAAAAAGTTGAAAAACACCTGGCTGGTACACTGATCGAGGGAAAAGAAAGCTGGCTGCACGCCCTAAAAAGTGTCCCCCACGTGATGATGTCTGAGCTCTACAAGCTCTTCTATATGATTATGCTAATGGTCCCTCTGGTGCTTTTATGGATATTCACGTGGTGGATTCCGGTACTGGGTTTGTTTTCAACCGCCGCGTGGCTTTGGTTTGGGGCCTGGTTACTGTCGCTGGAGTATGTGGACTACCCAGCGGGTAATCATGGCTTAACCTTTCCCAAGGTGCGTAAGCTGATGAAAAACCACCGCTCTAGCGCCATGGGTTTTGGCAGCGCTGTCACGCTGATGACAAGTATCCCGTTGATAAACTTATTTGCTATGCCATGTGCTGTCGCTGGTGCAACTGCCCTGTGGCACGAGCAGCTTCGCGAACATGCGTTAAATGAGCTACCTGGAACATCGGATCGATGAAAACAAAAATTTTTTTACTACTAATCCTGATTGCGCCGTCCCTCGCCAGTGCCTTGCCAAGAGCGCAAAGCACTCCGGGAGGTGTTGCCGTAATACCGCTGGATATTCCAGCGGATTCTGCAAAACCGAGCATTATCTATAACGGGCGCACGGTATTCGGCTTTGCCCATCTGGATGGTTGGTACGCCTACATTGGTGTTCCACTCAATGCACAAGTCGGCCTACATGAACTGTCGGTCGACGGCACAATGATTAAATTTAGCGTAGCTGACAAGCATTACGAAGAACAACATCTGACCATAAAAAATAAGCGCAAGGTCAACCCTAATGCAGAGGATGTAAAACGCATTAATAGTGAGCGAAGCCGAAAACTCACGGCGAAACGCTTCTACAGTAAAACGCTTTTAGGCCCGGACTTCATTGAACCCACGACAGGCCGCAGAAGCAGCTCATTTGGCCTGCGAAGATTTTTTAATGGCCAAGCGCGCAACCCGCACACCGGAATGGACATTGCCGCACCTACCGGTCAGCCGATAATTGCACCGGCGGATGCAATAGTGCGCGAGGTTGGCGACTTTTTCTTTTCGGGTAACTTAGTCTACTTAGACCACGGCCAGGGCTTGGTAAGCCTGTATGCACATCTCAGCAAAACGGATGTTAAGGTTGGAGACTACGTCCGCCAAGGCGAAAAAATTGGAGAAGTCGGTGCAACAGGTCGCGTGACCGGACCGCACTTGCATTGGTCGGTAGCGCTAAACGGTGAATGGGTCGACCCCGCTTTGTTTTTGCCCGCAAACAAATGAAAAAACCTAAGCCCTAGTCAGATAATACACCTGCGTGTAGCTCAGCTTAAGTATAAAGCCTCAGGTTGTAAGCCTGCATATTTGTTACATCGTCTATTTAGGCCCAACTGTCGCTCTTAGGCTGTATTCTTGCAGCGATTATCTTTTGTCCCCCAGACCAATGGGCCGAAATCAGTCTGCACAATTAAGAGAGTTCAATCCCAATGAGCAGTAATCCGCAAAGCCGCAAGGAACGTGCACTTTCGACCGACCAAAAAGCGCTTGAGCTCAATCTCAATCCGTTGGTCTACGGTACCATCGCGGAGATAGGTGCAGGTCAAGAAGTGGCCCGAAACTTTTTCCGAGCAGGTGCTGCAGCTGGTACTGTCGCAAAAACTATCTCGGCATACGATATGCAGTTTTCCGATGCTATCTATGGCGTTGAGGAGAGCGGACGCTACGTCTCGCGATCGCGTGTTGAGTCGATGGTCGACCGTGAATATCAACTGGTGGTTGAGCGACTGACAGCTTCCCGCCCTAAAAACTCGACATTTTTTGCCTACTCGGCCACCGTCGCAGCAAAAAGCTACGGTCGGGCTTCAGAATGCCATGCATGGCTCAGCATTCAAGCCCAGCTGTACCCGGGAGCAGATCCCAGTCGCATTGTTATTCATGTTCGCATGAATGACGACGACGCAACCCAACAGCAAGAAGCACTGGGTATTGTTGGTGTCAACCTGATTCACTCCGCCTTTAATAACTACACTGACCCCAAACTGCTGATATCCCAACTAGCCGATAATTTGGTTCAAGATCGCATTGAAATCGACCTGATCGATTTCACAGGCCCGTATTTTGAAGAAATAGACAACCGTTTGATGAACCTGGAGTTGATCCACGCGTGGCATACGCGGGCCATAATTTTCACACCAGATGGGAAAGTGGCGACACCGGGAGAACTTCTTTATAAAAAAAATGTGTTAGCTATTCGTGGAAGCTTTAGACCCGTCACCAATTTAAATGTAGATATGATCGAACAAGGTCGCAAAAAATTCATCAGCGATGGTGAAGTTCGCGCGGAACACTGTATCACCTTGGCTGAGATCACGATGGCTAGCTTGCTGGGTGGCGACAGTCAAAAAGTGGATCAAGCCGATTTTTTAACCCGTGTTGATATGCTCAATCGACTGGGCTATAGCGTGATGATTTCGGACTATGTGCGCTATTTTAGATTGCGCGCATTTTTTAGACGCTATACGCCACTAAACATAGGCATTGTGGTGGGCATGGCCAACCTCAGCACTATTTTCGATATTAATTATTATAAAGGAATGGAAGGTGGCATCCTGGAAGCCTTTGGCAAGCTGTTCCCCGATCATACCCAGATGTTCGTCTACCCAGAACGAAAGCATGAAACAGGCGAAATGCGCACCGTGGAAGACCCTAATATTCCCGACAATTTGCGCAGTCTCTATAGGCACCTCGTCGACAATAATTTCCTCATAGCCATTGAACACAGCCACGATGATCTATTCGGTATTTTCTCTCGCGATTTACTTCAACAGCTGGCGCGAGGGCGTGGAGAGTGGGAAGATAGCGTGCCCACCGAAATCGCCGAGATGATCGTCGAGAAAAAACTACTCGGATTTGGGCGCAAAGCTTAACTTCTGAAACGGATAGAACCAGTAAAATAACATGAGAGACTTTGACGTAGTGGTCATCGGCGCTGGCGCCGCTGGGCTCATGTGTGCTGCCGTTGCTGGGCAGGCGGGGGCTCGCGTTTTGCTGATTGAGCACGCCAACAAAATTGGGCGCAAAATCTTAATGTCCGGTGGCGGCCGCTGCAACTTTACCAATCTGGTCGTCGAACCCGACAACTTCCTTTGCAGCAATGCTCACTTTGTTAAAAGTGCGTTATCTCGCTACAGCCCTTGGCATTTTATAGAGCTGGTTAGCAAATACGATATTCCTTACCACGAACGCGCACACGGTCAGCTTTTTTGCGATAACAGCGCAAAAGACATCGTTCGCCTTTTACACAGTGAATGTGAACTTGGTGGTGTGCAGCTTCGGACCCGCTGCACTGTAGAGCGTGTAAGCACAGACGGCAACGGCTACAAACTAAGCACAAGTAGCGGTGAGATTAGCTGCCTAAAGTTGGTGGTCGCCTCGGGAGGACTCTCTATACCGAGCATGTCACCGGACGGATTGGGCTATGAATTGGCACAGCAGTTTGGGCTGCAGTTGATTCCACGCAGTGCGGGGCTCGTGCCGCTGACTTTTAGCGGCGATATAAAATCTATGACGGAGAAACTATCGGGCATAGCACTTCCTGTTCGGGCGACAGCCGCCGGTCACAGCTTTGATGAGGCGATGCTGTTCACGCACCGCGGGTTGAGCGGTCCCGCTATCTTGCAAATCTCAAGCTATTGGCGTGAAGGCGAATGGGTTAGCATCGATTTGCTGCCTGATCGCGATATGCAGAGCGAACTCCAGCGAGCCAAAGAGCAAACGCCAAAAAGCCTTCTACGCACAGTTTTAAACCACTCCCTTGCGCGCAAACTTGTGCAGGAGTTGGAAATTCGGTGGTGGCCAGAACTAGCGGAAAAACCGCTAGCCGATTGGCCAGACAAGAATCTGCAATCTGTGGGCGAGCAACTCAATAATTGGCAGCTAAAGCCTGCCGGTACAGAGGGTTATCGAACAGCAGAAGTCACTTTGGGTGGCGTCAACACAGACGGCTTATCCTCCAAAACATTCGCTTGCCATGAGCATCCAAACCTATATTTTATCGGTGAAGTGTTGGACGTCAGTGGGCATTTAGGTGGTTTCAATTTTCAGTGGGCCTGGGCATGTGGCCACGCCGCAGGAAAAGCTGTTGCGAGTGACTTGGAAAGTGCATTGATTTCTGACTAACCAATCCTGCCAGCCGACCAAGACCACACTAGGTACAAAACACTGCAAATAATCAAACCCAAGCTCCATGTCAGCAACCACCACTGTCGCCCTTTCCAGCTAAGCGCCGAAAGCACAACACCAATCGCCAATGCCAGCCATATCGTGTACCACAACATCTCATCGCTGGCTTCGCCAGCCATTGGCAATGACTGCAGAAATTCCTCTTCACTCTTTCTCATCAATCAAACTCCACAAAGTTATGACCATAGAGTAGCAACTAGAGACCTCGCTGGCATTCGATAGTCTGGCCTTGCCCTACATGCGTTCCGTCGGCATTGTGTAGAATACTGAAACAACTACACGCAGGGGCGCTAGCATGCACACTTTCACCTTTAACAGTTGCAAACGCATTGTCTGTGAAAGCGGTTCACTGAGCCAACTAGCAGCGCTTTGCACATCCACCGGTATGACAAAAGCATTGGTGGTAACTGATGAAGGTATCGTGGCTGCTGGATTGCTCGAGCAACTGACGGCCGTGCTTAAAGAAGAAGCCCTTCCCTTCGAAGTTTTTAGCGGAATTGTCGCTGACCCTCCTGAATCGGTGGTTGAGGCAGCGCTCGCTGCAGCCCGTGATTCTGGCGCCGATGGCATTATTGGTTTTGGTGGTGGCAGCTCACTCGATGCCGCCAAGCTCGTCGCCTTGATGGCTTGTTCAGGTGAAAAGCTGAGCGACATCTACGGCGTTGATCAAGTCAAAGGCCAACGTTTGCCTTTGGTGCTCGTACCTACAACGTCAGGTACCGGCTCAGAAGTTACACCGGTGGCTATAGTCACAACTGGCGAACACACAAAGACGGGTGTTGTTTCAGCTCAGCTGTTGCCTGACATCGCGCTACTCGATGCGAGTTTGACCCTAGGCCTGCCTCCGCACATTACAGCGGCAACGGGTGTAGATGCGATGGTGCATGCGATCGAGGCTTTCACTAGCGTGCATCGTAAAAACCTCTATGCGGATATGTTGGCGCGCCAAGCCCTAGAATTGTTGGCAGCTAATATCAGCAAAGTCACTCACCAAGGTGCCAACCTTGAAGCACGGCAGGCTATGCTGCTGGGAGCCTGCATGGCCGGTCAAGCATTTGCCAATGCCCCAGTGGCCGCTGTGCATGCCTTAGCCTATCCGCTCGGAGGTCGATATCATATCCCGCATGGACTGAGTAATTCCTTGGTCCTGCCAGAAGTCATGGCGTTTAACGCGCCTGAGGCCGCCCACTGCTACGCAGATCTGGCTCCCCATATACTGGGTGATAACATGCTGGCTGGCGATGCGTTAGAAAAAACCCAGCAATTGATCGAATATTTCAGAGCACTCATTGTTGAGCTGGGGTTGCCCAGCCGATTGAGAGAAATGAAAATTCCTCAAGACATGTTATCGACCTTAGCCGAGGATGCCATGCTACAACAGCGCCTACTGGTCAATAACCCAAGAACCGTAGAGTTTGAAGACGCGCTTTCTATCTATAAAAAAGCCTGGTAGCTCATCTATAACTAAAGGAACTTAAAGTGCCACAAAGCCCCATCGCGAGCGAAGCTTCAAGCCGAGTGTCAGATGCAATCAATAGCCGTCGTTCTGCAAGAGCCTTTTTGCCTAAGGAAGTTGAGGTAACGAAACTTCAAGATATTATTCGCTGTGCCAACCGAGCTCCCAGCGGCACTAACATACAACCTTGGCACTCACACCTTTTGACTGGCGACAGCCTCGCTGCAGTGATAAAAGAGGTGCAAATTGACTTCGACGCTCAAGTGCCATATTCCGAAGAGCGCCAGTACTACCCAGATAAATTCTTTGAGCCTTTTCTCAGTCGCCGCCGAGCAGTGGGCTGGGGACTCTACGATTTACTAGATATCGGCAAACGCGATCGAGAAAAAATGACGGCTCAACACCGCCGCAACTTTCAGTTTTTTGATGCGCCAGCAGCTTTTTTGTTTACGATACACCGCGACCTCAATGTAGGCAGTTGGTTGGACTACGGCATGTTTTTGCAAAGTGCTATGCTGCTCGCACGAGAGCACGGCCTGCACACCTGCCCACAGGCTGCTTGGTGCGGGTACCACACGGCAATTCGACGGGCGCTGCCACTGTCTGAAGAAGAAGTGTTGGTCTGCGGCATGGCAATCGGCTATGCCGATCCTGAAGCTATCGAAAACAGCTTGTTCACTGAGCGCGCCTCACTAGAGGAGAACTTCAGCCACCATGGCTGAACTTTAACATGACTGTGGATTCCAATAATTACCGCCCCCGCCTAAGCCAACAAGGTCGCCATCCAACCCATGCTGTCTCGGCTGTCAACGAATACGGTGAAGCGGTCGATGTTGCTATTCCCGGTGAATTAGCGCTGACTATTCATCTGGAAGAAAGTGAGATTGTCACGCTGATGACACTCGGCACTCGACCCGAAGAACTGGCGCTGGGCTACATTCGAAACCAACGCTTAATCGAAGACATCCATGCGGTTAAATCAGTGCAAGTGGATTGGGAAAAGCAGCTGGTTATGATTGAAACCCACAGTGAACGTGTGGTCAAAGATTGGCGAGACAAGCTCTTCAAGCGCATTGTCACGAGCGGGTGTGGTCAGGGAACCATTTTCGCCAGTACGCTCGACGAACTGGCCGAGACTAAATTGCCTAATGCTACGCTGAGCCAAGCTAGTATCTACAAGCTAATAAAAAACATCAGCGAACACAACGCGGTTTATAAAACTGCAGGTGCGGTACACGGCTGTGCCCTTTGCTGTGACGAAGAGATGATCATCCATGTCGAGGACGTAGGCCGACACAATGCTGCCGATGCCATTTCAGGTCATATGTGGCTTCAAAATTTAAAAGGTGAAGATAAAATTTTTTATACCACCGGCAGGTTAACCTCTGAGATGGTGATGAAAGCAGCCTTTATGGGCATTCCAGCTATTCTCTCCCGTTCAGGTATCACACAGATGGGTTTGGAATTGGCCCAACAACTGAATATGACGCTGATCGCCCGCGCCAAGGGCAGGCATTTTTTAGTTTACAACGGTGATGAAAACATCACATTCGATGACAAACCTGCTCAGCGCAGCAACAAACCCTAAAATAAAAAAAAGCCCCGCACAGGCGGGGCTTATCCTAATCAGTGGTGCACCTAATTTTATTCTTCGGCACCGCTCGGATTGGTAAATCCGTCATTGAGTTTTTGCACAAAGCGTGTGGACGTCTCATGAACAGACTTGATCGTCTCTCGAGATGCTTTGCCCCAACCGGAAGGCGTATTGAGAAAAATACTGCGCCACCAACGGGTGTTACGGGCAAGCGCATGGCTGTAACGCAAATCGTCATCAGCGTGCATTCGCTTTTGCATGCGGCGATGAACAAATCCTCTCAACCAAAAGTGGCCAATCAAAAATGCGGCGACCAGCCCCAACACGGGTATCCAAACCATTTCCGCCCCGCCTATCAAGGCGAGCCCCCATTGCCCAACGGGCAAACCCATCCAGAACGATGCAATTAGCGGAATAACGAAAAGCAGCAAAGCAAGAAGGCCATCGCCCACCAGCACCCATTGACGCCATTGCCGCAAAAGCTCTTTTATATTTGGTACGTCTCGTTCACCAATGTGATGTGCTTGTTTTTCTAACGCACCCACTATCCGGTAGCAGCGCTCAACATCGACCTGATCTATCCGTTCCATGATTTCACCCATGTCGCGGTCACGCTTACCTTCAAATCGCTCACGAAGCGCGTCGTCTTCGATAGGCGTTGCGGCGTCTTCGTTGTAGATCGTGTAGAACTTACCCGCAGTCAAACCAGCACTCGCCAGTGCGCGCTGCCAAGCGGCGACCACGTCCTCTGGATTGTCTTCGCGCGCAGTGGTATCGAGCTGATTCAGGACGTATAAAAATTTATTCGAATCGGGACGATTGATCGTCTCGGTGACCAAGTGACGCAAGGTATCTTGCATTGCACCTGGCTCTGGATGGCGGGCGTCAAAAAACACCAGCACCAAATCAGACAAATCAATGATTTGATCCGTAAGTTTTAAAGTGGAAGTCCGTTGGTTATCCGCATCAAACCCGGGGGAGTCTATTATTATTTTACCCCGCACGTTTTCAGAATCGGTCGTTTTTAACTGCAAGTAGGAATCGATTCGACGCCCCTCGCCCGCTGAAACTCGCTCAATCTCGTTACTTATCTGAAAAAACGGAAAGCGTAGATCCGCATCCAAAGCTAGCCCTGGCAGCGTTCGACCCGGTTCATTTTTCGAATAACAAACAACGGTGAACTTATCGTCCACCGCTTGGTTGCCCGTATTTTGCAGCTTATCTCCCGTAAACCAGTTAATGAAACTGGATTTACCTGATGAAAACGTCCCTAGCACGGACACCAGTGGCCACCAAGGCACTTGAGCTGCGTAGGATTGGCTAGTAGTGAGGAGACCCATTTTGTGGCCTACACCATCTAACTCCCTAAATGTCTGAACGGTTTCCAACAACACAGGATTCTCGCGATCCAAGTGTTTTTCAAGACTTTCAAGACGTTCTTCCAAAACGGCATCATGAGAACTGTTGAAAAAGGCCATGCTATCTCCGGCTTACCTAAACTAAAGAATCATTATAACGGTTGAATTCATGTCTGTTACTCACTTACATCAACAATCATGGTGACAAATAACCCATATCCGGCAAAAGAGCGTCACTTTGAAACAATGAAGTGCAATCTGGTAATTTTTTTCAACCGCCACTGACAACATGTTCACATCAAAAGCTATTAAAAAACAGAGATATAGACGAATTCTCATCAAACGATGTGCCGCATATCACAAATATTAATCATTCTCATATTGATAACCATTATCATTTGATATAGTATTCACTCGATGTTATGATTTAACCACCTTCAGGATATTCCACTATGCGCACCACTCTCGGCATACTTGCCTTAGGCTCATGTTTGTTCATTCAGCCCGCCGTTGCGGCCGAAGCAGTCAACGTTTATTCCTCGCGCGGCGAAGCATTGATCAAACCGGTCCTCGATAAATTTACCGCAGCGAGCGGAATTGAAGTCAACTTGATCACGGGTAAAAGTAAAGCGCTTATGCAGCGTATGACTGCAGAAGGACGCAACTCCCCTGCTGATTTATTACTAACTGTGGACGCTGGTAACCTTGTTGCAGCACAACAGGCTGGATTATTTCAGTCCGCTGGCAGCGACGTACTCGATGAGCGCATTCCGGCTAACCTACGCGACCCGGACAGACATTGGTACGGCCTTTCACAGCGCGCCCGCGTGATGATCTACAACAGCGAAGCCGTTGACCCGTCGACACTCAACAGCTACGAAAGTTTGGTTGAACCCGAGTGGAAAAATCGCATTTGTGTTCGCTCGTCAAGCAACATCTACAACCAGTCTCTCTTGGCATCTATCATTTCGCACAGCGACATCGCGACAGGAGAAGCATGGGCTAAAGGTGTGCGCGAGAATATGGCCCGCAAACCTCAAGGTAACGACCGTGCACAAATCGCAGCGGTTGCTGCAGGTGAATGTGACGTTGCAATCGTCAATTCTTACTACTTAGGTATTATGCTCAACGGCGACGATGCCGATCAATTGAAGGCAGCCCAAGCGGTAACACTGTTTTATCCCAACCAAGACAACCGTGGTACGCATGTCAATATAAGCGGTGCCGGTGTCAGCAAACACGCACCAAATAAAGACAACGCCATCGCACTCTTGGAATTCCTCGCCAGCGACGAATCGCAACAATGGTACGCAGAGAACAATAACGAATATCCGGCGGTCGCTGATGTCCCGATGAGTGAAACAGTCGCGAGTTGGGGCCAGTTTAAAGCAGATGACATTGCTGTCGTGAAATTCGGCGAACTGAATGCTGAAGCGGTACGTACTTTTGACCGAGCCGGTTGGGAGTAACACTGTTTGACTAAAGACTACGGCGGGCGCACTCGAAAAGCATCTGGTAGCGCTTGGCTGTGGTCGGCGGCGGCCGTCTTGATGGCGGCCGTTATCCTCACCCCTATTTTGACCATTTTATATTTTGTCGTTTCACCTAGCGAAGGCAATTTCCAGCATTTAGTGGATACTGTACTTCCTATCTATGTGCTCAACTCGCTATTGCTAATGGCGGGAGTCGCCATTGGCACAACTTTGCTTGGAGTGAGCACAGCCTGGCTCACTACCCTGTTTGATTTTCCTGGTCGTCGAGTTTTCGAGTGGGCGCAATTACTTCCACTCGCAATGCCCGCGTATATCATCGCGTACAGCTACACAGGTCTGCTTGAATTTGCTGGACCTGTGCAAAGCAGCTTGAGAGACAGCATGCAATGGTCACACGGCGACTACTGGTTTCCACCAGTACGCTCACTCGGTGGTGCGGTGGCAATGCTTTCTTTGGTACTTTACCCCTATGTGTTCCTGCTAGCCCGTGCAGCCTTTATAAACCAATCAGTTTGCATGCTCGAGGCAAGCCGCACGCTGGGATGTGCCGGTTGGCGCATGTTTTTCAGGGTTGCTCTGCCCCTTGCCAGACCTGCGATTATTGCAGGCCTTGCGCTTGTGATGATGGAAACACTGGCGGACTTTGGCACCGTTGAATATTTCGGTGTGCAAACTTTTACCACGGGAATTTTTCGTACTTGGTTCGGTCTCTACGATACCGCTGGCGCCGCTCGGTTAGCGGGCATACTGATGGTATTTGTACTCACTCTACTGGCACTTGAGCGAGTCTCCCGTAAGCAGGCAAAATACCACTTCACCACTGAACGCGTCACACCGCTCAAAGCTGGCAAACTGTTAGGCTGGCGTGGGTGGCTTGCCACGGCCGTATGTGCGCTGCCAATCCTACTGGGTTTTGTTGTGCCAGCCATGCAATTAGGTGGGCTAGCTCTGGGCAACTGGCGCAAAAGCTTAGATGCAGAGTTCTTAGCGCTGATGGCCAATAGTGTCTCGCTGGCTTTAACGGCAGCGATTGTTATTTTGGTGCCGGCATTGTTACTAGCACTTGCTCAACGCAATAGCCGTTCAAAATTCATTAAGATATTAATTCGACTGTGCGCCAGTGGTTACGCTATTCCTGGCACAGTGGTGGCCATAGGCGTACTTATACCACTGGGTGCTATTGATAACAGTATCGATCTATGGGCAGAGGAGACCTTTGGTATTCGCACAGGTCTATTGCTCAGCGGCACCCTCTTCGCGCTTATTTTTGCCTACTCAGTGCGTTTTTTAACCGCAGCTTTAAACACGGTTGAGTCGGGCTTGCAGAAAATAAAACCTAGTGTCGACGAAGCGGCCAGAACACTTGGCTGCAGTGAAAGCCAAGTGTTACGACGAATCTATTTGCCAGTGGTCCGTGGTAGTGTACTTACAGCAATACTCATCGTCTTTGTCGATGTACTCAAAGAGTTGCCCGCTACGTTGGTACTGCGGCCGTTTAACTTTAATACCTTGGCCGTTCGCACCTATGAGCTCGCCTCAGATGAACGGCTAGCTGAGGCTGCACTACCTGCGTTGACCATTGTTGCCTGCGGGCTTATCCCTGTGATGCTGCTATCACGGGCGATTAAACGCTCACGCCCAGGGTCGAGCTTAACTTGATCTATCAGCGAAAGAAGACAGCTGGCAATCATTTGCATGCTATTGCTATTCGCCTTTCGCTTTCGTTGTTTCAACAGTGCTTGTCTGCGTTATACTAGCACCCTACAGCAGGAGATCGCATGTCCACTCAAAACCTCAGAGAAGCCGGCCTTAAAGTTACGCTACCGCGTTTGCGTGTGCTTGAAGTACTAGAGGCTAGTGAACATCGCCATCTGAGCGCAGAGGATGTTTACAAGCGCCTGATTGATGCCGATAGCGAAGTGGGTTTGGCAACTGTCTACCGAGTATTGACACAGTTTGAAGCGGCCGGCTTAGTGTCGCGTCGCCACTTTGACGGTGGGCAAGCTCTTTTTGAGCTCAACGACGATGATGATCATTCGCATATCGTTTGCGTGAAAAGTGGGCACGTTGAAGAGTTCAATGACCCCATGATTGAGAAACGCCTAGCTGAAATAGCCAAGGAGAAAGGCTACAAAATGAGCGATCACACGATCGTTATCTACGGCGAACGAGTCACTGATAAATAACACTGCTTCAATTGATAGGTTTTAGGGTTTTAAGATTTATCAGCAAAGCATGTTTAAGTTCGATCAATTCATCACTTGCCAAGTCCTCGACCGCTTGGGCAAAACAGTTCACGTCCTTTTCTAAGATTCCTATTGTGTTCTCATGAACGTAGCCCTGCCTAGACCAACTTATGTCGTCGAAGCCTGAACTGAACCAATTTTGCCCCGAACTACTGTTCATGACGTCGAACAATTGACCACGCTCAATTCCAAGCTCTGTGCCTATTTCCATCAATTGACGTGTGACAACGACTGACATAGCTGCTGAGAAGTTATTCAAAACTTTTGCGGTATGCCCTGCACCTACTGAATGGCCCAATCGATGAAAATGTCGGCCCATTGTGGAAAATATAGGTTTCAATGCGTCGAGTGTCGCAGTATCGCCAGATAACATAAAAGAGAGGCTGCCCCGCTCAGCGGCAATAGGGGCACCTGACATGGGCGCATCCAGTAAACACAAAGACGCAGGTAGTCGCGGCGGCAAAGCCCGAACGTAGTTCGGATCAAGCGTAGAACTCAAGATCAGTGTCTGGCACTGCATATTCGCTAAAACCAAACCAGAATCACCAAACAACATCTGCTCTGTTTGCTCGTGATCTCTCACCACCGATATCACCACGTCACACCGGTGAGCAAGTTCAGCAGCAGAATTTAGCATACGAGGTGCAAAGTCAGAGAATTGCTCTGAAGGTCGAATATCAAAGCCCCATACGGGGTAACCTGCTTTTTGCAGCCGGAGCGCCATCGGCAGACCCATTGCTCCGCATCCAACAACACCTATCACCTTTTTCTCTTCCACTGACTCAAGCACCTATTTATACAAATTAGTGTACTGATGTGTATCTAAATATAGGCACACAGCTAACCATGAGCAACTCTACATCAAAGTTGAAACCTCTAAACATTCAGAGATAATGAGAAAAGCCGCAATAATGCATATGCATTTCTCGCATATTCCCTGGAGACTCCATGTCGACCTTTTTTCGCACCGCAATTTGGCTGATCATCAGCCTTTCTCTACAGAGTGTTGCTGTAGCAAAAGGCCCTGTCTGGAAGGTCTCTTCGAACGATGAGGTTCTGTACTTAGGCGGAACGATCCATGTGCTCAGCCAATCGGATTACCCTCTTCCTCCCGTATTCGATGCTGCCTACCAAAATGCAGCAACAGTTGTTTTTGAGACCGATATTCAAAAGTTACAGCAGCCAGAATTTCAACAAGAAATGCTGCCACTACTCATGTTTGAAAAAAATACTTCGTTGCGAGAAGTATTGAATTTAGAAACATACGAGCAGCTAGAAACTTATTTGTTGTCACATGGAATTGCACTAGACCATCTGGCTCAGTTTAAACCAGGCATGCTCGCAACAACTATAACCATGATGGAGCTGCAAAGACTGGGCATGGTAGAGGCGGGCGTTGATCAGTATTACAGCAGTCTTGCCCTCCAAGATCACAAACCCCAAGGCATGCTAGAAACAGCAAATAGCCAAATCGAAAAAATCAGTGCAATGGGCGAAGGTCAAGAAAACGCTTTTATCCAACACACGCTACTCGAACTAGAAAGTCTGCCAGCACTGATGCAAGGTATGAAGAGTGCGTGGCGCGAAGGCGACGTAGAAACACTCGAGGCTCTAGCTCTCACCCCTTTAAGCGAAGAATTCCCAGCGATTTACCAGAGCCTTATCGTTGACCGTAACAATGCTTGGTTGAACAAATTTGTGACGATGTTAATAAGCGAAGAAGTTGAACTCGTATTGGTCGGCGCTGCACATTTGGTCGGTGAAGACGGCCTGTTGTTTCAGCTAGAAGAGCTAGGATACACAGTAGAGCAAATGTAAATAAACCCGTGATGACATCATTAAAGACGCATCCGAAGTATTGCCATAAAATGCCAAGACAATCTAAATCCTATCTCTTGACGTCGTAAAAACGAACGGCCGTCACACCCTCCGATCACGGCTTTATCTTGACCAACAAACGACTGGCGTATTGTTTCATTGCCTCTAAAATGCGAGCAAAGAATCAATTGATTTAAGCCGCCCTCTGAAGCTGTGTATCTTTTTAGCCGTCCGTCATTAAAGCTTAGGTACCTAAGGAGATAGCACTGAGGAAGCGGTCGAGCTCTTCTACATCAATCGCCACATCGTGCTGTGCTGCAGGAAACGAACACTTTTGAACGTCGAGAATATATTCCTTGTAGGCAGAGATGCGCTCTTGTTGAAGGCGATCTCGCTCTGCTGCAAAGTTGCGATAGACTTTGGCATGGCGGGGAATATGGCCTCGATTTTCCCCAAGCAAGTCGGCGGAGAATAGATAGGTCGCATCACAACCGCCGCCCGACCCCAGTGATATCGTTAGGATTGACAAACGCTGAGTAATCTCTGCTGCAACTTGCGCGGGTACGACTTCAATCTCCAGCGCAAATGCGCCTGCAGATTCAAACGCTTTACTGTCGTTAAACACCTGCAATGCTTGTTCAGCATTTCGACCAACAGCTCGCATACCCCCAACCCAAGTTGCCTTTGGTGGAACCAATCCCACATGCGCAATCACTGGAACAACTTCACGAGCCAACACCTCAACGATCTGCGGGCTCATCGCACAATAGATCGATTGAGCGCCAGCCTCCATCGCTCGCATTGCGTCTGCCAGCGCTGCTTCGGCGCTAGCGTGTTGACCCCAAGCTAGACCAAATTGGAAATGAGTATTTGGCACCACAGCTGGATAATGCCGCGTTTGAGAATTGTAGCCAGTTCCAATCATATCCATCCCAGCCAGCGCAGCGGCCTTAGCTTCCTCTTCTCGGGCAACTTGAACAAACGAGATCTGTCGAACACCTTTCAATTCAAGTAGATCTTTGACTGTTAATTTAGGCATTTCGTTTTTTCCTGCGTCGATCGAGAAATTGCTGGTGAGACTCCGCCGTGCCATCGTGAAAGGAGCCTGTCCATTGGTCCAATGGAACCTCTAGCCCACCGTAGTTGCATTTGAAATAACGGTGGTGCAACTGATGGTGAAATGTTCCCAACGGTAAAACTAGGCGTCCACCTGACGTGATCCCCTGAAAGCCTGTATGAGTGGATGCTGCAGATAAAGTGAAGTACTGTAGGTGAAAGATTATCAGCAGTGGGTGCGCTGGAACAATGAAGTGAATCAGCACTGTGCTCAAGTAAATCAGATGCTCTATTGGATGCATCGATAAGCCAGACCAAGGCCCGACATTGGTATTTCGGTGATGTAGTGCGTGAATTGAATCGTAGAAAGGAGCCTCATGAATTATTCGATGAATAATAAAAAAATGAACGGTTTCCCACATAGGCAATATAAATATCAGCAAGACCAGCCAAGGCAAATCATCTGGCAATGACAACGCAGGCATATATCCATTGGCCAGAGCCCAAAGCATTACAGCCTCATAGGCAGTCCAAATAGTCACTCCACTGGCCAGTGACCAGAACACGTTGTCCCACACCTGCGAGCGAAAAGTAAATAATCGATTGTTGGTCAAAAACGGTCGTGAATCGAATTGCCGTTCATTACCTTGGAGACGCCAAACATAAAAATACAGGTGTAGCCCGCCCGCGATTAATATCATCAGTAATAGATTGCGTAGGTATATCTCTGCAATCCAATCAAATGAGAAAGTCAGGCAGCGTTCTAAGTCAGGATGTAAAAACACCCAAGAAAAAATCGATATGAGTAAAATTATTGCCCGCTCGGTGAGTGGAAACCAACCCTTAACAATCCATTTAGCAACTGCGATAAGATCAAAGGGCCAGCTGAAATAAGGTGATGCCCCCAATGGCAATGTCGGTGTGTAGTGCCAAGTTCGGTTATTAGCTTTTGCCTTCCCTGACTCTTTTGCTTCATCGCTGGATGAACCTGACATTTTTAGTGCCTACCCATGTCAATAACTCGAATAATATACATTAATTTATCTGCGCTATATCCTTAAAAAACAGCGTTTATTTTTGTCTATAGTGCTTTGAATTAGTGTATTTTATGCAGATGTAAACCCATCTTACAAATCAAAATATTTCAGCTATGCCCTAGAAAAATGAGTTTATAGAATGTTTCAAAACCTACCTTCCCTAAAAGCGCTGCACGCTTTCGAGGCAGCAGCAAGGCATTGCAGCTTCAACGCCGCAGCAGCTGAGATTTCGCTGTCACCAGGAGCCATAGGCTATCAAGTGAAACAGCTCGAAACTTCGTTGAACATTTCACTATTTTTTAGACGAACCAGGCAATTAGAACTGACTGGAGAAGGCAAACAACTTTATAAAGCCATCAATCACCTCTTTCGAGAACTGGACGACGAAGTAACTAAGATTCTACCGAACAAACAAAAAAGCCATTTGACTGTTTCTGTCAGCACCTACTTTGTCACTCGCTGGTTATCCCCAAGATTGGGGAAGTTTCTCAACAACCACACAGATATAACGTTCCGGTTGCAACACGCTGTCAACAACCCCGATTTCACACTTGATGATGTGGATTTAGCGATCAGATGGGGTGACGGGAACATGCCACAAAGTCAATCCGAACTGCTCATAGAGATGCCAATGATCGCCGTTTGTGCACCCGCGTTGCTAGATAAAAAAAGCCGTTGCGGCAACCTTCAGAGATTACCGAATACCCCTTGTTATTGGATCAACCAGGCGTCGATAAATGGAATGCATGGTTGCAGTTAGTAGGAGTTGCCGCCAACGTTGAGAAATCTGGTCCTGTGATAATTGATCCCAATGTGCGAGTGCAATCAGCCATCGACGGGCACGGCTTTGTCCTTGGAAATCGGCTTCTTCAACCAGAAATGGAGTCTCATAAATTAATCGAACCATTCGGAATTAAGCTTGAAGGTTATGGCTACTACCTAGTTTTCAGCGAGAGCGCGGTAAAGAAAAAAGCATTCAAGGCATTTCATCAATGGATTGTGCAAGAGGCTAGTCACTGGCGCTTAGATCAGCGTCAAGAAACTAAAAAAAGATAATATGCGAAACCACTATGAGAGTGCTACCTACTGCTCCGCTTAGGCTCTGATACACTGACGCGCGGTTGTCATATTTCATTTGCTATACGGAGCCGACCAATGACTCAGAAAAGCGTACTTCCAAAAGACCTTTTTGTGTTTTTACGAGAGCTAACGCTAAACAATAACAAAGCGTGGTTCAACGAGAACAAGCAGCGCTTTAGGGAAAGCGTGCAATTACCCATGATCGATTTTATTGAAGCCATGGAACCCTCTCTAGCGTTCCATGCTCCGGCTTTTGTCGCCGACACTAGGCTCAATGGTGGTTCGTTATTTCGACTATACCGTGACACACGTTTTAGCGCTGATAAAACGCCCTATAAAACCAATGTGGGTTGTCACTTTCGACACCGTGCAGGCAAAGATGCACATGCACCCGGGTTCTACGTGCATATAGCACCCGGTGAAATATTCTTTGGAGGCGGTATCTGGAGCCCACCAACCCCGGTGTTGAATAAAATCCGTGATCGAATCATAGAGCACCCAGACGAGTGGCAAGCAATTCATGCAGATAGGTCATTCAAAAAGGTAGTTGGAGGTCTAGGCAGCAGCCAATCCTTAAAAAATGCACCTCGTGGATACCCCGTTGATCATCCCTGCGTAGAAGATCTTAAGCGTAAAAGCCTGTTTGCTTTTTCTAGTTGCACCGAAAAACAAGTTTGTGCCAAAGATTTTCCAGAGCGTGTGAGCAAGAGTTTTGAAGCGATAACACCTTTGATGCAGTTCATGGTCAAAGCATTGGATGTCGGTTGGGACTAAAAAATACGGCCACGAATACTCGTCTGCGGTGGCACAAAAATCATCTTAGTTTGATGGCACTTAGTTATTTAAAAGCAGGCGCCCGCTTTTCAAAATTAGCGCGAACGGCTTCAAGTTGATTCGCTCTTCCCAAAACTTGTGATTGCAGTTTTGCCTCAAGCTGTAGCCCGTCAGCTGGGGCCAAGAGTGGGATCTTGTCGATGAGTGTTTTACTGGCACGGATAGCGTCAGGGTTTCTCTGTGCAATGTTTGCAGCCACCTCACGCGCAGCTTCCAACGGCTCGTCGCTGATGCGGGTGATCAATCCGACCGCCAAGGCTTCGTCAGCGGCTACTTCACGACCTGTATAGATGAGGTCTCGCGCAATGTCGTCACGCACTAAACGCGGAAGAGACTGGCTGATACCCATGTCTGGAATAATGCCCCACTTGATTTCCATGATTGAAAGGCGTGTATCGCTGCTGGCAAAACGCATATCTGCACTCAGAGCAATCTGACACCCTCCTCCAAAAGTCACTCCCCGCAACGCTGCAATGACAGGAACTCGTAGCTCTCGCCATACATGAGCGGGCTTTTGGAAAAAATTTGCGATCTCTCCTTCGGGAAGATTGAACGCTTTGTCAGCAAAGACTGTGCTGTCACTGAGGTCGCTTTGCAGAGCTTTAAGGTCAATTCCAGCGCAGAAATTGTCGCCGGCTCCGTGCAGAATGACCGCACGTACATCGTCACGATCTTTTAAAGAGTCGCCAACTTCCGTTAGCTCCTCAAAAAATGGCCGATCGAGTGCATTGTATTTTGCAGGCCGATTCAGCATCACTTCAGCCACAAAATTTTCGATCTTCAGTGCTACGCGCTCGCCCATCGTGTTTTCTCTGCTTTGGTCAATTCGCACATTGTACGACGAGCCCAGCGAAGAAACACCTTTGATCCCTCTTCGTTAGCGCTACCGTTGTTAGCCCCTTGCATCCCAATCCACGCCATAAGGCTTGGCAACTTCCAAAAGCCATTCCAGCGTGTGCTGCGCGTAACTGCGGTAAACATAGAGTTCGAAGTGTTCGTCGTCCAAGCGATGGAGGTTGATGGGTGTGTGATGCGTCAGTCCACTGGCAATAATTTGCCCAGGCTTAAAAACACTGGCCTCCAGATCCACGGCGATTCCGCTTTGAAGAACGGCTTGCGCGGCGCTTCCTTTTAAGGAGATAACACTGCGACTATGGCCCATATCAATAACACAGCCCTCTTTAGACTGTAACCCCGCAGCAAATTCAGCGGGGGTTACGTTGCTTCGTGCGGTGATCCACCAGTAGCGCGCCGGGCCAGCCCACAGCAGGCGCTCTTCTCCGTGTGCAACAGCAGCCCCCCTCTCACCGGTAATACGCATACCAGAACTTGTTACCAGTTTATCGCGTACGCTTTCATCGCTGCTGGCCCATGCGTCGATCTGCCACAAACCTCTATTGCGCTTTTCACGCAACTGCAGCCCGTCACCCGTTTGTACACTTGCCATAGCCCCAAGGGCTGTTTTCGCCTTAATCACGCATCCGCCCTCCAGAAGCATCAACAAAACAGGGATCACAAATCTCGACTTCTACGATTTTGTCTCGAAGCGGATAAGCGGCGAATATTCTTTCGCCCCGACGTTCAGCAGCATCACGTAAAAAACCTAAGCCGATATTGCCGCCGACTTCAGGGCTGTAAGTGATAGAGCTGACGTGCCCGAGTTTATCCACGCCTGCGGCCATCTCAGGAGTATTGACTAGAATTGCTCCCGCTTGTAATGGCTCTTCAGGGTTGACTGATTTGAGCCCAGTCAATTGCGGGCGTTTCGGGTCCAAAATGCCTTCACGATTCATTAAAACACGGCCGATAAAGTCCTTCTTCGGATTTGCCATTCCCAGCATACCGACGTCCCCGAGCGTGACTCGCCCATCGAGTTCAGCCCCTGTGACATGGCCTTTTTCGATACGGAGTGCACCGAGTGTCTCTGTGCCATAAGGCACAATGTCGTGTATTTCACCTGCTCGAACAATCGCTTCCCAAACCCCTTGCCCGTAATCGGCTGGCGCGTAAACCTCATAAGCCATCTCCCCGGAGAAGCTAATGCGCAACACCCGAACGGGCACGTTATCAATCTTGCCTTCTCCCACAGCCATAAAGGGAAAGGCTTCATTACTGAGGTCTAAGTCGGTGACACAGCCTTGTAATGTTTCACGGCTGAGCGGTCCAGCGACTGCCATGCCAGCCCAATGTTCAGTGACGGAGCTAACACGCACGCGCAATTCGGGCCAAACCACTTGCAGCAAATGCTCCATGTGAGTCATCACCGGACCCGCATTAGCCGTGGTCGTCGTCATCAAGAAGTCGTGTTCACCCCAGCGAGATGTGGTGCCATCATCCAATGCAATACCGTCTTCGCGCAGCATCACACCGTATCGCGCTTTTCCAATAGGCAATTTGAGCCAATTATTGACGTAAAGCCGATTTAAAAATTCCGGTGAATCAGGTCCATTGATCTGTATCTTACCCAATGAGCTAACGTCGACAATCCCGACTTTTGCGCGTACTTGTGCCGTTTCACGCTGATAGGCTTCGTCAATAGACTCGCCCCCTACAGGGTAGTATTGCGCTCGGCGCCATAAGCCAACCTCCTGCAAAACTGCACCGCGTGCGTCATGCCATGCTTGCATCGCTGAACGACGATACGGACGGTAGTGTTGACCCCTATCTAGGCCACCAAAAACACCTAAAGCAACAGGCGATAGTGGCGGCCTAAATGTCGTGGTGCCCACTGCAGCAATTGGCTCTTCGCGGAGCTGCGCCATCAAAGCTAACGCGTTCACATTGCTGCTTCGTCCTTGATCACCGGCCATGCCCAGTGTGGTGTAACGCTTGAGGTGTTCTACCGACTGATAACCTTCAAGGTGCGCTAATTCGATGTCTGATGCCGCAACATCGTGCTGCAGATCGACAAACTGCTTGCCTTTTCCCTTGGCGACTTGCCACAACGCTTCTGTGGCGGGGAGTGTGTCTTCTCCGCCGCTTGGTACCGTTTGCTCCATCCCAGAGAAGCCTGCAGATACAGCAGCCTCGGTCCCAATAGCAGCACCTTGACTGAGGCAATCTTGCAGCGCAAAGCTACCTGTACAAGCACCTGCACTGTGGTATTCCGCCGGCATTTCCCCGGGAACAAATGCTGAGTGTTCTTCGCTGAATAGAGGTTTGCTACCAACCATACTGTGCAACTGCACATTCGGCGACCAACCACCTGATAGGGCAATACAATCGCATTCGATGGATTCTCCGAGCTGACTACCGTCACTCGAGATTAGTTGCGCTTCCTTAATCGACAGTTTGCCGCGCACGTCTTGCACAGCGCTACCGCCGATGTGTCTTATGCCTAACTCAGCCAGTTGCGCTAACAACGTCGGCTCTACCTGCTTGCGACTATCGACAACAGCGGTAACCGTCTGGCCGCTGTTGGCCAAATCTATTGCGGTGCGATAAGCGCTGTTGTTGTTGGTAAAGACCAGAGTCTTATGACCGCAGCGCACACCGTACTGGTTGTTGTAGGCGCGCACAGCGTTGGCCTGCATAACACCTGGTCGATCATTGTTGCTGAAAACTAAGGGACGCTCTATTGACCCTGTTGCAAGCACGACCTGCGCAGTGCGCAGTAACCACAGGCGTTGTCGCGTGTCAGGCTGAAATGCGTCCGCGCCACAGCGCTCCACGATGCCCAATGTTTGGCTATCGTAGGCGCCAAAAACTGTCGCGTTTGTTAGCAGTTTCACCCGCGGATTCTGCTCTAAAGCCTGCACCTTATTTGCAACCCACTCTGTCGCAGGCATGCCATCTATGAGATAGGTCTCGCGATTCAGTTGACCACCCATCCGCAACTGCTCGTCGACTAACCAAACGCGCGCGCCACTGAGGGCAGCTGCAGACGCTGCCATCAAACCTGCAGGTCCGGCCCCAACTACCAGCACATCACAAAACCCCTGGCTCTTTTCATATCTATCGGGGTCGGGAGCGCGGCTTGCCTCTCCCATGCCTGCTGCCTTACGAATAATTTTTTCGTACTGCATCCAACCTTTTAAACCAGGCCACATAAAGGTCTTGTAGTAAAAACCCGCACTTAAAAAAGGGCTGATCAAACTGTTAACAGCACCCAAATCAAAACGCGGCGAGGGCCAGCAATTCTGACTGCTAGAGACCAAACCTTGGTACAAAGGCTGAACCGTCGCTTGAGTGTTGGGCTCTCGGCGTGGGCCATAACCGACAGTCAACAGCGCCGAAGGTTCTTCCGGGCCGGCGCTAAAGACACCACGAGGGCGATGGTATTTAAAGCTGCGCGCTATCACATGCTCTCCGTTGGCCATCAATGCTGACGCCAGAGTGTCACCGGGGTGACCCTTGTAATAGGTTTCGTTGTAGACGAAGTCGACGCTTTGGCTACGATCAATCAGACCACCTGTGGGCAGTCTATACGGTTGCTCGATCATCGTGTTCCTCCAGAAACCGAACCGCCAGACGCCAGCTGCACACTCTGGATATCATGGGTAACTGTATTGCGTTCTACTTCTAACCAACAGCGGCAGCCCTGGCTGTGTTGCCACAGCTCGCGCAGCAAGCCACGCGGATTTTCACGCTGGTAAACGTAGTCGTGCCAAATGATCTGGTCATCACAATCAGAGGTAGGTCGTTGTAGTGTCGCGTCTCCGCCATAAGTAAATTCGGTGTAATCACGCACACCACATTGAGGACAATCAATTCTAATCATATGGGTAAACTCTAGTGGCCTGCCAACGTGGAAATTACGGGTGCGGAGCTTTCTTGCTGTACTTGAGCAAGGTGCTGCCCGAAAAGACCGATTTGCCCTTTGCGAGGGCTGCAACGCGGTGCAAGTGCAGCAGAATCATTCCCGAAGGGCGGCATTCGCGCACTGATTGCATCATGAGCATGGTTTAAAAACATGTATATTCTTCGGGTTTGTTGATTCGAATGTCGCTGCATCCCGACTGATCCCTATGACAGAACACTAATGATGGCCAGGTACAGCGCCAACACCTTTTTCATCGATGGCATAACCACGACTGAAGCGATCTAAGGTATAGGCAGCATTCAAAGGGTGCGGCTCATCGCGCGCAATAGTATGAGCGAAACACCAACCAGAGGCAGGAGTAGCCTTAAAACCGCCATAACACCAGCCCGCATTTAAATACAAACCTGGTGTTTCGGTTTTGCAAATGATGGGAGAGCCGTCCATAGACATATCCATGACACCACCCCAGTTGCGTAGCAACTTCAATCGGCCAAGCTGCGGAAATATCGCCAGGCCAGCGGTGATGACATCTTCCGCCACATACATACCACCGCGCTGAGCGTAACTGTTGTAACCATCGAGGTCACCACCGAACACCAAGCCACCCTTATCTGACTGGGATATATAGAAATGTCCAGCACCAAAAGTCACCACGGTGTCGACAAACGGTTTATAGGCTTCGGTGACAAAAGCCTGTAATACGTGACTTTCAATAGGCAGGCGTTCTAGGCCGGCTTTAGCCGCGACAACACTGGTATTGCCGGCTACGGCCAAGCCAATTTTGTCAGCGCGAATTTCTCCACGGCTAGTCTGCACCCCAACTATTGCGCCTTCTTCGCGGATGAAGCCATTAACTTCACAGTTTTGAATCAGGTCTACACCCAGTTGATCGGCGGCGCGGGCGTAGCCCCAAGCAACGGCGTCATGGCGTGCCGTTCCGCCACGCGGTTGGCATAGGCCACCAAAAATGGGGAAGCGTGCATGCTCGCTGAAGTCCAGATGGGGTACTTGTTCACGAACTTGTTCGCGAGTTAACAGCTCTGCGTCGATGCCGTTTAAACGCATGCTATTACCACGCCTAGCGAAGGCGTCGAACTGAGCTTTGCTGTGCGCTAGGTTTATCACCCCACGGCTACTGAACATCACGTTGTAGTTTAAGTCGAGGGACATTTTTTCCCACAACTTCATGCCCAACTCGTAAAAGGGCCCATTGCCATCGAGCATGTAATTAGAACGAATAATCGTCGTGTTACGCCCAACATTGCCTCCGCCCAGATAGCCTTTTTCAAGTACAGCTACATTGGTGATGCCGTGTTCTTTGGCAAGATAATAGGCGGTGGCCAAGCCATGCCCTCCACCACCGACAATAATTGCCTGATAGTGTTTTTTGGGCTCGGGATCTCGCCATGCGCGCGGCCAATGCCGATTGCCTGTTAAGGCGTGACGAAAAACGGAGAACGCGGAATACGACATGGGGTTAGCCCGTGGCTGAATTAGCTTTCGACACTCTAGAAGCTGGCCTGCAAGCAGACCAGCACTATCGTTACACCTGAATCTATTTATCAGATTAGCTGATGATCAGCCCGAGCGAAGAAAATGCTCGCGCTAAATACAAATTTTCTCAGATCGACAAAAAAATACTGCATCAATCCCCGCAACTTTTGCTCAACTCGCGTAATTACTGCGCTCTTCGTCAAGAATTGCTTTTAGCTCATCGAGATGGCGATCAGCCTGCTCGGGATAAGATTCCAGTTCACTGGCTGTTTTTTCGGCAATCTCGTCACTCAAGATCCTCAACGGCTGGCCAGTTTGCAGCGCACGAATGTAGGTTTCAGCAGCCCTTTCAAAATAAAACAATCTATTGAACGTGTCAGCTACTGTGTGGCCCATCACTAAAATACCGTGATTACCCATCACCATCACTTTTTTGCTAGGGTCTGTGAGCTGGGCAGCACAGCGCATACCCTCTTCTTCGAAAGCCAAACCACCGTAGTGCTCGTCGATCACCGTGCGATTAAAAAAAGTGGCGCAGTTTTGATCGATTGGCGGTAAACGGGAGTCTTGCAGGCAGGCCAAAACGGTCGCATGGATGGAATGCACATGCATGATGCAGCGAGCATGCGGGCAGTCACGGTGAATGGCTCCATGCAAGCCCCAAGCAGTAGGATCTGGAGCGCCGGGACGGTTGAGTGTTTCGGGGTCTTCGGCATCTAGGTGCAACATGTCCGAAGCTTTGATTCGGGAAAAGTGTGCCTGATTGGGGTTCATTAAAAACTGAGTCCCAGAGTCATTGACGGCTAGAGAGAAGTGATTGGCAACACCTTCGTGCATATTTAGGCGTGCTGTCCAGCGAAAAGAGGCCGCCAGATCGACACGTTGTGGCCAGTATGCCATGTTGGCGACATCATGCCGCAGATCGGCAGATACATGATTTGAGTTCATTCTTGAGTCCCCAGCTAAAAATTGGATGAATAATGTTCGAGCTCACGACAGTACAGCAGGGTCAAGATTCCCTCTGTTCGTTATGCGCCAAGCCCGTCGCAGCTAGCGAGCCTTAGTTTAAGCCCGGTCATTAACGTCGGCGTGAAAAAATTGGCCTGAGCATGGCGCGAATCAACACCAAGTGTGGTGCTACTGGCTAGATTTGCAACTCGGCTGGACCGAATTTAGCGTGTCGACGGTGCGAGCATGACTTGATTTGATGTTCCCTAGATAACAATGCTTTGATATTAGCTGCTGATGTCAACACACATAACAATCGCGTCTTCTCTGCCCTGTTTATCGCGGTAATAGTCTCGACGCTGACCAATGGTTTCAAATCCAAGTGACCGGTAGAGGTTCAAAGCGGACGTGTTGCTCGCCCGCACCTCTAGAAAAACGCTCTTCGCTTGATTTCGTCTGCCACTGTCGAGCAAGTGTTGTAGCAAATTCAGACCAATACCGCGTCGCTGCTGGTGTTGCGCCACACAAAGATTAAGCAGGTGCAACTCATCCAATACCTGCTGGCTAATCATATGCGCCACCAATTCACCGGCATGCATAGCCACTTCGCAGCAATAGGGACCATTTATGCAGTCGCTCATCACTGCTTCAGTCCAGGGCAGCGTGTAGCTAACACGTTCCACTGCCATCACTGCACCAATATCAAAACATTGCATTTCCCGAATTTGCAGAACAGCCAAACTTCAAGCCACCCAGTTTTTCTGAAGCAGTTGCAAGCTCTGCCAAGCTTGTCTTTTTACTGATGTGCCTTGGGAAAACATGCGAGGGTGTGGTGCGATGACTATTGTCGACCCCTGCGATTGAAGCGTTTTATCTCGCCAATAGTGAATGAGAGCGGCGTGATCTTCGCCACTGTCGACCAACACTAAAATGTTCGGGGCCACTAATCTCGAGCTCAGTGATTGCCAATGCATACCTCCCAATGCGCATTGATTCAAATCACAGCCAATAGCGCTCAGCATCTTGTGCAATGTGTCTTGGTCTTGGTCAAAAACGGCTTCCGTCAACAAAGAATCACGCGCGTCTATGCCCAGAACGGCAAGCTTAGTTTCTAGTTGAGGAGAGCTGCTCCAATTGATGGCCGCCTGCTCCAACAACGCATTCACTCTTTCATCTTGCAGAAGATCTCGCACGGGAATGAAGGCCGACTCTGCCTCACCAGTAGATGTTTCAACAGGTTCCTCAGACACCGATTGTTGCGGAGGGACGGGGCTTGCAATTAGCGTCGCAGCCTGAGGTTGGGCACGAGGTTGCCACTGGTCAATGCCTAAGGCGTGCAAATAAGCAGCGCGCTGTGAGGCTTCAACCACCTTGTCTGTTCTGCTTACGATTTCGGCGTCTCGTCCAAACCCAAAGCGCTGTTGCAGGGCCGGAGGCCGCATAAAGCGCAAAACCCGTGAACAACACTTTAGGGGGATCGATCGACGCAAAGGCAAAAACACCGACCAGCACTAAGGTAAAGATGAAGGGCAGCTGCCGCTTTTCACCAAAATCTTTGAAGCTGTAGTAGGCAAACCGACTCACCATCAACACACCGGCGACCAAGGTCAGCGGCAACGTGAACAACAGCACGTCATGGCCTTTTAGCTCTAGGTCAAACATCATCCAGATCGCGCTGACGACAACACCGGCAGCCGCTGGACTGGCGAGGCCCTGAAAAAAGCGCTTATCAGTTGTACCAATTTGAACATTAAAGCGTGCGAGACGGAGCGCTGCGCAGGCGGCAAAAACAAAACAGACTATCCAGCCCAGTTGTCCCATGCCTTTGCCAGGTGCGTATTGCAAAGACCAAAGGTACATCTGCAACGCGGGTGCTACACCAAACGAAACCACATCAGCGAGAGAATCATACTCAGCACCAAAATCGGATTGGGTGTTGGTCATGCGTGCAACGCGCCCGTCTAAGGTATCCATGACCATCGCGACTAATGTAGCAATGACTGCTTTGTCAAAATCGCCGTCAAGCGCGGCGATAACCGAGAAAAAACCGGCAAACAGCGCCGAAGTGGTAAAAAGGTTTGGTAACAGATAAATTCCGCGACCGGGCTTAGCGCTGGGCATATGCTCTCGCAATTTTTCTTGGTAGAAGGACGATTGTATAGCGTCCGGGATCAGCTGTCAGCGTCGATCTGCGACTAAGGTCTGAGCACAAAGCAGTTGTCTCGCGCATTGGAGAGAGTTCGCGCTCGCCAAGTAAAAACAAGATCAACTAGACCTTCAAGCTCTTTTCACCTCGGGCCATACCTGTCGCACCTGATCGCACAACCTCCAGTATTTGGCTTTGACCTACAGCACTCAGAAAGGCATCCAATTTGGTGCACTCACCCGTGATTTCAACCACATAACTGCTTTCGGTGACGTCGACAATCTTACCTCTAAATATATCGGCGAGACGCTTCACTTCTTCGCGTGCAGCGCCTACCGCCTGTAGTTTGACCAACATTAGCTCTCGAGTGACGTGTGCTGTATCGGTCAAATCCACGACCTTGACCACTTCGATCAATTTATTGGTCTGCTTGGTGATCTGCTCAATCACGTGTTCTGGACCACTCGTGACAATCGTCATACGAGACAGGGACGCATCGTCTGTCGGCGCGACCGTCAGAGACTCAATGTTATATCCTCGAGAAGAGTAAAGGCCTGCTACGCGAGATAAGGCACCTGCTTCGTTTTCAATCAGTATGGATATGGTGTGCCGCATCTCAAATAAACTCGCTGCGCTTGGGGTTGAGCCGCATTTCGTGGTGGCCTTTGCCAGCCTCGATCATCGGGTAGACATTTTCCTCTGTGTCCGTGAGGATGTCTAAAAAGACGAGGCGATCCTTCTGCGCAAACGCCTCGCGGATAGCCCCTTCTAGGTCAGCTGGCTTATCGATTTGAATACCAACATGCCCATAAGCTTCTGCCAGTTTGACAAAATCTGGCAAGGCATCCACGTAGGAGCTGGAGTAACGGCTTTCATAGTTGAACTCCTGCCACTGTCGCACCATGCCCAAATAGCCGTTATTGAGGTTTAAAATTTTAATGGGCGCATTGTATTGCTTGCAGGTCGCCAGTTCTTGGATACACATTTGAATGCTGCCCTCGCCCGTGACGCAAGCGACATCAGAATCGGGGAATGCCATCTTGACGCCAAAAGCAGCAGGCAAACCAAAGCCCATTGTTCCCAGGCCACCCGAATTTATCCAGCGCCTAGGTTTGTCGAATTTGTAAAACTGCGCCGCAAACATCTGGTGTTGACCAACGTCGGAAGTGACATAGGCTTCGCCCTTGGTCACTTCGTACATTACTTCGATAACACGCTGTGGTTTTATGGTGTCGCTCTTGCGATCGTAAGCGTAAGAGTCAACATCGCGCCACACATTAATCTGCTGCCACCAGGCTGCTAATTCATCGCTTTCAGCGCGCTGGTTGGTCTCCGCGAGACACGCCAACATCTCTGTCAGCACACGGCCTACATCACCAACGATGGGCACATCCACAGCCACATTTTTAGCGATGCTGGCGGGGTCTATATCGATATGAATTACACGGGCATGCGGGCAAAATGTTTTGAGCTGCCCAGTGACACGATCATCAAAACGCGCGCCGACAGCGAGCAACACATCGCATTCATGCATTGCCATGTTAGCCTCATAGGTACCGTGCATGCCCAACATACCGATGAAGAGATCATCCGTTGAAGGGTAAGCGCCAAGCCCCATCAAGGTGCCAGTGACGGGATAGCCCAGCTCGTGACCCAGCCGAGTTAACTGTTCGCTAGCCTCACCCTGTACAGCTCCGCCTCCAAAATAGATGACCGGCCGCTTGGCTATCACGAGTTGATCGATCGCTTTACGCACTTGACCTAAGTGTCCACCCGTCACAGGGTTATACGAGCGCAGTTCAACCTCTTTGGGGTAGACAAACGGGATGCGTACTTCGGGAGCAGTCAGGTTTTTTGGAATATCTATCAGTACCGGACCAGGGCGGCCCGTGGTGGCTATGTGAAAAGCCTTTTTGATGGTTGGTGCCAAATCTTCGAGTGAGCTCACCAAAAAATTGTGTTTCACGCAAGGACGCGAGATACCAATGATGTCGCATTCTTGAAAAGCGTCAGTTCCAATCATGTCTTGATGAACCTGACCCGTGATCACCACCATGGGAATCGAATCCATGTGAGCAGTCGCTAGACCGGTCACGACATTGGTGGCTCCTGGACCGGATGTCACAAGACAGACGCCAGGTTTGCCCGTTGCGCGTGCATAACCATCGGCGGCGTGCGAAGCGCCTTGCTCATGCCTCACTAAGATGTGTTTAATTTCGTCCTGTTTGTACAGCGCATCGTAAATATGCAAAACGGCACCACCTGGGTAGCCGAATATAAATTCAACGCCTTCTTCTTTTAACGATGCAAAAAGTATTTCGCCACCCGATAGTTCCAAAACCTTAACCTCTAACCTGCTGTTGCCTGGGCTACCGCTTCGCAATACCCAGCTGAATTATATGCCTGCCGCATTGTCCACTAGGAGCAATGCTGAGAGCGCTGCTTTCTACTAGGCTTTGCGAAGTACAAAGTGGTATTTGCCATCAACTTCACTGACATGTTCTAGAGCATGTCCGAGTTGTTTGGCAAAAACGGGGAAATCCCGAGAAGATCCAGAGTCCGTGCTAATAATATGCACTGTCTCACCAGAATCCATTGACGCAAGCGTCTTTTTGGCCCGTAGAATGGGCAAAGGGCAATTGAGCCCAGTCGCGTCAAGCGTGTGATCCGTAGCAAGTTCGTCGAAAGAGGCCATGAAGATTTCGCCAAAAACAAACATTCTATCTGGTGTTAGCAGCCGCGCCAAGACACCCCCAAGACGCACGCTTAAACAGTGGTCGTTCTCGATTAGCTTCGCCTTCGCGCTGTTCAGCGCTAATGCCGGTGCTGCCCTACCCAATCTTGGCAATTCAGGTGCAGACGATGGCAAATTGGCCGCACTGGGTCGCGCTGCGATGATCAGCGCAACACAGCACAATCCCACGCTTAACGACGTAGAGATTTACGACTATCTCAACCAACTTCTCATTACTTTACGAAGTGCCAACGGCTTAGATGAGTACAAAATCGATCTAACCTTCTTTGCAGATCGCTCAGTCAACGCTTTTGCTTTACCCGGCGGATATATCGGCGTATTTGCGGGTTTGGTTCTCAACTCCAGCACGGAGTCAGCGCTGGTCAGCGTACTTGCGCATGAATTGGCTCACTTAAGTCAACGACATATTCACCGTTTTATGGAACGTCAAGGGCAAGCGAATATCGCCGCAATGGCTGCTCTTATCGCAGCAGCTCTCGTACTTCGCGATAATCCAGATGCAGCTCAGGCAACCATTTACTCTGGATTAGCGAGTGCTAATCAAAGTTTGTTAGATTACTCGAGAGCCCATGAACGCGAAGCCGACAGAGCAGGCCAACGATTCATGAGCAACGCTGGCTTTAGAGCTGAAGGTATGGCTGAAATGTTTGAAGGACTTGCCGTGCAAGAACAGCTCAATCGTGGACAAGGTTTGGAGTACCTTCAAACACACCCTGTCACGCAATCACGCATTGCCGACGCTTGGGAAAGCGCGCGCACGTTCACCAAAGACGGCACCGATGACAAAATTGCTTTTGCTTTAATGCGCGCACGCACCGCTACCTTGGTCGGCGCACCCGTGACTAACGAGACGCGCCCTTATGCGCTCGCGCTTGCAGCGCTTCGAGATGATGATGCAAATGGCGCCGCAAAAGCACTAAAGAACTTAAACAAAGATTTGGCATCACATCGCAATGCCAAGTTGTTGCTGGCGCGTATTGAAGCTGCACAGGGAAACTTGGATACAGCTTTGGCAGTGCTGTCCGATCTACAAATTAACTTCCCCGATTGGTATCCGGTGATCCATCACAAAGCGGAGATATTGGCTGACGCTGATCAACACCTAGAGGCAGCTGACTCACTTCGCGCCTATTTACGTGAGCATGACAGCAACTGGCCTCTGGCCTATCGATCACTGTCAATTTATTTTCACCAAGCAGGCGATGAATTAAATACCCTACGATGGCGTGGTGAACACTACTTATCTCTACAAAATTACTTGGCTGCGGCGAGCTTTTTCGAACAGGCGCTGCAAAGAGCACCCAAAGAATCAGCAACTGCAGTGCGATTGAAATCGAGACTAGACTACACACAAGAACGGGCGCTAGAAGAGCGCCCGTAAGTAAAGATAAAATGGCGGCTAAGCGCCCGTGTTTGTAGTGCCGTTAGACTTTTGGTCCTGCCGCTACCAAGGATTTACCGTTTTCGGTATCCGTGTATCGATCAAAGTTTTTGACGAACATGTTAGCCAGTTTGTCGCGTTGGGCGTCGTAGGCTGCTTTATCGCTCCATGTGTTGCGAGGCTCTAGAATGCTGGATTCTACGCCGTTTACAGCAGTCGGCATAGCTAGACCAAACACTGCCATGTCGCTGAAATCTGCAGACGCTAAACTACCATCGAAAATCGCGTCGATGATGGCACGGGTAATCTTGAGCGACATGCGTTCGCCCACACCGTAACCCCCACCACTCCAACCTGTGTTCAGCAGCCAAGCATTCGAACCGTGTTCGGCCATCTTCTTGCCTAAAATTTCTCCATACTGAGTTGGATGCACGGTTAGAAAAGCACCACCAAAACACGCTGAAAATGCAGCTGTTGGTTCAGTAAGCCCCAACTCTGTACCCGCTACCTTCGCGGTGTAACCGTTCAAATAATAGTATTTAGCTTGTTCGGCATCTAGCTTACTCACGGGAGGCAATACACCAAACGCATCACAGGTCAGAAAGATGATGTTCTTCGGATGGCCTCCACGAGATACCGGACGAACAATATTGTCGATGTGCTCGATTGGATATGAGACGCGGGTGTTTTCGGTTAACGAGTTGTCGGCAAAATCTGGTACGCCGTCTTTCAACGGTACGTTCTCTAACAACGCGTTGCGACGAATTGCACCATATATCTCCGGTTCTTTTTCAGCCGTTAAATCAATGGTCTTGGCGTAACAGCCGCCTTCATAATTGAATACGCCTTGGTCATCCCAGCCATGCTCATCGTCACCAATTAAACCGCGCTTTGGGTCAGTAGATAAGGTTGTCTTACCCGTACCCGACAAACCAAAGAACAGTGCGGTGTCGCCGTCTTGGCCTTCATTAGCCGAACAGTGAAACGAGCCAATCCCCTTTAACGGTAAGAAGTAGTTCATCATCGAAAAGATGCCCTTCTTCAACTCGCCACCATACCAAGTGCCACCTACGCAGGTTGCTCGATCTGAGATATTAAAGCAGGCATAGACTTCAGAACGCATTCCATGAGCAGCGTAGTCGTTAAATTCTGCCGTAGGCGCATGCAAGATTGTCCAATCGGGGTCAAAATCCTGCAGCTCTTCATCGCTTGGTCGAATGAACATATTTTTGACAAAATGTGCGGCCCAAGCGACAGCTGTCACCACCCGTACAGCCAGGCGAGTCTCTGGATTGGTGCCGCAGAAAACGTCCATGACATAGAGTTTTTTCTGCTGACTTAAATCCTTGGAGGTAACACTTTTGACCGCTTTCCACGTTTCGGTCTGCAGCGGCTGATTGTCTGAGCCGTTGTTGCCATCCTTCCACCAAACGGTGTCTAACGTCGTTTGATCTTGTACTAGGTATTTGTCTTTTGCGGAACGGCCTGTGAACTTGCCAGAATAAACGCAGACAGCTCCTGTGCTAGTCTCATGGCCTTTTTCAAGACCATCTAAGCTGGGGTCTGTTTCATGAGCAAACAACTCATCAAAAGATAGGTTGTAGTAAAAATCACCAGAAAGATCGACACCATGATCGGCAATTTGAGATTTAACGCGTGCTAAGTGGTTGTCCTGAGACATCAACGGGTCACTCCGTGGATTGAGATTGAAAATTGGTACAGGCCTCGACCATAAAAGCCTTTATTCGCCGTAACTGGCCGCCTTTGGAAACCCTTGAACGTTTTCCTTAAGACAATCAACACCTAGCGTACTCGCACACTAACAAGTGTAAGAGCGAGCATATCCCTAGGAATCGGCAGAGGTTCTACAGACTTTGGCGTTTTCGCACCTTTGAGAAAGATTAGACGGCAAGCTTGCCATTGTAGAATTGGGAAATCCGCTAATTGCCAGACTATTTGATGAAAACTTGTGCAATTAGAGAGGTTTAACATTGAGCTAGCGGCCGCCAGTTAGGGCGTCAAACATATTTAATGCAACGTTATTACCCGCTGGTAACCTCGCCAATTGCACAGAGAGCAATTGTTTTGAGTTGGTCAACGCTGCGGAACAGCTCATTGAGACCAAGAACCGAGAGGATTTGAGATAAGTATTTACTCGAACGAAAAATACGCCGTTGCGCTTAAGTTGCAATTGGATTGATGCCATCACAATTTCCCAAGCGGACGAACAAAGCATGATGCAAAGTCGCAAAGGTCGGATATATTCGACACGGACAACCTTGAATCCACACAAGCCCTACTGGCTTAAGGCGCGAATTTTAGGGTTATTTTGGCTAATCGTCAACTTAAGAAAGCCAATATGTATTAGAAACGTTACAGCACCTCACGACGTGTACCGTTTGTTTACAACTACTGTTAACCAGGTTGAGCAGATTGATAATCACTGACAATTTCAAATATGCGATGAGAGACTTGCATTTTTTCAGGCGTGTAAATGACGATTGGTAATCGGCTGTTATAGGGGATCGACGTCGGTGAGTTCCAGATAACTGAGTCTTCCGCGCCAAAACCCATGTTACCCACGCGAGTACTTGTTACAACAGGCTGCCCTTCATACCGATAAAAACTATAACCCCAGCCGGGAACAGTCTGATGGACCAACTGACCTATGAGGCCGTATCGATTGACACCATCCGTTTCAACAGATAAACCTACTCGAACTTGAAGCAACAAACCCGATTCTTCCGACCTATCCTGACGAGCCTGAAGCCAAATAATCCAACGCTGGCACCCAGCCTCAGAAGCTGGATAGGATCTTATTGCGTTTATCGCTTCTTCGCTCGCATATTCCATCGGCTAAATCATTCCATAACGCCCAACAGTCGCAACGACGACAGTGAGCAAACCCAGAATTAAGTTAACACCCACTAGCCGACGCACTCGTGCCAGCTCCGCGGCACCATCAGCCCAGTTTTCCTGTTGAATCAACGCGGTCATACGCTTAAAAGGCATACTGACAATATGAGCAAAGACCACCACCATCAAAAGGCCGGCACCGTGCATCAAATGGATGTAAGCCCCTGCTCCCGCAAATCCGCCGAAGCCTCCGAAAATCATCCAATATCCTGTGCCAAGCAAGAGAAAGATACTGAGACCAACCCAGCGAAAAAAACCTGATAGCACTTCAACCCACAATGTCAGCCGGTCAGATACTTGCAGAACTTGAGCGGCAGAGGGTCGCAACACCATATAGGCAAAGAACATCCCGCCAACCCAAACAACGACGGCGACAACATGCAGCGCTAAAGCAATTCCCATGGTCTGCATACCTATACCAATGCCAACATACTTTCAGCGCTGCTAACCGTTAACCCTGGCCCAGGCTCAACACACAAGTGTTTCACAACACCATCATCTAACAACATCGCATAACGTTGCGAACGCTCCCCAAGCCCAAAAGCACTTAAATCGACCTGTAATCCAACTGCTCTTGTAAATGATCCATCGCTGTCTGCTGCCATGACAAGACGATCAGCACCCTGCATTTCTCCCCACGCGCTAACCACAAATACATCATTCACGGAGATACAAACAATGCCGCTAACGTCTTTTGCAAAAAAATCATCCGCTGTGCGCACATAACCAGGCAAATGTTGCGCTGTACAAGTTGGAGTAAAGGCGCCAGGTACGGCAAACAAAATAACTTTTTTACCAGCCGATTCCGCGACTAAAGATACTTTTTTTGGCCCATCTTCACCCATGATCGTCACGTCGATGTCGGGGACTTTTTCGCCTACTTGAATTGTCATTTTTGTTCTCTGAAAAATCACTTGTATGAATACCAAGGTCTACATCAGCTTTGCACATCAATAACAATACACAACGCTGTGTCTAAGGAACCTAAGATCAAGTCATGCTCACGCTGTCGACGTCACTGACCGGACTTTATCTGAGGCTACCTACAATGATAGCAGTCTGGAGGTAGGCGTCAGATTGGCACGTTCGCCAATGCGTATTCTGCGTGGCTACTTTTTACTTTGTATCAGCATCATGTTCGACTTTCAAAAGTTCAACATCAAACACAAGCGTTGCTTGGGGCCCTACAATACCGCTAACTCCCTTTTCACCATACGCAAGCTCTGGTGGAACAATGAACTGGTATTTAGCGCCTTCAGTCATCAACTGAAGGCCTTCGGTCCAACCTTCGATGACAGTGCTAAGTGGAAAGCTAATCGGCCGCCCACGCTTACGCGAATTATCAAACTCAGTTCCATCGGGTAACTTACCTGAATAGTGCACAGTTACGCGATCATCGAGTTCTGGGGCATCACGGCCAACGCCTAGTTGCAAGACACGGTATTTCAAGCCACTGGCGGTGGTTATGACTTTTGCAGGCTCTCTCACCTTTGCTTCACTGGGAGAAGCGCTGTCTTTTTCGTCGGCTGCAAGCGGTGAAAAACACGCCACTAGCAGCAGTATAAGGGCAGATCTAAGCATGATTAAAAATCAGGTTACGGATCACAATCTGAGATCACAGCGTCTTGTAGATATAAAGTTCAAAAACCCTATAGCTTCAGTATAGAGGTCGTCGCATCCATGTTTTTCTGGCTCCTTTGAGTAGATACTAAGACGACTCAAGATGAGGCGCCATTACACAAACGAGAGAAACTTGGACGCTCCCTCTATTTATAGGCGCTTGATCACCAATACAAAAGTAAATGCGCATGTGTTAGGGTTTGTTTAACACAGAATCAGTTCCACATAGACTATTTATCTATTTGAAATAATTAGCAATAATGTCATAGTTGAATAGAAATTACAAAATGACTTAAGTGTAAAGTTCATAAACAGAGCCCTAGAATAATTCCACAATCTTGAAGTCATTCGCGACTTAAACAGGAAGGCAAATTGGCAGCTACCCAAAGAAACATAAAAGTAGGTGTGTACGTTGACGGTGAAAATATCCGTAGAAATGGAGGTTTTCGGATGCGTTATGACGTGCTTAGAGAATTTGCTACCCGTGATGGGGCAGAGCCGCTCCGCCTAAACACCTACCTAGCCTTCGACCCAAAAAGGGGTGAAACCGATTATGACTACCTCAAGCGCGAGCAAAACTTCCATAATCGAGTCAGAGACTATGGGTTCAAAGTCATCCAGAAGATGGTTCGTTGGTATCAAGACAGCGAGGGTGAGAGCCGCTCCAAAGCGAACGCAGACTTAGATTTGGCAGTTGATGTCTTACTGCAGTCTGTCAACCTTGACCGAGTAGTGCTTGCAACTGGAGACGGTGATTTTGTTCAAGTGGTAAGAGCACTGCAGTCCAAAGGCTGCCGCGTGGAAGTTGTTGCTTTCGACAACGTCTCGACTGATCTTCGTCGAGAAGCTGATATGTTTATGTCAGGTTATTTAGTTCCAGAGCTAGTCCCCCCGCAAGAATACAACAGTGAGCAACGTAACGATCTCAACTGGGGAGACATAGGCTCACGGGTTCGTGGCCATTGTTACTACCACCATGAAACAAAACCTTTTGGTTTTATGCGATTTATGCAGGAAGTCTCTCCAGGTATCTGGATCATAGATTCTCGCGACGAATCTTCGCCCTACCAGACAGTTTTTTTCTACGATTCCGAATTGCCAAATGGCTACGACTCAGCAGGGTTACCAACGCGTGACCAGATTTTTGAATTCGAGCTAGCGGCGCCAAGAAGTGAAGGAGAAAACTGCCAAGCACTAAATATAAAAGCACTTTGAGTTTAGCGCCAAAACGAGCTTAACTCGTTTTATCTAACCTCAACGGCAAATCCGTAAGTAAATGCTGTCAAGCAGCTAGTGGCCAGCTGGCTTTGTACCAATCACACAATACCGAGAGCACCTTCTCTCGGTCTCGCTTTAGCATATAAGTGTGATCACTGTCGGGAAGGTAACACTCACTAACACCCTTGTATTGTTTCGCCGCTGGTATACTGTCAAAGATCTGGCCGCTGTAGTTGTAATATTCGCTAACGCCCCCTGTGTATATCAGTAATGACTTCTGGCCAAGTCTGTCCATTTCAGCTAAGCCAGAAGTGGCTTGCTCTATCGAAGGCATTGAGCGGTTAAGATCAGCATCTCCTCCACCCGATAAAGACTGCAATTCCACCTGCTGGTGCCCACCGAGTCGACCAGCTAAGCGCTTCCATTTTTCAGCGCTCGCCAAACGCGGAAGATAGTGATCAATCATCAAGCCTTTATAAAAACGCTTGGTACGATATCCCATACCGTCAAGTTGAAAGCTGCCAACAACTCTCTGATCATGTAAGGCCGCTCTGAACGCATCATCTGCTCCAGAGCACAACCCACCTACAACAAATTTTTCGACACCATAGTGTTCAAGCAAAAAATCATAGGCACTACCAATATCCACCAAGGTACGCTCTTCAATAGATGCTGCGACCTTGCTGCTTTCACTATCACCGACACCAGAGAGATCAAAGCGCAGACTACTCACTCCTGCTTCGGCCAACTTTCGAGCTAATGAAATATACAAACGAAAAGGACCAACTCTGTGTAGCAGACCTGCACTAAGCAATACAACGACAGGGGCACCTGGATCAATGGGTTTGTCTGGCTGTGTAAAAATGCCGACTAAACCATTTTCATTCCCGAACTGGCAAAGTGTTTCTTTCATGGCGCATCCCCCGTAATCGTCTTAACCAGCAACTCTAAATCTGCAGGCATTTGTAAGTGAGTTTCAGTGTGATCACGATCTTGCCAATCTGGCGTCAACTGCAAACGAGTCACCTTTTCGCCTGTGAACGATGACTCACCGGTTGAAAGAAGTAATTCCAAATTGCTTACACATGTTTTATTTAAGGCTGAAATCTCTTTGACAAATTCAGGCGGATAAGAATAACCCACAAGCTCATCTTGCTCACTCTCGTCAACAGAGCGAGGAGAAATATACCGATCCAAATCATTGAGGGAGTCGAAATGCAATTTCTGCAGCAATTGATAGTGGTCGGCACCATCGAGCACCGGATCCCATGCAAAGTGCTTTGACCAACGGCTGTCCGCTACAGAGCAAGCTAATAGCGCTCCCACACGCAAAGATAATAATTCAACCTCCTGACATCCGCTCTTGGCACAGAGCTCATCGGTAGCAGCCACTAGATCTTGTTGCAGTTGGCTGAGTTTGAGCTGGTCAGACTCACCAGGTGAGTCTCCAGTATTGCGATAGTCAAAACGCAAAACCGCACATCCTGCTTTACTCAAAGCAGTAGCTATTTCTTGCATCGCACGATGACCGCGCTGATATTCATGTCCCAATGATTGCACTAGCAATACGGCTCGTTGCGGTTTCGCTTCGTTAGCAGGTGCATGGTAGGCACAGAAAAAAGTTTGATCGAGCGACCGCGCAAAATATATATCTAGGGGTGAGCTTTTCTTCAAGCTAGCACCTGTAATAACGTCTGGTTCCACGACAGGTTTGTCATTTGGTTCAAGCGTGACAGCAACTTGAGCCAAAGAATCACTGAGTAACATGCGCAGACTGATGGACCCACTAAATGCCTTTCGGCTCTCAGCTATGAAACGCATGGCCAGTAGCGAATGTCCGCCCAGAGCAAAGAAGTTGTCATCTACCCCGATATTTTTATTGTCGATCAGTCCTGTCCAACGCTCAGCAACCCAGCGCTCAGTGGCTGTGCGTGCCAGTATTTTATCCGGCTGATCACTATCTTCCCTTGCAACTGGTGGAGGCAGAGCTTTGCGATCAAGCTTTCCATTAGGCGTGCGCGGCATATCGGCAATCAACACAAAGTGCTGTGGTTGCATGAATTCTGGTAGCCGCTGTCTCAATCCTAGAGACAAATCACGTTCGCGCATCTTCCCATCAACTGAACATACATAGGCAACTAGTCGAACGTCTCCTGGGTTGTCCTCTCGGGCAAGAACAGCACAATCTTCTACCCCAGGTTGTTCGCCCAAAACCGTTTCTATTTCACCCAACTCAATACGATAACCACGTACCTTTACTTGGTTATCCATCCGTTCAAGGTATTCCAAACGCCCATCCGGGTGCAGTTTTACGCGATCCCTCGTCCGGTATAGTTTTGCTTTTATATCTCGCGAAAAAATGTCTTGGATGAAAACGGCATCGTTGAGATCATCGCGCAAGTGATAACCTGCACAAACACCAGTGCCACCGATTAACAGCTCTGCAGGCAAACCCACCGGCGCAGGATGTCCTCGTTCGTCAAGCAAATAAATTTTTGTGTTATCAATAGGCTTGCCAATGTAGATACTACTTGCAGCAGGAACGACCTGCTCACATGTCGACCAAATTGCAGTCTCAGTGGGCCCATACATATTCCACAATTCACTGGTACACGACGCGAGTTGCATGGCTAGATCACGTGGTAATGCCTCACCACCAACCAGTGCTTTCAAGTTTTGCTGCCCTTTCCAACCAGCCTGGATCAACATGCGCCAGGTCGCCGGGGTTGCTTGTAGAACATTTGCTTTTTCGGCACTCATCAATGCTTGGAGCGCATCGCCATCAGTCGCTTGATCACGCGTCGCTACTATGACGCAGGCACCGACAGTCAGTGGGAGCATTAACTCAAGAACCGCTATGTCAAATGACAAGGTCGTCACCGCCACCAATCGATCGCTAGAAGTCAAACCTGGCTTTCTTGCCATGCTGATGAGGAAATTAGTCACATTTACGTGCTTGAGCTTTACACCTTTGGGGTTCCCTGTTGAGCCAGAGGTATAAATTGCGTAGATCAGATCATCCGAACTCAAGCTAACTGAAACCGGTGCTTCTTTTGATTGTTGTTCCAATTTGGACTTAATCAAATCCAAACAGATGTTTGACCCTTGGTGTGCCGGAAGTGATTCAACAAGATTGCTCTGGCTAATAATGACCGAAGCATTTGCGTTATCTATGATATATGCAACTCTATCTGCAGGATAAGCTGGATCAAGTGGCACATAAGTGGCGCCAATTTTCATCAGGGCGATGATCGCAACCACCATTTGTTCACTGCGTTGCAAACATAAGGCAACCCAGTCTCCTTTACTTACTCCCGTAGAGTGCAAATAATTGGCGAGCTGGTTACTCTGTTGATGTAACTCTACATAACTGAGACGTGTTCCCCCTGCTACTAAAGCGTCAGAATCACCATGGCTTGCAAGCGCATCCTCTAGCAATGACAACACGGTTGCGTTCGGCGCCATGTCCTGATGGGTGTTATTAACCTTGTTATAAATTTCTTGATCAAGAGAGGAGAGCAAGCTCAAATCATCCAACAACAACCGGGGTGCATTCGCTATCTGCGTTAAAAGTGCTACAAATGAATGAACTCGGTGTTCGGTGGCCTCTGCGGAAAAAAGCTGAGAATTGTATGCCCACTCAACAGTGAGCTCTCCTTTGCGATCCAAGATGTTACAAAATACTTCGAAGTTCTCGTAACGATGAGGCACTATGTTAGCTTGACCAGGAATACCCGCAAAGTTGTGAGTTCCCGGATCCTGATCGATGTTAAACAGCATAGAAACAATCGGGATACGTGAGGCATCTCGCTGTAGATCTAGACAGCCCATTAATTCACTAAATGTAAAGCCTTGGTTGTCTTGTGCATCCAGCATTTTGCTGCGCGTAGACTGCAAAAGATCAGCATAACTGTGCGTACCCGCTAACTGCTGACGTACAGGTAGAATATTCACACAATGGCCGATCATTTCGTATAGACCAGCTACCGAATGACCCGCGGCGGGTATGCCGACGACAAGATCTTCAGCACCGCTGCTTCGATATAGATAACTATAAAATGCGGAAAACAGAACATTGAATAGACTGTTGTTTTGCTCTCTCGCCATTTGGCGTAGCCTATCTGCAACTTCACGCGGGATCTTTACATCACACCGATCAGCCGCATAGGTTCTTTGCGGAGGCCGAGCATAGTCCAGCGGAAAATCAACGACAGGTTCACCGGAGGAAAATTGTTCTACCCAATAATCACGTGAAGCGTCTCTTGCTCCACTCTCTTGCTGCTCACTAAGGTAACGCAAGTATTGATCAAATGGAATTGCGGATTCTAGATCAGGCTCTTTGTTCTCCATGCTGGCGTTGTAGAGTGATTCTAAATTTTCGCGCAAGACAGCTAGTGACCAACCATCGACAATGACATGATGTGCCGTAAATATAATACAACTAGTATTGTCATCCAGAAGCAGAAAATGAATGCGCCAAGCATGTCGGCTGACCAGATCAAATGCTTCTGAAACTTCTCGCTGGCGAACCTGCTCTACGGCGAAGCTAGTTTCCTCAGGGCTCTTCAGCGTTAAGTCTACAACTTGCAGTTCGACATCTGATGCAGAGTCGATTTGCATCGTTTCCCCGTCTGCAGAAAACCTTGCTCTCAACAGTTGATGACGTTGGCCTAAAGCTGTGACAGCATGATTCAATGCAACAGTATCTAGTCGACCTTGGAAATCCACTTGCATACACATATTAAATGCACAAGAAGCATCATCACCCAGAGCAACAGACGCGAGAATTTCACGCTGAGAACCCGATGTCGGAAGAGCTTTGCCTTGCGAAAGAGAACCAGACTCGTTATTGGCCATTGTTTTCATCTGTAATTATGTCTCAGTACTACTTTATTTGACGGCTTTGAAGCTTTCGTCTTGGCGCTCATCTCGAGCAGCCCAGCTCACGCTGCCTTCTTTTCCATCGATGAGGCGCACTCGTTGATTGACATCACCAAAGATGGGTTCTTGTTGTTCGCCCAGAAACCCATTCTCGAGCATATCGTCCACCGAAGCCTTGAGTATTTCGACGACTCGAGCGACATCAGCCTCACTGTGAGCCGCGGTTAGACACATGGGTAAACCATCCCATATATGTAGACCACGGTACCGCGCAAATAAGAACAGCAATTCAGCGTTACTCGACCCTAATGGGTAGCCTAATTTAAACAGCGAACCAAAGTTGGCTAGTTTGTACGGAACGCCGCATTTTTCAAAATAAGCATTCAACTCCTCGGCCATTCCGTCAGCACGCTCATTTATTTTTTTGTAGAGCTCGGGTCCCGATGATTTGATTGCCAATAGCAGCGCCTTTGAAGCAGCCATCGCCAGTGGGTGGCGAACAAAGGTACCCGCAAGGTAGGTAACACCTACTTCTGGTGCAGACTCGTCACCAAACTGCCACTGACCGCCATCAAAGGCATCCATGTATTTCGCCTTACCACCTATCATACCGATGGGCATACCGCCTCCCACAATCTTGCCGTAGGTTGCGATATCGGCACGCACACCAAAGTGAGCCTGCGCGCCGCCCTGGTCGATACGAAATCCCGTAATCACTTCGTCGAAGATTAGAGCGATATCTAACTCTTCCGTCAGAGCTCGCAGTTTATGTAAAAACTCTCTAGGCTGAAGCCCAGGGTTTCTACTCTGTACCGGCTCTACCAATATTGCAGCAATGTCTTCTGCACGGTCTCGGATCTGATTCAACGCTTCATCTGCACCGTAGTCTAAAACTAGGGTTTGGCTTACAGCGGTTTGGGGAACACCCGAAGCAGCGGCAAACGACTTGAGCGAAGGTGAGCCACGAACGATTACCTCGTCGAATAAGCCGTGATAATCACCATTAAACGAGACGACAACATCTCGTGCGGTGATACTACGAGCTGCCCGCACGGCTCCAAGCACGGCTTCTGATCCAGTGTTGCAAAATGCAAATCGCTCGTTTCCTGTCAGTTCACAAGCAAGCTTGGCCACTTCACCAGCATCTGGTGTCGTCGGACCTATCTCAAATCCAAGATCAATCTGGCGATGCAGAGCTTCTTTAATTTCCTCAACACCGTAACCAAGAAAATTAGCACCAAAGCAGTTTGTAATGTCGATATATTCGTTGTCGTCTATATCCCATATCTTGCTACCAGAGGAGCGATTTACCACCATTGGATAAATTGCTTCCTTTAACATAGGTGTAAAACCGTTGACGATTCTTGGATCTGAAAAAGTTGCTCTATGTTCTTGGGCATAAGCCTTTGAGGATTTTGTTCGCTGGTTGTAGCTAACTATAAAACGCTGCAAATTGGCGAGTTGCGACGTCGACATCTCACCCGATTGTTCCGTAGATATCCTAGCCTGCGCGCCAAAAGGCTTGGCTTCCAGCGTCGCGTCTGTCTTTTCTGCTAGTTGCGCTGGGACAACCGGTGCTGGCCGATCAGATACTTGCGGCTGAGGTGCGACTGCATCAGGAGCACTCGCCACACTTTCCACAGCCACTGCTGCACCTGAGGCACCACCAAGCAGTTGAAGCTGTTGAGACATCAACTGCAGTTGCTGCTGGACAAGAGACTCGACTGCACCGCCGGCCATCGCAGGCAGGCTTGCCTGCGCCATCACAGGAACAACAGGTAATGCCGCGGCAACCACTGGCTGTGATAACACTTGTTGCTGCACTGGTGCAGCGACTACTGGTGCTACTTCTGCAACCGCGACATCCACTTCGGGCTCAAATTTTCCCGCATCTAATTCGCTGTCCAAGTGTGTAGCCAGCGCATCAAAGCTGCTGAGGCTTTCCATGAGCTGCCTAAAGCTGACCACGACGCCAAATTTCTTTTTGACTGAATTTCCTGCTTGTGTCAGGAAGAGAGAATCCAGACCAAGCCCCATAAAATTACTGCTTGTATCTGCGCTTTTGAGATCAATACCAGAGGTATCTTCAAACAGATCTTTTAGCAACGAAACTAAATTTTGCTGTCGACTTTGCGTTGCAACGGTCATCGCGGCACTCTCACTATAAATGGTCTGATTTTCTTGAACGGGAGTCGCCGCTAAATTCGCAACAACTTTAGTACTGTCGTTTTGTTCTCGCTTTAAAATGTGTCCTGACTTAAGCCAAAAACGATTCTTAGCAAATGCATATCCTGGCAAGCTGACAATTCTGCGCGAAACATCGCCTTGAATCGCCGACCAATCTAGGTCAATGTCGCACTGCCACAACCGCCCGACTGCGCTTAGAATTGCATCGATTTCTCGGTCATCGACAGCATTGTCTGAAAGCGACGGTATCGCTATTTTCCGGGTGGGGTCGCTGCTTTGCTGTCGTGCCAATGTGGTCGCTGTAGCACGAGGCCCTAGCTCCAAAAGCACATAGTCTTGCTTCTCCCACAAAACGCGTACTCCCTCGGCAAAACGCACCGCACGACGCAAATGTCCTGCCCAGTAGCTCGGATCAGTTGCGCTTTCCGCACTGTGCCACTGCGCATCTGCTGTCGACACTATGTCGATGCTAGGTGCCCTGCGCTCAATGGAGGCGACCAAGCGAGTGAACTCATCGACGATAGGTTCCATCATGTGTGAATGAAACGCATGGGATGTCTGTAGCGTTCTACAAACAATCTCTTGTTGTTCACACTGCTGGGCGAAGTCGGCAATATCATCGTTTTCACCGGCGACAACACACAAACTGGCACCATTGACGGCAGCAATAGACAATGTCGCTGGCAGTATTTCAGCCAGCGCGAGCTCACCCAATCGCACACTCAGCATTGAACCGCTCGGCAGGGCCTGCATCATGGCCCCGCGCCTCGCAACCAAAAATAATGCATCCTCTAAACTAAAAACACCTGCAAGATGCGCCGCGACAAACTCTCCGATGCTGTGCCCAATCAGCGCCGCCGGCTGAACGCCCCAGTGCTGCCAGAGTTGACTCAGCGCATAGCCTGTTACAAATAGGCTCGGTTGCGTAAATCTAGTTTGATTGAGGAGTTCTTGTGCAGCCTCGAGGTCTTCACCCTGAGCCAGAAGCAACTCACGAATATCCATGCCCAACTCAGGCTGTAACAACATTGCACACTGATCGACCGCTTCTCGATATACCGCTTCGCTGTGATATAAGTTGCAACCCATTCCCGCATATTGACTGCCCTGCCCTGGAAACATAAAGACAACTTTTCCAGCAGTTTTCACCGCGCCCGAAAAACCACTAAACGAGTCTTCAGGCTTAGCTAACCGCGCTACAGCTTGCTCTTGATTAGCAACAACAAATCGTCTTTCGCTAAAGTGCCTACGACCACTACGCAATGTATGCGAGACATCAGCTAAGTGCACCTTAGATTCTTTCAAACATTCAGATAGCTCGGTAGACGCGGTATCCAATGACTCACGGGTTTTCGCGGACAGCAATAACAGCTCACGCGAACGAGCACTTTTTAATACGCGTTTTGTCGCATCAAACTCTTCTAGAATCGCGTGGGCATTTGTGCCTCCCACCCCAAAGGAACTAACGCCCGCACGACGCGGATGCTCCGCAGATACCCAGTCTTCTCGTTTTGCGGCGGGATAAAATGGCGTACGTTCAAATCTGATAGCAGGGTTTACGGGCTCACAAAACAAGCTTGGCGGAATAATTTTATGATGGAGCGAGAGCGCCGTTTTTATTAATCCAGCGACTCCAGCGGCTGCTGTTAAATGTCCAACGTTGCTTTTTACTGACCCGATGGCACAAAACTGAAGTCGATCAGTGAAGGACTCGTAGGCTCGACGCAGTCCTTCGATTTCTATCGGGTCGCCAACGGGAGTAGCGGTGCCGTGCGCCTCTACATACCCAATCGTCTCGGCAGGTACACCACTCTCTCTTAGTGCAGTCTCTATCACGGCGGCCTGACCATCACTAGACGGGGCCATAAAACTCATTTTACCGCCGCCATCGTTGTTGATCGCTGCGGCTTTTATAACAGCGTAGATTCTATCGCCACTTGCTACCGCATCATCCACCCGCTTGAGTACAACGGCGCCCACACCATCACAAAACATTGTGCCCGTAGCGTCTGCGGAAAAGCTCTTAGTATGGCCATCGCTACAAAATACACCGCCTTCTTGAAACTCGTGCCCGCTTGCAACAGGTGCGGTGACTGTTGCGGCACCGGCCACAGCCATATCACATTGCCCCAACCGAAGCGCGCCACAGGCTTGAGCAATGGCAACCATCGACGTCGAGCAAGCAGTATGAATTGATATGGCTGGCCCTTTCAGATTTAACTTATGTGCAACACGAGTTGCAACATAATCTTTTTCGCAAGCGATCATTTCTTGCACAGCGCCCATTGATTCGATCAGATTGTCATGTGCTTTGGCGTTGTTGCTGTGATAGGTGTTGTTATAAGTGCCAGCATATACGCCGACAAGTCCATCAAAGTCTTCAGCAACTTGACCGGCGTCTTCGAAGGCGTGCCATGCGGTTTGCAAGAACAACCGCTGCTGGGGGTCAGTCATGCTGGCTTCGCGTGGAGTTACGGCAAAGAACTCATGATCAAAGGCATCAAAGTCTGTCAGCACGCCACGCGCAGGAACATAAGCGGGGTCGTCAACTAATTCAGCGGGCAGATCCTGCAGCAGTTCTTCTCGACTGAAGTGAGAGATTGACTCCACCCCTTCGACAATGTTCTGCCAATATTGGGCAAGCCCACTCGCACCTGGCACATTGACTGCCATGCCAACTATTGCGATGTCTTGTGATATCGTTTCGCGAGGTTGCTCTTGTACAGATTTAGCTCTGGGCTTTAGCTTGGCGCATTTTTCTAGGTATTCTGACCATGCTTGTAAAGTTGGGTTACTGAAGAAATCCACAATACCGTGTTCACTAGCAGTGCTTGCATTAACTCGATTGACAAACTGCAGCGCCAACATAGATGTGCCGCCCAGTTCAAAGAAACTGGTCTGCTCGTCGCAACTTTCAAGGTTGAGCATTTGCAGCCAAAGCTCACGCGAAAAGTGCAATTGCTCCGACAGCCCGACACGGGGCTCCAACTGAGTGTTCTGACTTTCAGAACCCACGGCAAAATCAACAGTCGGCAGTGCTTTGCGATCAACTTTACCGTTGGGATTGGTGGGTATTTTTTCAACCTGAGTCCAAGCGACAGGCACCATATAGCTAGGCAATTTTTTACTGAGGCTTTTCTTAATTGCTGTAACGTCAAATTTTTCGTCGGCTTCCATTAAACACCAAGCGACCAACATCTTGTCGCCCTCATCAGTGCTCTGCACACCCACTACGCCACGTTCTATCTGGTCATTCTCAGACAAGGCTGCCTCGATTTCTCCTAACTCGATTCGGTAGCCGTTGACCTTTACCTGATCGTCAATCCGGCTGAAGTATTCAATACTGCCATCAGCCAAAAGTCTGACCCCGTCGCCTGTACGATAGAACCTTTCACCTTCGACGACCGGGAATTGGGACGAGTTCAGATCTTCGCGATTGGTGTAACCCTGAGAAACCGCAGGCCCCCCTATCCACAACTCTCCTGTTGCGCCAAAAGGCACCGATTGACCGTTCTGATCGCAAAGACGAATCGTATAGTTTGGTAGTACTTTGCCAATCGTTACCGCGGCAGTAGCATCAGTGATTTGGTAGCCTGTGGCAAACACGGTTGCCTCGGTCGGGCCATAAAAGTTCCAGAGCTCTTTACAAGCCGCCAGCATCGGGGCAACCATTTCACGAGGATAGGGCTCGCCACCGGTGATCGCGATCACCGCTTTGTTGACCCAACCTGTATCTAACAATAGTCGCCAAGATGACGGAGTCGCGTGCACTGTATCCACTCGCTCGCGTTCAATCAAAGAGGCCAGCGCAACAGGATTTGTCACTGTAGCGCGATCAGCCACAACCACGCAGCCGCCATTGAGAAGCGGGCAAAAAATCTCAGATACCGAAACATCAAAACTTATCGAGGTTGATGTCATTGAGCGACTGACACGATTTAAGGGTGCTGTTTGCAACATCGACTCAACGAGAGTTGCTGCGTTGCGATGCGTAATTTGTACACCTTTAGGCTTTCCCGTGCTGCCAGAGGTATAAATTAAATAGATAGGGTCTTCTGCTTGGACTTCAGCTTGTAATTTTGTGGTCGGGTTTCCCTGCAACTCGCTGTCTATGTCATCGATCAAGACCGCCAGTGTTTTTTCAGTATCGAGATGCGCCAACAAAGACTTTTGTGTAACGATGATTGGCACACGGGAGTCTTCTGCGATGTAGGCGATGCGATCTGCCGGATAGCTAGGGTCGAGCGGTATATAGGCGGCCCCTGTTTTTAGTATGCCCAGCATCGCGACAATCATTTCTTCGCTGCGCTCAACAAAAAGCCCAATTTTCACACCACAATCAGCGCCTTTGCTGCGCAAGTAGTGGGCGAACTGATTACTTCTATGGTCCAGTTGACGGTAGCTCAAGCTGCGACCGTTAAAGCAAACAGCCTCTGCATCAGGCGTTTTACTTACCTGCGTTTCAAATCGCTGATGGATGACAGTACTGTCATCGTATTCTATTGCCACGTTATTGAGTTTGGCCAGCATTTCTGCGTCAAGCTTTGAACTGAGAGACAATTCAGCCAGTACGCGATCAGGATTTTCTAGAAAATCACCCAGCATGGCGGCAAAGGCATGGAGTCGAAACCTGATCCCGTCTGCGTCAAAATGTTCTTGAGAGTAATAACAGCGCAGACGAGTTTGTGCACCTTGCTCGATCAACAAAGCAAAATCTAGGTTTGCCTCCAGCAACGCTTCTTTCTCGATAGTCTCCGTGCATAAGCCGAGTGCCAGGCCGCGATCATCAGGTTCCGCCGCTTCTGGCAGTTCGATTTCTTCAACCGCTGCGAGTGTTGAAGTCGTATCCACTCGATAAGCTTCCACGTCCCAGACGTCGCCAGAACGTAAACGAAAGGTTGTCTCGGTGAGATTGCTATAGCGGGTCAGGTATGCCGCGAATAACGCGGGTAAATTGATAGCACGGCTATCATCAAGTTCTCCGTCAAAGGTCAGCTCAGCAAGCTCTGTAGCCGCACCCAGTTTTTGCTCGACAAGCATTTTGTCGGACGGAAAATCGATTAAATACCTTTCTGATGACATGAACTGCCCCACCTAAGCGCCTCCCAGCGATGATCACGAGTCTCGACCTTGGGATAGACGCCCACATTGGAAGCGTTAAAGGTCGGGATTTGATTGGCAGAGTACAAACACGCACCTGCAGCTGGGTTAACGGCAAATTGCCATTAAAATTCACCGCAAAGGGGGTTATACAAAAGGTTCCGGTAACGAGATTCGAGCGAATACGGAAAAATGAGGAGAAGTGGGGAGTTAGCGCGCGTGTCTGATGGTCAGAATGGCAGGAAAGTGTATAAAGTTGGCTGCATACCCTTCTTTTCAACAGCCAAGAAGTCGCCGATTGAAAAGCTGTTAAATCAGATCCTGAGCTAACAAAGCTTCGAGTTTTGCCCAATGGGTAAGCGGACGCTCATACTGATCCTGCCCAAAATGCCCACTCCAACGCGTATCAGGCGCATACGCCGGCACCAACTGCGGATCAAGTTGCGATACTCGCTCAGAATAATCCTCGGGAAAAGCCATAGATTCGTCGACAAAACCGCTGAACATGGCGACATCTCCGCTGAATTCAAAGCCTTTTGGAAGGAAATTCGACTTACGCGGATGATTCAAATCCATAAAGAGCACGAACCAATCGTCACCTGAATAGGTCACCGCTTCATAGACTTGCAGTGCGTCATTGCCACCAAGACACTGAAACAGCAGTCGCTCACCTTCTAGGGTTTTCAAACGTGACAAATACGTTAATGCGCCCAACGGTCCATTGACTGGTATTGGGTTGTTCAAATCAAACGCGAATTCCCCACTAGCACCTAATACGCGATCGACGCTGTCCGCCATCGCAACACGTTGTGCCATTTCAGCCTTCAAAAACGTATTTTGGTAGGCTTCGTCCTCCATCAATCTTTCGATTGAATCAATTTCTCTGTCTAACCGCGCTTCTTGTTTACCCAAACGTCGGTGTCTTAGCTGCTTAAAAACGCTCACCGATGAAATCTGCTTGGTTGTTTCATTATTATGGATAAACTCACAGTAACTCCAACGCCAGTCTCGACACTTGTTCAGATAAGCGGATATCTTGCTGGTTGACCACCAAATGCTCTGCTAATTGCTCTAAGGCGTGTTGTAATTCACGACGAATCCCAGAAACCTCGCGATCGGCGTTAGCCCCCGACAACGGCGTGGCAACTTTGCGCCAATTTGCTAGCAGTATTTCTAACTCCCTAACCAATGAAGCCCCTACACCGGGTTCGTCAGAATCGCTAGTACGAACAGCCGAGATCAACCTGGCCGCGTTTGCACCCTCTGTGCGCAATGTCTCTATCGCGTGTGATTGGTATACCGCCATCAGCGCTTTAACTAATGGCAAAGGCTGCTTATCTCGACGGCGATCAGTCGATATTTGCAACCGCTCAAATAAGGAAATCAGGTTTTCAGTGCTAACTCTTTCCAACGAAACGACAATTCTATCGACCAAAGAACGCTCATAGTCTGCCCAGAGTTCACGGCCGTCTTCTTGACTCAAGCCCTGAGCATCTCTTTCGAACAATGCGACATAGCGATTTAAATCAGCCTCGTCGGTCTCCCGACTACTCTGTGCGATCTCTTCGATTGTTTCTAGCAATACCCCAGTAGACACCGTGGATGATTCGGCTCTCAGCGCAAGCAGTAGTTGCTCATTTTTCGCCCAGCAAGAGAGCTGATCAACACTTGCTAAACAACTTTCTAAGCTTTGATATTCGCCGTCAGGAAATTCGCTGTGGGCAAATTGCACTAGGCGCTCGAGCCTGTCGCTGTGACTATTCTCGGTATTTGCCGTGAGTCGGCGCGACTCGATAGGTAGAGACAGCAGTTGACGCAGCTGAGGGTCTCGCAAAGCATTGGCAACATCTCGCATAACCGAACGATCTGCTGCTTTGATGACAAGACCAGGGGAGCGTTCTGCCACGGCTTGCGATAACAACAGTTCAGTCGAGGTGAAACGGCTGAGCACGAGAGAGTCGACGATTTCATCTTCCTGCTTAGGTTTTGCAGAACAGCTAATGCAGGCGCCAAACACACTGTTCTTTTCTGCACCGCAGCCAAAACATACAGCCACGACACCTTTGTATTGGAGTACCTCTGCACTCATGCTTTATTCCGAACAAAAGTAAAACGTTGACTTGGTGCATGAAGAGCTTTCACAGATGCATCAGTTCCGCTGTTCATAAATTTTATCGATAGCACGGAAAATAACTCGCTCTTCTGTGGCATCAGCAGCTTCGGTATGCACGCTAAAAAATCCTCTGAGGGCATTTTGAGTAGCAACACTGTCCAGTCCATCTATGGGTCCAGAGTAGTATTTTAATTTATACAAACGCCACTGCACGTCTTTTATGAACTTACTCGGGCTGTTATCAAAAACCAGAGCACTTCCAACGACAGCCCCAGCATCATCAGCTCGCGTAGCACCGCTCACCGACTCTCCGTTTTTTAGGGCTTGTTGCTGCAATTTTCCGTCGTCGCGCATCGCTCCGACCTCCGGTGTTTGGCTCTGTTGCAAAACAGACCCTTGCGAAGACGACTGCTCTAGGGATGCCAACATCGCCACCCCTTCATGCTGGAGGTCAGCACGCAGCGATTCGACGTGTCTTCGAGCGTCATCGAAGGCCCCAGCTTGGAAGCGATATTCTGCACACCGGTTATCGTAGTCTGTACGCATCGACTGCAGGTGATTTTGAGATACTTTGCTCAGTGAGTCTTTGTTCTCCGCCGCCCCGCCCAGTCGAATACCCTGTGCAATGCAGTAACGAATTTGCGCAGGATTTAACACGAGTCCGCGGCCTATTGGCGGCGCCTCTTCGACCAATTGCACGAGACTTTCACTGGCTAACGGCGCTTTGTTTTTCTCCATGTACTGCATCAGTGCCACGGTTAAGCCACCGGTGATAATGATGGCGGCAATGCTCAGGAATGCAGGCAAAGTCGATGACTTACTTTTTGAAGGAGCGTAAATGACAGAGGATTCAGGCTCATCGAAAAAGACGTGCTCACCGGTGTCCGTTTGGCTTAAGTGATCAAAATCCGTATACACCAACGAAGGCTCTCGAGACCCACTCTCAACACTCAACTCGCCAATCAAGGTTTGATCTAACGAGTCTTGGCCTAGCGCTCTTTGATCTTGTGCCATGCGATCAATGCCGGAGCGGCATCGACTCAGTATGTCCTCGATGTCAGTCACATAGTGGCGGAGGCCAGAAAATCCAACCGCTAGTGGGGAGTTATTCGAATACATGGCGTTATTCATATAAATTAGTGTGCGACAACTCAACACAACGAACAGGGCGACGGATATTGAGATAGACCAGCATGTAACGTTATCTTTACACCCAGCTGACTCAAACCGCCAAACAGATCACAAGTTTACAGGCACTGCAAAATAAGGCAAAGCCAGCCAAAGAGCAGAAAAATGGTTCGCCAACCACAGAGCCCTCGTGTCAACAGTGGGATGACTACTTTATCGCGAGAACCTGCCCTATTTTTCGACGGCAACGGTCTCAGCATAGACGCTATCTGTCTGTTCGCACCCACTGCATTATTACAATGCGACAGGGGAAACTTTCAGCACCTCTGCGACTGTCGTCACGCCATCACTGACACGTCTTGCACCGCCGATTCGCAAGGGTTTCATGCCGTTGAGATACGCTTTTTTACGCAAGGCATCGACATCAGCTTCATCTCGTACCAATGCACGTAGAGGGTCGTCCATCTCTAACAACTCGTAGATGCCCAGGCGACCTTGAAATCCTGTGTTCCGGCACTCCAGACATCCGACAGGACCACAAGCGTTTGTTGGCGCTGGCGACCGCCAAGGGTTGATGAACTCACGCCAATGGTTGATATCAACCATCTGCGGCGACTTACAATGTTCGCAAAGTGTGCGAACCAAACGCTGACCTAAAACGCCGACCACTGTCGCATTAATCAGGTAGGGAGGCACACCTAGCTCCATCAATCGAGCCACGGCTGAAGGCGCATCGTTGGTGTGCATTGTGGACAACACCAAGTGACCAGTCAGCGCAGCTTGCACCGCAACCACCGCCGTTTCGGGGTCACGTATCTCACCGACCATGATGACATCAGGGTCTTGCCGCAACAGCGTACGCACACCCGCTGCGAAATCTAAATCAATATTGTGCTGCACTTGCATCTGGTTAAAACTGGGCTCCATCAATTCGATGGGATCTTCGATCGTGCAGACATTAACTTCAGGTCGCGCCAACAATTTTAAACTCGCGTAAAGCGTCGAGGTTTTACCTGAACCCGTTGGTCCGGTAACCAACACGATACCACTGGTGCGACTGAGCATCTTCAACCACCGCGAACGCTCTTCACTGGCGAAACCCAAATCACTGATTTCCCTTGTAAGCACATCCGGGTTAAATATGCGCAGTACCATTTTCTCGCCAAAGGCTGTTGGCATCGTCGACAACCGCAGTTCAACTTCGCGGCCGTCTTTGTCCAAAGTTTTTATACGTCCGTCTTGGGGCTTGCGTTTTTCAGACACATCCATGCGGCCCTGTATTTTTAAACGACTGATCACCGCAAGCCCAACCGATGCCGGCATTTCGTAGACAGGATGTAACACCCCATCTATGCGGAACCTCACCCCGCTGGTATCGCGCCTAGGCTCTAGGTGTATATCCGATGCGCGCTGCTCATAGGCGTATTGCAATAGCCAGTCAACGATACTGACCACGTGTTGATCATTTGCATCGAGCTTACCCTTTCGCCCCAGTTCCATCAGTTGTTCAAAATTCTGCATACCAGCCACGGTGCCGTTCTGATCTTTTTCAGCACCGGTCATAGACTTAGCTAGGCTATAGAATTCAAGCTGGTATCGATGCAATGACTCGGGGTCAATTAATACCGTGTCTATCTCGCGCTGCAGCAATCGCGAGAGCTCTTCTACCCAGGTGTAGTCACAGGGTTCACAGGTGGCGAAAGTTACCTTCAGTTGACTCACTTCTACCGCCAGAATCCCTTTGCTTTGCGCATAACTGTAAGAACACTGCGAAGTCACAGCAGACACGTCTACCTTCAAGGGATCAATATGATAGAGCGGTATGCTCAATTGCTGAGATAACCACTGCATCAACACGGGCAATGTTAGTGTGGCTGCTAGTCCGCTCGACTCAAAATGCTGTGCCGCAACAAAGCTGATCGGGTGCTGGACTTCATTCTTCATCGACATCTGGAGCTGGCCAAGAATGTGGTTTTGGTCGGCGTCGATCACCCTGTGGGCTAAAAGATAATCCGCAAGATTATGCAACTGCAGTTTTCCTGGCAGTAATCGCAACGAAGAATCATTTGAATCAAGGCTCATGCCTGTCACTCCAGCTCACAGTAGTTGAGGTAAAATAGTCCTAGAAAGCGCAAGTTTAGTTGCTGCGCGAGTCAAAGTTTGTGCGAAAGCGCAATAACATCTGCTGGACTACTGGCAGTGTCATGTAAATCTGCAGAGAGAGACCTTAGGTGACGACAAAGGTATTGGTTTTGTACTACAGCCGGAACGGCAGCACAGCCAAGCTGGCCCGAGAAATAGCCAGAGGAGTTGAAAGCGTCGAAGGCTGCGAAGCGGTGTTGCGAACCGTGCCTTCTGTTTCAGCGACAACTGAGGCCCCTGCTGCAAGCACGCCAGAGATGGGTGCAGCGTATGCCACAGCCGATGATCTGCGCCACTGCAGCGGGTTGGTCATGGGTAGCCCTACTCGATTTGGAAACATGGCTGCACCGCTGAAGTATTTCGTCGACGGCACCATAAACGCTTGGCTGGGTTCACACCTGCGCGACAAACCTGCAGCAGTTTTTAATTCAACCGGCTCACTGCACGGTGGCCAAGAGAGTACTCTGCTAAGTATGATGCTACCGCTACTGCACCACGGCATGCTCATCGTAGGCCTGCCATACAGCGAGACAGGGTTGAACAACACAATCGGCGGCGGCACACCTTACGGAGCTAGTCACTGGGCAGGTGCAGACGGTAAACGCGCTTTGGATGACACTGAACGCACACTGGCTCGCGCTCAGGGTGCGCGCGTTGCTGCGATAGCCCGACAATTAGATCAACGAGACCAAACCAACCATGGCTGACAGCAAGCTAGATGTGCAATCGCGAGAAGCAACTTCGGAGCAGTCCTCAAAACAACAGGATCAGCCTGCCAAGGCTGCTTTTAAACTCAGCTTGTGGCGCAGAATTTCGCTCTTCAGCTACGCGGCAACGCTCCTGTTAACATTCAATTGGTTGACTTGGTATTCGCCACCAACGGAAGTACCACGTGCCCTTTTACTGCTCATTCTGGTTGTTCCTTTGGTCCTACCCGTTCGTGGCTTCATTCATGGTCGCGCGATGAGCTATGTTGCGGTTGCGATGGTGGCCATGTGGCTTTTTGCAGCAGGCTTGGATGTAGCCTTTTACATTCAGGACTGGACCCTATTGGGCTGGGCTTTGACGGGCTGTAGCGTGGTATTGTTTGTCGCCTGTTACTTCTACCTGCGATACCTTCCTCGTCCACCAAAAATCGAGCACGAAAATTAAGGCCGATAATTAGAACAATCGGTTTAGGGATTAGTTACCCCCGAAATTAGACGTTGGTGCGCGCAATGACTTGAGTTACGTAGGGAATCGTCAGCGCTCTGCGTTCCACCATTGAATCTTGGTGCAATCGCTCCAGCAGAGATTCAAGCGCCTTTAAATCACGCGGATAGCGCCTGACAATATACTGCGCGACCTCTTCGCTCAGGCGCATTCCGAAAGCATCTGCTCGCGAACATATGCGAACCATCAGTGCCCCTTCACTCATAGGGTCTATACGCAACACCGGCCCCCAGCCGAGCCGCGATAACAGATCGGGCAATGCCACCCCCAACTGATGCGGGGGTTTCTCACCCGCTAGCACCAGTCGACCACCAGACGATCGAATACTGTTGATCAAATTGAATAGCAACATTTCAAGCTGCGCGTGACCAGCAGCTCGCTCTACTTCATCAACACAGACGAAATCTGCATCTTGTAAACGATCATCATCGAGTACGCTAGCGGCGGATGCTGATGAAAGTGCGACCAAAGTCGCATCACCCCCATGCTGTAGCCGCAAATTACAGCAGGCTTGTAATAAATGGCTTTTGCCAGAGCCAGCACCGCCCCACAAAAAAAGTTGAGACTCTCCTTCACTGAGGGCCATTTTTTTGAGCATAGATACGGTTAAGCTATTTACACCACCGTCATAATTCTCAAAACTTTGTTGTTTGTCAGGCCGCAGATCAAGCGGCATTTGCCCCCCTGCTAGCAAAGTACTTTTATCAGATCTAGAGCTGTTCACGAAGGTTCGATTACTCGGTAGTCACGTCTATCAGTACAACACGTAGCTGATATCAGCCGATTGAGTCGTACCTGAATCACTGAAACTCTGTGGCACCGAGGACAGCCTTGTTAGGCTTTGCAGTTTTCGCTCTATTGAGGCCACATCACCTGCCGCATCCACCGCAAACAATGCTGACTCCCCACCAATGACCACTGCGCGAACTTTGTCCACGCCCAGAACAGCGCCCATTTTTTGGTTGACCCAAATAAAATCATCCATACCCGTGAGCCCACCCACTGAAACAGCCACTTGATCGTCCGCTATGCCTAAACCGCGGCCCGTACTGGTCGTTTCAGTGCGAGTCAACTGCCTGTAGCCCTGCAGTCCTTGATCCAAAACTTCAGCCAAGGTACCTGGATTCGAACGCCACTGACGACCAGCCCCAGGGATCTGCCAGGTTGCCGACCACTGATCTCCTTCTACCAAGGTAAGCGAGCCCATCATGATGCGGTTCATCCCGTAATTGGCGGAGGCCCTGAGCACGGGTTCTACTTCACCGCGCCGAAGCTGAGCCACCTGAACCTCTCCACGCGCCAGTGTTTCATCAGCCGGCAATACAATGGGCTGACCTTGAGCAATCGATACCTCAGTAAGCGTATTGGGCAACAGGCCATTTGCGCCTTCGGTGAGCAATACTTCTAAGTCACCTTGCGTCACGGCCAACCACAACAACACCGGTTGTCCAGCAACCACTGAAGTATTGCCGCTATTGTTGACACTCAACTCCTGTTGCACCCGTTGTTGCACTGCCTCACGATCAAAATACAGCTGCAACACAAGTCGCTCGTTGCGCGCTGCGTATCGATAGCCCTGCAAATACCTGTCGGCCTCTCCAGCTAACTCTCGCTTAGTTTGATTATCCAGCTGCTCTCCGGGGAGTGCGCTCAACACTTCAAAAAAGCCTCTGATCGATGCTTTGATGCGTTCGGGAGAACTGCGATCTGCAACCGGCATCTCTTGCTCAATCGGTGGCTCTTCCGCTAATCCTGGCTTGATTAACGCAGCACTACTCAGGAGCAGAAGACCCAGCAAGATCCAAGTGCTTTTTAGTGACATATTCAATTTTCAGCTTCCAATGAGATTCGTGTCTTCAACCGAGTCCAAGAAACGGTCGTGCCCAACAATGCACTCTCCATCATATCAAGCCTTGCGCAATAATTTCAGCATGACTGCGATGATTGCCACTGGCTATGCTGCTTAGCCATTTTAGCTAGGGAGCTCCAGGTTAAATCGGGTCAATGTCGTCGGCATTAAAATTTGCTCCCAGCACGGCACGAATCGACAGCAAGTGTGGTGCTAGTGGCTAGATTTGCAACGCAACTGGGCCGAATTTAGCGCATCGACGGTGCGAACATGACTTGATATGAGGCTCTCTAGTTGCCAAGAGCAGCGCCTAAGCCGAACGAAAATCCAGCTCTCCGAAGATCAGGTGAAGCTCAATTAAATTTAAAAGATCTCATACCTAACCATCGAAAGACCCAACGAGACCCCTCAAACGCGCAGATACACACTCGAGGGTGCTATGGCTTGGCCACTCAGTGTAAAATGTCCAAATCTTGTTTCTAACATTTATCCCGGATAAAGCAAACCTCATGAGCGAACCCACCGATTCTCGCCGTAATTCACTGAACTACAAGGATGCAGGTGTCGATATCGCCGCAGGCAACGCCTTGGTCGAACGCATCAAACCGGCAGTCGCTAGCACTCACCGACCAGGTGTTATGGGCAGCATTGGCGGATTTGGTGGCTTGTTCGAATTGCCAGTTGATCGATACAAGCGACCTGTACTTGTCTCGGGCACCGATGGTGTCGGTACCAAACTGCGTCTCGCACTGGACTCCGGAAGACACACTGGAATAGGAATTGATTTAGTTGGGATGTGTGTCAACGACGTCATTGTCTGCGGCGCTGAGCCGCTGTTCTTTTTAGATTACTACGCGACGGGCAAGCTCGATAATGACGTCGCGGCAACCGTGGTCGAAAGCATCGCCGCAGGCTGCAAGTTGGCTGGAGCGGCATTGGTGGGTGGCGAGACCGCAGAAATGCCGGGTATGTATGAAGAAGGCGATTACGACTTGGCGGGATTTTGTGTCGGAGTCGTAGAACACGACAACATCATCAGACCGGAGAATGTCGCAGAAGGAGATGTTCTTATCGCGTTGGCCTCTTCGGGCCCGCACAGCAATGGTTATTCACTGGTGCGTAAGGTTCTAGAAGTCAGCGGCGCCTCACTCGATCAACCACTTGAAGGTAAACCGCTTGCCGACCACTTGCTGGCACCAACTCGCATTTACGTAAAAAGCGTGCTGCAGTTAATCGCTGAGAACCCAGTACATGCGCTTGCCCACATAACCGGTGGTGGCCTTACCGAGAACCTACCACGCGTGCTCCCTGATGGACTAGCGGCACAGATTGATTGTAAAAGTTGGCGACAACCCGCGATTTTTGAATGGTTGGCCCGCGAAGGCGGCATTTCTGCCACTGACATGTGGCTAACGTTCAATTGCGGTGTCGGCATGGTTGCCTGCGTACCGGCTGAACACGCAGACAACGCTATTGCTACCTTGACTGACGCGGGCGAAAAAGCCTGGCGCTTGGGTGAAATAACTGCGCGCCAACGCGATGCTGTGGAATTCAACTAGTGGGTGCAAAGCTGGCCGTTCTGATCTCTGGTCGCGGATCAAATATGCAGTGCATCGTCAACGCCTGCGAAAAAGGTGACATAAACGCAGAGGTTTGTTTGGTCGCCAGTGATCGGGCGGATGCCGGCGGCCTTGCCTGGGCAGCACAACGTGGCATAGCCACCGCGGTCATTAACCCAAAGGATTACCAGCACCGAGACGATGCAGACAAGGCGATGGCGGCTCAAATTAAGGCGCACGGCAGTACGCATCTGTTGTTGGCAGGTTACATGCGGATATTGAGTGAAGAATTTGTTGCTCAATTTTCAGGAAGAGCATTGAACATTCATCCCTCTTTGTTGCCTAAGTACAAAGGTTTAAACAGTCACGCACGAGCACTGGCCGCCGGTGACCAAGAATGCGGTGCAACCGTTCACTTTGTCAGTGCAGCTTTGGACAGCGGCCCAGCTGTCATCCAAGCTAAAGTCATGATCGAACCCTCTGATGACGCAGAAACCTTGGCTGCCAAAGTGTTGTGCTTGGAACATATAATTTACCCCAAAGCCACACAATGGTTGGTGACTGATCGACTCGTGCTCGAGGACAACAAAGCCAGACTGGACAATCAACTGTTAGAAACACCCAGGCAATATTCAGTCGCTTAAACATCACTGCAAGACCAAATATAGGCATGCCATACGTGAACAAAAGCTCAGAAAATCCTACAAGTGCTACGTCAAGCTTGAAGGCTGTGATTTGGCTTTTTCTCTGCTTTCTAGGCTTACCTGTACAAGCAGATGTTCTTCCGTTTAAAGCAGAATACGAAGTGAAGTACATGCGTATGCGCGCGGCCGAAGTTAAGCTTGCCTTGGAAAAAAAAGACGAGAGCGACTGGTTGATGACTCGTTCGAGTAAAGCAATCGGAATGGCTCGCTTGTTAGCCGGAAAAAAACTGAATGCAACTGAACAGAGCTGGTTCAAGATCGAAGATTCAGGTTTAACGCCCAACAAGTTTTTATCGGAAAAACCGGGTGCAAAAAAAGGTCGCCGGCGCATTGAGATTCTATTCTCAGATACTGAAGCGACGGTTGATTCCGACGATGGGCAGTCAAAAACTTTCCCTAAAACAGCAAATAGCCAAGATCAAGTAAGTGCTGTGCTGGCGGTGATGCTCAGGATGCAAGGTCAACAAGAAGACTTCACCCTACCGATAATGGCAAGGCGGGGTGAAAGTGTGGCGAATTTTGAAGTCCTTCAAGACACGAGTGTTAAAACACCTGCCGGTGTTTTTAACACTATTCACATTGTGCAAAAAACAAAAAAGAGAACAACAAGTTATTGGCTCGCTAAAGACAATAACATGATACCCGTTAAAATTTCACACCAAGAAAAAGACAGCGAAGGCGCAGTGATGTTCTTAAAAAAATTCAGCGTCTCGAATTGACCTCAATTCTAAACCGCTGCTAAATAAAAGCGGTTCTTCCTTCAAAGTTCGTACGAAATAAATCAGAATTTTTTAACCAAAATTTTTTTTCGATCGTCAATATCCCTACCTATGAATATCGCGTGTTTCTAGACGCTGGTATTAGTGCGCACAGCAAATTACTCGAATCGTCATCGTACCAACGATGAAGCTCCAACAGGGCTCTGCAAGACGCCATTGGCGGCATTCTTTCCGTCCATGTTGAAGACAAATCGTAAAATATATTAGGTGCAGCGTGATTTCAGCAATACTCAAAAAAATCAAAAAAGATAGCGACGCAAGTTCTCCCGCACTCGCTGCTCTACAAAAAGTCGCAGAGTGTGATTTAGACGTGAACGCGTACAGTCTAAACTCTATTGCGTCGGCATCTATGCGCAACAGCTTAGCCACCATGATTGGCAACTTGAATGCTGTCGTCAAACAAACAAACGACTGTGCAGAAAATATCCGCAGTGCATTACCTCGTATAGGTGAACTTGCCAACCAGTCTGACCAACACGGTGCGCTAATGGCAGCGGTAAGCGCACAGTTTGATGAGCTGTCAAACGCCATCACACGCAACAGCGAATTGAGCCTTGAGCTAGCTACTTTGGTGCAGACTGTAGGCGGCGCTACAAACGCGGGTAAGTCAGCGATGGGTGAAGTAGTCAGTTCAATGGATACTATTTCGGAACACTCAGACAAAATAAATCAGTTCACCGAAATCATTGATCAAATAGCTTTTCAAACGAATTTATTAGCCCTAAACGCCGCGGTAGAGGCAGCTCGTGCCGGTGAACAAGGCCGAGGTTTCGCCGTCGTCGCTACAGAAGTACGCGCACTAGCGCAGCGCTCCTCCGACGCTGCTAGCGAAATCAACGACTATATCGCCCAGTCAGAAAAAAGTATTATTAAAGGACGAGAGTCAGTACACAACGCTAACTCCAGTATGGAAGAAATCGACAACAGTGTGATGACCTTGTCAGATGTCGTGCAAACAGTGTCAGATACAACAAACTCGCAAGAAGACCGATTACGTGGTGTGCATATCTCTCTTGGCGAGCTCAGTGATTTTGGTAGTCGCTACGAAAGCATGTCAGAGGAAGTACTGACCATTTCTAACGAGATCTCTGACGACACTGATTATCTCACCTCAACGGTGAATACGTTTAAACTGACACCCTCCGAATTTACACACCCCCAGCACCGGTCAATCTCTGAAAAAGCGATTCAAACTGCGGACGCGATAGGTCAAGTATTATCTCAAGCGATTAAATCGGGTAAGTTAACAGAAGAATATTTACGAGAACCGAATTACACCGAGATAGCCAACACAAATCCAACAAAATACAACACCGAATACGACGAGTTTTGCGATCAGATGCTACCTCCGATCCAAGAGGCCGTGTTGGCGTCTAGTCCCACCATCATCTATGCGATCACGGCTGACATCAATGGTTACGTCCCCACACATAACAATATTTTTTGTAAGCCATTAACTGGTAACACAAAGGTAGACATAGCTGGCAATCGCAGTAAAAGAATTTTTGAAGATCACGTGGGTAGAACTGTTGGCCGCCATACAAAAAAATATATGCTTCAAGTCTACCGCCGGGATACTGGAGCTATTATGTTTGACTTATCCGCACCAATTTATGTCGATGGTTGGCACTTCGGCGGATTTAGAATAGGTTACGTCATCGAAAGCTAGGGAGTCTTAGAATTGCAATCGCAGTAGCGGTGCTATTACCTAGATTTGCAACGCAGTTAAGCCAAATTTAGTGCGCTGACAATACGAGCATAACTTGATCCGATGTCCCTTAATACAATGAAGGTTGTCTTATTTAATTTAGGCTTGGAAGATACACGTTTGAAAAAGTAAAATTAGTTTCGTTTGAAACGGGGCTGACTTCTAAATTTTATCGCGCATCGCATACCAGCTCATCGCTAACTTAAGCAGCGGTGTACGCAAAGCCGCCCCGCCAGGAAATGGCCAAGTAGGCAAGCTCGCCATCACATCGAAACGTGTGGCAGTCGTCGCTATTGCTTCACTACACAGCTGTCCGGCAAGGGTTGCCATCGCCACACCGTGACCAGAAAATCCACTAGCACTGAGAATATTGGCACTCAGCCTTTCAATATGCGGCAATCGATTAACGGTTATACCAAGCGTACCACCCCAAGCATAATCAATCTTACAGTTGCTTAGCTGCGGGTACACTGAAAGCATGTGCTTTTTTACTAAGGAAGATATATCCGTCGGAAATTTATAGCTGTAGCTTTCACCCCCACCAAACAACAATCGGTGATCGTCAGAAAGTCGATAATAGTTAATAACAAATTTGCTATCGCCGACGGCAACGTCATCGCGTATCAAACTTCGCGCTAGATCCTTCCCCAGTGGCTCTGTCGCGACAATATAATTATTGATAGGCATTACCCGAGCAGCGACTCTGCTTTGCAGTTTCCCCAAATATCCATTGCAGCCAATCACCACAAATTTAGCGCTGACATTGCCCTTTGCGGTGCGTAATTGTGCCGAGTCTCCCTCTACAATCTCAGTGACTTGCGTATTTTCGAATACCCTTACACCTGCATTGAGAGCAGCTTGCGCTAAACCCAGTGCAAACTTAAGCGGATGGAGATGCCCTGATCCCGTGTCTAAACACCCACCAAAGTAGGCTTCGCTTCCCAAATGATCTCGGATCTGTTGCAGATCCAGAGGCTCGATACTGTCGTAATTATAGTGACCACGCAGTAGTTCTACGTATTCATGGCTTGCACGTACGTTTTTTCTATCGAGTTCAGCGTGTATTATCCCAGACTTGTATTCCGCATCTATCTGGTGCTTATTAATCAGCGAGCGCACAAGATTTTTGGAGTCTTCAGCGAGTTCCCACAACGCCAAGGCTTTTTCATGACCAAACTGGATTTCTAAATCGTCTTGCTCAACACGTTGCCCACTACCGACTTGTCCACCATTGCGACCGCTCGCTCCCCAACCCACTCGGTGTGCTTCTAGCAGTACAACATCAAGGCCGCTCTCCGCAAGGTGTAATGCGGTAGACAAGCCCATGTAGCCACCGCCAACGACGCAAACATCACAGACAATATCTCCGTCAAGCGCTGCTTGAGGAGCTAAAAGAGTCGCGGTGGCATGGTAATAACTGTCCGGGTACTCACCCGGACGGTCATTGGCATACAAAACATCGACAGACATCAGGCGGCCTTGTATCGACCTTCAAGCTTCAAGGTGGCTAACGTTTGATCCAATGCTTTAGCCGCTCGCTCTACCAACTGATCGACCTCATTTTCGGCGATAACCAGCGGTGGAGAAATAATCATTGAGTCCCCTACCGCACGCATAACCAGTTGGTTTTCCATGCATGCCGTGCGACATATACCGCCCGCGTATCCAGCATCACCTGCAAATTTGGCTCGGCTTGTCTTATCGGGTGTCAACTCAATTGCCCCCATAAGGCCGATGCTACGCGCTTCACCGACCAGTGGGTGATCTGCAAGTGTTTCCCATTTTTCGCTCAGATAAGGTCCAATACTATCCGCCACACGAGCAACAATGCCTTCTTCATCTAGAATGCGAAGGTTCTCAAGTGCAACTGCAGAAGCTGTTGGGTGCGCTGAGTAAGTGTAGCCGTGATTAAAATCTCCACCGCTCTCGGTGAGAACATCAACGATGGAATCACTGACTAATGATGCACCTATCGGCAGATAGCCACTACTGAGACCTTTGGCAATCGTCATAATGTCAGGTTCTAATCCAAGCGTTTGGCTAGCAAACCATTGCCCTGTACGACCAAAACCTGTGATGACTTCGTCGGCGATAAAAAGAATATCTCGCTCGCGACATATGCGAGAAATCTCAGGCCAATAAGTGGACGGCGGAATAATGACTCCACCTGCACCCTGAATGGGTTCAGCGATAAAAGCAGCAACATTTGCTTCACCCAAACGATCAATTTCAGCTTCAAGTAACTTGGCGCGTTCTAAACCGAACTCTTCTGGGCTTTTATCACCGCCCTCGCCGTACCAATAAGGCTGGTCGATATGCACGATGCCAGGAATGGGTAGTCCACCTTGATCATGCATAGGTTTCATGCCACCTAGACTACCAGAACCCATGGCCGAGCCATGGTAGGCATTCTTACGCGATATGATAATGCTCTTTTCAGGTTTTCCTTGGCAGGCCCAATAATGTCTGACCAAACGAATGTTCGTGTCATTTGCCTCAGAACCAGAGCCAGCAAAAAAAGAATGATTGATGCCAGCGGGCGCCAATTCGGCTAACCGAGCAGCCAACTGAACCGCCGGCGGATGAGTGCACTGAAAAAACGTGTTGTAGTAGGGAAGCTCTTGCATTTGACGGTGTGCTACATCAGCTAGCTCTCGACGGCCATAACCAATATTTACACACCATAGACCGGCCATGCCATCGAGAAAAGCTTTACCGTCGTTGTCATAGACGAAAACACCTTCAGCACGCGAGAGCACGCGCGCGCCTGCAGCATTTATTTCTTTGCGGCTGGTAAATGGGTGCAGATGATGTGCAGCGTCTAGGGCCTGCAGTTCCTCGGTACTCATATTATTTGAAAGCATGTCTTAGTTCCTCGTCATACGTTGAGCAATAAGTGGTCACGTTCCCAGGGACTAATCACCTGATTGAACTCTTCCAGCTCATAGCGTTTGATGGTTTTATAGAGATCAGAAAATTCTGGACCTAGCAGAGCAGACATTTCTTTGTCTGCTTCAAAAATATCGAGCGCGCTTGAAAGATCGCGAGGCAAAATTGGAGCTTCGGAGGTAGAATAAGCATCACCACGCACGGCAGCACGGGGCGCAGTTCCGGCCATCATGCCGAGGTACCCACAGGCCAAACTAGTAGCAATGGCCAAATACGGATTGCAGTCCATACCGGCTACGCGATTCTCAACACGCCGCGCCTCGGGTTTCGACAATGGCACTCGTAGACCTGCCGAACGGTTATCTTTACCCCACTCAAGGTTGACTGGAGCTGATCCGCCAACGACAAAACGTCTATACGAATTTACATAGGGAGCAAGCACGGCTAAAACTGAAGGCAGGTGTTTTTGTTGTCCACCCAAAAAACCATAAAATAAATCGGTCGTATCACCGCTCTCATCACTAAAGAGATTTTTGCCGGTTTTTAAGTCCACAACACTCTGATGGATATGCATAGCACTGCCAGGCTGATCCTCCATAGGCTTGGCCATGAAGGTGGCAAAACAATCGTTGCGCAACGCTGCCTCCCGGATGCTGCGCTTATAAAAGAACACCTGGTCGGCTAGAGCCAAGGGATCTCCGTGCATCAAATTGATTTCGATTTGGCCTGCACCACCTTCCTGTATGATGGTGTCTATTTCAAAACCCTGAGCCTCGGCAAAGTCGTAAATATCATCGATGACTGGGCCATACTCGTCAACAGCACTCATGCTGTAGGCTTGGCGTCCAACGCCCTTACGTCCGGTACGACCAATGGGGGGCTCAATGGGCATGTTGGGGTCAACATTGGGTTTGGTTAAGTAGAACTCCAACTCCGGTGCCACAACTGGCTTCCAGCCCTGTGCGTGATAAAGACCCACTATGCGTTTAAGGACATTTCTTGGAGCCATGCCTAACGGCTCCCCTTTACTGTCGTAGATATCGTGCACAACTTGCAATGTGACATCACCCGTCCAAGGCACCGCAGTGGCCGCCTCGTAATCTGGCACCAATACTAAATCGGCTTCTGTCCACTCAAGGTCGTCGTCAAAATCAGCGTAGCCTCCCGTGATAGTCTGGAAAAAAATCGAGACGGGAAGATAGAGCTGCTCTGCTTTGGCGAATTTGGCCGCCGGCATTGCTTTGCCACGGGCGACACCAGCGAGGTCGGAGACAATACACTCCACCTCGTCCAGACGCCTGCCATCCAACCACTGGCGAAAAGCCAGCGGCATTCGTTCGATCCATTCCGCATTGTTACTCATGATAATCCCGGGTTATTTCAACCGTGGTTTAGTTTATAGCCGTCCGACAGTTTGTCGTTTCGCGCCATTTTTTAGCGCCATCAAGCAAAGCCAAGCATGTGCCATTGAAGCACCTGCCAATGCTGTGATTTCAGCCTGGTCAAAGGGAGGAGAAACCTCCACCAAGTCCATGCCGATAAAATTCAAATGCTCCATCCCTCGAATTAGTTCGAGCATTTGCCAAGTGGCAAATCCACCGACAACTGGCGTTCCAGTTCCGGGAGCAAAAGCGGGGTCTAGAGAGTCAATATCAAACGACAGATAAACCGGCGCATCACCAGCCCGCTCTCCAATAATTTCTAATGCGGCATCAATGCCGTTTCTATGTACCCAAGGTGCCGTTAATATTTCAAAGCCATGATCGTGGTCATTGAATGTTCGAAGGCCAACTTGTGTGGAGCGTGTCACGTCGACGATACCCTCTTGCACAGCACGCGCGAACATTGTGCCGTGATCCAAGGCGTTGTGTGAGTCAGTCCACGTGTCACAATGCGCGTCTACATGTACTAGAGCCACTGGGCCATACTTTTCTGCATGCGCTTTGAGTAAGGGATAGCTGACAAAATGATCCCCGCCAAAGCTGAGCATCTTCGCACCTGAAGCCACTATATGCCTCGCATGATCCTCGATGCTTTTTGCAACCGTGTCCGGGTGATGTGGATCGATAAAACAGTCGCCGTAATCGATGATCGCGAGATGATCCACGGGATCAAATCCATAGGGAAATGCATCTAGTTCAGCCAGTTGCACTGAAGCTGCACGTATGGCCCCTGGACCCAATCGGCTGCCTGGTCGGTGGGTACTGGCGCAATCATAGGGTATGCCGCTGACGACAATATCGACATTTTCCAGATCGCGGCTGTACTTACGACGTAAAAAGCTCAGGCTGCCGCCGTAGGTCATTTCGCGCCTTTTACCCTTTAAGGACTCCGCGCGAAAGGCGTTATCACCATACTCTGCTGACACTTTATATTTCTCCTGAATTTGATCCAGCTGTCTTGGACTTGCTGCTGTGCATTATCCACGCGGCGAGCATGACACCCACTGCAACTATCAATATCATTAATGTCGCCAAAGCATTCACATCAGGGCTAACACCTAAACGAACTTTCGAAAAAATCAACATAGGCAATGTCGTTGCACCCGGCCCAGAGACAAAGCTGGCGATAACCAAGTCGTCCAAAGACAAAGTGAATGCCAACAACCAACCCGATATGAGCGCCGGTGCGATGGTGGGCAGCGTGATATCCCAGAACACCCGCGCCGGTGTCGCTCCTAAATCCATTGCGGCTTCCTCTTGGTCACTGTCCATGTCTGCAAGCCGCGCCTGCACAACCACAGCGACAAATGCCATACAGAATGTCGTGTGAGCGATGATGATAGTGGTCAATCCGCGACCGGCAGGCCATCCAAAAACTGACTCCATCGCGACGAACAATAAAAGCAGCGACAGACCTGTGATAACTTCCGGCATAACCAAAGGTGCGGAGACCATGCCTGTTAACAATGTTTTACCTCTAAATCGGCCAAAGCGCTGTAGCACCAAAGCGGCGATTGTTCCAAAAACAAGTGCTGCAGTTGCACTGATGGCACCGATCTTAAAACTGATCCAAGCAGCATTTAGTATCTGTTCATCATTGAGTAATTCGACGTACCACTTGGTCGAAAACCTGCTCCAAACGGTTACCAGTTTGGATTCGTTAAAGCTATAGACAATGAGCGAAATAATCGGAACATAGAGAAATACAAACCCCAGCGCAGCCATAACAGGCACAAAACCTAAGCGACTTTTCACGATTGCACCTCATCCGCCTGTTGGGCAAGGCGCAACAACATAATCGGAACAACTAGCACCACTAACATGACTGTCGCAACCGCTGATGCAACGGGCCAATCGCGATTAGAGAAAAACTCACTCCACAGCACTTTGCCAATCATCAAAGTGTCTGGGCCGCCAAGCAATGCAGGGATAACAAACTCACCCACGACAGGAATAAAAACGAGCAATGACCCTGCAGCTATGCCTGGAAAAGACAGTGGCAAGGTCACTGAAAAGAATGCAGTCGCAGGTCGAGCACCCAAATCCGCAGCTGCCTCCAGAAGAGCCGCATCTTGTTTTACCAAGCTTGTATAAAGAGGCAAAATCATAAAAGGCAAATAGGTATAGACGATTCCAATGTAAACAGCCAAATCAGTCTGCATAATCGCGAGCGGCTGATCAATCAACCCAAGCCATAACAATGCGTTGTTGAGCAAGCCATTGGTTTTTAGAATACCGATCCACGCGTAGACCCTCAGCAGAAACGACGTCCAGAACGGGAGAATCACCAACATCAGCAACAGATTACGCGAGCCCGCTTTTGCGCGCGCAATGGCAAGTGCCATTGGGTAAGCGACCAAAAGGCAGATTAGCGTAGAAACCAATGCAATCTTCATCGACTGCATGTAGGCGTAAATATAGAGATCGTCTTCTAATAGATAAAAATAGTTGCCGATATTGAGTATAAAAGAAAGTATGCCCTCCTCGTCCCACGTCATTATGGGCAGATACGGTGGGCGTGCGATTGCCGCTTCTGAAAGCGACAGCTTAAACACCACCGCAAATGGAATGAGAAAAAACACCAAAAGCCAAATCATGGGAATGGCAATAACCATTGTTTTGCCACTCGGCAACCAACGCCTAAAACGCGGTTGCGTGCTCACGACGGCAATACCACACCGGCACTGCTGTCCCAACTGACAAAGACACGCTGATCCCATCGAATGGGATTGTCTTGTGCGCGTTCTAAGTTAGGCTGCGTCACTTTTATTTGCTTGCCGCTATCAAGGTTAATGCGGTAGACGGAGAGACTACCCATGTAAGCCACTTCTTCTACCATCCCCTCTACAACATTAAACGGTTGATCAGGCCTATCTCTGGCAATGCGAATTTTTTCGGGTCGTAGGGCATACCACATGCGTTGGCCTGGGGAGCAACTCACACCATGACCCACATGAATTTCCAACCCCGCCTCAGAGCTCTGCAGTTTCATGTGGTTTTCTTCGTCAGCAGTCACCCTGCCTTCGAAGAGATTTACACCGCCAATAAAATCGGCGACGAAACGGGAATTAGGGTATTCATAGACATCCCGCGGGGTAGACACCTGCGCTAGTTTTCCATCTGCCATTACAGCGATTCGGGAAGCCAATGTCATTGCTTCTTCTTGGTCGTGGGTCACCACGACAAAAGTAACGCCAAGATCTTCTTGCAGTTTCATCAGTTCGAATTGCGTTTCTTCCCGCAATTTTTTATCCAACGCACCTAGGGGTTCATCTAGCAAAAGTAGCTTTGGTTTCTTAGCTAGAGCTCGCGCAAGAGCAACGCGCTGCCGTTGGCCACCGGACAATTGATTGGGTCTTCGAACACCAAAGCCTTCCATTTGTACCATCGCCAACAGTTCTTCAACGCGATTGTCAATCTGTGCCTTTGGCATGCCATCGCGCGCTAAGCCATAACCCACGTTTTTGGCAACGCTCATGTGCGGAAACAACGCATAAGACTGGAACATCATATTGACCGGCCGTTTAAAGGGCGGTACGTGTGCCATATCTTGACCGTCAATCTCGATGGACCCTGCCGTCGGATTCTCAAAACCGCACAACATACGAAGCAACGTTGTTTTACCTGAACCGGATCCTCCCAACAAACAAAAGAGCTCACCTTTGTAAATATCCAGATCGACGTTATCAACGGCCTTTACGGCGCCGTAGTGCCTAGAGATACCACGAATTCGTATAAACGGTTTATTACTCGGATCAGTCCAAGGTTCGCTAATAAAGGGTGAGATCGCATCGGTGGTCACATCAGGTCTCCGGTTGGAAAAGTACTCGGTGGCACGAGTGGCCACCGAGGTTTTCAGTGCAGCTGATTATTTTCCAGTTTTTACTTTGGTCCAAACGCGTGTCAATGTCCGGTCTTGACGAGCGTTGTACACCTGACCAGCCCACAGCTTTTCTTTTGCTTCAGCTGTTGGGAATATGCCAGGGTCAGCTTTGATTTCCTCATCAACAAGTGGCATAGAAGCTTTGTTCGCGTTGCCATACCAAACGTAGTTGGTTATGTCAGCGGTAACCTGCGCATCCATGACAAAGTCAATGAACTTATGAGCCGCTGCTGGGTTGGGTGCGTCGACAGGAATCGCCAACATATCAAACCACTGCAGAGCGCCCTCTTTAGGAATAATGTAGGCGATCTCTACACCGTTCTCAGCTTCACTCGCCCGTGCTTGGGCCTGAAAAACATCACCTGACCAACCTAGAGCAACACAAGTATCACCATTGGCCAGATCGGAGATGTATTGCGAAGAGTGAAAATATTTGATGTGCGGGCGAATACTTGTCAGCAGCTCTTCAGCAGCTTCGAAATCTTTTTTATCGGTTGAACGTGGATCAAGGCCCAAAAAGTTCATCGCCGCTGGCAATACTTCAGTAGGGGCGTCCAGCATACTCACACCACAGTCCGCCAATTTTGACACAATGTCAGGGTTGAACAACAACTCCCAACTATCGAGCGGCATGTCGGCACCGAGACGTTCAGTCACTGCCTCAACATTGAACCCGATGCCCGTCGTTCCCCAGAGATAAACGATCGAGTGCTTGTTGTCAGCATCGTATTTAGCTGCTGTAGCCATGAGTGTCTCATCCATATTGACGAGATTAGGCAACAAGGACTTATCGATTGGCTGGTAGGCACCGGCCGCAACTTGGCGCTGCAGAAAATCAGAGGTTGGCACAACTAAGTCGTAGCCGCTGTTGCCTGCCAACATCTTCGCCTCGAGCACTTCATTTGAATCGTAAACATCGTAGTTAACGTTGATGCCTGTAACCGCCTCAAATTCGGCAATGGTGTTTTCAGCAATATAGTCGGACCAATTGTAAATATTGAGCGTTTCCGCTGAGTGAGCAACCTGCGTTGCAACGAGCGCACCTAGCGTCGTGAGGATCAATTTTTTCATCGTTCGTTCTCCAAGTGAAAGCATCAATGATCGCTGAACAACCATGCACAGCGAAGTCTTAAATCAAACTACTTGTCTTACAAGCTAAAGCGGAGTTTACAGGTTGCCCCCCACTTTTAAAAAGAGAGTTTTACACGGCATCCAAATAGCTACGGACTTCGATATCACTAACCTGAGTAGCAAGCGCTTCTATTTCCTGTTCTTTGCAGGCCACTAGCATTTGCCGCAAAGTCGAATTGAATACCTTTTGCATGCAATCACCGTCGACGAAGGCGGCTAAAGCGCCCTGCCAAGATAAGGGCAAATTGTCCAGTCCTGCATTATAAGCGTCACCTTCGATCGGATCAGGACAAGGTAACTGTTTTTGCATGCCTTCCAACGCAGCACCTAAAACGGCTGCGATAACCAGGTATGGATTACTATCTGCACCCGCAGCACGATGCTCTATCCGTCGAGCTTTGTGAGAGCCGCCAGGAATACGCACCAAAGCGGTACGATTTTCGTAGCCCCAACCAATAGCGATAGGTGCATGGGTGTTGGGCCGCAGGCGCCGATAGGAATTTTGATGGGGTGCGAACAACAGAGTGCTCTGTGCGGCCGCTGCCAAACAACCAGCGACAGCATGCCGAAGTGCTTCGGTACCCGCGTCTCCGCCGTCATCAAAGACATTGTCACCGGCATTGTCGAGCACGCTGAAATGAAGGTGCATTCCGCTGCCAGAGCGGTTGCCATAGGGCTTAGCCATAAAACTGGCCCGGTACCCGTGTTTGCGCGCGAGCCCTTTGACCAAACGCTTAAACAACACAGCATCATCCGCAGCGCGCAGGGGATCGTCTAAGTGAAGCAAATTAATTTCAAACTGACCGTTGCCGTTTTCGGCGATAGCAGCATCTGCAGCTATGCCTTGCGCATCACAGCCCTCGTATACATCTTTAATAAAATGTTCATAGGCTTCTAGCTCGTCGAGTGCGTAGAGCGCACCGCCCTCGGTTGGCCTACCGGTGAAAGGCGAAGATGGAGGCTGCGGCTGGCCGGTGTCACTCAGCTGTGCATCAAAGAGATAGAACTCAAGCTCGGTGGCGATGACCGGCCTTAGGCCTGCCGCTTTGTAACTGGCACAAACTGCCGCCAATGCCCGACGCGGGTCACCCGTGGTGTCTTGCATTTGCTCATCCAACATCCAAAGAGGAATCAACGCCGTCGGTGAATCCAACCACGGGAGCGGCAGCGGGCCGCGGCCAGTAAATTCGCAGATACCATCTCCGTCACCTGTTTCGAACACCTGCTCACTGCCGATAACATCTTCGCCCCAAATGTCGATACCCAAAGCGGATAGCGGCATACGAATACCGTTTCGAAGTTTCTCCGCTTGTTCACGGGGTATCAACTTCCCCCGCATAACACCATTTAAATCGCAAACAGCCACCTGAAGACGGGCAACTTCAGAATTGCTTTGTAGCCAACCCTGCAACTGTTTATCCGCCTCTTCCAAGCCTACTGACATCGAACCCAACCAATGTGATCACATTATTGCCAATAATATCACAACTGATGTAAAGTACCTAGCAAGCCTCTGCCGTGCATTTTAGTGCGCCTACAAGTTATGTTGATGACGTCCAATCCGACCTGGGAACTGCCTGAGCCTCCTCACGCTGTACACACTACGGCACAGGAATACGCTTATGAACGACTGCGCTTCGCAATCATGGTGGGAGGTGTGCCGCCAGGTGCAGCGTTAACAATTAGAGGTGTCGCTGAAGCGCTAAAGCTTAGCCCCACGCCCGTTCGTGAATCCTTGAAGCGCCTGTGCGCCGAAGGTGCTCTTTTTTCGCAAAGCAACCGTCGCATCATTACACCGCCGATGACTGCCGCTAGACACCAAGAACTAATCAGTACTCGGATTGCTCTCGAACAACTAGCGGTGCAACGAGCGGCTAGATTCATCACCGAAAACGATTTAGAAGTACTGACGGAGATTGACTTGCAGATGGATCAAGCCATCGAACAGCAAAATTATATTCAGCTGGTAATCTTGAACCAACATTTTCACAGTACGCTCTACGGATTAAATCCCGAGCAAGTATGCCTCCCAATGATCGAAAGTGTTTGGCTTCAGTTGGGGCCATTTAATCGGCTGGCGGCCGAACGCGCAGGTCAGTTCACCCTAGAAGATCAGCACAAACATTTGCTGCTCGCACTACGAGAACGAGATACTGAAGCGGCTTTGACTGCTGTTGCCGCAGATATAAGAGACGCGGCAGATCAAGTCATCGCAAACCACAGTTAAGTTTTTTTGCTATTGAATCCACTTTCAGAGATCCATTTGGCGTCTTGATAACCTAAAAAATAGTAAAACGAAGAAAAACCCAAGGGATCCGCCCCCTCCGATTTCTGTGGAGTCTGAATAGGTTACTTCATCCTCTATTTCAATATCGCCGGGCACCAAATCCGATACCGATTGCCCAACGAGCTCTTGTGAATCTCCGTTCATCACTCTGTACAAACTATTGCGATACGTAGCCACACTTGCAAAAACATCATAATGCCCTTCGAGAGCACAACCAACGCCCCAGCTTATAACACCCAATAATTTATCTTCACCTTCATCGCGCCAGACTAGAGGCCCGCCGGAGTCACCAAAACAAGTGCCAACAGCCCATTGTTTTCCAGCACATAGCATATCGTTCTCGAGCGGTTCATCCGGCATAGTACTAACACAGGTCTGTCTGTCGGCTAATGGCATGTCAGCCACAAAAGCTTCATGGCTCATGGAGCTAGAGCCTGCTACACCACCAGCAGCAACTATTCCATTCTCACCGCGACCGTACACTTGTGCAACATCTGCGCTATTGAATGCTTCTTGTTGATCAGCCCAGCTAGCAAGGGGTATCGACTGTAGGTGATCAGGTGCTGCAACGATTGAAAGCAATGCCACATCATGACCCAACGATAAGCCCACTGTCGAGAAATCGGCGTGCGGATATACAGCTTTAACACCATAGGTGTCTCTCCCATCAAGGTAACTACCTGAACCGAATGCGACAAAAAGATCTTCAGCTTTGCGGTCTGCCACACAATGTGCAGCAGTTAGCACCCAACCATCGCCCAGGTAACTTCCACCGCAAAAAAAGTCAGCGTCTTCTGCGCCTTCTTGATAACCGTAAGAGACTGATTCACCAATATGTGAAAGCAGCTGATCTCTCGCCAAACCAGACAAAGCAATGACGGGTAGTTCCTGTTGAAGACCAACAACACCAGAAAAGACGCGGTCAAAATAATTGTAAATTAATACAGCAACCCCACCACCCTTCGCGCAGTTAGCAACCTTGTCCGCAAAGGTATTTGTACCGCGAGCAATGACGCAAGCTTTCCCTTGCGCATGGGCACAAGGGCTTAAACCATAACCGCAATGGCTGAGGGGCGCTTCAAAGGAGGAAGTTATGCTGTCCGCAAAAACCTGTGTGGGCAAGCTGACACCAGCTACCTGCAAAGATTTTTTTCGTTGCAACAAAGCCGCAAGATACGGGGCCTGATCCGAAGTCGCCTGCAAGCCGCCAACAACCCGGTACTCAGCACTATGTACTGAAAAAATGGAAAAAAACAGCACACATATAAAAACCCTGCGAAAATACATTGGACATCCTTGTCCAGCTGACATTGAAAGCTCTCCTGCTCGCTTTATTGATCCTTAGTAAGTGCAGGATACAGACCAAACGTGGACCATATCACCATTGGCACGCAGCAATATCGCTGCAGCTATCAATGATTCACAGCATCAATGTATCTATCGAACAGCTGCCACGATCAAGATTTCAACCGACAATTCGGGGCGAGCAAGCGCAGCTTCTCCACAAGCTCTCGCGGGAGCATGGCCTGCAGGGACCCAGGCATCCCACACGGCATTCATGGATGCAAAGTCTTTCATGTCTGCAAGCCAAATGGTCGCCTGCAAAATATGGTTTTTATCGCTGTTCGCCTGTTCAAGCAGTGAATCAATTTTTTGTAAAACATCTTCTGTCTGCCCTGCAACATCTTTTGCCGGGTCACCCACCTGACCTGCAAGATAAATAGTCTGTTGATGAACAACTATTTGACTCATGCGTTGCACAGTACCCAATCTTTTAATCGTCATATCAGAGCATTCCACCATGAATTGTGACTAGAGGTTAGCACAACAGTGCTTATATCAATTGCAGAAAAACCAGCTCAATGCAAGTACCTTTTGGCACCGCTGCACTTCGCACTTCTATATTCATCAGTTCGCTGTAGTGTTTAACGATACATAAGCCAACACCAAGACCGGTGGGATCACCTAAATCAAAAGGCTCCTCCAACCTAGCAGCTAAATTAGCAGCGATACCTGGTCCGTTGTCGGCAACCGAAAGAATAACAAAGCCCTCTTCCAGTCGCACACTGACATCAACCACACAATGTCCCCCAGTACGCTCGCATGCTCTATCTGCATTGTCGACCAAGCGTTCAATACAATCACGCAGTAGATAGGGATCGCCATAGGCCCTACATTCATCTAACCGGTCAGTGCTCAGCTGCACTCGGATTCGCTTACGCAATTGCAACAACAACTCCGGTGTCCATCGATCCATGTCCAGCTCTATCATCTCCACTACTGGCGCAGTCGCCAAAAGCTCTATTTCATCAATGGTTCGCAGACAACGCTGTGCACTGTACATGGACCGATAGGACAAAGCGGTTAAAGTAGACTCCTGCTCGCGACCAATAGCTAAGGTTCGAATTGCGCTTGAACTTTCAAATATTTCTTGCAGTGGCATTTTAAACTTTCTCCACAACGTCATAGTAGACACACCTAATTCTGACCATCGCTGTGTCTCCACAAGTTTCTCCCGCGTCATTTTTAGAACGGTGCTATGGTTTCGGACTTGATCCTCAAAATCGAGCTTAAAAGCATCTAATTCTTCAGATTTTCTAGAGGCATCTAGAAATATATAAATGAAGGAGCTAACCCACAAAAAAAGCATACTCCATTGATACCGATAACTCATGTCTGCTTCAAATAAGGCGAATCGAATGAGCGTATCGTGCACCCCCCCTGCAAGCGCCACAACTAAGGAGAAAATAATCATCACGCGTAGCAAATTGAGCTTAGGAACGTAAAAGAGCAAACTCAAACACAAGGCCGTTACAGTTGAAATATTTGAGAGTAGCTTACTCCAGCGGGTCACCTCATAAACTGTATCTATATTTTTTGCAAAAACAAAAAGAGATAACTCCAGAAACAAAATCGCTAAAAAAGACAGGGTCTGCAATTTATTATTGACCCAATGCGCATTGTTGACACGATAGAGAACCACCATAGCGACCATGTTAAACGAGCTAATCATCAGTTCACTCAGTGCCAAATGCTGAGCCGGATCTAATCCCGGATCAACCACTAGCCAACGCCGAGAAGCAACCAGCGCACACACACACCCAACAGCCATTAACTTATAGTGTATGCCGTTACCGCCCGAAACGAACCCGAGAACCACCATAAAAATAACCGCGACGAACACCATGACATAGGTCACCCCAATTGAGAGAAACCACTCTCTTTGCCACTCCACGAGCAGTACATCGGAATCGCCAAGATAAAAAACGCCCAACACACCATCATGAACACTGTGTGCGTAGATGTCCAAAAGCAACTGGTTATTGGCTGGCAGAAGCAAACCGGAGGGGATCGACAAAATATGGGGTCGGTTGTAACTCCAACTCGGGGAGGAACCTATTTCTCCATAAACGGGTATGGTTGAATTGTTTACGGTAATTCTGAAATTTTTAGAAACAGATGGAAGATACAAAGATACGTCCTCTGCATCGATGTCAGCGCGATTAAAAGTCAACTGATATTGCTTGTGCACACCAGAGATATCGCTCCTGAGCCACCGATCAGGTAGCTGTACACGCTGTAGGCTGTTGCCTTTGTCTATGTGCAGTTGATCAATTCTCAGCACGCGGCTATCCGTCAAATCATTATTGCTTGCTGGGTGAAATATTCCGATAAGAAAAAAAATCGCCAGCAGGCTATAGACACAGCCGATAGCCCACCTTTGACGGAGCTTCCTATTCAGGCCTTCGATATTCGATTTGCCCGATAGAGCATTGCTAAGTCTTTGCTCAGACAAGGTAATCAGCCTTCATTCGCTGGCGCCATGTTTAAACGAGGAACATCGATAACAAAGGCATTCATTCTCCCCAACTCGTTATAAAAAATTCTTAGATCAGAGTCGTCGGCATTGAGCAACGCCCTTGCTGACAAATAAGACTCTACCCAATGCCTAGATCGACCTGCTTGGTCCGGTTCTAGGGAACGGCTAAAAGTGAATTGGAGTTGCACGCGCTTGCCTCCGGTAGTCACTTGCACTTTAACTTTCCTCAAGGGATTTTGCCGTTGATCGGAATCCCCAAGCAATAATCTAACAGCCTGCAATAACACGCGTGGCTGAACCCGAATAACATAGGAATCAGAACGACTAATCACTACAGCGCAGCCAAATGCTCTAGCTAACTCATCCACGTTAGTATTCAGCCATTCTGGAACCCTTAGCACTGAACTTGACTCTACCGCTGGCAGTGCTACTTCAGACGCAAACATTTGTGCTAGCAACTCGCTGCACTCCATTGAGGAGTCAACAATCTTCTGCACTTCGCTACGAATAGATGTTGCTCCGGATTCGATTTGCTTTAACGCTAAATTTCCGGTGGCCAAGCAAGCACCAACTGGGTTTCTGAACTCATAACTATAAATGTGAGACAAACGTCCAGCCATAGCGTTCAGCTCTAGCTCTTTTTGCTTACTGGTCAGTTTAGTAATTTCATCTGTCTGGCTTTCCAGACGCGAGCTAAGGTCAAGTCGAAACCTTTCTAACTCACGCGAACGTCGAACAGCGGAGCGCAAAAAAACGAAGGCCATTGAAAGTGCAAAAAAAGTGTATCCCATCGGTATATGCAGACCAATAGATGGTGAAACAAACTCTAAATGCACCAGAGAATCACGCAACGCATAAGTGACAAGGAGTATTGTTCCCAGGAGCATCACACGGTCGTCAAAGTTATTGCTATGCACGTAGTGCCAAACAACAACGGCCAACATAAAACACCCACAGATCGCCCAAATAAAGGCAGACCCTTTTAGCAACTGTATCGTTTCATTTAGATCAGTTGTCGAAACAGCAGCCACACCGAAGCACAAGACCGGCATTGCAAAAATGAGTATAACCCCACCTATCCAGCGAGCCAGCCCAAAATAGACACAAACAAATAGCGCCACAAAGGTTAAAGCAATAGGCTGGGATAGAGTAATCAATATATACCAAAGTTGCAGGTCTATGGGCTGGATCACAAGCACCCAGCTTAACAGTGAAACTGCCGCGCTGATGTTGAAAAGCGCTGCAAAGATATAGACAGCTCCACCGTGTGAGGCGTATCCCAACAGGGCAAGTGCGGACATAACGAGCAAGACAAGAGTCGCAAAAGGCAAAGTAACCTGCAATCGTCTGCCCATCGTAAACACCTCATCCAGTTTACGCGTAGGTCCAATGTAAACTTCTGAGACGGCGACCCGCATGGCGCTCGCACTGGAGACCTCTAATTCAACCGTATTTTCACCCTCAAACAACACCCCTTCGGCGAGACGAAACAACAAAGGTTTATTCCAAAGCCACCGATCTTGCGCCGACGAATAGGCAAAAGCCCCATACGTTTTTCCATTAAGACGCAAAATCAGATTGTCTCGTGCAAAGGGTACAAATATGGCGAGTGATTCCTGTCCTAACGTCGAGCGATCAAACGTAAAACTGTAGAATTTTGTCCTCTCTATGGGAGAAGCATTCGTCCATTGATCAGGTAACGCAGCGACAGGGTTATCACGTGGAGACTCGGCGGAAGAATGAGTTCTCACTACCGCGCTATCAACTAAAACAATACTGGGGTCATCCAGAACGCCAGTCCACGGCTTTTTAACGCTGAGGCCCATAAAGAAAACAACTGTAAAAAAAAGAACTAACACCCGCCAATACTTGGGTATATTCTGGCGTTCTGTATCTCGACTAACACTTTGTTTTAGAAATTGACAACTCATCTCTGCAAATCCAATAACTTGAGCTTAACTGCTGCAACCTACACATCCAAAAATACACAGATAACCAAGATCATTCGCTTTAAACCTACACAAAACTGTCTACTCTTTTCTCATCGGGCGAGTAGCAATTGCCTACAGACCTAGAGATAACACTATCACGCCGAAAAATGCGCCCTAGGTGCTTCAACAAACCTAGCTGAACCATCAATTAAAACTGTTTCCAAATATTTGGAATAGTGATAAACACCATCACTCCCAATCCACCATACGGATAGCGATCAGTTTTTGCCAGCCGTAGACATGAATTTTTGCACATTCAATGGCACAATATGATTATCGAAAAGATTTGGAAAACTCGACATGTTCATCGACAACAAATGGCTCAAAACCGAAAAAACTTTCACCAGCTTCAATCCCGCAACAGGTGAAGCACTTGGCCTTATCGCTGACGGTGGAGCAGCAGAGGCAATGGCAGCCATTGATGCAGCGCAGATAGCATTTTCTAGCTGGCGAAGAACAACAGCTCACGCCCGCAGCGAACTGCTTTACCGCGTCTGGGAACTGATGAGTCAACGACAAGAGGATCTAGCACAGTTGATGACCTCTGAGCAGGGCAAACCACTCAAGGCAGCAAGAAACGAGGTGAAGTACGCCGCGGATTTCTTGCTCTGGTTTGCCGAAGAAGCCAAGCGAAACTATGGAGAGACAATTCCTTCGGCTCGTGCTGATCAGCGCTTTTTAGTTAGCCATGCACCGCTCGGGGTTGTCGCGGCAGTCACGCCGTGGAACTACCCCATATCGATGCTCACCCGTAAGCTCGCTCCAGCACTCGCCGCCGGTTGTACAGTTGTTCTAAAGCCGGCTGAAGCTACACCACTGTGTGCCATTGAAGTATTTAAACTATTCGCCGAAGCTGGCGCACCAGATGGTGTGGTCAACCTGGTTACCTGTAGTGAGCCCACAGCGGTGGGAGAGGTTTTTTGCTCAGATCGAAGAGTACGAAAACTGACTTTCACAGGGTCGACGGCGGTCGGTCAAAAACTTGCTACTGCGGCAGCACCAACCTTAAAACGCGTGTCTATGGAGCTGGGTGGTAATGCCCCATTTATTGTTTTTGATGATGCCGATCCAGTTAGAGCGGCGAAGGGCTGCGCCCTGGTTAAATTCCTAAATACAGGTCAGGCATGCATATCCCCCAATCGAATACTCGTCCATGAACTGGCACATGACGCCTTTGTCGCCACTTTACAGCAGCGCATCGCAGCGATGGTGCCGGGCAACGGAAAAGAAGCAGGTACAACGCTTGGCCCATTGATCAATCAGGCCGCGGTTCAAAAAATGGAGAGGCAAGTGGCCGATGCGCTCGCAAAAGGGGCAACTTTGGTATGCGGAGGGCATAAACTGGAGAACACAGAATTCGCTAAAGGCCACTACTACGCACCTACCCTTCTAACAGACGTGAGCGAGGATATGTTGATAGCACAAGAAGAGACCTTTGGACCGATTGCAGCTGTTATGCGTTACAACGACGATTCCGATTTGATCGCGATGGCAAACAACACCCACTACGGGCTAGCAGCCTATTTGTACACCAGAGATATCGGCAGAGCTATTCTGACCATGGAAGCTTTAGACTTTGGCATCATCGGTATCAACGACATAAACCCGACCAGCGCAGCCGCACCATTTGGTGGCATGAAATCAAGCGGGCTAGGTCGCGAGGGAGCCAGAGAAGGCATGGCGGAGTACCAAGAGACAAAGCTGGCTGGCTTGAGTGTATAAGCACTGAACGAGCACCAACGTATTCAGTGCAAAACGCTTAATACGACAACTAAAAAGCGCGTAAAAAGCGAACGATTTTATGGATCAAGATCAGCAAATGCAGTTTAAACCGCTCGGTCATCATGAATGCCTAAAAGCATTTGAGCTGTACAAAGATTATTTGAAACCCATTGTGGCCGCGGCAATAGGTTGGGATGAGGATTATCAGAAGAACAGTTTTAACAGACGACTGCAAGCTGATGGGTTTCACTCAGTCGAACTCGATGACAAACCAGTCGGTATGATTTATTTCAAAAATGGCGAGACAAGCACACACCTCCACTTTCTCATTATATTTTCTGAAGCCCAACGACAGGGTATCGGGAGCCTCGTCATTAGGCGCCTTCAATCCCTCGCTGTTGAGACCGGCCGCCCGATGACTTTAAGTTGTTTCAAGAACAATAAACCTGCCGTCAATTTTTACAAGAAGCTCGGCTTTTATGCCACCGCTGAAGACGAGTTTTTTTACGATTTTGTTTGTGAGTTCGAACATTAAGCTCTTTACGTGGCCGACCCCTCGCTAGGCTGAGCATGGCTAGGGCGATCAAAAAAGGGATCCGCTATGCCCTCTTTTTCGCACGCGGCACGCACACCTGAACGCCGTGCTACGGAATCACAAAGTTGTCTCAAAGCTGGATACTCGTGCAACCCATCAAGACAGCATTGCTCTCGCGGAAACAACTGCACCCACCTCAACATCACGGCTAGGTATATATCCAGAACCGTAAACTCCTCGTCCATCAAATAGTCACCCTCTTGTGCAGCACAATGCGTATCGAGAGCAGCTAGCCTTTGTTTCAGTCTTTGCTCAGTCAGCTGCCGATGCTCAAATAAGGCTTCCGTTGTTTCTCCCACATATTGTTGCGGATAAAAAAGTTGGCGCAAATCAACATGCACTGAATTACTGAGAAAAAACAGCCATTTTAGAAATTGAGGGCGCTCTGAATCATTGAGGCCCGGCGCTAATTCACGGTGACGCTCTGACAGCGACAAAATTATCGCACCGGTCTCGTAGATAGGTTGCTCATTCATTATTAAAACGGGAATGAGGCCATTCGGGTTGAGCCTTAAGTATTCCTCTGAGCGCTGAAAATTATTCGAGCGGTCCACCAGAATAGTTTCATAGTCAGCGTCCAGCTCTTCTAAAACCATACGCACGATGAGAGAGGCATTATCCGGTGCGTAGTACAATTGATACATTATTCCTCCTTAGGATTTTTTCTGTTGATCAAGCTCATGTTAAGGTGCACGGGCACTCTGTCAGACCAAATTTCTTTACTTTCTATTGCTCCACTATAAAACAAATTTTTTACAGCTTATGGATAATGTCAAAAAATCTCGCATCATTAGACGCCTCCAAGCAGAATTTGAAAGCCTACCGAGCAAGCTAAGGCTAGTGGCAAAGCATATTGTCGATCACTCAGCTGATTTTGGCATGGACCCAATCCGAATCACGGCCCAGAAAATCGGTGTCGGCACTAACACGCTTGTTCGATTAGCAGATCATATGGGCTTCGAAAGCTACGACGCCCTACGGGCACCTTTTCGTCGTGCATTACTAACCACCAGTGAAGCAGTCGATGACACCCATTGGTTAGATACATTGGCACAAAGCGGCAAATCTGGCAGGCATTTGGGCGATGCCAGTCGCAATACATTATCTATAGATCACCGCACTCTGCATGAACAGGATCCTCAGTACTTACAAAGTATTGTTGATGCGTTGTTCAAAGCACGACACGTCTTTGTCTCGGGGTATCGCGGTTGCTTTGGATTGGCACACTACTTTTATTATGTTGCGCGTATGGCCATGCCGAACATGAGCCTAATGCCTCAACATACCAGCAGTCCCTTGGATGAATTGGTCACCGCCAATGAAAAATATATACTTTTGTGTTATTGATGTTGGTGGTTTTCATGCAACGCCGCCGCACAACGAATTTCATCGCAAAAAATGCTTAGTGTGTTTTGCTTTCCAACAATGCCCCGAAGCACTGCATTCAGTTGCTTCGATTTTAAACCCTTAAAATTGCGACCCTGTTGTGGAAATGTCAGACGCTAATCAAAGCCCGAGTACTGTAATGCAAAACAGCAAATTGTTTGGTCGAAGCACGACAGCAGAAATGCCAATTGCCAGCCGAGGTGACGGGTGTTACATCATAGACAACACGGGAAAACGCTACCTTGACGGCTGTGGTGGCGCGGCGGTTTCCTGCCTTGGTCACAGTGACGCCAACGTCACGGCGGCCATCAAGGCCCAGATAGATGAACTAGCCTATGCCCACACTGGTTTTTTTAATACAGCGCCTGCCGATGCTCTGGCGAATAAACTGATCGAACGTGCACCGGAGGGCATTGATCGCGTTTATCTCGTTAGTGGCGGGTCAGAAGCTGTTGAAGCAGCCATCAAACTCGCTCGTCAGTATTTTGTTGAGCGTGGAGAAACGCAACGCCGACACATAATATCCAGGCGCCAGAGTTATCACGGCAATACGCTCGGCGCATTAGCAGCTGGTGGCAATCAATGGCGCCGCCAACAATTTGCACCCATCCTTACCGAAACAAGTTTTATCTCCCCCTGTTACGCTTATCGTGACCTTCAGTCTGGAGAGTCTCTGCAGGCTTATGGCGATCGAGTTGCCGATGAACTTGAGGCAGAGATCCTGCGCTTGGGTGGCGATACCGTTTTGGCTTTTACCGCGGAACCTGTTGTAGGAGCTACATTAGGTGCAGTTACTTCTGTGCCAGGTTATTTCAAACGGATACGCGAGATTTGCGACCGCTACGGCGTGTTATTGATTCTCGATGAAGTGATGTGTGGCATGGGTCGAACGGGACACATATTTGCTTGTGAGCATGACACCGTGCGACCGGACATTATCACTATCGCTAAAGGTCTAGGCGCAGGTTACCAGCCAATAGGTGCCATGTTATGCAGTGCTGACATCTATCAGACAATAACCGATGGAAGCGGTTTTTTTCAGCACGGGCACACCTACATGGGCCACCCTACCGCCGCCGCAGCCGCACTCGCCGTGCTGGGAAAAATATGCACCGATGACATGATGCAACGCGTCATAATGCAAGGCGAAAAACTGGAGCGTGCTCTGAACGACGCTTTGGGACAGCACCCGAATGTGGGCGATATTCGCGGCCGAGGCCTTTTTAGAGGTGTTGAACTGGTCGCCGATCGCGACAGCAAAAAGACGTTTGATCCCTCGCATGCGGTCAACAAAGCCGTCAAACAACATGCCTTCGAAGCAGGCCTTATGTGTTATCCCATGGGCGGAACAATAGACGGGGTTCACGGTGACCACGTGCTCTTGGCGCCACCTTTTATTATTGAAGATGCTCAAATCGATGAACTGGTCAATAAACTTAGCTCGGCCATACATAAAGCGATCCCCTAATGCAGACTGCACAGTTGCCTTCACTGATGGTTGCGCCAAACGGCGCGCGCAGAACACGAGCGGATCACCCTGCTCTGCCGGTTACCGTTGCGCAAACGGTTGATACCGCCGTGAGTTGTTATCGCGCTGGTGCCAATGGCATACACGCACACGTACGCAATGCTGAAGGCAAGCACGTTCTCGACGTGGGATTGTACCGCGAGCTAATCGATGAATTAGCCATTCAAGTGCCCAAGTTAGCGGTGCAGATAACGACCGAAGCTATTGGCATTTACCAACCAGAACAACAGCGTCAACTGGTGTATCAATTGCAACCAGACCGTGTTTCGATTTCTATCACTGAAATGCTCAGTGACAACAATATAAGCGCCGCTCGAGATTTTTACTACAGTTGCCATAACCAAGGCATTGGTGTCCAGCACATACTCTATGCGGACTCTGAATTAGATCACTTGGCGCAGCTGATTGATGACAGAATAATTCCAGCCGATGATTTGCAACTACTATTTGTACTGGGCCGCTACAGCAAGAATCAACAAAGCCACCCACGCGATCTGCAACCCTTTTTAAATCGCTACCAGCGACTCGATCTTGTCGCTGACTGGGGTCTTTGCGCCTTTGGCTCGGCGGAGACGGCTTGCCTGGTAGCGGCCGCGAAAGCCGGCGGTAAAATGCGCATTGGCTTTGAAAACAGTCTATTGCACAGCGATGGAAGCATCGCGATAGACAATGCTGAACGAGTCAAAGCACTGCTTTCTGAGCTAAAAGAAGTTGCAGAACTGGTCGAATAAACACCTTTGGCTCCTTTAAAAATTAAACGTAGTTAGTCCGTTTGCAAGGAAAAGATATGCAGATTCTTATGACCGGCAGCACAGGTCTTATTGGTTCAGCGCTGCGAGAGCACTGGCCAGAGCACACCATACATGCGATTCATCATCGCTCGAGTAATGCACAACGTCGCTGGAATAGCCCCTTGCAACTCGAGCAGCTCCCTCCACTGGATATGGTGGTTCATCTTGCGGGTGCTGGTATAGCTGACAAACGATGGAGTACAAAACGCAAACAGACCATTATCGACAGCCGGGTGTCTACAACTGAACAGTTGGTTGCGGAGATACTTAGACTTGAGCACAAACCTGCCGTTGTGCTGTGCGCATCAGCGATAGGTTATTACGGCGACAGAGGCAATGAACTGCTGGAAGAAAACTCCACTGCCGATGTGGGCTTTTCAGGGAAACTATGCACGCAATGGGAAGCTTGCACTCAACCTTTGGTTGAAGCGGGCATTCGGGTGGTGAATCTGCGATTTGGTATTGTTTTGAGCCCAGACGGTGGGGCTCTTGCAAAAATGTTACCCGCATTCAAATTTGGCGGAGGTGGAAAAATGGGTGACGGTCGCCAGTGGATGAGTTGGATTTCAATAACTGACGTGCTAAGAGCGATAGATTTTCTGGTCGCACAACCGCAAATCGAAGGTCCGGTTAATATGACAGCCCCGGAGCCTGTGCCGAATCAGGTTTTTTCGAAAGAACTCGCTCGTGTTTTGCATCGACCCTGTTTTTTGAACATGCCGACGATGGCTATTAAATTGCTATTTGGGCAAATGGGCGAAGAATTACTGCTCGGCAGTGCAAGAGTCAATTCGACAGTGTTGCAAACTCAGGGTTATCAATTTACACACCCTCAACTAGGAAACGCACTGGCGGAGTTGCTCGGCGTCACGGCAAAAAAATAGCTCGATTGTATATCAGTACAAATTGTTGTCTGCACAATGCGTGACTCTAGGGAATCTCAGATTAAGTCACGACAGTATGTTTGACACTAAAAACTGCCTAGGATTTGAAACATCACTTGAATAACGCATCTGTTGTCTCGGCCCAGAATAACCTGGCAGGTTCACTTTGGGTGCTCGCTGGAGGTTTCTTTCTAGTGATGATGGGAACGGCGGCTAAGTCCATAGACGAAAACATAAGTCTCTGGCAAATCATCGCGGTACGCCAATCGGTGTTGTTGGTCTATCTTACGCCAATGTTTCTCCGTGAAGGCCGTAAATGCTTCGAAACTGAGGTGTTGGGCCTACACTTGTTGCGGGTAATCTTTGCTTCCGTCGCTCTTTTAGGAGGCTTGTACGCTGTGCGAAACCTAAGCTTGGCGGACGCAACAGTTATCGGTTTTTCTAAGGTGATTTTTGCCACACTCGCGGCCTGGTTATTGTTTGGAGAGCGCGTCGGAATTCGTCGAGTGACGGCGACAGCCATCGGTTTTTTAGGTGTCGTGATAGTAGCTAACCCCAATGGCGATGCTTTTAACACCGCTGGTTTCATCGCTATTATTGGTGCGTGCGGTGCGGGTGTGGTGGTCAATCTTTTGCGAAAACTAGCACTACGCGACACTATCGAGCGCATGATTCTCTACCAAGCTACATTAGTCGGGCTGATCGTTTTACCGCTGGCTATTGTGGAATGGATTTGGGTCAGTCCGCTTCAATGGTTTTTACTGGTGTTGGTTGGGCTCTTCTCACTAGGGAGCCAATATTGCAATATTAACGGGTACCGTCTGGGAGAAACGTCCTTTGTCGTGCCCATGGATTATTTTCGCATACTGCCCGCGGTAGCCATCGGGTTTTGGTTTTTCAGTGAATCACCTGGCTGGCACACCTCTGCTGGTGCCTCGATGATCATCGCCGCATCGCTGTATACCTCTTGGCGCGAGATGCAACTTAAAAAGCTACAGCAAAGCCGCCAATAGCTAGGGAGACTCAGATGAAGTCCGGTCAGTGACGTCGGCGAGAAATATTTGGACCCACCTGCGCGCGAATCGACGGCAAGAGTGGTGCTATTGGCTAGATATTCAACGCGGCTAGGCCAGATTTAGCGCGTCGACGGTGCGAGCATGACTTGATTTGAAGTTCACTAGACACCGCCAACTAACTTTAACGCGCCGTCAGAAATTCTGCTAGTGCAGACGTTAACCGGGCGTCCACCGGCAGCGCCTTGTCAAAATAGCTCGAGTCCTGCAATTGGGTGTCGTCGCCCACCTGTTTGAGCACATGATTCATGCCCTCCAACCGAAGTTGGCGTGCATCGGGTTTTGCCGCACAGAGGCGGTCGAAATCTGATTCAGAAACTTGTACATCTGCGCTGCCAGATACAAGCATCACAGGGCACTTCAACGTTTCAAGCTCGTGATCCGGACGCTCTCGCATTCTCGACACGTAAAAAGGAAAGATGGTGGGCCTAAAGATAGCTTGTAACTCTGGTGGCACATTGGGCGCTTTTAAAGGCGAATGACTAAAACGCTGCAGAAGCTTTGATTTAGCCTTACGATGATCTTCATGCAAACTGAGTTCATGCAGATACGCAATAACTTCCTCTGCTTTTTGATACAACTCTACCGGCAACTTATCTTTGAGCTGTGCCAACAAGATGTCGTGCAAAGGTCTGCCTGCACCACAGAGATTGACAACCGAAGCGACAGATAGCTTCTCGGCGACGCGTGTGGCTATCTGCGCACCCTCACTGTGACCAACGATCGAAACCGGGCCAGTTGCTCGAAGTCGTAGTGCTGCCAACCAATCTTTAGCATCTTCGATAAAAACGTCAAAGGTAAGCGAGGACTCGCTAGGACCGGCGGCCGCACTCATTGCAACCCCGCGTTTATCATAGCGAAGTGTCGCCACCCCGCGGGCGGCAAGGCCCAGAGCCAAATAACGCAAGCAATTGTTATTCATTCCCGATTGATTGCTGTTTCGATCCGCGGGTCCAGAACCGGAAATCAACAGCGCCCAAGCTTTTGGCCTGTTTTTGGGCCGAAGCAAACTGCCATGCAAAGTACCGGTAGCTGTCCGTAACACTTCTGCACTTTCTAGGTAATCTGAACAGCGATGGGCTTTGACTACACGTTCGGCACTGGCGGGGTGCTGCTCCAAAGACACGGCAGGACGTCGGGGTCGCGGCCGAAGCTCTCCCTCACAATTAGGGCAGCAATAACCTAATAAGCTCTCAGCACAGGCTGCGCAGAATGTGCACTCAAAACTGCAGACAACTGCCCCGGGTAGTTCAGCGGGCAGGTCGCGATCACAGCACTCACAATTTGGTTTTAAAATCATGCAGGCTTCTCGATCAAAGCGAAGAAAGACTGTAAAGAGCGCAGAGACAGCCTACTACAGAGGCAAATAATCGCGCGCATCGGTATAACGCGCGCTTTAGAAAAGAGCCTGCAAGTCAGTACTCAACTGAGAATGGTTATGCCCTTGTCGGCAAACGATTCGGTTGCTGCTGCCATGGATCCATTGAGATCAATACCGCGGCAAGCTGCGCCAATCAAGAAGCATTCGATACCTTGATCGCTGATATCTTCGGCAGAAAAGCGTACACAGAAATCCAAGGCTAAGCCGCAGCAAAAAACACGTTGAATGTCTCTCTCACGAATAAAACCCATCAGCCCTGTTGGCGTTCTATGGTCGTTCTCAAGAATGGCCGAGTAGCTATCGAGCGCCTTGTTATTGCCTTTGCGCACGATGGCATGGGCCGCATGGCTGTCTAACTGCGCATGGAATTCCGCACCCGCAGACCCTTGTACACAATGATCTGGCCAAAGTGTTTGAGGACCATAAGGCATGTCGATTTCCGAGAATGGCTCTGCACCATCATGGCTAGACGCAAAGGAGCTATGCCCAGCAGGATGCCAGTCTTGCGTCAAAACAACCTGCGAAAAATGCCCCATCAAGGCGTTTATCACAGGTACAACTTCATCTCCACCTGGCACCGCCAGCGCTCCACCCTGACAAAAGTCATTTTGCACGTCGATGACAAGCAGTAAATCTGTGGATTCAATGGTTATATCTCGCATTATCGCCTCCGACGATAGTCAACCTGCCGATCATAACAAGGTGTTCACCCATTTGGCAGCAGGACTGTGTTTTCTTTGCCATGTGCTCACATTATAAATCCAATTGAGCGATCAGCAAAAATTAGTTTTGTGCACCAAACTCAACAATTCAGACTACACCACCAATTGCTAGAGAATTTTCGCGTTTCCGCAAGGCAATGGAGCAAAGCGCTCGAATCAAGCCAAGAACCGATACATATGGCTCCCAAGGAGGTAAAATACCGACAACCATCCCACTGCTCACACAAAGTAAAACGCCTCTATCATCAGATGACTAACAAACTAAGACATCGTGCTAGACCTGAGCAAAACCCAGAGACCACCCATGAAACAAGCCCCCAAAATCGCCCCTTCTATCCTCTCTGCCAACTTCGCCTGCCTGGGTCAAGAAGTCGACAATGTATTGGCATCGGGTGCTGACTTTGTGCACTTTGATGTCATGGACAACCATTACGTGCCCAACCTCACTATTGGCCCCTTGGTGTGCGAAGCGCTTGTCAAACACGGCATTACGGCCCCAATCGATGTGCATTTAATGGTGAAGCCTGTTGATCGCGTTATTCCAGATTTTGCCTCTGCAGGTGCTAGCTACATCACTTTCCATCCAGAAGCTTCAGAACATGTAGACCGCTCCCTTCAGCTGATTCGAGACAACGGCTGTAAATCAGGGCTGGTATTCAATCCAGCGACGTCGCTCGATGTGCTTAAGTACGTGATGGACAAAGTAGACATGATCCTTCTCATGTCCGTGAACCCAGGTTTCGGCGGACAGAGTTTTATCCCCTCTACCCTCGATAAGCTGCGTGAGGTGCGACAGCTTATCGACGATAGCGGTCGTGATATAAGACTGGAGGTTGACGGAGGTGTGAAAGTAGACAACATCGCCGAGATAGCTGCTGCGGGTGCAGACACGTTCGTCGCCGGTTCAGCCATTTTTGGCGCAGCCAGCGACAGCGACGCAAACCGCTACGATACCGTTGTCGGCGCTATGCACAAGGCGATTGCCTGATGGTGAAAATACCGATGCCGAAATTGATCAGCATCGACTTAGACGGCACATTGGTCGACAGTGTGCCGGACTTGGCTTGGGCTGTCGACAGCACACTCAGCGCTATGCATGTCGCTCCTGCGGGTGTAAGCAGGGTACGTAACTGGGTGGGTAACGGTGTGCCGATGTTACTGCGACGCGCACTCGGTGACGGCGATGAAAACGCAGTTCATGATAAACAGGTGTTAACTCAGGCGCGCGTGCTATTTGATGGTTTCTACGGAGATCACTTTGCTACTGACTCGACCGTGTACGAAGGTGTGTTTGACACCTTGCGCTGGCTCGAGTCACAGGACGTGAAACTGGCACTCATTACCAATAAACCCATAGGCTTTACTGTGCCTATGTTAGAAGCCCTAGGGCTCGCACCGTTTTTCAGCTGGACCCTCGGCGGTGATAGCTTAGCCAGCGCAAAGCCAGACCCGATGCCACTGTTGCACGTGGCGAATGATGCTGGATTTTCACCAACTCAGTGCGCCCACATCGGGGATTCGACCACGGACATAAAAGCAGCAAAAAATGCCGGCTTTAGCGCTATTGCTGTCAGCTTTGGCTACAACCATGGTCGACCCATCGCGGAATCCAATCCTGATCGTGTGATTGATCACTGGTCTGAACTAGAAAAACTTTTTTAGCGTTTGCTTTGTGTTCTCTAGAGTCGCAAGCGCGCGGCGATTACAGGCCGAGGCATTAGTTTTTTAACAGTGCTTGCAACCAGTGATAACTCGCCTTGGGTGTGCGCTCCATAGTTTCAAAGTCAACATGTACAAGACCAAATCGCTTGTCGTACCCTAGAGACCATTCGTAGTTATCCATCAGGGACCAAACAAAATAGCCACGAAGATCTACGCCTTTGTCGATAGCCGACCGAGCCGCTTTAAAATGCTGCTTTAAATACTCTATGCGATCAAGATCATCGGTTCCGCTGTGACTCGCCATGCCGTTCTCGGTGACATATATAGGAACGCTGCCATCAAAAGCAAGGTCGACACGCAAGAGAAACTCCTCGAGCCAATCGGCGCAAATTTCCCACTCCATGGCAGTGACTGGAGGGTGTGGTGGCAACTCTGCGATGTCTCCAAAAGTACCCGATACGCCGCGCGTTAATCGCTTGCCGGTGTAGTAGTTCACACCAACCCAGTCCACAGGTTGAGCAATTATCGACATATCATCTGCCCAATTATTCGGCATGTGAGGTTCTAGTCCAGCCAGAATATCTGCGGGGTATTGCCCCTTAGCAACAGCCTCCATGAACCAGCGGTTGTAAATGCCATCGTATTCTTTTGCCGCTTCAACATCATCGTTGGTACCAGGATTTGCTTTTTCAAAATTAAAAACCGCACCCAGATTCTCCAACCCCTGACCTCGCCAAGCCTCTATGACCAAGCCATGCGCCAACAAGACGTGATGCATAGCACGAGTCGCCATGCGAATGTCTTTTAACCCAGGTGCATGATGACCCAAATAATGCGATAACCACGCGACGCACCACGGTTCGTTAATGGGTGCCGCCGCGTGCACTCTGTCTCCAATTCGGTCGGCCATCACATGCGCAAAATCGGCTAATCGAAGTGCTGTGTCTCTGTTTGCCCATCCACCGTTGTCTGCCAATGCACTTGGCAGTTCCCAGTGGTACAGCGTCCACCATGGTTGTAAATTTCTCGCACACATTTCATCGACTAAACGGTCATAAAAATCCAATCCAGCCGTATTTACTTTGCCCTTACCTTCAGGCATTACACGTGCCCATGACGTAGAAAACCGATAGGCGCTGCAACCCACCTCAGCGACTAAATCTAGATCTTCACGGTAACGCAGATAGTGTTCACAAGCGCGCGCGCCATTCTCAAGGCGCACAACGTTACCCGGGGTGGAGGAAAAACTATCCCAGTGACAGGGTCCAGCACCTCCCAGACCGTGACCTTCAATTTGATAACTAGATGTTGCTGTACCGAAGACAAAGTCCTCAGGAAAGTCTCGCCGATTCATTGACGTGTTCTCTTCGCGTGTATCAAGTTTGTGGAGCCAAAATTCGGTTCCTTTTCGGAGTTCTTGCTGTGGCTCAAAGGTAGGCGCTAGATTATAGTCAATAAGCAACACCTCTGACTCCTCGCAATGGCGCGACTTATTGACCGATAAGCTTGGCAACCTCAGATTAAATCATGCTCACACAGTCGACGCGCTAAATTCGGCCCAGCCGCGTCGAAAATCTAGCCAATAACACCAAACATGCTGTCGATTCGCGCCTTGCTAAGGCCAAATTTTTCGCGCCGACGTGACTGACCGAACTTAATCCGAGGCTCAACAATATATCTTGCACACTTGGCAGGCATCAGACTTAAAGTTAAAGTAAACCTCCGATCAGTCAAAAGAAAACATTTCAAACTCATGTCTGCCAACTTGCGGTATAGCTATGCTGAGAGCCCCGTCGGAGATATTTTAATGGCGGGCGACGAGTCAGCGCTCTGGTATCTGAGCTTTCCCAGTGGAAGCAAGGCAATGACCCCAAATGAAGCATGGACCAGAGATGACGATTTTTTTACGCTTGTTAAAGAGCAGCTAGCGGCCTATTTTGCTGCTGAACTGACCGAGTTTGAACTTCAACTGCACCATCAGGGAACCGAGTTTCAGAAAACCGTGTGGGATGCCTTGCACACTATTCCCTACGGAGAGACGCTGACCTACGGCGAACTCGCACGTCGTATAAAAAAACCCACCGCTTCGCGCGCAGTAGGCGCAGCCAACGGTGCGAACCCGCTACCAATTATCACTCCATGCCACCGGGTTATCGGCGCAGATCGATCATTGACAGGTTTTGGCGGAGGGTTAAAAACCAAGAGCTTCCTATTGGTGTTGGAAAAACGCGATCTTCTATCAGGAATTTGACACCCGAGCGCACACTAGATTGAGCGCATTTTAAGTTCCTGATAACACCCACTGCACCATGAGATAAACGGCGAAAATAAAAACCAATGTGCCGATTAGACCAGCAACGACAAATTGAAAGACACTTCCTTTTTCAAAATCTCTTTCAAGGGCTTCCTGGCTCTGGACGCCAAATCCCGCAGCCATCACACTGAGAGTCGTTGCAAGCCACCCAGTACCTTTTCGTTTCTCTGGCGGTGTTGATTTGTTCATCGTTATTCCTAAAATATTTTGAGTAGTCAGTAAGATGCTGATCATTATATTCGATATTTGGAATATAAGTGAAGATTAGCTAGAACAACACCTTGTTCGATCGTTGGACAAAAGTGCTAGAACATTAGTTTCTAATGGCAGATGTATTTGTGGCTAGCGCACCCGTGTGCCTGATGTTGATCCGCACTAAGTTGTTCGTCAATGACATAAAATTGTTTTTTTGGGAAACCTCTCAGCAGCTATGCCCGACGACTAAGTGGCATTCAAGAAACGATACGCCAAAGCGAAGTAGCTACCAGCTGCATCTTAAACACCTAGTGACTGGGCCAGCACATTACTTTGCGAGCTGCAATTAAATGCATGGAACGTAAGCTGCTAGACTACAGCTACTACTGTAGAGATACTCTCACCTATGCAGCGCTCACAATACGTTTTAGTTGGGGAGTAAGTTAAATCTCAATGAGTCTTAACCTTTGCCGATTGAGAGAAACAAAACATCACTAACTGTTAGATTATTTTCAATGGAATGGAAAGAATCAAATGCTAAACAGACGAGATTTTGTCCGCCAA
>CALCKW010000025.1 GCA_937965695.1 uncultured Granulosicoccaceae bacterium
CATGCTGCAAGCATGGCCAGTGGCCGATGCTAGCCGTATCGACGAAGCAGCCGTTTCTGATGTCACTTGGATTCAGGAAGTCGTCTTAGAGATTCGCCGCATCCGCGCAGAGATGGACATCGCCCCGGGTGTGCCGCTGCCTATTCTGTTTGATGGGGGCGATGCCAGTGATCGTGCGCGTCAAGAGACTAATACCACCCTACTCAGTAGCATGGCGCGTCTTGAGAGCATGCAGTGGTTGGATGGTGCTGAGGCACCTATGTGTGCTACTGCGCTGGTGGGTGATCTGCGCGTGATGATTCCGTTGGCGGGGTTGATTGATAAGGATGCTGAGCTGGCGCGATTGGATAAGGAAATTGCTAAGCTTGAGAAGGATATTGAGATTGTGGGTAAGAAGCTGGGTAATGAAGGGTTTGTTGCGAGAGCGCCTGAGGCTGTTGTGTCTAAGGAGCGGGCTAAGATTGCTGATGCTGAGGTTGCGCGGGATCGGTTGATTGGGGAAAGGGCTAAAATCGCGTCTATGTAAGATAAACTCTTAACTCTGTAGGTGCTGCTTCAGCTCGGGGCGCGTAGCTGCACAAAAAACGTGTTTCTGCAGCACACCTACAGCTAAGTTAAACTTGAGACTCAAACAGAGCCCAAAAACAAACAGGTACAAGCGCATGCACAAGGCCTTGAATATCACGCCAAAGGATTTGGAAGCATTCTGTCGCCGTTATTATGTGACGCGCTTGTCCCTATTCGGCTCTCAACTCAAGGGCTCGGCCACCGAGCAGAGCGACGTCGATATCCTTGTTGAGTTTGATCCTGTAAACATTCCTAGTCTGCTTGATATAGCGGTTATGGAAGATGAGTTGTCCCAAAAGATTGGCAAGCGTGTTGATCTGCGCACTGCTGGCGATTTATCTAAGTACTTTCGGGAAGATGTTGTTGACAGTGCTGAGGTTCAATATGCACAAGGAAGATAAGGTTCGGGTGCAGCATATGATCGATGCAACTGATACCGTTGCTCGCTTTATCGCAGATCGAAAGCCTGAAGATTTAGTGCAAGACGAGATGTTGCGCATGGCGCTGACTCGCGCTATTGAGATCATTGGGGAGGCGGCGAGTAAAGTGTCCGCTGAGGGGCGAGAAGAATGCCCTGATATTCCTTGGCGGGCGATTGTTGGTATGCGGAATCGGTTGGTGCATGCGTATTTTGATGTGGATGTTGAGGTGCTGTGGGTAACTGCGGTTGATGCTGTGCCTGGGTTGCGGGCTGGGCTTGTGCGAGCTATTGGGACGTAATCGTTCTATTGCTGGGCCTGCCCCTGCATTCCCCAGTTTTTTATATGGAAGTTGGACGACTCAGTCTATTGCGTTTGAAAGACCCGTCCGCAATTTAATCAAAAGGACTTACTATGAATTCTCTACCCCGCCTTTCTATTCTCTTGGCCGCAGTATTTGCTTGGTTACCGTTGAATGCAGCGACTGCGGGCGTATTTGACACTCTGCAGTCGTGCGTTAAAAGCATCGAGTCATGACCGAGTCGAAGAGGCCTAATTTCGACATTAAGCCATCTGAAATGATGCGACATAAGCGGCCCGAACTGTATTCGGATAGCGATACTAGTGGCGAATATAAATTAAACCGACCGGTTTTTGGCCATCATCTTTTTACCTTAACCGAGAGAAATGAGCACAAAACATTCGAGGACTTCTGCCGAGCTTTAGCGCAACGCGAGCTGTGCAGAAATTTGCGCCCGCAAACTGGTCCCGAAGGTGGTGGTGACGGGAAGGTTGATACAGAGACCTATCCCGTATCTGAGGAAATTTTTAACCAATGGTTCGTGGGAAGAGCTAGTAAGAGTAATGAAAAATGGGCATTCGCCTTTAGCGCCAAGAAGACTTGGTCGTCTAAAGTTAGAAGTGATGTTAAAGGAATCGCTGAAACCGGGCGCGGATATAAGCAAATCGCCTTTTTCACTAATCAGAACCCGCGCGCAAAGAAACGGCTTGAGGTCGAGCAGGAGCTTGAAAAACTGCATGGGATCCCAGTAACAATCTTTGACCGAAACTGGATAGAAGAAAAGGTCCTGCAAAACGGACATCAAGATTTAGCTTATGACATTCTCGGAGTGGGTGACTACGACCCCACGGCCACGAGGAAGGGAGGAAATGATACGTACAGGGAGAACGATCTCTCTGATATCGAAGCTGATTTTGCAAATCCAGTTAAGTCGCGCCTCACTGACTTTCAACTAGTGTCACGTGCACTCAGTGCCGCAAAACTATCTAGAGGACTAGAGCGACCTCGGTATGAGACTGATGGTCGATTTGAACGGGCAATCAAATGGGCCGACGATCATGGCTCGTTACGACAGAAGTTTGTTGCGCGCTATGAAAAGGGGTGGACGGCGATTTGGTGGTTCGACGATCTCGAAGCGGCTAGTGATATCTATTCAGAGTTTGAGGAAAAAACACTTACCTCCGACGACTGCTTCCAGCTAGAAAGGCTAGGAAATCTGCTAAGCATATTCGTAGGCCACGAGCGCTATGATGAGAACGCTGCCTCAAAATTCGATGTTACTAGACGACAGGACCGATTGTTCTCTACTTTAGAAGCCTGCGCTCAAGATAAAGCCCGCCCAAATCACGCACTATATGCTGAGACCCTTCTAGAGCTTCAACGCTTCGCTGAGCATATGCGTAACGGTGACAACGCTCAACTTGAAAATATTTGGATCGCACTCAATTCAATTTTAGACCGCGCCACAGGGCTAGGAGAATATCCCGCTGAAATGCTCTCTAAATTGATTGGTGTTTTTATTAAGCTAGACGTCGAAAGCAAATCTCTAGACGACCTAGTTTTCAATGTTGCCAAGTTCATGGGGGAACGCCAAAAGGACGGTACCGAAGGGTTGCTACTACTTAAGCGTGGACAGCAAAAGCTCGATGCGGAAAAGCCGCTTGAAGCTATTGCATGGATTGGGAAGGCAGCGCTCTCATTCAACAAAAAAGAGTATGAAGCAGAACAGGTAGAAGCACTGCACTGCTTAGCAATAGCCTACCGTGCTATTGATTTGCTCTGGGCAGCGAGAAGTTGCTCCCTTTCTTGTATAGTCAGGTTGATGGCCATCGCCGAGGTCACGGGTGAGTTCGAGGAAAAACTCTTCCCGACCACTAAGCTATTAGCTTTGATCTGTTTGCAGCTCGGACACTTGCCTGACGCACTGCTGGCTATCCACACGTTACTTTTATTCGAATCCAATGTATCACTTTCTGAAGAAGGCAATGAAAAGGTTAAATCTGATCTCCTAGAATTAGATCAATTTTTGGCCTGTTTAGTATCCGTGACTCCAAAACAAAACTTATCGCGCCTATCGAATCTGCCCGATTTTTTGGATCACATCCAATTTTACATAGCTCGACTAGTCTTGCTTTACCGACTAGGTTACCGGTCCTTGCTACGAGAGGATCAAAGTATACCGGAAGACCAAACAGACTCGGATCTAGATGAGTTTATGTCTGTAGTTGCGGCGCAGCCAGCCTCGACCACCCTTTCTCGCGAATTGGTGCTAAACGACGGCGAAAAAAGCACTCTAAAAACTTGGGTTTTGGGAATAGATTTGCATGTAGAAACAGAGGCTACTAGTGAAGATATTTCAATTGGTGAGATGCTAATCTCAACTCTAGAAGGGTTCGTCGCGACAATGCTGAACCGTAGTGTGATGCCGCTTACCCCCAAGGCCACTATCAAAATAAAGCGATCTATGATTGCTGAGGTTACGGTTCACGTAAACGAAACTGATTCGGAAATTTCACTGCACTGGCCTAATTCGCTTGAGCTGACAGGGGTCGAAAACACCGAAGCAGTTCAGAAGGCTCTTTTAGAGTGCATTGTTTGCCTTATTGGTCTGACCACTACTTCAGATGATCTAAAGAATTTGCTTGAGGATCTTTTTAAGAACGAAATGGCCTTCGCACGTAGCGCTGCTTTCAGTAACACGGCTTCATCACATAACCGAATCTTTGATCGTGAAGTCAGCCGCCTTTCGAACTTGCCACTGCCCAATTCGCAACACTACGAGCTTAAAGAAGATGCCCCTGATCTCAAACCGGTAGCGTTGCCTGACGAGGATAGCTCATCAGACGAGGCTTATGAAGGCGTCAACAGACACACCGATTTGTCCGTTCATACCGTCATCAATAATCACCTTTGGGATCGGGCCGGATGGTGCGGAACAGCGTATATGTCATTCGGACCCAGTAATCCACCTGTCCTAGGCTTGATGTTTGATACCATAGAGTATGGGAGAAAAATATTCGAGAAATGGGTCGATGATTTTGGAACAAAAGATGAAGAAGATTTAATTCGTATTTCGATAGTCAAAGGCGTGGAGAAGAACCACCCGATACACTATATGGTTCAGGTCAGTGCAGACTTCGACGCACTAGAGAAAACCAATTCTAATAAATCGATCATCGCTATTTCTCGTCTCAATCTAATGGAAGCGACAACTCATCAACACCTAGAGTTTTTCATCAGTGAGCATGAACGAACAGGATGTTACTTCGTTGTGCCAGTTGAGCTTACACCGGAAGGCCCACAACCAATTATGGGCCTAAAGATACTCAAATCGAAAATCAATGTTATCGACGCATGGAAAGTAGGCCCCAACTCTCAGGACTGTCCAGCTATCAGGGACCCGAGCCGAGTTCTCTTCCCAGCTAACGAGAAAAATGCTCCTGTATTTGAGCACCCTGGCAATAAATCGAAAGGAAAACGGTGACACCCACCATTTATTGATGGTAGCAGTTTATCCAAATCCACATCTAATAGTCACGCAGGTATAAGCATGCTGCTCCCAGAATTATTCTTGAATTCAAGTGACAAGTGCAATTACTACAGCAGCGGTACAAATACATTGTTGAATATCTCGTTAGGCGTGAGGTAGTCTCTTGTTTTCCTTGGTCGATTGTTAAGACTCTCAATCACTTTTTTAAGCTCTTTCTTTGTCGTCTCTCTAAAGTCCGATTTCTTAGGATAAAACTGCCGGATTAGACCATTGGTGTTTTCGTTGGCACCACGCTCCCAAGACGAGCGAAAAACATGGACACACATCAAAAGCTTATGAGAGCCTAAGGGGTCAAGTCCTGACATAATACATTTGATTCAACTCGATTCGGACTAGTTATCAATTTATCACGCAGTTTATTGTGATTTGTCTAGCTTTGACCCCTTTTCTCCCTTCGAAAGAGAACAATTCTACTCCTACGTTGAATTAGCTAATGACATTCTAGGGGGTCAAGTCCTGACATAACACATTTGTATTCAACTCGATTCAGACTAGTTATTAATTTGTCGTGCAGATTATTGTGATTTATCAAGATTTGACCCCTTCAGTTTTATCGTTGATACTGAACAGTGCTTTTTGGATGTTGCTGAAAGCAATCCGAAGAGGGCTCCCGTCGCCTACTACCACCTAGGTGGGTATCTTAAAAAGTCAGATCCTGAGAAGGCTAAGGCTTATACGATAAAAGCGGCTGAGATGGGGCATGAGACTGCGCAGTTTATTGTTGAGGAGGAGCCTAAGGGGTCAAGTCCTGACATAATACATTTGATTCAAATCGATTCGGACTAGTTATCAATTTATCACGCAGTTTATTGTGATTTGTCTAGCTTTGACCCCTTTTCTCCCTTCGAAAGAGAACAACTCTACTCCTACGTTGAATTAGCTAAAACTTCTTACCGGAGACAAAACACTGGCACTCAGACGTTTTAACTCATTTGAATCTGAATGACGTTCTGCAACCGATGCAATCTGCACCCACACAGATTGCTGAAACAGCCGCCGTGTGAGGTTGCTGAAGTCATGTGCATGAATAGTGGATTCTTTTGTGGACCTTAATTGTTCCACCACACCCAACCAACGCTCAATACTTGCTTTAACTATTGAATCGCCATTTGCCAGTTCATTCATCAAGTCGGCAAATTCTTCCGCGCCGCTGCCGGATTTCAGGCCTCTGGTGACTATAGTACGCTCGTGAATACCATTGGCACCTTCATAGATCGCTGTGATTCTGGCATCGCGCCAAATCTGTTCCATGCCGTATTCCTCAAGATATCCGTATCCACCAAGGATTTGAATACCGAGATCAGCTGATCTAATGCCTGCCTCCGAGCCAATCACTTTACACAGCGATGTTAACAATTCGACTAGTGCCGGACGTTGGCCTGTTAGAGATTCTTTTAGCGCGATATGGCACATAGCTCGTGCCCCCATTGCCAGAATCTTCTGCTCATCCAACATGCGTTGCACATCTGCATGATCACTCAAGTATGCGGCCTGACCGTCAGGTCCACGGCCCTGCTTGCGATCATGTGCATAGTGATGTGCCGTATAAGCGGCATTAGAGGCATGGGCTACCCCTTGTAGTGCTACATCTATACGTGCATGGTTCATTAGCTTGAACATAGCCATCAACCCGGCCCCTTCTTCGCCTACCAGTTCTGCGCTTGCATTACTGAATAACATTTGGCAGGTCGGTGATGCGTGCAAGCCGAGTTTGCTTTCAATTCGGGTAGCGGAAACTTGAGGTTGAGACTGACAAATAAACAGCGACAGCCCTTTGATACCTGGCCCACCTGATCGAGCAAGCACCAGGTGCAGGATACTTTCTGATAAATCCTGATCACCACCAGAGATAAATATTTTCTCTCCATTGATAACCCAACCTTCACCGGCTGGCTCTGCCCGACACTTAATTGCAGAGAGATCAGAACCGGCTGCAGGTTCGGTTAAACACATGGTAGATAAGCATTCACCAGAGGCGAGCTTCGGTATCCAGTGCGCCTGTTGTTCAGCTGTAGCGAACAGTCGCAAAGTAGTGAGTGCCCCGGGTACCAGATTGCAGACCATTTGCAGAGAGTGATTGGCGCCGGAAAAAATCTCTGAGACACCAGCTGCGATCAGTTTGGATATACCCGCCCCGCCAAACTCTTCCGGTGCGCTCAAGCCTTGCCAGCCATTTTCTATCAGCTGCGCATAGGCTTCTTTAAAGCCATTGGGCATTTGCACTCTGCCATTGATCAGTTGCGCACCTTCCTTATCACCTGTGGCATTAAGCGGTGCGATTACATCTTCAGCAAAGCTACTGAAGTGACTTAGTATGTCTTTAGCTTCGGTGTCATCCCATTCGTCAAGGTCACCGGCTTGTGCAACATGGCTCAGGGAAAAAAGAATATCCTCAAGCGGTGCTTTGAAAGGAGTCATTATATATAGGCGCTTTTTTTTATCAGAGTGACGTGTTAATCAATGGTCTTAAATACTTAGCTGGCCGGATTGAGTAACCGAAGTGCATTCTCTTTAAGAATTAGCGGACGAACTTCATCTTTAAACGGTGCGTTCTCAAAGTCTGCAAGCCACCGGTCTGGTGTTATCGCCGGCCAGTCCGATCCAAACAGCATCTTCTTTTTAAGAATAGAATTGGCGTAGCGAATAAAGGTTTCCGGAAAATACTTAGGCGACCAGCCAGACATATCGTAGTAAACATTCGGCTTATGCTGCGCTACCGCCAGTCCTTCTTCAGTCCATGGAAACGACGGGTGAGCGAGAATAATAGGCATATCCGGGAAATCCACGGCGACATCATCAAGGTGCATCGGGTTGGAGTACTTGAGCCGCATTCCCATGCCACCACGCATACCAGAACCTACACCTGTTTGCCCCGTATGGAATAAAGTTATAACCCCTTCTTCAGCGCAAGCTTCAAGTACGGTGTAGCAGGCTTCCCGGTCATTTGGGAAAAAACCCTGCATAGTTGGATGGAACTTAAAGCCCTTTACACCAAAGTCTCTTACCAGCCTTTTGACTTCGCGGGCACCGGCTTTTCCCTTGTGAGGGTCAATAGACGCAAATGGTATTAAGATGTCATCGTTTTCTGCACAAAGGCCTGCTACTTCTTCGTTTGAGTACCGTTTAAAACCGGTTTCGCGTTCAGCATCTACCGGAAAAATCACAGCGGCGATATTGCGTTCACGATAGTAAGCTGCGGTGTCCTGTACTGTCGGCAGCATACCTTCGGCACCGGCGGGGTTTTTAAAATAGGCCGCCATGCCAGTCTGAAATTCGTTGTAGCCGTCGTCGCGACACTCATTGCAGGGCTCTTCCGCATGGGTGTGGAAATCGATAGCTTTGACCTTTGCGAAATCTACCATTTGAGTGCTGTTCCTTAAGGTTTCAATTTGGTTTTTGTCAGAGTCAATAAACGTTATACTATATAACAATTAATTCCAGCGCTATTGTTAAAGTACCCGCACCAAAAAACATCCAGCAGCAAACAGAGACCCACTATGTCAGATAGCAGCCAGCCATATAAGATGATTCTTGTGGAGACAGAGGCAGACATCGTCACCGTCACGATAAACCGGCCGGAAAAACGCAACGCCATGAACGATGCGTTGATCGATGAGCTGGATCGGTTTTTCTCAAAACCTCCGAAAGAAGCCAAAGCCGTTATTCTTACTGGCAGCGGCGGGCACTTTTGTTCCGGCCTTGATCTTGAAGAGCATGAGCAAAGAGAGCCCGTCGAAGGCGTCTACCATTCACGTAACTGGCACCGAGTAACCGAGGTCATCGAGTTCGGAGGCTTACCCGTTATTTCTGCGCTGACGGGTGCGGTCATTGGTGGCGGCCTTGAAATCGCGGCTTCCACACATGTTCGAATAGCCGAACCTTCTGTTCGCTTCCAGTTGCCGGAAGGACGCCGCGGGATATTCGTCGGTGGCGGCGCGACTGTGCGGGTTGGTCGAATACTCGGTGCCGACCGAATGCGAGAGATGATGCTTACGGGTCGAAGCTATGGATCAGAAGATGGTCTGGATCTCGGCCTTGCGCACTACGCAGTGGGTGAGGATGAAGCTTTACCGTTAGCTCGGAAACTGGCCAGAAAAATTGCCGACAACGCGCCGTTTTCAAACTATCTGATGATTCAGGCCCTGCCACGTATCAATGATATGTCACGCAGTGACGGATTTTTTACAGAAAGTCTTGCCGCTTCTATGTCGCAAACCACTGACGGTGCGAAAGAAGGCTTGCGTGCTTTTCTGGAAAAGCGTCCGCCGAAGTTTAACTAACCTTAAGTTTTTATCTGGTTCTAACAGTAAACGAGTGATAAATGAAAGTTGCAGCATCGTTTCTCCTGCAACTGAAACCGGTAAGGGATAAACACCCATGCAGTATCATCTAAACGGTTTTCACACAGGTGATCCATCTGTCATTGAAGCCTCCTCTGTAGAAAGCGAATCTTCAGAATGCGTCGATGTGCTCATCGTGGGTTGTGGCCCTGCAGGTTTAACGCTGGCTGCTCAGCTCTGTGAGTTCCCAGATATTCGCACACGTATTGTAGAGCGCAAGTCCGGACCGCTTGAGATGGGTCAAGCGGATGGGATTGCCTGTCGTTCTGTTGAGATGTTCGAAGCGTTTGGTTTTGCAGAAAAGGTACTCAAAGAAGCATACTACGTTAACGAAGTAGCATTCTGGCGGCCGTCAATCAAGTGTAACGGATCGCACAACACTGGCCTCCGCCGCGCTGATCTCATTCAGGATGTAGAGGATGATCTATCCGAAATGCCACATGTCATTCTCAGTCAAGCGAGAGTACATGATTTCTACCTTGAGAAAATGTACAACAGTGTGCACCGGCTGATCCCTGACTACAGCCGTGAACTTGTTAATCTATCTCGCACTGTCGGTAGCAACTACCCGCTCACTGCAACCTTCAACTGTATTGGCGAACCCAATAAAACTGAAGCCATTAACACAAAGTACATAGTGGGTTGCGATGGTGCACGTAGTATCGTCAGACAGTCTATCGGTCAGCAACTCAAAGGCGAGTCTGCACGGCAGTTATGGGGTGTTATGGATATCCTTGCGGTCACTGACTTTCCTGATATTCGAAAGAAAGCCGCAATACAGTCCGCCGAACACGGTAGTCTGTTAATCATCCCGCGTGAAGGCGGATACCTCGTTCGACTGTATATCGAATTATGCGAGCTGCACGGTGACCAAAGAGCCAGCGACATGGGTGTGACACCAGCGTCCCTGGCCGACAAAGCCCGCGATATTCTTTCACCTTACACGCTAGACGTTAAGCAAGTCGTCTGGTGGTCTGCCTATGAAATCGGTCAGCGCGCCTGCGATAGTTTTGACAATTTGCCCAATGAAAACCGAGCAGATCAACTCCCCGATACTTTTATTGCCGGTGATGCCTGTCATACACATAGCCCCAAGGCTGGCCAGGGTATGAATGTCGGAATGGCTGATTCCTTTAATCTTGGCTGGAAGCTCGCAGCGGTTATAAGAGGTCAGGCTAAGCCAACCTTGCTGCATAGCTATTCACAGGAGAGACAAGCCAAAGCACTGGAGCTGATCAACTTTGACAAAGATATGGCAAGGTTGTTTAGCGACAAACCAAAAGACGAAGAGACTGCCCTGCTCTTTCAGCAATACTTTAAAAAGCATGCGCGATACACGGCCGGTGTAGAAACTCAATACAGCGCCTCTGCCATCACTCAGACTGGTGAGCACCAACAGCTGGCTACTGGCATGCCGATTGGAAAGCGATTTCACTCAGAAAAGGTTATCCGCCTGAGCGACGCCAAGCCCGTACAGTTAGGACATACTATAAAAGCCGACGGACGATGGCGGTTGTTTGCCTTCAGCGGGGCTGGTGACAATGGCCAGCCTGATAAACCACTAGCAAGCCTTTGCAACTTCCTGAAAGACCATCCAAATAGTCCGATAGTTAAATACACACCTGAAAACTCAGACATTGATAGCGTTCTCGATGTTCGCGCTGTGTTTCAAACAAACCACCGCGAACTCACTATTGAATCGATGCCTGCGCTGCTCCTTCCCCGAAAAGGCTCACTGGATTTAATCGACTATGAAAAGATTTACTGCGCCACACAATCGGCCGATATTTTTAACACTCGTGGCATAGATAGAAACAACGGTGCGCTTATTGTTGTCAGACCGGATCAATACATAGCTTGCGTGCTGCCGCTTGATGATTACGATGGGCTGACTGATTTTTTTGATCCAATTATGTTTGCGTTATAAATTACTCTCATCCATAGCGGAAGTTCGGGTAAACCTCATCGTGGAGAATAGGTTTGAGAGCCGCTACGATATGTTAAGGCAAGCCTCATCAGAATCATCATAAAGACGTTCAAGCAATCCTGCCCTACAGGACAAAATGGCAGCGATATTCAAGCTGCCTTTCGCGGTTATTTCAGCATCTTTAATCGAAGGTATCTGTGCCATTAACAATGCCCTTGAAATTCTGTTAGACGAGCCACTTGCCGTTTTGTTAATGCCTTTTAATCGATCGATGACCTGATCACAGTAGTCAATATCAGTGACGACCTCACCGTCGTTAGCCGGTGCAATCGCTTGGGACGGGAAAATCAGCAAACCGATGTCATTGCGATCGGCGCCTGTGACTACAACATCCTGCACCAGCTCTTCAAGAGCGGCTAAGGCCTGCAGCCTGATGTCTGCCGCTTGTACTTTGGTGCCAGTAAGCAGCTTGAAGTCTTCTGAAATACGACCATCAAACCGGACTCCGGCGGCAGGATCGTTTGCATCTACAAACTTCACCGCATCATTGGTGATCAGATAGCCCTCATCATCAAATGATTTTGCATCTACATCCGGTGCATCAAAATAGGATGTGATGACATTCGGGCCTTTAACCCTTATCTCAAATCGATCTTCGCTATACGGAATTAGCTTGGTTTGGAGTGCCGGTGCCGGCACACCAATCATTCCTGAGGTCGCACCACCCTGATAATGTATTAAACAGGCAGGAGCGGTTTCTGTTAGGCCCCAGCTTGACGTCATCATAGGTATCTTGCCACTTACCTCTGTTGCCATTTTCTCAAGCGCTGACCATATTTCTGGAGGTAATGATGCGCCTGCATAGAAAATCAGATCAAGATCTGCGAAAAAACGGTTTTTAAGGTTTTTGTCTTTACCAAGAGCATCCACTAGCAGTGAGTAAGCTACCGGTACGTTAAAACTCAGTGTGCCTACATGCATTCTCAGATTTTCTAATGTGCGCTCAAACAACCCCTTCACTGGTTTTCCATCATCCAGTATCAATGTTCCGCCATTTGATAACACAAGATTAAAAGTCGAGTTGCCAGCAAATGTATGACTCCATGGAAGCCAGTCGACCACGACCGGCGGCCGTTCTGCGAACATCGGCAGGCAACTCAGGTACTGTGCCTGATTAACGGTAAGCATTTGCTGTGATTGCGGTACGCCCTTTGGATTACCGGTAGAACCTGAAGTAAATAAAATTTTAGCCAGAGCATCAGGCCCTACACGTGCATACGCATCGTCAAGTTCTTGGCCTGGTTTTCCTTGCAATAAATCATCAAACTTCCAGGCACCGTTTGGCACATTCGTACTAACCATTTTTGTTACAGAAGCTAGTGATTCTCTATTTAACCCATTTCCAAATTTCTGACCATCAGATGCATACACTAAGGCAGGTTTAATCTTGTGGATACAATAGTCCAGTCGGTTGGCAGCCTCTGGAATCAATGAATACTGCTCTGCCAGTGGTACCAGTGGCATACCAATATATTGCGTTGCCAACATTAATATCCCGTGGTCAATACCGGGCCCTGAAAGCACTATTGCGGGAGTATCCGGCCCCATCCCTTGAGCTAGAAGCGAAGCTGCCAGGGCTTGTACTTGTTGAAGCGTCTCGCTATAACTAATCTCACGCCAGCCAGCGCCTGAACGTTCCATTAAAAAGGCTCGCTCAGGTGCTTCCTGCGCCCAACGATGCAACCATTCACCGGTGTTTCTTGCAACCGGGCCTAGTGGTATTTCTGACTGTATTAATAAGGTACCGTCGTCTTGCGTTGTCGTTTTGACCTGATGTTTTAAATAGTTGTTTGTAGCCATTAGAGTTTTTCCGCAGACGATTCAATTTTTTCCAGCAACGTGGATAGCGTGTTGAGTTCGGCATCAGTGAGATTGTTTAACAGTGTTTCTTCATTTTCAAAGGCAAGTGCCTCTGCCTTTTTACAGGTACTTTTTCCAACTGCTGTGGCGAACAACGCCAATGCTCTGCGATCCGTTGGTACAGGCTTGCGTTTGATCCAACCCCTACTTTCCAGATCATCAATAATCGCCACCATGTTGGACGTTTTTATATCCAGTGCAGACGCAAGAGCCGATTGCCGAAGCCCCGGGTTATGGACTATCAATAGCAATGCAGAAAACGTAGTTATTCGCAACCCGAGCGGCTCAAGCCGAACAAGCATGTCTGATCGCAGCGTATTATAGGCGCGCTTTAGTCGATACCCGAGGAAGCGCCGCAGTCCTGCATCTGCTGCAATAAACTGTTCTGATTTTTTTGATGGCTCCATAGGGTATTTATTTCGGCGCTAACCGAACTGCCCCGTCTAATCGAATGTTTGTGCCATTCAAGTAAGGATTCTCAACAATCTGTGACACCAGTAGCCCGTACTCCTGTGGCTCACCAAGGCGCTGCGGGAATGGCACTCCTGCGGCTATTTTAGCGGTGACTTCTTCAGGCAGACCTTCCATCATCGGTGTATTAAACAACCCGGGTGCAATAGCCATCACCCGTATCCCCGCCCTTGCAAACTCTCTGGCAACCGGAAGTGTCATTGCCGCGATACCACCCTTGGATGCAGAGTATGCAGACTGACCAATTTGGCCATCCTGCCAGGCAACGGAAGCCGTATTGATGATGACACCACGTTCACCGTTATCTTGCGGGTCCAGTGATGTCATCAGGTTTGCAGCGTGGCTCATGACGTTATAAGTGCCAATCAAATTGATGCGTATCGTCTTCTCGAACACATCAATAGACAGCTTACCTTCACGCCCTACAACACGGGCAGCCAAGCCTATGCCTGCACAATTGACCACAACACGAGGGGCGGCACCAAATGATTCGGTCGCAGTTTTCAACGCTTCACTAACCGCATTTTCGTCTGACACATCGGCAACCACGGCAACACCACCAATCTCTTCAGCGATCTTCGCGGCATGCTCTTCGTTAAGATCAAGCACAGCTACCTTCGCCCCTTTGGCCGCCAATTGGCGGGCTGTAGCCGCACCAAGGCCACTTCCCCCACCGGTGACTACGGCTGTTGCACCGTTAATATCCATTGTCCGTCCCTCAGTTACAATTTTAGTTAATTGCTATATGTTATAACTATAATACGCGGGGCAAAACCAAGCAAATGTCTGATCTGGGTTCTATTTTTTACCCACCCGCGACAACAGTAATTGCCTATATAAATTATTGAGAGGATACCTGATGACATTCAAATCCAAACTGCTCGCGCTAAGCGCCAGCGCACTTATCGCACTCACTTCATCTGCCTTTGCAGAAGACTGGAAGCCAGACGGCCAATTGGTTTTGGTGCAGGTGGCTCTACAGACACCATGGGCCGCGTACTCGGTAAAGTAATGAAAGACAACACCGGCTGGAATGTGGTTGTAGAAAATAAACCGGGTGGCGGTGGTGTTGCCATGTTTACCGGTCTTTCACAAATGCCGCCAAACGGAAAAACAATCGGCATGGGTGTTAGCATTCCGGTGCTTGTACAGCTGGTCAACCGTGGTGATCAACTGCCATTTGATGTTGACAGCTTTGATTACCTAGGTACGGTAGCTAAAGCTGAGCTTGCATTAGTAGCAAGTAAAGATGCACCTTTTGATGATCTTGAAAGCATGGTTGCCTACGCAAAAGATGAAGGCGCGTTTCCACTGGCAACAATGGCCCCACCGCAAGTGCTCATGATGAACCAAACCAAAGCCGCAACCGGAGCAGAGTTTAATCTGGTCACAGCAGATGGCGGCGCAGAAGTTATGAAGCTTATCTTAGGTGGTCAAGTGTTAGCGGGCTTCGGTTCCGGTGAGCACTACCCCTACCTTGAATCTGGTGACATGAAAGTTATCGCTGGTGCCAACCAGGCTCGACTAAGTTATGCACCTGACACTAAAACGTTTATCGAATCAGGTGTAGCGGCGTACGTTGACCCGATCTTCTTTTTAGCCATGCCTAAAGGTACTGACCCTGCGGCGACCACTGCTATTGCCGCTGCAATTGATGAAGCAATCAAAGCACCGGAGTTTGAAGAGATTGTGCAAAATGCGGTGAAAGGCGCACCGATCAACATGGGTGTTGATGGCACAAAACAAATGATGGTTGACGGCTTGGCTAACGCTAAAGTGTTGTTCGCGAAGTAACTCCTGCCTGTGCCTCGTTGCAAGTCATTTGCAACGGGGCCAGTACTATCATTAAAAGGACCAATCCATGCCAGGTACAGTTGATCGCATATCGGGGTCGTTTTTCCTTGTTCTGGGCCTTACGCTATATTTTTATGTTAACCCGACCTACATTGAAACAGTTGACGGCGGAAACCTCGCGCCGAGCACATTCCCGAACATACTCGCACTAATTGTCGCGGTATGCGGTGCAATACTATTGTTCAAACCTACTGCCCAACAAGCCCCTGATCTTCGCGCCATGTTTATTACCAGCACTTATGTTGCAATGCTGGTTGCCGGCCTCTACGCGATGTCTAAATTTGGTTTTGAATATGTAGCGTCTGTTCTAGCGCTTACAATCATGCTGGCGATTGGTGAGCGTCGTCCATTCTGGTTGCTACTTGGCGTAGTCGTTATACCTGCGCTAATTTGGTTTCTTGTCACTGTTGTACTTGGTCGAGCTCTACCCTAATGAGCGTAGTAGACACAGCTACGATACTGGCAGGCTTTGCAGATGCATTTACCCTGTACAACCTTGCGTTCGTGTTCTTTGGCGTAGTGCTGGGGCAATTTGTCGGAGCCGTACCCGGTATTGGCCCCATCATGGCAATGGCCATAGCTATACCGTTTACTTTCGGCCTTGATGCATTGCCCGCAATTGCATTTCTGGTTGGTGTCAATAAAGGCGGCCTGGTTGGTGGCGCAGTACCCGCAGTGTTAATGAATACACCCGGCACACCCGATGCAGCAGCCACAGCATTAGACGGCTATCCACTTGCCAAACAAGGCAAGCCGCTAATAGCCACCAAAATGGCGCTGTTCTCCTCTATTACAGGCGACACTATTAGCGACATCGTGCTAATCACGATATCAGCACCGCTAGCCATCCTTGCATTGAGAATGGGCCCGATCGAAATCGTCGCACTAATGATATTTGCCTTCTCCATTTTGGCAGGCTTGGTAGGTAACTCATTAGTCAAAGGCATCATAGCAGCAACACTTGGATTGTTAGTGGCTTCTGTGGGGCAAGACCCGGAGCACTTTACGCCACGTTTAATCTTCGGACATTGGGATTTATTTAATGGCTTGCCCTTGCCTTCTGTTGCCATAGGTATGCTGGCTATATCCGAGTTACTGCGTCGCATGTCAATGGCGCATGGCAGCAATATTTCCTCGGCCATTGTTAACAAAGATACCGCTAACCCAGATGATAATCGAGTGACATGGTCTGAATACTGGTCGTGTCGTTTTACACTCCTGCGAGTGTGCCACTATAGGCACCATCTTAGGCGCGCTTCCCGGTATCGGGTCAACCGCTGCTGCGTTCATGTCTTATGCGATGGCCAAAGGTTCTTCTAAAGACCCGCAAAGTTTTGGTAAAGGCAACATTCACGGAATAGCGGCATCATAATCTGCAAACTCTGCAGTAGTAGGCGCTAACCTGATTCCGCTGCTCACGTTAGGTATTCCAGGTAGTGTGGGTGCGGCGCTGATTATCTCAGCGTTTATGATCCATGGAATGCAGCCAGGCCCGTTGTTGTTTCAGACACAAGGCCAACTTGTTTACGGCTTGTTCGGCACAATGATTATGGCCAATTTTATTAATCTATGGGTGGGTCAGGTCGGATTACGATTTTGGGTGAGAGTGGTATCCGCACCCGAGTCCATCATATTCACCTCTGCACTGCTTCTCTGCATTGTAGGTGTATCCATGGCAACCAGCGGTTTGTTTGGCGTATCCATCATGTTGATATTCGCCGTCATCGGTTACTTAATGTCGGGCTTTGGTTATTCGCTGGTGATATTTATCATCGCGTTTTTTCTGGGGCCGCGTTTCGAAAAGTCAATTGCTCAGTCTTTGGCGTTAACCAATGGGGATTTAACCCAAATACTTAAAAGCCCTGTAGCGGTTGCTTTGCTGGTACTCTCGGTAGCATCGTTTATTTGGTTTTTACGTAAAAACAATAAAGCCATGGAGTAGTTAGACTAACAAAAACCAGTTAAAAAGCTCTACAGCTGTCTAGCACGAATTTTCCAATGGAGGAAACACCGATGTTAAAGAACGTGCTTACTAAGACCGCACAATAACAAGGACTCAGATCGAAATAATTGGCGTCAACCGTTCGTATTGCCGAGCAACAAAAACATCCCCACTAAATATCGGGACAATATCCACGATTTGTTTAAAACTTTATTGCGATTGAATCGATGGGTGTGAACTGAGAGCGCGGGGAGGCTTTGCAGGTGGTAACTTAGAAGGTCTTTCGATTGAGTTCAAGTGCCGTAGAGTTTTTCACATCCTTCAGAGCGGCATATCCAGTGTTTATTAGTGTTTTCACAAACCTGTTGAAGTCTCGGCGATGTACCATTCCACTACCTAGGCGGCCCCGCCCAAACTTTCTTCAAGAGTAGCCGCAATGTATAGTCAGGTTTCAGTATCTAAAAAAATCATAGACAACTATTCAATAAACACCTCAACTATTAAGTCGGTGACGCCCTTCAATTAGACCTTCTGAGGTAAGAGTTGAGAGACCATAGCTATCCGCTTTTTGATGCAAGATGTTATTATTTTGGACAAGGCTAAAGTGGGTCCAGCCTTGACTTGCATGTTAATTTACCAACGTTCAACCTATCGTGACATCAATCAAGATTCGACCCCTAATGACTCAGCTCGGCACGTAATTTCTCTCCTTTGCTAGAGAACCTAAGCGAAACTTCAGATGGATCAATCTCAGACCGATTGTGCAGATATTCTAGGCGGTGGAGTGATGCAACAGAAAAATACAAAAAATTGCGCAAGATCTTGCTCAGTCTTTTTGCTTTTTGAAAGAGTAAAAAATGCTGGTGTAAAAACACGACTGCCTTTCCTGGTTGCGCTTTGATCCTCACACTTATATCGTGACGGTACGTGCACGTCATTGATCTATTTTTATCGCTAAGAACTGAGTCAGAGTATTTATGGAAATTAGTCTTTGGGTAGCTTATGTTGGTGTGATCAGCTTGTTGATATTTTCTCCCGGGCCTTCGACGATTCTGTGCTTGAATCACGGAGTAAAGTATGGCGCTGCCCGCTCTATTCCCACCGTTTTAGGAGGCTGTGTGGCCTCCCTTCTGTTGATGACACTCTCCGCATTCGGCCTAGGCGTGCTATTGCTCACCTCCGCTAAAGCATTCTTTGCAATCAAGCTAGTCGGGGCGGCATACCTAATCTACCTAGGCATTGGACTGTGGCGTGAAGGCAGCAAAGCATTTAGCGCTATTTCTAATGAGCCAATTGAAAAAACATCGTCTGGAATGGACAAGCTAAAAATAGGGTTTCTAGTCGGTATCAGCAACCCAAAAGACATCATCTTTTTCGCCGCACTTTTCCCCAACTTCATTTCAATGGAAAATCCCCAAGCTATTCAGTTTGCTCAATTGAGTCTCACTTGGTTTGTGATCGATTTTGCTGGCATGTTTGCCTACTCCAGCGTCGGTTTGAAGGTAGCGCCTTGGTTTGCGCAACAGAAAAACATGCTCCGCTTCAACCGTTTTTTGGGTGGCTTTTTTGTGACAGCTGGTGGCTTATTGGCTCTGTCAAACAGAAAAACTTAACAGGAAATTTGCTTTTTTTACGTGCTACCTAAATTTTCTGGCAACAAAGCAAACGCCTAAGAGTATATAGATGCCCTCAATACTTGGATAAATTAGGGATTTGATGCCGACGTATTTTTGTTGATTGGCAGGACAACGGGGCCAAGGACAACGGTGTCAGGCCTAGTATCATTGCCCCTCCCATGATCACTTATTGCCAAAGTGATTCGGCAGTATGCTCTACGTGTTCTGTAGCGATAATGGTTAGACTATTTAGAAGCGACCTCAAGTTTTCCACCCTATCGCTGCACCGCTTCAAACGAGCGTTTTTGCTTTCGTGACACCTCGCGGTAGCAATGTTCAACTAACATTAGAGTCACTATTTGTACTAGGTGATTTAGACTTAACATGGCGTACTTCAGCCGTTTCGTTGTTCTGCTCAATTTGTCCGTCATGCTAAGCGCTTGCGCGAGTGATTCGGCTACTCATGTTTCTACAAATGACTCCAAAACACTTCGTTTAGAGCTATCCACTGCAATGAGCCGTCACCGGGTACTGAGTTATTCTGAGACTTGGGATGCACTTTCACAGATCCACGAAATTGCCCCAGGAAGAATCCGCCTTTTCTATACTCGGCGTATCGTTGATGCTTCGGACCGAGCATCGAGTGAAAATCAGTCCGAGCTCGAATTCTGGAACCGTGAACATCTTTGGCCGCAATCGTTCGGCAGTCGGGCGTATCCGGCCAAAACCGATTTGCATCACTTAGTGCCCACTGATCAAACGGTTAACTCCAGCCGTGGTAACAAGTATTTTGATACAGGTCTGGAAGCCCATCATGAATGTGCTCAGTGTTGGACAAGCACCGAGGCTTGGGAGCCGCCTGATGAAGTGAAAGGTGACATTGCCCGCATGATGTTTTATATCGATGTGCGATATGAAGGCCTGCTTGGTGATGACGTGGGTGATTTAGCCTTGGGCGAAACGCCCGATACCAGCAATAACGTATATGGCAAGCTCAGCACCCTTTTGCGGTGGCACTGCACAGACCCGGTTTCCGAAGATGAAGTCCGACGCCATCAGACGGCGGCCTCGATTCAAGGCAACCGAAATGTATTCGTCGATTCTCCCGAATTAGTCTCGTCTATTTATAACTACGTTTGCCTTTAAATACATGTGCAGTGCCAATCGCACATCTCTCTGGCCCAAGTACAAGGGCCAATTTCATCGGCGATGGCGCTATGGCTTTATTTGATGCATCGAGTAATGGAGGCACTAAGGTGATGGTGGAGCCTAGTTGACACGCGGCACCTGCACCAGTTTTTGACGGTATAAACTGTGCAGGTAATAATGGTGATTCCCACTGGGAACGCTTCGTGGGTGGCGCGGTCGCAGATGTAGCTTGGTAACCTATCCGTTTTTTATCCCGATGCTTTCAGTGAGATCAAACCCTTCTACACTTGGTGTGATTAACAGGCAGTACAGCACTGCCCGCTTTACGTATCTATCGCCAAGCTTTGAGTGATGGCGTAATTTAGAGATCTAAACGATGAAACGAGGTCTGCTGATAAGCGCCGTGTTGGCTATATGCCTCGGTTTGGGGTTCCTCTTGATATTGAGCCCCAAGGTCGAAGAATCGACTGCGCTTGTTGAATCACCCCAGATGCAGAGAGCCCCTGTTGGCAACAACGCAACCGTTAAACCTGTTATCTCTACTGTGTCGGTACTAGACGGTACAACATCTGACGAGCAGCCAGACCAGGCAGCTCTTCAAGACGGTTTTTTACCGCTGATTCCCAAACCCTCTGAAGACGGCTATATCCACATCGAATGGGACAGCCTGATGCCGTCTAACTTCGGCGCTGCTCCGCCGCCAACTAGGCCATATTCCAGTGGCCCAATCGAGCACAGTGGCTCTGGGCCTTCAGCATTGCCCACCTATAGCAGTGTTGTGTTAGTGGAAGAACTGATTGGCAAAAAAGTCAGTATTCCCGGTTTTGTGGTTCCACTGGACTGGGATAAGCAAACCATTTCTAAGTTTCTTTTTGTGCCCTATGTAGGAGCATGTGTTCATGTCCCGCCTCCACCGCCTAATCAGTTGATTTACGCTGAATTCGAGCAGGGATTGGTTTTGGAAGAACAATGGACCCCAGTGGAAATTTACGGCACCTTGAGTGGTGAATATCTGGAGACAGAGCTAGGCGCAGCGGGATACACCATTCAGGTGGATACCGTAAAAGCTTTTGACTATTAGAAAGCAAAAACGTTGACTCTCACCGTTTGAAAGAAACCTAAACCACCTCTCTTTACCAAGACAGAGACCCGGCTACGGTTGCAGCCTACAAGAGTGCGGCTTGCACCATGCAAGAATTTGCTGAGCATTTTGGCGCGCCTATCACTACGGTGAGCAGAGCGGTGTTAAAGGCAGAAAGGGCAGTTCTAGCCGCAACCCCATTTACCGCTGCGATGCCTCCAGGGCCTGATGTATTTTTTGATAACGACATCTCGCTCAAGAGTTTGAGGTGCTCTGTTCTAAAATTGGCCTTGGCCTTTATCACGGTCGGTTTTTTCGTTTCAGAATGAACTCATTGCCAGCCTGCGTGCGCAGTATCAGTGCCTTACTGTTATAATTTGTCTTTTAACGTGCACCGTTTCGTCTCATCAATGAGCAGCGTCACTTACTACGTTTTAAGTTGTTTGCCGAGAGATTCTTAAACACGCGTACAGTTATTGCAGAACTTAGGTGCCCCTTTCTTAAGAAAGTCATCGGTTGGGGACCATGAGTGCGCGTCAGCGTCTTTCTTGAGGTGAATCGCTGTATCGTTTTCAACGGCTGGGTAGGCCGCATTCGAGTTTTTTAGATGGTTTATCGCGCAGAAATTGATGGATTACGAGCCATAGCTGTTTTAGCTGTGATCCTATATCACGCTGGCTTCTCAAGCCTTTCCGGCGGATATATTGGCGTAGATGTATTTTTTGTTATTAGTGGATACCTGATCACTTCTATTCTTGCAAAAGATTTGGAGAAGGGTAACTTTTCAATCCTGAATTTCTACGAAAGACGCGCCAGAAGAATACTGCCTGCCCTTACATTTGTATGCTTATGCAGTGCTGTCTTCGCTTGGTGGTGGCTGATGCCACAGGATTTAAGTGAATTTGGCAAAAGCCTAGTTGCCACTTCCTTGTTCGCATCGAACGTATTTTTTTGGCTCGACTCAGGGTACTTCAGCACAGCTGCCGAGTTAAAGCCCATGCTGCACACCTGGAGCCTTGCGGTCGAGGAGCAGTATTACATCTTGTTCCCCATTCTTTTTGGCTGGCTTTGGAAGTTTGGGGCGCCTGTAGTTGTAAAATCACTTTTAATAATTTCCATTATCAGTCTCGTCAGTGCGGAACTTTTGATGACGCGTTTTGAGGGAGCGGCCTTTTTTCTCTTACCAGGAAGAGCCTGGGAGCTTTTAGTTGGCTCGCTGTGTGCGCTATACCTAAAACGAGGCAATATTCTACCCACGAACATTGTATTTTTTCATTTGTTAGGTCTTATCGGCCTAGCGATGATCGCCGTCCCTATCTTTGTTTACGATCTACACACCCCTTTTCCAGGCCTAAGTGCCTTACCGCCTGTGATCGGCACGGCGCTTGTTATTTTGTTTGCTCAAGAAAAAACTTTCACGGCGCAGTTCCTCCAGCTTAAACCTTTAGTGGCAGTTGGCTTGATTTCTTATAGTGCATACCTCTGGCACCAGCCGCTTTTTGCTTTTATAAGGCATCGTTCCATCGAAGAGCCCACTGCGGTTGAGTTTTCAGGGCTTGTTGCTGTTGTTCTTGGCCTTTCCTACTTTACCTATCGCTTTGTAGAAACCCCTTTTCGAAATCGGGATGTCATCGGAGTGAAGAGCATTGCTTGGTTTTCAATGGCAGCGCTGTCTTCTCTTATTATAATTGGCGGAGTAATTGGTTACGCAAAAGGACTTGATGGGCTTAGATTTTCAGATCGGCAAATAGAGCTGACTAAAAGCGCTGCAACAAGCCCTAAGAGACGTGAATGTCATTTTCCCAGGCAACACGGGTGGGATCTCGAGGCCAGCTGTAGGTATTTTTTCCCAGACAAAGTCAACACAGCTTTTTTAGGCAATAGTCACTCGGTGGAGTTAGCTTACGCGGCGGCAGAGCAGCTCAAAGTGCAAGGTGAGGGCATTGTTCAGCACACCATGAGTGGTTGCCGAGTCAACTACAAGTTTGATGTTGAAGAGCTTGATGAGAGGCAAAAGCCATGTGCAGACTGGATCGATGAAGTCGTTGATTCTTTAATCGCCGATAAGGAAATAAACAACGTAGTTGTCTCTTTTCGAAATGAACATGCTTCCCCTGCAGATATTGCTTCTTTTGAGGCTCTTGTTCGCGACCTGAGAAGCGCAGAGAAACGTGTGGTGTTTGTGTTGCAAAGTCCGTTGCTACCCGCGTCAGCAATGCGCTACATCTTCCTCCATGGCGATGAACTCAAACATCCCGCTCTGAGCTTGCAAGAATGGAGGTCAAAATACGCCGTTGTGCTTGATATGGTCGAGAAGTTTCCATCCGATGTCATTGTCATTGATCCATCTAAGCATTTTTGCGACAAACAAAACTGCTTCGCGTTTCGCGAAAACACCGCGATGTACTTTGACCATCATCATATGTCGGTACCAGCAGCCAGACTTGTAGCTGCAGACATAGTGGAAGCTTTAAAGGATTAGTCAGCCACACTAGTCGTGAATTTGGTGCAAGATCGAATTTTGCTAAGGCCTAAATTGCATGGGATCAACTAGTGCAGGAGAAAGGTGCGCCAGCCATATCGCGTTGGTTTACCGGATAAACAATGCATTCACTCTCATGCTAGTGTTTTGTCGCGGCTAAACCACTACGCATTGAATTTGCTGGCGCTTTGTATCACATCACCTCTCGCGTGGAATACGGCAGCTCAACGGTGAATACACGGAAAAGTTAATCGACGTTATGGCTTTTTTGCTCGTTGGTTCCAGGGGCGCGACAAATCGACCCCTGTACAAAAAGAAGCTTAACTGTTGGGGCTGTCACACTATGTGTGTGCTAAACCTTATGCGCGCGGGCATGTTAAAACAACCACAAGATTGGCCTTGGAATGGCTACTGCTCTCGCCTGGGCCTCACGCCCCGCCCCGAATGGCTCGTCAGCGTTTGACTGCCGACGCAGTTTGTAAGTGTAGAAGCTCATGCGGGGAGAAGCTCCGACGGTCAGTGCCTGAGGGCAAAGTCTGCCCTAGTCCGCTTGAGCAAACACGGCATCAGCTACTACTGGGTGACGACGCCTTTGTTAGGCAACTCAGCATTAAGTCTAATACGCTACTTCCACCTATTCGCAGTACCTAAGGATTAACTTTCAAGCGGCTCTTCACATTCGAGGTCTATATCTAACGATATTATTTCTGGTTCAAGAACGCTGTGGATATCTGCTTGCGTGACTTGCATTTCCCTTGGCGCTGAAAACTGACGATCTACTGGTGGGAAACTAAGGCGACACTCAGAATTTGCGTCTAGAGTGCTGTGCCAGTTCTGCCATGATTCTCGATAAGATATCCGTATTGGTGACAAACCTGCATTTGGATCAACACCTGTAGTAGGATTATTTGTGAGACTGCTACTGCTCTCGAGGCAAAGCATGCCGGGTATCCACAATTTCAGAAAACCGTTTTCACCAAGCAATATGGAGGCTCTATTTATGACTTCGCTATCTGCGGCATATCTAACGTTGTCCCAATAACCGATATACTGGCGAAAGAATGATATACAAAACATTGAAGATATCGAAGCAAGACGAAGTGCACCGTCAAAGGAACTACTCGAAATATTGCCGAATCGGACAAATTTCCCTGCTTCTTCTATCCTCAACATAGCACAAGCACAGCCCTTAACCTTATTGTTGACAATAGCCAAATATTGCATCTCAATACGCTGAGGCAAGGCCCAGTCATCGGCGTCGTGTCCCGTTATATACTCTCCACGTGCTATATCTAATCCTCTATTCTTTGAAACATAGGGGCCAACGTTAACTCTGTTACTCAGCAGTACAACTCTTTTATCCCTACTAGCTAGCTCTTTTGATATGGCTTGCGTTCTGTCTGTGCTGCAGTCATTGATGATAATGAGTTCTAAGTTCTTCCAACTCTGGTTTAAGATTGATTCTGCTGCGAGTTTTAAAGTCTTTTCAGAATTGAATGCGGGCATTATGACGCTGATAAGTGGTCCGTATTCTACTCTGTCGGAATCTGTTGAAGACAGCCTTTCAAACAAAGGCCGTTTGCCGGCGGCTAGAGATATTGGTTTGAGTTTGAAGCTACAGATGTATGAATTGACATGCTCCAACCACTCTTCATCCGATGCAACACTTTGATTGGCTTTCAATAGATTTAGTGCTGTTAGGTCGGAGGCGTTGCCAGACTTCATGATGAAATCTTCCGCTTCTTTTAGGCCGTTTAGTTTGCTCGCAACCAAAAAATTGACTTTTCTGTTTCGGTTATCGTTAGCTGATGCTGAGTTATTCCTAACAAGAATATCAAATAACTCAACTGCGAGGGTTGGCCACTTCTTTGGGGATTTTAGATTTTTCTTGACTGCCGCTAGTGTTCTAAAAGTTTTAGTGCTAGTAATTCGAGCTATTCTCGTTTTTTGCTGGCTGTTAACCTGCTTCAGAGAAAGGTTTGCTGCTTCTAACTTGCGGTTTTTTGCGTTGCTTTCAAGAATTTGTCTTTGAAGGCTCTTGTTGTCGTGCTGAAAACGAGTTATGGATTCTTCTAGACTATCTAGTTGTTCCGCACCATCCTCTCCCAAGGCATTTTCGCTCTGGGATTTTTGGTGTGACGTATTTTTAGCAACTTTCAATTTATTTAATGCAGTTTCCAAGTTTCCTGTGGCATTAATGGCTTTCCAAAATTGCGTGAACCCTTCCTCTGGATTGCCGATATCAATTTTGAGAACATTTTTTTTGTCGGAAAGGAAACTCTCAATGTTTTCGAGTTGACACTGCACCATATCTTGGCTAATGCTTAGACTTTTATCTTGCCGACTTAATATGCCTCGAGCATATGCTCTGACAATACTTCCGCGATTGAACCAGCGCTTATTATAACTTTCAACAACATCCTCTTCTTTCCTGAAAAGGTGAATATAAAGTGGTGTTGATCCATATTTTTTTTCTAGACGCCCAAGAAACCAGCTCAACCGATTGTCTATCTCAATGTGGCATGTTGGGTAATTTATCCTTGACGCTCCTAGTTCGCGGACTCTCGATTCATGCGCACTGGTGAAATTTTCAATCTCTTTGCATGCCTCTAGGAAAGTCACACTTCCACATCTGCCCGTGCAAAGTACAAAAACGTTTTTTATATTATTGGTTTTCATATAGTTTTTAACTTTTCGAAACTAGTTGGAAGAAAGAGTGTTGAGAAATTCATAGGCGGCAAGCGCTGCACCATTGTCGAAATTGAGTTTTGAACCAAGTCCAGAAATGTTGTTAGGAATACAGATTTTTCGACTAACAAGTTCGAATCTTCCTGAAACGAATTATCCGAAACAGCACAAGGACCTAGAGCAGAAGAGTCCGGTGTCCGTGAACGTTGATCATCAGCTGGTGTGAATTGAATAGGGCCAAAAATAGCGGGTATCTTGCTGTAGATTGACTCGAAAACAGAATTGTATCCCGCGGCAAATGAGTCAATCTCAAACGCTCTATGATTTTTGCTGTTTAAACAATTTTCAGTTGCACTAACATTGCCCACGAAGAAATGTTGTGGCAAGGACTTTGGAGATTCATCGCGTACGATTTTGACATCACCAAGTTTATTGAGCGATGCAACTAAGGGCTTGTCTAGAACTGCGTTCTCAGTATGCCCACCAGTACCAAGCTGGATATAAGCGCACTCGTCGTCGAGAATGAGGTCTAGATCATCACGTGCAGCTGCGCTCGTTGATTGCGGCCGACTGAGTTCACAGACAACGGACAGGTACCTGGTCAGATGGCCCGCTCCAGCGCCATTGATCGCTTTAAGGCCGATACTGATTGCGCAATCCGTTTCAATTGTTCTAGCGGTATCTCTTCTTGGGCCTCTAAGCCGAGACGAACCCTTACTGATTATTGATTGCTTGGCCAATTTTTTGCCTTCGAGTTTAGATTCTGGGTGCTTCAGAGCAAACTCACATGCCACTCGATCGACAACACGCGATAACTTTTAGCCCTCCATAGAAGCGGTCATTCGGTTTCTTGAGGCCGGATGAGGCCCCCCAAAAGTATAGTCGATCAATAAAGTTTCAGCTCCCTGAACTACTCTTTATATAGAGAAGTCATATTTCTTCCTATTATGATGAGATTTTGGGCTCCCAATTTTCTGTAATGACCCGTTTTTGCCAGAGTATATGATGCGTTTGTACACTGATTTAAAGCATGCAATGAACACAATAGGTACTTTAGCTCGCAGCATGCTAGAGCGTGTCCCGGTGTTAGTTGTCAGTTGTGCTTTTTTGCTGATTGCTTCGCAGCTCAGTGTAATGGCCGCGTTCCTCATACCATTGAAAATACTTTTTGTCGCCGATTCAGGGAAAGTGCCGGACTATGTAGTCAGTATCTTGGGTGATTTGAGCAACCAAGAACTGGTGATTTTGTTATCTGTGATTGCTGTTGGTCTATACCTTGCGCACTTGACAATTGACTTCGCTCGATCCAATTTGGAGCAAATAATTGTTAAAAAATTGCTCCCATCTGATCGAGTTGCGTTGGTAGAAAGGAGCCCTGTCCATATTAAAAAGGCTGTTGAGCATGTAGTTCGGATGGTGTCTTCCAGTGTCTTTTCGTTAGCTATTGCGTTTGGACTAAGTTTTCTAGTGGAAGGATTGATGAGCTTTTTGGCGCTCTATTTTGCTTTCATTTTCCTTGTCTATTGCGGCTATTATCAGCGAATAAGCCTTGAAGTATCTGAGCTCTCTAAGTGGATTTCATTCCATATAGGCATTGTTTCCGCCATTGGGTTTCTTACCGGGTTTGCCTTTATTCTTTTGGCGGTGATGGCCGGAGAAATGGCACCGGTGATACTAGCTGTTCTAGCTTTGATCTTGCTACGCCTGTTGATGAATCAAGTCTCTGGATTGTTTAAATCTGGAGCTGTGCTTCACACCAATTTTACGGTGTATGATCACCTTCTTTCTGGAAGCACGTGGACTAAAAAGCTAACGGCTGATGAAGAGTTGATCTCCTCGCTAGGATCTGGGGAGTTATCAGTACCCGAAATCTGGGAGGCGTCCGGCATAGAACGAGATGCTTTGGAGCATCACTGGATGGACAGTGGTTTTAAAGGCGCAGCTTTGGTCAAAGTCGTTTCCTCCGATGGCTGTGCCTCTACCGTTAAAATTTACGCCAAAAATACTAGCTCTGCTGCAGAAAGAGAACAACGGGTGCTTCAGCTTTTGGGTGACGGAAACGGAGCACCCAAAGTACTTTCAGAGCTATCCATAAAAGGGCACTCAGTTAGAATACTCGACTATGCCTCAGAAATTGATGCAGACTCACCCAATTTACGGCAGCATCGGTTTTCCTTTCTATCAAGCCTGATGGCTATTGAACCATCGAAGGAATTGATCGCACTAGCTACAGCAGTAAACAAGCCTATCCATCGTAGGGTGGATCTTGTGCAAATTGTGTCTTTGTTGGTGAAAAGTAATTCATTGCCGGACGATTTTGATGATCTCTGTAGTAAGTGGCCTCGCATTCAAAAGATGCTTGATAACAGTCCGCTGCAATTGGTTGTTAGGGCTGCACCAGGGACTTTAGGCCTACTCGATAATCAACAGGTGGTTTGCAACCATTGGGAAAATTGGTCTATTGAGCCTGTTGGTGCCGTTTGGGACGGTGCTGGATTGCCGGGTAGTATGCATGATCTCTTAAACGTTGCGAAAACCCGGCGACCTGTTCTTGAGGGTTTATCCGTTGAACAGTTGCAATTGGTGCACGCGCTTTGTCGATTAGATGTTGGCAGAAGCCGACAGCGTTTATCGAGCAGTGCTGATGCGATCTTGCAGATAGATGCTTTCGTCAAAGCGCTTGATCCTATGGAAATGGCTGCGTGATTGATATTTTGAATTCGTTTTTTCAGACAGGCTGAAAGGGCGACTTGAGAGTCATGCGTCAGCTTGCAAAGTAACATCTGTGTCTCGTGTTCCGTAATTTAAAGCCGTCCCTCCTCAGATAAGCCATCCTTTCTATCGTAAGGTTTTCTGATGTCGTTTAAAGCACTACAATTCCCTCCAGCAAAAATCCAAATTGAGCCAAGACATAAATAATCACTTTTTGACTGGGGAAGTTTTCTACAACCACCCCATTCCAGCATTTTCGCTTAAAGCGATGCCTGAAAGCGCAAGTACGATAACAGCGAATACCAAAATCTTAGGCCAGTGCTATTTTGAATGAAGGAGTAACTCTCTAGATCTGCCAACACCTGTTTCGAAAATTTGCTGGTGAGTAAAGATGACTTAATATGAACTTTAGGGAATCCTCTAAATCATAATATCTTGATAAAACAAATCATCGGGGTCAGGTCCAGTAAAATCGTACTCTCCCTATGCTAACCTCCTTAAAAGAGACATCGGGGTCTAAAATCAATGTATTACAGCTTAAAGTACACTGAGGGACATAGTCCCACCCCGACACGCTGTGTCTATAAAACGGCCACTCTCAATCCATAGGACAGCGAAGGACTCTCTCCGATGCAACAGCGAACCTCCCGTCATTCTGATCGGCAGTATCCAATAGTGCGGTACTATTGGCATTGTCTGAAGACTCTTCCCTTAACGATATCTATGCGCCTATTTAAACGCCAAGCAGCCCAGTCCTTTCTCGGTACGTTGCTAGCAACCCTACTGTTCAGCACCACTGCCACAGCAGACTTCAAAGCTGTTCCGCTAGAATCACTCGCCCCAACCGATGAACATCGTCAGGCGACTGCCGTGGTGTTTCAGCTCATGCAACGGTATCACCTGAACCGGGTGACGGTTGACGATGAGTTGTCCGAGCAAATATTCGACCGGTATATAGACTCGCTGGATCCGCAGAAAGCGTTCTTCATGGCCAGTGACATAGAAGAATTTTATGAGTATCGGCAAAGATTTGATAACGCCTTGAGAAATGCGCGTTTGCAGCCGGTGTTCGACATTTTTAAGCGATTTCGCGTAAGGGTAGAGGAAAGAGCCGACTTCGCCCGTGGCCTGCTAAAGCAAGATTTCGACTTCACTATCGACGAGTTCTACACGTTTAACCGTGAAGATGAGCCCTGGGCACCGTCGCAAAAGGCCGTTGACGAGTTATGGCGTCAGCGCGTCAAAAATGATGTCCTCAGCTTGCGTTTAGCCGAACAATCCAATGAAGAGTTGGTGGAAACCTTGGAAGAGCGCTACGAACGTATGGAGCGGCGCGTCAGCCAAATCGCGAAAAACGAAGTCTTTCAGGTATTTGTTAACGCTTACACCTTATCGGTAGAGCCGCACACTTCTTATTTCTCGCCGCGGAGTTCAGAGAATTTTTCTATTAACATGCGCCTGTCTTTAGAAGGCATTGGTGCCTCGTTACGAACCGTTGATGAATACACTGTGGTGCAGAGTGTTATCCCCGGTGGGCCTGCAGCCGTGAGTGAATTACTGAGCGCTGAAGACCGGATTGTCGGTGTTGGACAAGACCTAGACAAAGAAATAGTCGATGTGGTGAGTTGGCCTCTCAGTGATGTCGTCGATCTAATTCGAGGGCCAAAAGGTTCAACCGTGCGTCTCGAAATTTTGGCCGCCGGTGAACCTGCCGGTAACCCGCCCACCCTGATTACCCTCGTTCGCGACAAGATCAAACTGGAAGAGCAAGCGGCTAAAAGCTCTATAGTAGACGTGCCCGGCAAAGAGGGTACGCGTCGTTTTGGTGTCATTGACCTGCCAACATTCTATCTGGACGCCGCAGCAAGGGCCGAAGGTGTGCCGGATTATCGCAGCACCACGCGCGATGTTCGGCGTCTCATCGAGGAATTGACAACGGCTGATGGCGGCGTAGATGGCATTATCATTGATCTGCGGGGCAATGGCGGAGGTGCGCTTGTTGAAGCAACTGAACTCACTGGCCTATTTATCAAAACTGGACCGGTGGTTCAAATCCAAAATTCCAGCGGTGAACTAAACGCCGAAGTCGACAATGATCCAGAGGTGGCATACGCCGGGCCATTGGCCGTTTTGATTGACCGTTTTAGTGCTTCAGCGTCGGAGATTTTTGCAGGCGCCATTCAGGACTATGGCCGAGGCATCATTGTGGGCGAGCCAACTTTTGGTAAAGGCACCGTGCAATCAGTAGCGCCTCTGGACAGAGATGGCAAATTAGGGCAACTGAAAATCACGATCGCCCAGTTTTTTCGAGTCAATGGGGAGAGCACTCAACATCGCGGTGTCGTTCCGGACGTGTTGTTCCCGACGGCACTTGGATCTGACGCGCAAGGCGAGCGTGGCCTAGACAATGCCCTGCCGTGGGCTGAAATAGCCGCTGCCGAGTACGATGCTTGGTCAAAAAACAAGGTGAGCTACACAGACATTCAAAAGAGACATGAATCGCGCTATCGCAGTAGCGAGTTGTTTGATGTGCTTATCAAAGAACTGAAAGAACAGCGCGAAGCTCGAGCAGAGCGTTCGGTCACGTTGGTGGAGAAAGAGAGGCAAGAAGAGATAGCCGAGCAACAAGCAGATCGTCAGAAGCGCGATGAATTGTATCGTGCAGAGCTAGATGCTTCGGAAAACAATGATGACAACGATGATGTTAGCGCTCCTGATATTATTCTTGAAGAGGCCGCCAACGTACTCAATGATGTCATTGATTTTCTACCGAGAAGGTGATTTTTGTGATAGCTGATAGGAATGAGGCCGCAAAAAATCGTAAACAGCGACTCATAAGCCATCTTTAATAAGACTACCTAACAGCCAGTCCCAGCCCAAACTTAAAATCAAAGGTAGAGGGATAACTCTCTACCCTTGAGCAACGTGCGAGCCTCCAGATAACTTGTATTATCTTGACATGCATGTATTCGCGACATTCAGCAACTTGTTTGGTGGTTCGCAAGCTACGGTGACACGACAACTCAAGCCCGAACTCATATTGCTTTTCGGACTCAAAGAAACGTTTAAGCTTTGGATTGGCTATCCAATAGAAAACACGGCACGTGTGAGCGGTGTTTCATCGACAGTAAAATCGTGATTAGCTTGCGACTAGACTTGTTCGTCTTGGTTCAATGACAATCACTGCAACCCACCCCAGCCCGCTTTTTTCCAGAGCTATGCTGTTTTCTTGTTTTTCACTATAGGCCTGTTATCAAAAAAAGGCCGCAGTTGCTAACACGTTTTGATCAACGATTCTGGCAGATTTTTTTTGTCGAATGCAACGTCTACGTATCTGTTATTAAGCGGTCTGAGTTATTGGCCACTTGCATGATTAGATTTTTTCGAGGATGCGCTTCACTGAATCGAGCGAAAAGTTAGCTTCTCCTGTAACTTGAATTGTTCACTGGAGTGTACGGCACTTTGCCTTTCAATCCATCACCTACAACCACTATTAAATTCGCCATCAAGTTCTACCGTGCATCTATCCCAAGACATGGCGAAATTAGTTAATGCGACAACACCCACTCAATGAAGAAAGCGCCTTTGAGAAATAATTCCGATGATACAACCCCCTACTGTGATTTTTTAAGGAACATGATCTTTGTACAAGGCTGACCGGAAGTGGCACAAGGATACGCTGCAAATATCTGTGGACTATTGGTGTTTAGGGTTCTGTATCGTTTATTGAACAACAGCAAAGTTAGGCTATTACTTTGAAGATAAGAACCATACGCAACGGTCAAAAAGAGAGCAACGTTATTAATTCACACAGGAATAACTTGAACTAAAAGCAAAATTCAACCGGAATGGAAAACGGTAAAATTACCTGAAATACTCAGTTGTTAGAATTATCTCCATTGGTTAATCTCCGATTGACCGCAAGGTAACACGTCAACAATTGACATATAAATCACGGAGCATTTTGTGAACATAAAAATAATGTTATTTCTAGCTTTAGGGGTTGTATCAGGTATCGCAAGCGCTGCAGACGGATATGAGATGCGAACTCGGCTCTATTATCCAATAGATCAATTATCAGGTTCCCCAGCAGACAATTTTGGACCCATGCTTGGCATAGGTATAAAATTCAAGGCAAACAGTATACCTAGCTCTGGATCATCTAATACGCCGATACAGTGGGGTCTTGTTCTAGATGTGGATGGATTAGACTTTAACTGCCGAGCAACATCCATGTTTGCAGGTTTGTCCATGGATGAAAGTGGTAAAAAGCAGCTGGTCGCGAGAGGTGACTACAGCACCAGCGGCTGCTCCAACCCTGATCCCGTCGATTTCGATTGGAAGGAAGGAGAATGGTATGAGATGACGTTTAAGCGTTACTCTTACCTATCAGATAGAGAAGTCCCTTGGGAATTCGCCGTGAAAAGTATTGCAAATCCAAGTGATGCTGCAACATTAACGCTTAAAAGCGGCAGTGATCTTGTAAGCGCGCAAACGGCAACCAACATGGCCAACGTCAATTGCAGCAGCCCACATTGGCAGGTTGAATGGACGGAAGCCGGCACGTATTTTGACGATAATGCTATGGCCCGCATAGATAGAGTTGGTTTCGAATATGGGGACGGAGCGTGCGTAAATTCTAAACAACACGTGTTAGCTCGATGTGATCTACATTGGTCTCACCAACTGGGAAACACCGAGCGAAAAGACATCGGTCCGTATCGGGAAACAACAAACGTCAACGACGGCAAAACTTGTGACCGCACCAACGATACCTTTGGTGAAAAAGTAGCGAAAGCTTACATAGACGCCGTGACTTCTGCTGCATCAGCCAACGAAAACAGAGGGTCTGTACCGGGCATCGACTATGCTGCTAGAGGTTGCACACGAAACACTGTTTGGGACGACGCCTGTCAGCGCATGATTTACAACGGCATTGAGGGTAAGTACCACTTGATGACCTCTATCAAACCGGTCGACAGTGCTAACGACTGGAAAACATCCAACATACAAGACTTAGTGCCACCAAATGCGATGAAGCGCATAATGACAGATCCCGAATTTAACCAAGTCAAAACACTTTTTGGATACATGAGTGACCCGAAAAACAATTGGTTTTCATGGCTAGGTGGCGACGGAGAAGCGAAACAGCTTCTGCGCCGTTATATGGACTCTGTTAATTAAGGCACGGCCTAGAGAAATTTCTAACTCTCGGTGATCTACACAATCAAACGCAAACGCCCTCGCACTGAGGGCGTTTATTTTTGTTCAATAATCATCGTCCGTCTGAAAGAACAAAAGATGAAGCCCCGTTGATATAACCAGTCGCCTTGATGGCTTTTATCAGTCGACTGCTGCGCTCGCCGGTGCTTCCATCGCACCTGTCATCAACGCCACCGCATCGGACATCGATACTTGTTTGGGATCGATAGTACACAGGCGCTTGCCCAAGCGATGAATATGAATTCGATCGCAGACTTCAAAAACGTGAGGCATATTGTGCGAGATGAGCACTATCGGCATGCCTTTGGCGTTCACCTCTTGGATAAGCTCCAATACACGGCGAGATTCTTTGACGCCCAATGCGGCAGTCGGCTCGTCCATTATCACAACCTTGGAGCCAAAGGCCACCGCACGCGCAACGGCAACCCCTTGTCTTTGGCCTCCGGAAAGCGTTTCAATAGTTTGATTAATGTTCTGTATGGTGAGAAGTCCAAGTTCGGATAGCTTGTCTCGGGAAAAAGCTTCCATGCGCTTATGATCAAGCTTGCGGAAGACGCTGCCCATTAAACCGGGTTTAAGAAGCTCCCGGCCGAGAAACATATTGTCCGCGATTGACAGAGCTGGCGACAAAGCCAAATTTTGATAGACGGTTTCAATACCTGCTTTACGTGCATCTTCAGGGGTGTTGAAGTGAATGGCCTTGCCGTCAAGTTCGATCGTTCCATGATCCGGAATAGTCGCCCCTGAGATAGATCGAATAAGGGTAGTTTTGCCGGCGCCGTTATCCCCTATCACACCCAATATTTCGTTGGGGTAGAGATCGAAATCCGCGCCATTCATTGCCACGACCGTCCCGTAGCGCTTCATCAAGCCGCGCGTGCGAAGAACCGGCTGAAGAACATTTGTCGACGCAGTCATAGTGAAGCCCTCCGCAACCATTGATCCAGCGCCACAGCGATTAAGACCAAATTGCCGACAGCAAACATTTGCCAATAATCGTCGACACCAGCCAAGGATAAGCCCGTGGTGAAAATTCCAACAATCAACGCCCCTAGAACCGACCCCGGAATTGATCCGCGCCCACCGAACAGCGAGGTGCCACCTATTACAACCGCGGTAATGGTGGCAAGATTGATCTCTTCAAAGGAGATAGGAGAAATAGAACCGACACGACCAATGGCGACCCATGCCCCAAAGCCACAGATGAGACCAGCAACCGCGTAAACAGAAATAATCGTGCGATCGGTTTTAATCCCCGATAAAACGGCAGCCTCTGGGTCATCGCCAACCGCATAGACATGCCGGCCCCAGGCGGTGTGTTGCAGGATGTACCAAAACAGCGCAGCGAGCAGTATCAGCGAGATTCCACCGTAGGTTATCGTCGCCCCAAATGGTCGAGCAGCCGCTTCACCAAACCAAAGCAGCGTAGGCGCATTGGCTTCTATATCTGAGTTGCGTATTGATTCCGACCCTGAATACCAAAGTTTGAGCGCGGTAAAAACAGACAACGTGCCGAGCGTGACAATAAAAGGCGGCAGTTTAATCTTCGCCACCAAAAATCCATTGAACGCCCCCATCAATGTGCCAACGGTCATCCCAGCGGCGATTGCCAACGGCAGCGGGATGCCGGCTGAAACCGCAAGGCGCCCCATGACAAACGTAGACAAAACCAGTATTGCACCCACTGACAAATCGATACCTGCCGTGAGTATGATGAGTGTTTGCGCGATGGCCACGATACCAATGACGGTTACCTGTTGAAGCACTAACGACAACACGCCTGGGCTCAGAAATCGTGGCGCTACAAAACCGAAACATAAAACGCTGACAACCAACACAACGGCAGGCACTAAGGTTGGGTAGTCTCTCACCGCGTTTCGGATTACAGATAGAGCCGATCGGTCGTCTCTTTCAAATGCAGCGACTGCTCCATCGGCGTTGTGCAAGTTTACTTCAAATTCAGATCCCGACCGACTCACGACGTTCACTCTCCTCACAGGAATTGATAGGACCGATCATAGATTTAAACAAAGGGCGGCGTCTCAGCCGCCCTTTGAAACATCATGAAACACTGGGCTTTGTACTAACCCCAGCAGAGCTCGGTTCCCTTGGTGGAATCGATTGATGGGACTCCGTCTGCAGGTTGATCGGTGACCAAGTTCACACCCGTGTTGAAAAAAGTGAGACCCTCAGATGAGACGGGCTTGGTGCCATCTTTAGCAAAAGCGGCGATCGCTTCAATGCCTTTTGACGCCATCAACAGTGGGTATTGTTGAGAAGTAGCGCCGATCACACCAGACTTTACGCTAGCGACACCAGGGCAGCCACCGTCAACCGAGACAATCAAAACGTCCTTTTCTTTTCCTGCTTTTTTAAGCGCTTGATAAGCACCTTCAGCTGCGGGCTCATTGATGGTGTAGACAACATTCATGTCAGGCTCTTTGGCCAATAGATTTTCAACGGAAGTCACACCACCTTCGGGATTAGCCCCTGAGGATTCATGCCCTATTACCCTTGGGTCCGTTTCTGATCCCATGACACTTAGGTTTGGTACTTCAATACCGAACCCGACGAGAAAACCAGTGTCACGCTGAACATCCACAGAAATATTGTCTTTGTTGATGTCAAGCATACCGATTTTGGCATCTTTTGCCGCATCGCCCAAGGTGGCCTTCGCCCATTTTCCAATGAGTAAACCCGCCTCAAAATTGTCAGTCGCGAAGGTCATGTCCTGTGCGTCAGCATCGGCGAGCGGTGTATCAAGTGCGATAACCAGTATCCCTTCAGCACGTGCTTTTTTTAACGCTGGTACAACTGAATCGTTGGAGGCCGTTATCAAAATTCCCTTCGCACCCATTGCAATGCAGTTTTCTATGGCCGTAATTTGAGGCCCAGCATCGCCGTCAACTTTACCTGCAAATGCTTGTAGATCGACACCGGCTTCGGCTGCCATAGCCTCAGCGCCTTCCTTCATTTTTACAAAGAAAGGATTGGTGTTGTTTTTAGTGATCAAACACGCGGCAGTATCGGCCGCAAATACCGCGGGTGTTGAAAATGCTGTCAATGCAACCGCTGCGACAGCAGATTTTATTAATACCTTTTTCATAACAGTCCTCCAAATTGACGAAATGGAGCCAACATCGATTAACAATTGGTCCGATTTGCTACTCCACGTGCGATCAGAGCCTACAGCTCTCTTCACCACAACTAGAATCTATGAATATTATTCCAATGTCAATTATCGCCCAAGGCCGCACTAACAGCTGAATTCGGGTTGTCATTCACATAATCTAGCAATATTTAGCACACAAGATTTGCAACCTTGCACAGACGTATTCGCCCTCTATTCAATCGACTTTAATTGGCTCACAATATGGAAAAACTCAGCGATGAGCAGCATTATTGGCATCTTTCAAAACCTTAAAGAAAAAATTGTCATTTTTTCAGAAATCACAATAAACGTACCGCGCCGCTGCTATCGCCACTTTGGTTTGATCAACAAAAAGCGATCAAAAGCGTTGCTGTACAGCGCGATGCTGCTTGAGTATGTAGAGCGCGGATGGGACCCAAAAGACTTAATTTCACTCACAATGTGTTTAAGCCTGCATCGAAAAAAACTGATGAGCAAAGCCGGCCCATTCTGAACTTTTGGCATTGTTTCAAATCATATCAAATCAATTGGAAAGCCCTTTAACGAGGTCTTTTACCTTATCCTTTATCTCGTGCCTTTTCGCTACTTAAGATCCATGCCACTGGTTTTATATAGATAGCATGGAGCCGTATGAAAACTAAGCTTTCTAAAACCCGATTAGCTGGACTAGCTATTCTGATCGTACTGTGTCTTTTTTTTCTGCCCGTCGGCTGCAAGGTGTTAGCACACTATGCAAGTGGTGACAGTGACCGTGGCTGGGGCAGTATGAGGCGGGATAGCAGCGAGCAGGCGCCCGATCCAGCCACGACACAGGAAGCGGTGATTCAAGTCTATGCGGCACGTGCAGCGCGCTGGAGAGGCGCGTTCGGTGTGCATACCTGGATTGCCACAAAACCTCGCTTTGCCAGTCACTATCAACGGCTCGAAGTTTTCGGCTATGCCTTGCGCTGGAGCGGTAAAACAGTGCGGGTTAGAGTTGGCCAGCCAGACAGTTACTGGTTTGGTAACAAACCTTACCTACTGCGCGAAGTTCGTGGCGGTGAGGAGGTCGATCAGCTTATCGAAAAGCTTCATCTGGCTGCCAATAACTACGTCTACAATGACCAATACGATGTGTGGCCAGGCCCCAATAGCAACACCTTTATCGCCCACCTCGCCAGAGTGGTGCCAGAGTTGAACCTCGAATTGCCTGCCACCGCCATCGGTAAGGACTACTTACCCCAAGGCGCTTTAGCGCTAGAACCACCAAGTGGCCACGGATTTCAGCTCTCAGCCAAGGGACTGCTCGGCATTATCATCGCACCTGAAGAAGGGCTTGAAATCAACCTGCTGGGACTGACCGCTGGTATAGATGTCTCACCACTAGCTCTAAAATTACCTGGTGTTGGGCGCGTTGGGTTTTCAGATTTCGAACGAATCATCATTCCCAGCGCTTCCGAGTAACCCACTGTTGTCGCTGCATCTCGCGTAGTAATGACAATAAACGCCAGATAAAACCAGTGGCAACTATCGGTTAACCTTATAAGCCCATGGCTTGTTCAGTTTCTAGTGCCTAGAGGCCTCGTGACTCAATTGATAAGCTGGCCTAGCCTTTAGACGCTTCAAATAGCCGGCCACCCTTGCACTTGGTAATTTCAATAGTTGGAATTGCACAGCGAAATCAAGAAATCCGCCGAAAACTACATCAGCTGCAGAGAACTGCTTTCCCAGTATCCAGTCGCTTTCTGGTGTCATCGACTCGACTGTAGCAATGCATCGTTCAAAATCACCCCAACCAGTCGATTCAGTCGAGTATTCAGCGACCTCAAATTGGCTAACAGTAAACATCGGCTCGAGCGTCGTACCCGGATAAAACAAATAGCGGTAGTAGCGACCGCGCAATTCAGAGCCAATGGGTGGGGCGTACCCTTTATCTGGGTATCGATCAGCTAAATAAGCGCAGATCGCTGCAGTTTCTGTGACGACGACTTCACCATCGACTAGCACAGGTATTTTGCCCATCGGATTGATTGCTCTGAACTCGGGTGAATCATTCTCCCCTGCCCGAAAATCAACAACAATTTGTTCGTGCTCGACCTCTAGTTCGGTGAGCATCCAATCTGTAGTGACTGCTCTACTCATCGGGTTATAAAAATGCTTCATTCGTTGCTGCCTCTGTGGTGAAGATTCAACTGAATTATCACCGATCACTACTGACAACATATTGTCAGTAGCGATCAGAGCCAGATCAACTTAAAAACATTTAGGGCTGAGCGTTATCATTAGTTGAGCATGCGTCCAACTCTAGACCATCGGATTCCATCATCTGATTTTGAGAACCAAACCTGGCGGGCTTTGGCCACGATGTCGGACAATGGCACTAAGCCAAATACTCTTGAATCGTTACTCTTTGATCTGTTGTCACCCAATACAAAAGCATGCCCGGGCTCCACTGTTATCTCAAACGTTTCATCAGGAACATCATCTGACCATTGTACTTGCCACGACTTGCCGCCCAGTGATTCAGTCTCAGGCTCCGCGTCGGTGTTTAGTCGCTCACCGTTGATAGTCAGTGTGGTGCCTTGTAAAGTTACTTTATCGCCAGGCAACGCCATAACTCGTTTTATATAATAATGGTTGCGGTTATCTGGGTAGACAAAGATCGCGACATCTCCGCGCCTAACTTCCGGTCCCCAGCAATTTGGGCAGTTGTAGCTTTTTTGCGCAAATAGAAAATCGCCTTTCAATACTGAGGGCTCCATACTTCCACTCGGTACATAAAGCGGTTCTACCTGATTTTTCCGCACCCACAGCATCGTCGAAGGCAAAATGACAGTGGCACAAACCAGAAAAACCAGTGTGTACACACCACTTGTCTGCCAGGCACTAATTTTAAAATCGCGCAATCGATTCGCCACTCGCCAACCATCCACAATTGCAAACACCCAAATTCCAATAGATAACAGTGTCGCCAATATGACAAGAGGCAGCGTGAGAACAGCGGGTAATACCAGCGCGATAATCACGACTAGAGGAACTGACACAATGGCAAACAACAGAAACAGCCATATCGCTTTATTGAATTCTCCGTTGTACAGTTGCCCTAGTCCCGGCAAGGCCGTGGACATCAAGGCTGCAAAAAGAGGTTTCCGTGGACTGTTCTGTTCCATACTCTGATTGTTTTTCATGCGTACTCTCCTCAGTTATCCAGCAGTCGCCGGAATCCAAATGCCGAAAATAAAGGCAATGACTTGGAATCCGCCCAGAGCAGCGCTCGTCGCCAATGCTGCTGCCGGCCATAGTGAGTTTTTAAGATAATCGCCTATCAAACTACGTGTTGTTAAACGTCTTGAAGATTCAATGTCGGCATGTTCCGATATACGATGCATAACTTTTTTAGTAAAATCATCGGGCGATTTAACCAATCCATCTGCCAGCATCACGTCCAGTGAGTCGGTATATTTATCAGTCATTCATTTCATCCCTATCATCTAAAATTAATTTAAGTTTGTTGCGCGCGCGGGACAATCGAGTTTTGAAAGTTGCTGTCTTGCACTGCAAGATACTGGCGGCGTCAGCGCTGCTGAGATCGTCGATATAAAAAAGCGCAATCGCACAACGGTCATCCAGAGGCAATTGCCGAAGCGCCTTTGCCAAAGCCAGTCGCGTCTGTTCATTTTGAAGTTGGCGTTCAGGCTGATGTTGAGTTTCGGCGGCTATATCGACTGTGTCTAAGGGAACTTCTACAGCTCGCTTCGACGAGAATTTACTGATGGCAGCATTACGTGCAATAGTAAAAAGCCAAGTGGATGGCTGCGCTTTTTGAGGATTGTAAGACCGACGATAACGCCATGCCTTTAGAAAAACTTCTTGAGCAATGTCTTCGCTATCGGCTTGAGAAAAGCCCATTCGGCCCAAAAACCCAAAGACTGCGTGTTGATAGTGCTCTACAAAAGCTCCAAAACGTTGGGCGCTAGAGTCCTGCGAATCTTCACCCGTGATATCAGTGGAGAGTGCGGCGACAGCGTCAGCAGAGGTAAATTTCGATTCCATACTGACTTATACCGCGCAATCTATAAAAGGTTACAGCGATACTCTCTTATATTTCAAAAAGTCTTAGAATACGGGAAGTCGACCCGCTAAAATACAGCCGAGTCTATTTTGAAACACTGTCAACAGGGTCTACGATTGAATTAGCAGGTGTTCCCTGCCCTATCACTAGCCACAAGGACCGGTGCGAGAAGATCTACTCCGACGATAGTCGTGAGGCATCTCTTAGATGCTATTGTCCAGACTTTCGCATTATTTCTAAAGGGCTGTAAATACTTAGCACCTCTGTGCGATGCATCAGTTCTGGAATCTCAACCAAGTCGATTTATTGAGTTTAGTGCGATCAAACTTCCTTACATTTTGACAATAGAAAAGGATTAGAAAAGTCTGCCGTTACAAATTCCATCTCCACAGAATTTATAAGGAGAACGGGAAGCACAATGGCCTGATGGTCCCAATGCTCACACTTGTCAATGGAAAAAAAGTCGAACACAATGATCTTCATCAACACTGTGTGGACAGCAGGCATTTTTATAGTTTCAATCGGCATTGCCCTATTCCAAGGCGGTATCTTAGTGGCGCCGGTAGTCGCTGTTGTGGCGACTGCTTTCTTTATTTACATGTTAAAAAAGGGCGAAGTCATTATTAAGGAAATCCCTGGATATGCAGGGGCAACTTTCTGCATGATTATGGGGCACTTTGGAACCCTTTCACTATTCTACATTTACTCCTTGATGGAAGTCGGCGGAGCATCGGGTCTATTTTTCATTCCTAGTGTTCTCTGGATGGGTATTTGGTACCTGCTAGCAATAGCTACCATTGTATTGAGCTCAATTTTTCAAAAAGAGACAACAAAGGTCGTGGCAGCCACGACAATAGATCAACCCGCTACACCTCGCTTAATAAAAGAAGAAATCTGATCCTGAAGTCAAAGTTAACGAATAACCACCGTCTCTTGCCCATTCTTTCGACGAATATTTTTCATATAATCGCAATGAATCAACTCTCTCGCATCGCTCATTAGCATTGCAAGTAAGGATCATCCCTGAGCCAAATATCAGGATCGATTGCACTGTTCTTTAGTCAACGGACAGTGCTTGAAGCGCGTTATTTAAGCGACTGGAAAACATATTTCCTTCGCGTGCTTAACTGCAGCTAAATCGAGGTGCTCGAGTTCATTGACCAATTTACACAATGCCATTTTTGCGGATGAGTCATCCGTGCAATACTCAGATAAACTGGTGAGCGTTCGTAGTTGCCACCATCGTGCTTCCTGCCGTTCAGCCGTTGCCAATGCCTGACGATAGGCTTTTTCCGCCTGATCTCGTTGATCAGTCGATCTGTAAGCGTCACCCTCCAAACGAAGAATTTCCGATTCGTAGTAACGCTCGCCGGTAAGCTCAATGTGTTTTTTCGCGACCGCAATTCGATCAAGCGCCACGGACACTTGATTGGTTTGCAAGAGCAAACTTGTTTCTGCAGCCATAATGTTCGACAGAGCCACCTTAACGCCCATCGCCTCTAGGTTTGCCCGCACATCGCTTATTTCACGGATGGAAAATTCGGGATCATTGGTGTTTGCCATCGCACAACAAAACCGCGCCCAGAGTTTCCAGAAAGACATCTGATAGTCAGTGGTCACTGTGAGCAATTCTTGTGATTCCACTTCAAACGGCAGGTCGATCCGCTGTTTTATCAGGCACATGTGACACAAAGTGCCGGCCATCGCTACAGGCTGTTGGAGCTTAGAAGCCCGACCATAGGCACGTTCGCCAACCAGCATGGCTTCGTCGGGTTTGCCGGTTATATCTAGGGCTAGCTGCAGGAACTGTTCAATCGCACATCGCTCGTCAACTTGTCGGGAGAGCTCGGTGCGATCATTCAGTTCATCAACCAATTCCAGCGCAATTGTCAGGTGCTCCTGTGATTCTTTGGGGTAACCTTGATAGAACAGCAATTGACCCATCGCCAGATGCCCGTCTACGAGATGGCGTGGCTCATTGGATTCAGCAATGACTTGCTCTGATAGCTCTCGCGCTTTAGATAGATTGCCGCGCACATACAAAGACACCGATAGGCCACGTGCTGCAGCGACGTATCTATCCTTATCTTTTAATTGTTTTGCAAGCTCCATTGCGTTCTCAAACGCCACCGCCGATTCAGGGTCTGCGTATCCATTCAGGCTGCGTAGAGCCAGTGCTCTGACAACGTTTAGTTTGAGCGTTAGCTCATCGCATTGTGGAGTCTTTTCTAAGTGTTTGGCAGCGGACAACCCGACGTTGGTTTTTTCCACGGCCTCGAGCAAGTTGAATTGAGCTAAACTCAAATCTGCTGCTTTAGCCCAATAGAAAACTTCTTTTTCCGTAAACCCACAGCTTGAATAGTGTTGTGCAAGTATTTCCGGTTCATTTTCAACAATGCTGGGAAAATGACTTTCAATGGTGATGGCAACCCGCGAATGCCAGTGTAAACGTTTGCGCTTGAGCATACTCTCGTAGGCGGTATCGCGGATCAACGAGTGTTTAAAACGGTACTGAGCGTCTGGTGGTTGACCGACTCTGGAGAGCAAGCCTGCCTGAACCAGTTGATCAAGTGCTGCTGTTATTTCCTGCTCTGGCCGATCAAACGTCGCTGCCAGCAACTGGTACTCAAACTCTCTTCCGAGTACCGAACTTACCTGTGCATATTCCTTGACAAAGGACAGACGATCAAGCCGCTCCATGAGCGAATCGTGCAGAGAGCTAGGGATCGCCAGCTTCGCGATAGAAATGTTTAATGCATCGGTATTGCTTGTATTATTCAGTTGTCCTGCTTCAACGGCGGTCTTAGTAATTTCTTCGATAAACAACGGAACACCATCCGCTTTACCTGCTATCTCGGTAATGATGTCGTCATCCAACGAGAGCTGATCCGTCATGGCGAGAATCATCTGCTTAACGTTTTCACGACCCAGTCGATTTAATACAAGCCTAGAAGTGATAGGACTGTTGAAAGACTCGGTATTACCCTCGGGTCTTTCGGTTGCTATAAGCAGTACGCTCTTGTTTTCAATGGATTCGATAAGTAGTTCAAAAAAGACCCGGGAGGTGGGGTCTATCCAGTGTGTGTCCTCAATGAGCACCAACAACGGGTTTTGTTCTGACAATCGCAGCAAGATCCCGAGAATAGCGTCAAGTAAACGAACTCTGCGTTGCTGAGCAGGCATTTCGTATTCATCGGGATGGTGTTTCTGCCCAAGCCCCATCATCTGAGAAATCACACCGATGTTAGATTCCACCGTTTCACCGCTGCTGATGAGTGTCTTGCGAAGCTTTTGATAGCTATTCTCAGGGGTGTCCGCAACTAGGATACCGGCACGATGCGTCAAATATTGAACAATAGGATAGAGCGCAGTTTGTACGTAATATGGCGAACATTGAAAGTAAATAATATGGTGGTTTTTATCCGGTAGATTATCCATGGCGGCGCGAGCTATTCGCGACTTTCCAAGCCCCGCCTCTGCAGCGATGACCACGACCTGCCCGTCGCCCCTGCAGCTTTGTGTGTACCGTTCCAAAACCAAAGCTAGTTCATGATCACGGCCTATCATTGGCAACAGGTCGGTTAGGTGCTCACTGTTGAAACGGCTATCAAGGTGCTTTTCCCCCACCACCCGATACAACTGTATCGGTTTGTCAAAACCCTTGAGTTGTTTAAAACCCATATCGTTGTATTTGAACATGCCCCCGGCAAGGTTCATGGTTTTAGCGCTGATAAATATGGTATTTGGTTCTGCTTCCGCTTGAAGTCTGGCAGCCAGATTGGGCGTGCCTCCCATGACAACGCTCTCTTGAGAGGAATCGGCGCCCAGTGATTCGCCACCGACCACGACACCCGTTGCAACACCGATTCTAATGGACAGCTTTACGTCGTTTAATGGGCGCAGTGAACCGACATTATCGATCATTTCCAGCGCGACTCGTAATGCCCTTTCCGGATCGTTTTCCCGAGATGTCGGATATCCAAAATAGATAAGGAGCCCGTCGCCCATATATTGGGCAATGTGGGCATTGTATTTTACCGCGGTACTCGTGCAACACTCGCGAAAGTTCATCACGATGACACTGAGATCTTCTGGGTCGAGCTGTTCTGATAACGCCGTTGAACCCACCATGTCGCAGAACATGACCGTCACTTGGCGTCTCTCAGCATCGGGCAGTGGCGCACTCACGGATACGCCAGTAGACGACACCAGCGCGGTGGGTTGCGGAGCAGCATCTGTGTCCTTGCTCGCGTTCGCTTCGGCAATAGCTTTTAGTATTTTTTTTGCAGGTCCCATAGGAATCTGCAGACTGGTGAGGTCGTTGATGTTGAGCTCTGGCAGTACTTCACCATCGATTTCGTTTTCCACGAAAAGCGCCGCGAATCGCTCGTATCCCATTTGGCATAGCCAATCGGATACGTCCTCAATAGTAACAATCGGTTTGCCAGTCATATTCCTTTTTTCAGTGCCCCTTCAATAACAGCAGTGTAGCCTCTCATCGGTATTGGGAGAAGGCCCAATGGTTCAGATAAGGCATGTTGATGTTCCTCACTTAGCGGAGGCGCACCGCGTTGCCCATAACAAGGGGCATATACAGTCAATTATTGGACTATTGCAAGAATAGCTCTGCACCTGGAAAAGCTGGCTTTGCATCAGCAGTGAATGCCCGCCACGCGAATAAGTGACCCACTCGGCGTGACCCCGAACTCGTGGTTTTTTGCAAATAAGAAATTTAATGAGGGGTCAGGACTGGTATTAAGGCTTCCACATCAAACATATTCACTAATATTCTGTTCGACGATATTTTTCACTACGCGTCTAAAAACGCAAGTCCTTGCGCATCTGACAAAACAATTCATCGAAGATGAGCCGGATAAGATTTTCTCTATTTCTTTTCAGATCAATCGGGGTGAATACACGTCTGAATCCATCGAGTCTCAACGTCTACTGCTCCTCGCATGATATTCGAGGTTTTCAATTTTCTTGCTCGTCGGCTATCCCTACACAATTGTGCATGCGACAACAGATCGGTGAGACTAAGAGCCAGGGACCTCAGATCAAGCCATGCTCGCACCGTAGGCACGCTAAAGTTTCTAACAAGACGGCCGCTGACCGCTGGTTAACCTCCCCTATTTTTTTTACCGATCCAGCCAATGGATTTACGCGTTTCTGGACGATACGATTTCATGAGAATTAACTCCATCCTACCTGTGTTAACTCTGACCACGTTTTTGTCAGCTTGCGGTGGCTCAGGAGTAGAGGATTCGACAGGCGTATCGGAACCTTCGGCCCCTTCTACACCGACGGCACCTTCCCTAAGTTCTGTTGAGAAAGCGCTCATCACCGGAGATGTGAGTCCTGTTACAGACAGCACTTTGCTGCTAGACGAAGCACTCGAAACCATAGAATTAAATAGAGATCTGCTGGTCGATTCAGTCGAACAAATCTTAAACCTCAGCCCAGAGGGTGAACCAAGAGTAGACGGATCAAGCCTCGTGAGCATCGACTGGAATCCCACCCATTATGCCGCGTTGCTAGGATCGACCTTTGGGTTGAATGCACCTATTCTCAGAACCAACAGTGTCACCGATAATTCCTACGACTTACAAGATCAAGTGATAGGTGTTGCAGGCCTGACTCCATCGCGGCACTTGTTTCTGGGTGGAAATCCCATGAGAAATTTCCGCCGTGATAGTACCTCGCTCAATGAAGACATGCACCAGTTTCTGTCGAACAGTATCGCTTGGCTTCAGCACAAAGACAGTGGATTTTCCGAAGATTTCACGGTTGTCATTTCACAAATGGCAAACTCCTACTATTTCCCAGACGAGCCCGCCGTTAGAGAGTGGCTAGACGAGTACTTTCCAGAACAAGTCACTTATAACGTCGAGGATACATGCGACGACGCTGCACTCGCGAGCTGCCTACAAGCATCACCTGATCTACTTATCATTTCGCAATTAGCTGGGGATAATACAGACACATCGGTCGTTGTAAGCGCTGTTTCTCAAGCGATGGAACAAGGTGTACCTGTCCTGTATCTGCACTACGATGGCCTAATCACCCCTTTGGGTAGCGCACTGATGTCCTTAATGGACGTCAGCTACGAAGGTGATAATTATTGGCGAAGGCTTGACTTAAAAAACTACGACGCCAGTGAAATAAGCGGTGTCCTTCCATCAGAGATATCAGCAGTTAAAAGAACACTGACACATTTTAAAAATGAAGACTACTTTTTCGATTGGAGCCTGTGCGAAGGCGAAGACTGCGATGCAGTTATCGGTCTTGACTCTGAGTTTTTCGAAGCGGCTGACCACTTGAGAGAAAACTTCGTCAGCCACGACACGAATAAGAATGACCTTTTCAGCAACAGTAACCACAAACTTCAAAAACTGCTGGTGCTGCTGGGTGATCACTACCGCCAGTCAATAGACTACCCCATGGACAAGGTGCAAACCGTTGACACTACGTTTATGAAAGCACTTTTCGCCGATCACACGGTGCATCATTATCGACAAATGAATTTTGCTCCTCCTGCACTTGATCTGGGTAATTTTAGTCGGAACGATTTTTCAAACATCACCCCGACGAGTAAGGCAGTTTCTGTCCAGAGTAAAGAATATTTTCGTGCAGCTGGCGTTTATGCTCTTCCTGGCCAAACTTTTTCTGTGACCAGAAATGACAACAGCGACCTGAATGTCACGATATCAGTCAATACACAACGCAGTGGCTCTACACATCAGTGGGCAAGCGAAGGCTATTCACGCCCTAAATACCTGAAAAGCCCCGCTATTGAAATTGCACCGGCAGAAACCATTTCGTTGACCAGCCCCTACGGCGGCCCTATTCAAATAGGTTTTGATCAAAACGATTTAGAGGTCAACTTAAACTTTGACAACATTGGCCTACACCCTTACTGGCAAAGCAGTACAGACGACGAAACCTTTGCAGCACAGATTGCGGCCGCTGAGTTTGATTGGGCAGAGATTTCAACACCTGGATTTGAAGTGCATTCCACACTGGAAAAAATGCAGGAATCAATGATCGATCCAGCGCTGGACTTAAACACGTCAGCAGCGCAGGCGATTTCAGCCGCGACTATGCGTTATGTCCACAACTTCCCGCATGTGTTGGCCGGCTTCAAAGGGCCGGGGATAGATGTGGTAGCGGAGATCCACGATTTCGCCGCCGAACACAACTTATCCGTCGATAATCTAGATCTCGTGAAACACATGAATGCTGATCAAGCGACTTGCGGTTATGGTTGTTCTGGAAACCCCTATGACGCTTACTGGGCTTTCAGCCCCGTGGGGCATGGCGACATTCATGAGTTGGGTCATGGTCTTGAAAAGTTCCGATTACGCTTCAACGACTGGGAGCTCCATACGATGACGAATATGTATTCGTACTACACAAAGTCACAGTTTTATCAGGACACCGGAAAAGAACCGGGCTGTCAGAGCTTGCCCTTTGAAAGTACCTATCGTGTTCTAGCGGACAGCTTCGCGACAGCAGATCCTGCAGCATATGTTAAAGCAAGCTTGTGGGATCCCATGGGTTGGTCTGAGGGCGCCGGGCTGTTTATTCAACTAATGATGTCAGCAGAAGACAACTCAGAACTAGACAGTGGCTGGCACTTACTTTCGCGACTCCACCTTTTGGAGCGAGAGTTTTCACGTGCGACAAGCACAGACGACGCACGCTGGGAAGCGCAGCGCTCTAACTTTGGGATGGATCAATACAGCCTAGCTGATGCAATAGCGCTTGATCAAAACGACTGGCTACTGATCACTATATCTCTTGCAACTGACCGCGACCACCGCGCCTACTTTGACGTGTGGGCACTAGACTATAGCGCCGAGGCATCGGCACAAGTACAATCAAAAGCCTACTCCGACATGCCTACCAACTTCTATGTGAGTAGCGGCAGTGGTTACTGCAAAGGCGAAGGTTTTGATGGACAAAAGCTTCCCCTAAATGGAAGCAATTTGAGCTGGCCCTTAACAGACTAACCGCCCTAAGAATCCATGCTTGATAGCACAAGGGAGGTCAAACCGATTTGTTCATTGTATTAGTGCTATGTATTAAAACGTCATAGTCTTTCTCTGTCTAAGTCCAGAATTTCTAAGTTCAAATTTTATCGAGTATCGACGTCATTTTGCTCACCGAAGGCCGTCTTTAAAGACTATAGGTTTCGCGGTATACTAAAAAAAGCTTCTTATGAAACAACTCCCGAACGTACGACTAGCTCACTAACTATAATGATGAAACTATGTAGGGATTTCTGATGCAGCCTATCTCACAGCAATGCACCACAACCCTTCCAGGGCACGTTTCGATAAAAACCGCTTTTGCGAGTGCGCTCTTGCTTCTTATATCTGCGTGTGGGGGAGGTGAAGGGGACAGCACCCTATCTGATAACACGAGTGGATCCTCGCAAGCTGAGGCTTACTCCGACATATTACTTGACTTGGATGCACCACTTAGTCAGGAGGCTCTAGCCTCTATCGAACGCTACAATGTCATGTTTCCCGCCTCTGAGATCCCTCCTCCCATCATCGATTCTCTAGGCAATCTGCCAGGGTGGCATGACATAAGTACGTCGTCTTTTAAAAGATTTGTTTACCCTAGTCAAAATCGCCCTCTGAGAACTGATCCTCACTTTTTTCAATTTAATGAGTTGCCAGAAAACTTCGACAACAATCTCAACAAACTGCTTTACTACGTAGCAGAAGAGACTGGTTTACCATCGGTCGATTTATCGAACTTTGTTGATGTAGAAGCCTGGACCCAAATTTTCGGTGTGGGTTTACGCGCAGGATTTAACCGCGTGACTTTCCAAGGAGAAAAATTAGATTGGTTTATTGACGTACTGGGGATTCGCGAAGATGGAAAGGTGCTGGTTAATGTGATCTATGCTCCGATAGTTACTTTTGACAGTTGGGATGGCATATTGCTGCCACTCGTCTTTAATGGCAGCGTAGAAGACCCAGAAATATTTGCCAGCAGAGAGGTTTTCAAAGCCGGTACTGCAAAGCAAAAAACAGAGTTTTACGCCGCGATGGTCAACACGAAAGTGATCAGTGAGTTTAATGCATTCGTTACGTTATCTGCAGGTGCACAACAAGCGATGGACAACGCCGTCACCATTTCGGCCTGCGGTTCTTCAAATAACTGCACAATCTCTTACGTAGGTGGGAACGCAATCGCCGACTACAATTAGTAGATTTTTTTGTTGCATAATTACTTAGCAATAGTTCGGCGTTATTTCTAATTATTACAGCCCTGTTCTCGGTGGGGAGTACGTCAAGCATGATACTAAAGTAATTCAACAGACATGGCGTAATACGATCGATCTAATCTATTTGGGAATAGGAACAGGGAAAAGGAGTGCGCGATACAGGTGAAGAGATACTCGGACCGCGCCACTCTCAGAGGTCTAATACAATTTTTGATCCTTTTGAACGCGATACGCATATACACATTTTTTTACCAGATGCTCGCTGCTTTTCCGAAAAAAAACTGTCTCGATGTTCAGCCTCTCCATCGACTATATCTGTAACGCAAGTCCCACAAACACCCTGCTCGCAAGAAAAAGCCGCGTCAATGCCATTGGCTTCAAGCACTTCCAGTATCGTTTCATCTGCCGCTACTGTCATATTTAAACCGCTGCGCACCAGTTCAATAGAAAATGCCGAAGTAATCCCACCGGCTAGTACTGGATTAGCAACAAAGCGTTCAAGCTTTACAGATTCTTTGGGGCGATTCTCTCGTGCAAGCGATTCGGCAGTTGCCATAAAAGGTCCGGGACCACAGATATATACGTGTTTTCCGCTCTCAGGTTGGGCCAAGATTTGTCGCAACTTTTCTTGATTTCGATCAATGCCCAATCCCTCGTGAAACGAGATCTTGTTAGCGTAGGCTCCTCGTTGAAGTCGATCTCTAAAGGCACTGTGAGCACCAGACCGCGAGAAGTAATGCAACTCAAAGGGTTTAGACAACTGATACAAGCGATCGGCCATAGCGATAATTGGAGTGATGCCTATACCAGCAGCCAAAAGCACAACGGACTCGGCTGTTTCATCCAGTAAAAAGTTGTTGCGCGGACTGCTAATTTCTAATTTGTCGCCTACTTCTACTGCACGGTGCATTAACTCAGAGCCACCCCGTGAGGGCTCACCGAGTTTAACTGCTATTAGCCATCGACGCCGGTTCTCAGGATCCCCGCAAAGAGAATACTGGCGAATAATGCCTTCCCCACAATGTACATCAATGTGTGAACCAGGTTGGTATGACGGAAATTTGAAGAATCCAATTTTATCGAGCGCAAACGATCGGATTCCCTCGGCCTCCTGGGTGATCTCGGCGACTCGAACATTAATCAACGCCATGTTTTATCCCTACTGATGCAATGGTCGCAGTTTATCGAGTCCTTCTTGGAGTTTTTCCAATTCTGCTGAAGGCATAGAGACGGACGTCGCTGCGTCTGGAAAAGACCTGTCCATGACTGCCGCTCGGTAAGCAGCTAGAGATCTATTTCGCTCGGCCGCCATTTTCTGACGGATTGAGCGAAGGTCACCAAATGCCTTAGCGTGACGCGGCGGATTTTCTGTATCTCCACACAAATCAGCCATGTACGAGAGAATAACGTCCCCCGAAGAACCTGCACCTATCGTGACGGTAAGTAACTTGGAATGCTTCATGATTTCCGTCAGAGCTTCTTCGGCCACACACTCTACTTCGCAGCAATAAGCACCGGCTTCTTCAAGTCGACGAAAATCTTGCATAAGGCTAAGGGCTTCGTCAGCTGTTTTCCCCACAGTTCGCAACCCACCAAATTGCGTAGCGCGCGCGGGGAACAAACCGGTGTGCCCTTGCACGCTAATACCCTCACGAGCTATACGCTCAATTGTGCTTAAACCTCTCGGTGAATAGACAGCGTCTGCGCCATCGACCAAGGCGTCAATCGCACCGCTAAGCGCTTCATCTTCGGTGACATACCGTCGCATAGTTTGTGCGGCAGTGATAAAAATATGTGGTGCAGCTGCACGAATTTCGCTGACATTAGCGCAGTCAATAGTAATAGTATCAATCTTCTGCTCTGCCGCTGCAGAAGCTTCTTCTGCATCAAACGCAGTGACTTGCGTCATGCGCTGGCCTACTGCTTTATTGTCGAGCAAGCATCCAACGGTCAATAAGCGCTGCGCGAGCTCACCCCCATAGGTGTAAATTTGCTTCATTAGGAATTCTCTAGACTGTGTTGATTATCGACGCGAAAAAATCAGCTTTTTACGCGCCCGAATTCGTTTGCTTGCCGTCGAAGTGCCGTTGTGAAAACTGCCATACCAACGATCCAAAGGAATTTCTTCAGAGCCATAGTTGCATTCGAAGTGTCGGTGATGTAGCTGATGATGGAAAGAGCCCGCTTTCATTGTTTTTTTGTCTCTAAGAATAATTTTGTCAAAACCAGAGTGCGAATACACAGCTCCCAAATTTAAAGCAAAAAGATGAAATAGCACATGTATTGGGTGCGAAGGCAGAAGAAAGTGGATCAATACTCCTGAGTAGTAGAGGATATGCTCCACAGGGTGCATGGACAACCCAGACCAAGGCCCAACATTCACGTTTCGGTGATGTAAGTAATGCACATGTTTGAATAACCAAGGCACGTGAATGAGCCGATGAATCCAATAAAAATGGAAACTCTGCCAAAAGCGAATAACGAAAAACATCAGTACAAACCAGGTGGGGGAAGCACTTACACTATCCAGTTTTGGTACCCAACCATTGGCGGCAGCATAAAAATAAAGAACGCTCCAAGCACTCCAAATGGGGACTCCAGATGCGAGCGTCCAAAACATGTTGTCTCGTACTTGATCACCGAAAGTAAAGCGCGTGCTTTTTTCCATTGGCCGAAAGTCGTATTTCAGACGCATTTTTTTGGAAGGAGAAAATGTACAGATACGCGTGTAATACACCAGCCAACAAGACGACTGATCCAAAATTAATCAGCGACACTTGCAACAACCAAGGCCACGCCACCTGCTGCATCTCAACGGTTGAAGGCAAAAATAGGTTATAACAAACCACCGCAAACAGCAGATGACTGATGGGTGGTGTGAGCTTTAGCCAAGTACCGAGAAGCCAGTCGGTTGAGGCCTTATACTTGGGCGGGAAATCAAACACGGGGGACATGGAGATTGGCAAATTAGGGTGAAAATTCCACTCTCGCGATTTTCCCGCAGGTTCATCAACGTTGGCCATAGTGCTCGTCTACTTCTTACTGAAGTTGTTTTGTAAAATAGCTTTTTCACAATACAAAACATGGTCTTGCTCGTCAAGCCGCGTTTTTGATGACACAGTATTGATCGTGATTTCCAATTCAAAGCAGGCCGCAATTAATTGACGAATGATTGACCTGTCTGGGCGATGCTCACTTAGATTTGAATAAGATCCCGCACCTGTTCATCGGGCAGCATCATTTAGCGATTTTAAATACACGCCCTTTTGCTGGATTGTCCGAATACAAATGGAGCGTAAACACAGGAGATTCTAAAGTTCTAACGCGGTGAATGAGATTGTCGTAACGATCTTCACCCGCCGTGCTAAACATAGCGTCCCCAGTACACATTTTTTTTGAAGACACTTTACGCGCTTCGAAATCATTGATTGGCTCAAAAAAATCCATGTCAATACAGCCTTCTAACACCTGATAATAGGCAAACGCTGGGTGGCCATGAATTGAAGACGAAACATGCTTTTCCCAGCGGCAGATGAGGCCTGTCCAGTTCTTTTCGCGACCAATGATGTGACGGCTATAGGGTCCGAACCTGGGTAGAGCATCGAGCTCTTTCTCGTAAGCGAGCGTCAACAGGCCAAGGTCTTCGACCATTTTTTTGCTCTGCCGAGAACCGAGTTCACCGGGAGTTGTGCTAAGTTCCCTCACGTTCAGCAGCAACTGAAAAACGTCGCCGAAAACCCTGCAAGCGTCGAAGGTTTGTTGTTTGGCTATCTGTGCGCCGCGCATTACTCGCACGCCATAACACGTTTGTTTAATGCTGACGCGGCAGCTAACCAACGATCGAAGAATTCATGTATGTCTTCTTCGGTCACGTCTTTATTGGTAATAATCAGCCGTACTGTTAATTCATCACCCAGATATGCGATGTTGACGAAGGAGCTACCTTGCTTGTGCAAATGTTCGCGCACAGCTTTATTGAATTGGTTGAGGTCACCATTGGCACAAACAGTCGATCTGAAGCATATGTTGTTTATCCAGCGTTTACTCTGCAACTCTAGCGTTGGCTCCGACTCAATACGTTCTTCAGCGATACTCGCTAAGCGCATAAAATTGTCGATACGCGCTTTGAAACCTTGCTCGCCATAGAATATATATTCTAGCCACATCTTGAGCATGTCGACGCGGCGCCCGCATTGGAGGGAATAAGGGCCTAAATCTTGACGTTCTTCTGAGTCGTGAAAAATATAAGAGGTATCACCAAGATTGCATACGCGATCAAAGTGGCCCCGATGCTGCGTAAAAAGCACGCCACACATCAACGGAATACCCAGCATCTTGTGAGCATCCCACGTCATTGAATCCGCTCTCTCTACACCTTTCAGCAATATTTTAGTTTTACTTGAAAAAGCGACGGCACCGCCCCAAGCTCCGTCCACATGTAACCAGCAGTCGAATCGATTAGCGACATCCGCCAACGCCTCAATGTTGTCGAAAGCACCACGAACAGTTGTGCCAGCTGTACCGACAATACTGATGGGAATTCGACCTGCAGCGATGCAAGACTCGATCTGCTTCTCGAGTTCATCGACTCGCATGACACCGTGTTGATCTGTCGGGATCTTATATAGGGACTCGAGCCCTATACCTGCCATCACGGAAGCCTTATCCATCGAATAATGCGCTTCAGTTGAGACAAACACCGCGCATTTCGGCAACCCGTGCAACCCGGTTTGTTTCAGCGACGGAAACTTCTGGTGCAAGGCCAACAACAGAGCCACGTAATTACTGTTGCTGCCACCCGTCGTTACTTGGGCTTCTCCCGAGTGAAACCCAAGCACCTTTTTAAATACGTTTAGCATTTCGTTTTCGACGACAGTCGCGACCGGCGCAACCTCATAGGTATACATGGACGTATTGGCCAATGCCTCAATCACACTGCCCACTAGAGCCGGTGCCGATTGTCCTGCCCACAACTGATTGAAGTACTGCGGGTGGGCAGTCTTGACGCTGTGGTTCAGATAAGTTTCAACGGTTGCCCAAACACCAGCCCACGACTGACTCCCAATCGGACTATCGAGAGCCATTAGCTTGTTCTTCAGTGTTGTGTAGTTTTCGTACTCAACGACCTTGGCCGTTTTATGAACGCTAGCGTACTGGCTCAATACACTTGATAGTTCTGAAAATAAACCGTCCTCGGTGGCACTGGGTGTTGGCATTTTTTGGTGACTTTCGGTATTCATCAATGGATAGAGTTCTCTTGGCTAACATCCAGACTATCAACCTGCCTCGAAGTTCGGCCGATCTAACGCTGGTGGTCAAGAAAATAGCCGAGAGTACGCAATTTCTCTATAAGCATCACCGCTACCTAGTGAAACCACGTATGCAAAAACCCTTAGTGCTTCGCCGTATAAAGCTCTGATTTAGGAAGCCTCAGCGCCTACACAAAGTCGGCAAATAAATAACAATTTTTCGGGCTTAGGAAAATGAAAATTGATGTACAAGAAAAAAGTCAAACAGCACTAAAGACCGTTGACTCTTTATTCTATTAGCAATGGGTTAATGGATTTGTAAACACTGAACACGGGGCGGTGTCTGTCATACGCCCCACATGGTGCACCCAACCCAGTGGCGAAGCACGATGTCTTTGCCGACAATGCGAGTTATCTCTTCTGGAAAGCAAAGCTCCGTTGTCGCCAAAAACAGCAGCAGCGAATTCACACCAAAGCCTTAATGCGTTTCATCAAACTAGGGGTCTGATCAAATAGACCCCTATACCTTTTATTATTCAATTTACTTATTTCACAAGCACTAAAAACGAAGCTGATTCTAGCCCGCTTCGTCAGCGCCTTTAGCGGATTCCGGTTTTATCAACCCTACTCTTTCAGCACGCTTTTCCCATTGCTTCCGCGCCATGGCTTGCATATCGACGTCCTGGTCTACTTCGTCAACAATCTCTAACCCCAACAGTGTCTCGATCACATCTTCCATAGAAACAACGCCTGACATGCCACCAAACTCGTCAACCACCATAGCAATGTGGGTATGTTCAGTGGTGAAGTGGGTAAATAACTCTGGAATTGGAAAATCCTCTGGCACAGCTTGCAGTTCTCTTTTTAAACTGCTCAACGGTTTGTCATGCTGATTTTCAAGCAACGACGCTAAAAGTTCATCTTTCAGAAAGTAACCTGTCACCGAGTCTTTGCTATCTGAGTACAACGGTATGCGTGAGAATCGAAGGTCTGAGTGCTGTTGGTGGAAATCAGACAGAGTCTGCTCTTGTTGGGCAGCTATCACCACAGTGCGGGGCGTCATCACATCGCGTGCGGATACCTTATTAAAACGCATGACATTCGCCAGCAGTTTTGACTCTCCCTCACTAAATACGCCGTCTCGCGCACCCAACTCAGCCATTGCGGTGAAATCAGCTCGGCTCAACACACTTTTATTTTTACCTCTGAGTAAGATTCGCGTAATAAATTGGCTCACGTAGACCAACGGTGCCAGCGCGATGATGATTAATTTCAGCGCCTTGACCGTAAAACCGGACAGCTCTTGCCAATACATCGCACCCAGTGTTTTTGGGATAATCTCAGAGAGAATTAAGATGGCCAAAGTCATGACCACCGGTACCACAACACTCGCCGCCCAGGAGTCACCCCAGATCACTGCTGCCTGTGCACCCACCCCTATAGCACCAACAGTATGTGCAATGGTATTGAGCGTCAGAATAGCTGCTAAGGGCCTGTCGATATTCTGTTGAAACTCTGTCAACGCCTCACCCACAGGCGGGTTTTCGGCCAGCTGTCGCTGCGCATAAGCCGGACTGATGCTGAGCAACACAGCTTCAAGCACTGAGCACAAAAAAGACGCAAAGATAGAAATGAGAAAAAAGACAACAATCAACGTGTACATGTTTTACCGCTCATTTGATGATGCCTTATTAGACACCAATTTGTGCTGTAAAGTCATGAAAAGACATTGGCACTCGTCCATCAATCAGGGCAATAGCTTCGTAGGCTCCAATTTGCTCAGGCAACCTAAGATTAAGTCCGGTCAGTGACGCCGGCGTGAAATATTTGCTGTCAGCTAGGCGCTTATCGACGGCAATAGTGGTGCTATTGGCTAGGATTGCGACAGGGCTAGGCCGAAATTAGCGTGTCGACGGTACGAGCATGACTAGATCTGGGGTCCCTTAGTCTGCGCCTTCAATCGAGGTGGTGCTCGCATTCATACCCAAGCCAAGAATAGTGTTGTAGCAATCGGAGCAAGAGCATTAATTCGACGATTCCAATTTCACCCCATTTTGCGAAGATGAATTATCTCCATGCACTTATAAGACGACGGTATTTTCACAAAAATGAAGTGAATTTAAACGCTGCAACGGATCAACAAGTCCTTAGCTTCAAACTCTTCGACGCAGCCTGTAAAGACTGCTCCACCGTACCCAGCGGAATCAGCGTGTGGTAGGGCTACAGTGCGAGCGTCGTGAACATGCTGAAATTCCAACACGGTATATTGTCTCTGGTATAGCCATTCGCGATTCTCAATGGCTTGTAGATCCGTACCGGGTGGAACATCCGATGTGAAAGCAAAGAAGTAAAGGGTGAACCCGTGGCTTTCGACAGGTTGAACGGATAATGGCGTCATGCCAAAGCGACGACAGAACGCTTTAATTTTTTCAACTTCTGCCGTGCGAAGAGTCAACAAATTGAAACAAACACCGCCACCGAGAATTTCTTCATCATAGGATTTGTCGGGCCGATGGCCTTCAAACCAGTGCTCGATCAGTTCTATGGTAAATCCTTCAGGGTCAGTAAAGTGTGCAAGGTACCCCACGTTTTGAAACTGTTTAGGTTTACTGATTTGAATACCACGCTGTACAAGCTGATGGTACGCCAAATCAATATTCTCAACAGCCAGTGCAATCTTCCAATAGGTGTCATTGTTCTGCGGAGTGTATTGGTTTTCTGCTTGGGTAAACTGAATACTCGCCTGATCACCACCGTAACCCACGGATCCGTTGGCGCTTAGACTCATGCCTAGTACATCACAATAGAATTGACGTTGAGACTGAGGGTCGGAACAACGTAAAACTAAACGATCAATTTTTGGCATGCTAGACCTTTTGTATCAATATCTCGAAAATGAAAGAAATACGATGATATTTCTAAAAATCACCGCAACAATCTATCACCCGAATAGTAGCCGATAGCCCTTTTCCATACATCTACTAATTGGCGCAATATGCTAGAGTCAGCGCTAGAAATAGACTTATTTTGGTTGGCCTTGCGTGTGTGTTTTTAATGAAGAAAAAATCTGCTGGTTACAGCTTATTGTTGATCAGTCAACTTTTGATAGTTATGTGTATTTTCCATCCTACCTTCGCGTATGCGGTGCGCCCAATATCCCCTCTGACACCCGGGCTATCGGGATATGCAGGGGTACTGTTGATTGGCACACAGCGCAAATCAAATCTCGACACTCAGCAATCAGCAAAACTGGACAAACTAACGCAATCGGCCACAGCCGAGATTGAACCACTGCTTGTTCCTTCCTTTGAGCTTAGGTACGGTCTGGCAAATGAGCGAACCCAGTTTTATCTCGGCTCACAAACTGAAAGACTTCTAGACGTTACTTTCCCGCTCGAATTAGGTTTGCGACAACGCATGACTAAAAGTATGTTGTTGCGAGCGGCTTACCTGCCCGCCTTACTAAGCACGGACCAGTGGAAAGACCCTTACCTTGTGGGACAAACGCGCTCAGTCACCGAACAATCCTCATCTGGTTTTTTACTGGGAGTAGAACATCTGGCATTTTCACTCAACTATGCACAAGCCAAAATAGAAATTGACGACGAGCGATCCGGCAGTGCTTTAGAAAGTTGGGCGCAAAATGCTCTTCGTCGCGGCGGCGACTACCGTGCCCTCAGACTGGATGTAGGATTTCCGTTGAAGAAAAACATACTGCTGTTGCCTGCACTGCAGCATGTACAAGGCGACTTAGACGGCGCCGCGATGTCTCATACCCAAACGACGTTAAATATGGGTTTGATGTTCAAGCTGGCGAGTAGCAGACTGATCGTTTCGGTGGGTAGCGGTCAACGCAGTTACGATACACAAAACCCAGTCTTTAACGTCCGCCAAAACGACGATCTCGTCAACGCAAGTGTGCTGTATTTACGCGGGCGTACCGGCCTGTGGGGTGCCCCGTCCATGACGGCATTGCTCTCGTATCAAAGTAGCGACGCCAATATAGATTTTTATGACGAATCCAGTTTAACCGCCTTGCTGAGCCTAAATTGGCCTTTCTGAAACTAGGAACGCTGAAGTGCGATAGTTGAAAGCCTGCGAGGGATGTTACGTTGTCGATTCTTCTAGGGAACCTCAAATCAAGCCATCTTCGCACCGTCGACACACTCTTTAGATCAGCAGCTAAAGCCGACACTTATCGTCGCACCAAGTTCCGCAAGTAGCATCAAGGCATACCTGTGCAGCATCAATCTCATCGACAATACTCACCCGTTTTGGTAACGCCTTTATTCGTGACAGTTCGGGTTTCATAGCTGTAGCATCCTGGCCTAACCGTGGGGGTATAACGCATAAAATAATCAGCCCCCTGGTAGGTGTATTCCATACTGCGGGTACCCGCAGCATCTTCGGTGTAAACAAGACCTTGTACACCACCGCGAGGTGGGCGCCCGGCTGACTTGGTCATCGGTCTAACGCGCGGTAATGCGCCTGCATTAGGTAGCTCGCCCATTAAACACTGCACGATGTACGGCGCCTCCTGAGATGTGTGGTAACGATATCCGAAGATGTCGTCAGGTTGACCGTTACACACATCAAGAGCACCCTCTGGGATGCTCGACCCATCGGGGTTATTGTCACCATAAATGGGAAAACCGTCAAAGGCCCAACCAATGACGGCGTCATCCCCTGCATTCTCCATTTGCTCGATCATGCAAGTCGGTTTGACATGGTAGTGGTAGTCGTCGCCTCGGCCTGCGTGCCCTCCGCAAACGTCAAGTTGTTTGGTTAACAGCGTGTCGTGCTGGGCTTGGTGGTGGGCGAGGTCTGCCTGTGACATCTCTCCCCCACCGGTGTAGTCATAAATAGGTACACCATTTACAGCAACACCAAGCGCTGCGTCTCGGGTAAGTGGTGACGACCCGAGCGATGGTTGTAGCGGCACGGGTGCTGCGTAATTAGCAGGTACTGGAAGCTGTTCATTTGTTCCCACAATTCCCGTCATTAAAGTGTGATCTGGATAAGTGTCAGAGGCGACTACGGCCACTCCGTCAGCACATGTCACAGCGACATCATCTGCGAAGCCTGCATCACTAATCGATGCTGCAATGGAGGCACAATGTGCGCGCTCATCATGTGCGTTTGCTGGCACTACATAAAGCAAGCCCGCTCCTAAAAGTACGGCGCTAGCCTTATACAACTTATCGATTGTCGACCTATTCACGCTCTAATTCCCCTTAATATGCCACAGACGAAATGGCACAAATTACCGAGTGTCGCTCTACTTGACGAGCAACCGGCACAACAGTGTATTGTCCGTTTCAAGATCAGGGCCCCAAATTAGTTGCGCTGAACGATGCCAAGAAACCCGATCGTAGCCATCTTTAGGCCGAACGTCGCTTTCGCTGAAAACAGTTGCCGATGGCCAAGCCGAATCGTCGTAGTCAATCGTATCCCAACCTTCAGGTTCAGCAGTGATCTCAAAATCGCACGCGCCCTGTCCTGCTACGGGGTTACGTTCATCAGCACAAGATTTATCGATGGGCGCATGATGAGTGACCATGCACTTCCAACTCTCGTCGCTTACAGCAACAACCTCTCCACTCTTGTTTTTGACTTGCAGGATAACGCCACCGTCGCCCATTTGTTGCTTTCGCGAGCCGATATACTCCAGACCCGAATCATTTTCTTTGAAGTCCTTAGCAACGAGTGCCAGCACAAAAGGGCGTTCGGCGGAAAACGTAAAATTTTCAGCGTTAAAAGACCGCTCTGTTGAGATAGAAACACTGTCTTCAGCAACTTGTTTACCATTGACGTTAAGAGCGAACCAGTTGTCCGCCCAGACGTTTGTGTCAAATTCTTCGGCCAGCGCAGTGCCGGATAAAACGGTTATCGCACCTATAATTGCAAGGCCTGTCTTAAGAGTATATTTCATGTTAAACACTTCCTTTTTTTAAAACGCTGGTTTGCATTCCTGCACCGTGTAAGTAGAGGCTGCTTTATAAAAATCACACCAATTTTTTTTGAATGATTAAGTCAGAAATATAAAATTATCAAATCGTGTGGACTACAAGTTTACCGATGCAATTAAAATCATCTGACAACGCTAATCTAGCAGCTTGTGCGGCACGGCATTGTAAGGCTACGTCAAGAATGCACTTTAAAAAGTGCCTGTACCTCCGAATTCTATATTTAATACACAACTATGTCTCCAGCAGTAGATCGGCAGGAAGCTCTGCCATACTCCAACCGTTAAGTGTCCTCGTGCAGGTGGACTGGTTATAGCTGCACTAATGGAAGTTATTCGGTATTATCCAATTCAGTCCCTGCAATTTGCTTTGGAACCCTGTGATGACTATTAGACCTCTAGTTGCCCTCATCGTGAGCCTACTTGTCAATGGCCAAACTAGCGCTGGCGGGCAGGATCATGCTACAGGCGCGGCAGTACAAGACTTGCCAATTTTCGATGCACATATTCACTACAAGCAACCTGCTTGGTCTGCTTATTCGGTAGAGAGCATTATCGAGCTGATGGATAAAAGCGGTGTGGCGATGGGATTGGTTTCTTCAACCCCGGACGAAGGCACAATTAGACTTTGGGAGCACGCGCCAAACCGCATCGTGCCAGAGCTGCGCCCCTACCATGGCGCCGCGGGATCATCAAATTGGATGAAATCGTCGGGCATGAGAGAGTACCTGGAACAACGTCTTGATTCCTACCCACACCAAGGAATTGGTGAGTTCCATATTCACCAGTTAAATACCGATGACGAAGTCTTTTTTCGCGAGATCATCTCACTGGCCAATGCGCGTGATATTTACCTACATGTTCACAGTGGGACTGAACCTATCCGTTGGTTATACAGCCTCGATCCTACCGTTAAGATGATTTGGGCCCACGCAGGTCTCAGCACCTCCGCTGAGGACGTCTATGAGCTTATGTCTGACTATCCAGAGCTGGTTGCTGATACGTCGTTGCGTGAGCGCGATATCCTTGACGACAGTGAAAACCTAAACCCTGAATGGGAGAAGATCATCAATGCGTTCTCGAATCGTTTGCTTGTGGGCAGCGATACCTGGGTAAATAGTCAATGGGATAACTATGAAAACATCATCGATTCTAATCGCGTCTGGTTATCGCTGTTGTCGCGCGACACCGCCGAAAAAATAGCCTACAAAAATGCGGAGCGCTTGTTCAAGCGTGAGATTTCCATGGACTTGATTGGGCAAAAATAAACACACACAAATCAATCTAAATGCTTAAATAGCGACTAAAAAAAGGCGCCCGATTGGGCGCCTAAGAATTCAACGATAAGGTCTACCCGAAGGTAAATCACTGAGACACGTGTGAGCTTATCTCGGCTCTCCACCGTCTGCTAGGTTCTGAGCCTGCGCGATCCACTCGTCTCTTTCGATACGACCGGGGAATGACAAAGCTTCGTTGACGAGCTCAATGTCTTTTTGCTCAAACTTAGCAACCTGCCAGAAGTGAAAAATCCCAAAGCCATTGAGTTTGTCCTCAAGCACAGGCCCGACACCAGAGATTAGCTTCAGATTATCTTTCTCGCCTTCAGGCGCATCCAGATACTTAAGAGCTCTAACTTCACCACCACCAGCGAGGTTCTTCGCCTGTGGAATCCACTCGTCACGTTCTATACGACCGGGGAAATTTAAGTGAGTATTAATATTCTCGATATCGGAAGGCGTGAACTCAGCAATTTGGCTGTAGTGATATATCCCCATACCGTTGAGTTTTTCCTCTAGTACAGCGCCTATGCCTAATATTTTCTTTAAGTCATCTGGTTCACCACTGGGTGCATCCATGAATTTTAAAGTTGCGGCAGTAGCAACTGCAGCTGTAGCAGCACCGGCCGCTGCAGCTGTTTGGCCTGCTGATGTTGCTTGGCTTGTTGATTCGCTAGCAGCAGACGCGGTCGCTTTTTTGTCCGCTGTTGCTGCAGAGCTACCGGCTTTCTTCTCAAGGCTTTGTGAACCCGCAGCCCCACCATTGATTGCGGTGATTTCTAGCTCAGTATAGTTTTGGCGATGGCCCATCTGACGGCGATAGTGCTTTCGACGCTTAAACTTGACGATTTTTATCTTTTTAGAGCGCCCGTTGGAAAGCACGGTCGCGCTCACTGAAGCGCTGCTCACCATAGGATCGCCGATGATCACGTCCTCGCCTTCACCGACCATCAGCACTTGATCCAAATTGACGGTATCGCCCTCTTCAGCCTTTAAGGACTCTACTCGCAATTTATCACCCAGCTTTACCCGATACTGTTTTCCGCCTGTCTTTATTACAGCGTACATTCGAAACCCCTTTTAAGCATGAAATTCAAGCCCAAGCGGGCCCTTAGTGGAACAGTTTCTGTTAACCGCCCAAACTAGTGCAACTCATTGAATATGTCAAACTAAGCGCCGTTCTCTGAGGGAAATGTAAGAAATTAGGACTTTCTGAGCGTCAAAATGACCTGTTTTACAGGCAAATCCTGAGGAAAGCGATAATCATCAATATAAGCCAATTCCCTGATCAATATGCGCTGGGCTGCGATCCCCCTCTGGAGCCTTTGAAGCTATATAAAAAGCGGACAAAGACGTGTCTCTAGTCTGCTTTAAATTCCCTAGCACTAGACAATGACGCTGAGAAGCCTATGCATTGCGATTAACCGTTAGCCCTCGCTTGACTATTCATCGCCCAATTCAGGAATTTGAAACAGCTCTGGCAGTTTTATGGACCCATGTTCGCTAGGTTGTTGAGGATCATCAGAATTAGGATTTCCGGGATTCAAATTTGAAGCAGTATCATCTGGGGGAAACAAGACTAGAGATCGCAGATATTCTCGAAGTGCAAGCCTCTCTTGATCGTTCAGGTTATTAACATATGCATCTCGCGACGCTTTTGCTTCGCCGCCATGACGTCGGATCACTTGGTCCAAATCAATACTCCGACCATCATGCCCATAAGGTGCAGTTGTACCAACACCCCATAGAGGCTCAGTGACAAACTGGGTTTGTAGAGTGCCGTCATAATCGCGCTCATGAAATTTTGGCCCTAGATCGTGTCGCTTCAAATCAGTGAAGATGTCTTTAGCAACAAAACTTTCATAAGCTGGGTTGAGCAGAGGATACTCCTGCCCATCATCTTCGACGACGAATCGCCCTGTTGCGGTGGCATACAGTTGGTTAAATACACCACCCTTTTCTTTGTCATAGACTGTTTCAACATCTGCAATCCGTCGATCCGTGTCAATGGTCAAATTTTGTATATGACATGAGGTACAGCCGATATTATTCAGATGTTTTAACCCTTTCTTTTCCATGCGACCGCGTCGACCCGTCGCGGGTTTGAAATAATTAAGCAGATAAAACTCAAAGTGATCCAAAATCGCGGGATCCACTTCGGCTGTTACACCGTCACCATCGTTGTCTTCTAACTGATCACAGACGGGCGGACGTTCAAAGCTGTCTTCCGCTGGGTCATAGAGGAATCCTGAACTGCTGTATTGCAGTTGAGGGTTATCAGGATCTGTCACTGCGCAGAGAATGGGGTCCCAAGCCTCTAACCCCATTTCATCTTTCAGTGCCCCAACTGTGAACTCTCGCATAGATGCTGTTTTTCCTTGCGCGAAAAATGGCCTCACCCGCAAATCAGCATCTATACCTTCCAGTCCATCGGTATCTATTGTGCCATCGGGTTGAGCGGCAATTGTGCCGAAGCTTATCCCTTTAGCCTGTAACGATTTTTCAACCCTTTGATTGCTAGCAGCGGCTTGTTCAATAGCTGTGTCTCGGGTCTGACGAAGCTCCCAGGTAATTTCGTCTGCCAGTTGTTCCACAATACCTAAACCAAACAAGTGTGGTGCATCTCTGCCATCGGGAAAAGTTGCAACATTGCCTCCGAATCCAGCAGAGCCTTTGGGGTTGCCGTGGCAGCTAGAGCAACTATCAGCGCTGCCTGCACCGAGCGCCCTCGAGTGAGTGATATCACCGCTGGAGGAAAAATTCAGCCGAGGACCTAGCCCCTCTTGTTCACTGAACTTTCGTTGAAATAATTGTCGTCCTCTACGCACTGATCGAAGTGGGTCTCTCGCGATTATATAATTGGATGAACCATAGGTTTCGCTATCACCCTGACCCGTACCTATTTGGTCCTGATAGGAACGTAGAACCACACCACCCGGTGCATCCACGGTATAGCTTTGATCCACCAAAGACCTGTCCACCAGTGCGGAAAACGCAACACCACAGCTGAGTGTAAGTCCAAAACCACACGCTATTGTTCTGCTGACATCGGTCAGCCGCCTGCCTGTGATACTCATGTCAAATACCAATTCTAGTTAGATAACTCATCAAGGCGCTAACTTGAGTAATAAGAACTGCGTGTTTTTGTTTCATGTTTTTACCCATAACTTTCCGTGAAAAAGCTGGATCAAGCTTTCATGCGAAGACCCTGAGTATGTAAACGCTCGCTCCAGTGATTGGTTGACAGGACTAGAAAAAATATTTCAGAAAGAAGCTGGGCGCATTGGCACATAAACCATTGCGTAGGCTTGTAGCTACACGAAAAGAAAGGTGAGTCCACGGAATTCGTCAAAAGAGACGGTCAATAGGAAACCGCATGCAGAAGCTTCACTTCAGTTTTTCAGTCGTCAAGAGACCCAAGCTATTCCTGAAAGTCACTACCAACACTCCATGAGTTCGGCAGCTGCAGGGTATCTACAAAAATCGAATCATTCTCACATTCTTTTTGATTCTTCGCTTTTCTAAATCGATACACCATTTCCACATATCTCAATAAATTGGTTCAACAAATAATTGGGCATAAGTAGTTTAACCAATAAGTAGTAGTACCACCCTTTGCAATTTAAATCAAAAAAGCGGTTTTCACGTATTCTCGAATCGTTTTTTATGGTCCAGAATAATTTTCCAAGAGTCAACCTAAAACCCGTTTTTGGCGGCTATCTAACATGTTTTAGACTCGATAAAAGATGTGCGTAATTCCCTCTGCTGTTTTGACTAATCGATGCAAATTAACCATAAGAGATAATTTTTTGGATCAACACCCTTTAAGCCCATCTTAGAAAATCAGTCGTTATTTACTTTATTCAAAATCAACAGATCATTCACAGAGAACAATAAAATGAAAACATCGAAATTATCACAAGCGATTGCCCTTTCCTTAATGATGACAAGTGCAGCACAGGCTGTTGAAATCACTGTGAGCATCACAAACTTGACTCAAGGTATGCATTTCACACCTCGGCTACTAGTTGCACACACGGACGCCGTTGATCTGTTCGAACCGGGCATTGCCGCTTCTGCTGGATTAACAGCAATCGCTGAAGGGGGCGATACCTCCGTACTGGCAGGCTCACTCGACACGTCCTACGCGACTACCCAAACGAATCAGACTTTTGGTGGGCTTGTAGAGCCGGCCAGTTCCAGCGCGGACTACACCTTCGAAACAGAAGACCATTCTTACCTTTCGCTGGTCACGATGTTGATCCCCACTAATGACGCCTTCGCTGGTTTAGACAGTTGGAAAATCCCGACTGAACCAGGCACGTATATCGTCCCACTCAATGCCTATGATTCAGGCACAGAAGCCAATGACGAAATAAACAGCGGAAACACAGCTCTGACGGGGCCCAGCGGTGTTGCACTGGGAGGAATTGGCGTTCCCGGTATGGCGGCTCCCGCGCCGACTCAAACATACTTAGGGGCAGGCGGATCTGGTGTTGCAATTGAAGCTGTAGGTGGGGTCTTAGAAGATTCAGATGCTGAAGGTAGTGTCCACATTCATCGAAATACACTCGGTGATACAAACCCTACTGGCGGACGCAGCGATCTGGACGCGACTGTGCATCGTTGGTTAAACCCTGTTGCCAGAATGACTATCACGGTCAACTAGTCGGAGATTCACCATGAAAAATACGTATAAGCTTGGGGCTCTCGCCCTTGTCAGTTCTTTTCTAGCGGCTTGTAACGACAGCGATAATAACTCGACAGCAGAAATTTCGACGGCAGCGGACGCTTTGTTCAACGTGCAGATTACAAACTTGACCCATGCACAACCCTTATCACCGGTCGCGGTGATGATGCATAAAAGTGGGTTTTTCAGTTTTAAGGATGGAGAAACAGCTAGTCTGGCGCTTGAGGCACTGGCTGAGGGCGGAAACAACGCAGATATTCTCAGTGAAGTTCAGGCCTCTATCCAGCATGTAGCATCCGCTTCTACAGACGGGCCAGTTGCGCCTCAGTCCGCTAGTACCGTGACGGAGTTGACTGTGCCCGCTGATTACTTGTCCGATCTCCGTCTAAGTGTCATTAGCATGTTGGTGCACACCAATGATGGTTTTACCGGTGCAAATGCACTAAACATCAGCGACATGGCTATTGGAGATTCCCTCACCGTGACTGGCCTGACATGGGATTCAGGAACTGAGGCAAATAGCGAAACAGCCAGCACGTTGCCAGGCCCGGACTTCAGCGGACAGGGTTTCAACGTGTTGCGAGACGACTTGATCGATCGAGTCAGATTGCATCAGGGCGCGGTCACTAATGAGGATACTGATTTTGGATTGGCGACTTCAAGCCTCAAAGAGCAACACCGTTTTCTAAACCCCACATCACGGATCGTCGTGACGCGGACACAGTAATTAGCTAATTACAGAACCGAATAGAATCCAACGATCTGTCTAAAGGATCGTTGGGTTTAAACCCGTTTTTTTTGCAGAGTATTAAAAGACAAATACCCAAACATTTGCTTGGCGGTCGTCAACAAGTTGTTCTTTCAAGCGGCCTCTTGTATTGCGCCACCAGTAATTCCATTTATAGGTAACGCCAACCGAAACTCCGTGCCTTTTTCACTGGTTTCACTCACTTCAAGCACACCTTTATGTCGTTCTACAATTCCATAACAAAGTGAAAGACCCAGGCCCGTGCCCTCTCCTACTGGCTTAGTGGTAAAAAATGGATCGAATATACTGGCCAGTACATCTGGTGGAATTCCCGATCCCGTGTCGCGAACACGCAAAGCCACATAATCTCCGTCGACCTCCGTTTTGATAAACATATCACCGTTGCCTCCCATTGCTTGGGCACCATTTTTAATCAAGTTAAGTATGACTTGTTTGATTAAACCTGGCTGACACTTCACTAGCGGTAGGTCACCCAACTCCAGCGCTACATTGACACCCGCTCGTAATTCGTTTTTAAGTATGAGTAAGGTCGTCTCGATACTTGCATTGAGATCGATAGGCTCAGCGTCAATAGAGTCTTTTCGAGCGAATTCGTTAAGATTGAGAATTATCTCTCGGACCCGAAGTAATCCGTCCTTTGATTCGCTCACCAAAGAACGAACATCTTCCAGCACGTAATCGATATCGAGATCAGCGCCGAGGTCGTCTATTTTTCTTCGTAAATCAGTACCCACCGATAGATTTGCTTCATCGATCAGAGAAACAAATTCACTGTGCAAGCCAAGCATGCGTGTCATGCCATCTACATATTCATTTAGGGGATTAAAGTTACCCATGACGTAAGCCACCGGATTGTTTATTTCATGAGCGATGCCTGCAGCGAGCTGCCCAAGAGAAGCAAGCTTTTCTGAGTGATACAACGCATCCTTGGTAGAGGTTAATTCATTCAGTGTAAATTTGAGTCGTTTGTACTGCCGTTTCAGTTGGCTATCTGCATGTTTACGTTCAAAAAGAAGACTAAATTGTTCACTGGATTTTTCGATAACTCGCACGAGATCGACCGAAACCAGTTGCAGACTTTCAGCGGGCAACCAACACTCCACAAGGCACATCGTTCGACCGAAGCTGCGTAGCGGATAGATAAATCGCCCGGAAATATCCAAGCCCATGGAAACACTTGCAGCTAGGTGCTCAGAATCGTCTGGCTGGATCTGTAACTGCAAACGCGCTTCTTTGACAACTTGCAACAGACTAGTAGATGTCGGGCTTTGGTTTTCAGCCAACCAAGCTTGAGCATCGATACCCTCAGCTGAGTAGGTCACGCTACTCCTTTTAAGTCTCCCGTCTCTTCGAACGACAATGACATTGACTAACGCGGCGTTAGTGAGTAGTCCCGTCGATCGTGCTAGCTCCGCCAGACAATCGCTTAGCTTCATCTCCAATCGCGAGAAACGCGCGATGGCACTCAATAATTCTGTTTCAGCATGGTGGCGAGAATGCGTTCCCGTGAGCAATGTAAAGGTTTGTATCTCTGCTGATAATTGCGTGCACAATCGATCTTTTAGGTCTTGGCCCGGATGCAGAACGGCGTTAATCCCCAATTCATTAACTAGTGTTCCACCCGACGTGGTTTGATCTTCTGCGCAAGCGACTATTCGCACAGTTCGATTGTGCATAACATGGCGAATTGAATGCGAAAGTGATTTGAGGTCTTCATATTTTTCAGTAGAAACAACGACAACAGCTGTGTCCAAATTTTTACGAAGATATTTTAGCGCTTTTTTTGCACTGGTCACTGGAACGAATTGTGTTTCTGGTCGTTCAGAGTTTTCTTTGAGACTGCTGAAAACCGAAAACCAATGAGACTCTTCACTAACGATGTATAAAATACTCATTGGTGTAGACATAGCCAATTATCCCTATCAGGCAAGAACTTTTTCAGCCATCGACTGTAGGGGTTTTATCTAAAGTTCATTTTCCCAATACCGATGACTTGCACAGGAACTGCATGGCTACAAGGAACACTATTATGTCCATTCGTTTGGTGTATTATTCTCGCGCTCTACGCGACATGTCTTTGCAAGATATTCAAAATATTTTAAGCACAGCTCGTGAAAACAATTCTGATCAAGGAATATGCGGCATGCTTTGCTATGAATCCAACTGGTTTCTACAAGCATTGGAGGGAGAGCGGAAGGCTGTCAATGAGCTATTCTTAGAAATCGCTGATGACGTCCGACACGATGACTGCGTAATTGTCAGTTATGAGCACGTAAACGAATGTATTTTCCCAAACTGGCATATGGGATATTCGGCCAGCAGTGGTGCTGTTACAGAGATGCTCAAATCATTTGGTTTGTCCAGTTTTGAGCCAGAGAAGCTCACCCCAGAACAAGCTTTAGAATTTTTGACGACAATGTCTCAGCAGCAGCAAAAGGCTGCCTAGAAAATGCAGGCACTATAACTTAACAACTTAATAACTTAAGTTGGGTACTCCAACTCAAGAGTGCTTGCGTGACTCTAATCGGATAGACTGTGATCGGTAAATACGTTCAAAAACAAACGTAAGATATCTATCCATGAGCAAAGCTTCAGAAATAAGCGAACACAGCTTCACAGTCATTATTCCCGCGTGGAATGAGTCCGACTTGATCTTCGACACCATCAGCGCCACTAAAAGTGCCATTGAACAGCAAAGCTATTCGGGCAATCTAATTGTTGTCGACAATAATTCCACCGATAACACGGCAGAGATTGCTTCGCTCGCGGGTGCTCAAGTTGTTTTCGAACCTGTTAATCAGATAGGGCGAGCACGAAACGCTGGAGCTAATATTGCACAAACACCATGGCTAATATTTATAGATGCGGATACTATCATTAACCCCACTCTCCTCTCCCTTGCTCTTGATGCGCTTGCGAGTGGTACCGTAATTGGCGGAGGTTCGACGATCGCTGTCGATCGATCGATGCGTAAATTCGGCCGCATGATACTCAGCTTCTGGAACTGGGTGTCGGTGAAGTCCGGCACAGCAGCAGGCTGCTTTATCTATTGCAGACGCGACGCCTTTGAAGAGATCGGCGGTTTCGATAACAAGGTTTACGCAGGCGAAGAGCTGCACCTATCTCGGAAGATGAGAAGTCTCGCAAAGCGTCGCGGTATGCAATTTGTGGTGCAGACCGGCTCGCCGATTACAACCTCAGCCCGAAAACTCGATTGGTTTTCAACGGGGCAAATAAGTCGCCAGTTTTTATTATTACTTATCCCTTTTGCTACCCGCTCAAGACGAATGTGCGGTGTTTGGTATAAACGTAAATAAGTAGATTCTGAGTAAACGCGGATTCAAATTCCAAGTGCAGCTGTAGGATTTAATCCGCACACTACTTAGTTCGGTGTTTTCATATTAAGGCATTTACGCGGACGGTTGTTGAGCTTATGCTCTACCCGGCGAAAATCCCTGCTTGAAATATATGTGAAATCTGTGCTTTTAGGAAAGTACTGCCTGACAAGACCATTACTATTCTCATTCGCACCGCGCTCCCAAGAGCAATAGGGGTGAGCGAAGTAAAAGTCAGCCCCTAGTTGCTTTGCAATACCTTCATGATGCCCAAACTCTCGACCATTGTCTGCCGTGAGCGATAATACCGATAACTTCTTCGCCTTTATCGTTCTAACAATGGCTTGCTCAAACGATGTCAGGTCTTTGCTCGATTGAAACCTGATTCACCAGCTTTCCACGACGATCATAGGAGCCGTAGCGTTTACGACGTTTCTTTTTGCAGCGCAGGTGGGTGTTTAGGTCTCCTCCACAGTGCTTGTCCCAATTGATATGTTGGTAGATCGATTCATGGCTGACACTGGATTCACTAGCTTCATTCAACCATAAGCTGATTTGCTCTGGGCTCCAATCTTCACGTACAAGCAGCTCAACTCGTTGCCAACTCTCCTCGCTTATTCTGAAGTGAACGTTCTGTTCCCGCCGTTGCAGAGCAAGCTGATGAGCCTGTTTTGGCCTGTAACCGCGTCCGCCAGTATTACGTCGGAGCTCACGAATGATCGTCGATTTGTGGACGCCAACTATCTGGAGATTTCCACTTGTGTATGCTCCTTATTCAACAGGGCGACTATCTGGTATCGTTGCTCACCACCTCAGCCCAACGGGTTGAGTTGCACTTAGGAATTGAATTCGCCAAATAAAATTTCTTCACTGACGCCATAGCTGTATTTTGAGCCGAGTACTGGAGCCAAGGATATTTAATGGAGGAAATATGTCGAGAAGAACACAACACATTGATGGACATTTAAGTGTAGCGATAGGCGAAAGAAGACAACCCCGGCAGCGAGTTGCTCACCATGGTGGGCGGAGCAAGAGTGTTCCACCCACCGACTTAAATTGACTTAGAAACTAGAAAGCTTTTTCTGATCCCGCGCGATATTTATTCTTTGGCACAAAACCAGTGCGCGCCGCCTCACGTGGCTGCGGAACCCACAGCTGTCTATCAGGGTGCATGCCCGCACCAAAAACCGCTGAGACCGCCGACAAGCGCATACGGTTAAGCAAACGTGTATCCACGTCCCCACAGAGGGGATGTACCCCACCGTTATCCGCAACTTCTTTTTCCCACACCGCTTTACGAGCCTTTAAAATGTTCGGGTCATTGAGAGCGGCGCAGTTGAGTTCGTTGGAATCAAGATCAGCGACAATTTCGTCGCCGTCCTCGACGAAGGCGATAGGACCACCCAATGCAGCTTCAGGGCCCACGTGGCCGATCACCAGACCGACAGAACCGCCCGAGAAACGAGCGTCGGTCATCATGCCCACGACGATATTTTTGTCACGGCAAAGTGTCGTGATACGAGAAGTAGAGTCGAGCATTTCAGGCATTCCCGGTGCTCCACTTGGCCCTTCATATCGAACAATAACCATGTCGTTATTCTGGAAACTATCTGCAGCGGTTTCCAAGGCATCGAGCAAGCTTTGCTCGCCGTTAAAAATTCGAGCACGGCCTACAAATCGGTTGTTCTCCAATCCGCCTTCAACACCGGCAAGCTTCAGAACGGCGCTAAATTCAGGGGACAGGTTCCCGCCAAGCACTCGCAACCCACCTGTGGGTTTATAAGGCTTTTCAACGGGATAAACCACGGTGCCGTCCGGCTCAGGGGTGTTGAGTCTAGCGACCTGCTCGGCCAAGGTTTCACCTGTACAAGTCAGGGTGTCGCCGTTGAGTAGGCCGGCATCCATCAAGGCCTTTACGATAACCTGCACACCGCCTTTGTTGTCGATGTCGACCATAGAATACACACCATAGGGACGAGCATCGGTCAGTACCGGCACGACGTGCTGCGACAGGTGGTTAAACTCTTCTGGCGACATGATGTCTTCAGCAAAATTGCGGAATCCTGCAGCGCGTGCAATCTCAGGTGCGTGCAGCAACACGTTGGTCGACCCACCAACGGCCATCGAGACAATAACGGCATTGCGGATTGCATCGCGACTGACGATATCACGAGGTGTCTGGCCTCTCTCGATCATGCCTTTCAGATAGCCAACCAATTGATCCGGGAATTCATTCATTCGCCGAGGATCGTCTGACGGAGGAGCAACCATGTGCAGAGGCTGCATACCGACTACACCAATAAATGTTTGCATTGTGTTGTAGGTGAACATGCCACCACAACTGCCGTAGCCCGGGCACGACTCTTTAGAAATACGTTTTTTGAGATCAACATCCGCTAGTGCAGCGATCTGAAAACCACTGATGATATCGATCGGCTGTTCGGTGACAGAATCAACGCCGGGGCGAATAGGTCCATCTGACATGATGATTGCGGGGCGATTGTGCTCCAACAACCCTGCCAAAGTACCCACCGGAGGCTTATCACAGGCGACGACGGCGATAGTCCCTTCAAGACCACTCGCGCTTAAGTGCTCGCAAACGGTGTCGTGCGTGACTTCTCGACCTATCAGCGAATAGCGCATTTCACGGGTGCCGTTGCGCATGCCATCAGAAGTGGCTACCGTGTATTCAGGCTGTACCAGCCGCATGGCCATTTGCCCTTCATCGCTGCCGATGGATTGGCGCAGGCGCTCATGGATAGCCTCTACTTTCCGTTGTACACCCAGATAGCATTGGCTGTCACCCTTTGTGCCCACTACCCCTACTGAAGGGCTGTGAATCAAATCCATATCGGTGTTTAGCTCGCGAGCTATGCCATAGGTTTGTGCGTTGCGACCGGGGTTACTGTCAAATACCACCGCTTTCGATTTCTCGGTCATCGAAGTTTCCTGATTCTTGTTGCTTGAATATAAAGATTGCTCACCGATCCAACGGTCAGGTTTGTGCCCAGCCCGTTCCGGTCCATGACCGCAAGTTTAACGGTTTGCACCAAGGCAAAGCCAAGAAAATTCACGATTTACACTTAAAAAACAAATCTTACACCGGAGTCGCTGCACAGATAAAACGACCCCTAGAACAATGCACTTAGGGATACTGAAGCGTTTGGGTTGGGTTTTGAAGATGAAAGAGCACCAGAGTGCAGTGCATTGAACACCACAACGAGAGGGTCGCCGAGACGACTTTTTCGTAAAAAAGGCTATGGGGAAGGAGTCTTTAGGGCGGTGTAGCAAGAAAAATCAGGGAATGATCTCTAAAAGCAAAGAACGCTCAGCTTGTTGAAAAAGAAGGAACAATCAGGCAAGGAGCAGGGAGAACAAACATCTCCCTGCCCTCGCACCCATACTAAAAATCTAAGATTTTGACCAATCAGGGAGTTAAGACTCACTTGCTGTGGAGAGGTTTAGTGCGATGGTTTCGGGGGCCAAACAGACCTCATCGCTACAGGCTTGCACACGTAACACGAGCGGAGCGATGGTTCTAGCGCCCTCGATAATTGGCAGGGTGGCCGTGATGGTGGCTGTCTCTTCGTACAACGCCAACTCCGCAGATTGAAACCCAAGCGTTCTAACCAAAGGTTTGGGGTAAGCAATGTTGCTTAAGACCTCTCCTTCTGAACCAGTAAGGACTGTTGCAATTAAGTTGTCTTGCAAAGGTTTATGAGCATTCACATGCCAGCCAGGTGCAATGTCGATATCGACGCGCAGCCGGTTTTGATCAACAAGCACGGAAGTTATTCGTAGCTTCCCACGTGCCGCGTATTGTCGCGCTCCACTCTCGCCCCACAACAGTTCACCAGCTGCCATCAACGTCGCGGAAAAGGCCGCCGGTTGCGCACCGATCTGCGAAGACAGCGCCGCTAACAAAGCGTTGGCTCGGTCCTCATACTTCACTTCTCCGGTTCGATGCCAAAGTCGTGTCAATACACGCAGGGCAACGGCGTTTCCAGCAGGCAATGCACTGTCGTGAATATCTTTTGGTCGGCTCGGCAAAGATGCCCCACCGACTACTTCACCGCCCATATAAAAAGCACCGTTTTTAACGTCCCAAAAGCTGTCGACCATTGTTTGGGTGATCTGTTGTGATCTCTGCAGCCAAATTTGATCGGATGTCGCATCAAAGAGCGCAAGCATGCCCTCAGCGAAATACGCGTAATCAGATAGCCCTGCTTCGATACTGGAATTACCGTCAAAAAAAGTTCTATAGAGCAAGCCATCATTGTGTTGATTAACAGACCATAGGAAATTGGCAGAACGTATCGCAGCGTCGAGATAACGTTGATCGTTTAAACTGTCGCCCGCTTCCGCCATCGCAGAGATCATCATGCCGTTCCATGCGGTGATGACTTTGTCGTCGCGAATAGGACGTTCGCGTTGGTTGCGTGCGTCGAGCAATTTTGATCGCCACTGTGCAATGTCTGCACGCAGTGCATCGCCGGGCACGCCTAGTTGATCCGCAAGAGCCTCCACGGGCTCCGACAAATGGAGAATATTCTTACCTTCGAAATTTCCCTCAGCAGAAACATCCCATACCATATTTGCTCGAGCGCCTTCTAACTCACCTAATACTTCAATGATCTGTTCAGGAGTCCAGACGAAGAAGGAGCCTTCTTCACCCTCTGAGTCCGCATCAGTAGCAGAGTAGAAACCACCGTCTTTAGTGGTCATTTCGCGTAAGACATAATCAAGCGTATGTCGCAAGGTGCGCGCGTGATCTTTGTCCCCTGTGATCAAAAACGCTTTGAGGTAGAGCCGTGACAAATTAGCCTGGTTGTAGAGCATCTTCTCAAAGTGCGGTACCTGCCACTCTGCATCGACTGCATAGCGATGAAAGCCGCCAGCTGCATGATCGTAAATACCACCCATAGCCATCTTTTGTAGCGCAAAATGCGCCGCCCCTAAGGCCATCCCATTACCTGTTCGCTGCGCCTGCTCCAGCAGCAATGCCAAGGCTGGTTCCTGAGGAAATTTAGGCGCATGGCCAAAGCCGCCGTTTCGATAGTCTTGGCGCTGCAAAAATGAATCTACGGCGCGCGCGATATCCCGCTCCCCCACCTCTATCGCTTCACCGCGAATGTTACTTTGCTCAGCAACTGCTGCGGATATCTGCTTGGACTGTTCCACGAGTCGCTCACGGTCCTGCTCCCATGCACCAACCACACGTTCCAAAAGCTCGGTGAATTGGGCGGGTGGAAAATATGTCCCACCAAAAAAAGGATCGCTTGCAGGTGTTAGAAAGCTCGACATCGGCCAGCCACCACCCCGAGTGAGAAGCTGTACCGCTGTCATAAATGTTGCGTCGACATCGGGACGCTGCTCTCTGTCGACTTTTATGGCTATAAAATCATTGTTGATGATCTCAGCGATGGTTTCGTTCTCAAAACTCTCTCGCTCCATGACGTGGCACCAATGGCAAGTAGCGTAGCCAATCGATAAAAATATGGGTTTGTCTTGTCGTTTTGCAGCTTCGAAGGCCTCTTCTCCCCAAGGATACCAATTGACTGGATTGTGGGCGTGCTGAATGAGGTAGGGAGAATCTTCAAGAATTAATCGATTGAGGTAAATCGGTGAACCATCACCATTCAAATGTTCGGTGCGCGGTTTGTAGTCGAGACCTTTATCTGCCAAAGCAGTGTCCAACTTGGCTTTCAGTTCGGGAGCTAAGGTCACACCCGTTTCGCCAGTGTCGCTGGCTGAAACGGTTAGACTAGTTGAGATCAGAGTAACCAAGAAAACCGATTTATAAAGAATTCCGCTGAATGATTTGAGCTTTAGCACGCCGATGAGTCCCTATAACAAAGACCTTTAGGCTCAGCGATTACAAGATGGTTCCACCAAACCAACAACGGATACACAAAAAAGCACAAATTAGAGAAAAAATTAATGAGCTGTTATGCAACAAGGGAACCTTAGTTCAAATCATGCTCGCACTGTCGACGCGTTTAACTCAGCCCAAACGCGTTACGAATGGAGCCAAGAGCACCACACTTGCCGTCGATTCGTGCCTCGCTGGGGCCAAATTTTTCACGCCGACATCACTGACTGGACTTAATCCGAGTCTTCCAAGGACTCATACCCCAATGCATAACAGAATCACGACTTGGCCTGTGACACTTTTGGCTACTCTGGTTGTTCGCTATTTTATTACGCTTGAACGGACGCGATCGAAGTTTGAGCTCGTTCCATCGCCACAGCGGCATTAATGCTGATAGATCCAGCATTGACAATCTCGACATGATGAATACCGATGAAGCCCAGAAAATGCCGAATCCAAGGGGTGAGAAAATCTGCGTCACTGCCGACTTCAATACCACCTGAAGTGACCACAACATAGGCTTTTTTTCCTACTAATAGACCTTCTGGACCCGTCTCTGTGTAGTTAAATGTTTCACCTGCGCGGGCAGCGAGATCCGCCCACGCTTTAAATCCTGCCGGCGCCGAGAAATTATAAAGTGGAACACCAATGACCAAAATATCGGCGGTTTTTAACTCGTCGACAATCGCATCAGAGACTTGAATGGCTTGATGCTGCTCAGGGCTACGCTCCTGCTTTGGTGTGTAATAGGCACCAATCATTTGCTCATCTAAAAAAGGCAAGCCCTGACTGACATCGCGGTAAGTGGTTTTCGTTTGCTCATCACTCAATTTATTTACGATCTGATTACTCAATTGCCGAGACACTGAAGGCGCCCTACGACCACTAGAATCGATGTGTAAAATATTTTTCATCTACAAATTCCTGTATTCATTTTTGCTAATTTGTTGTCGGCACATCTATGACTAAAAATCGCGTCTCTGTGATTGCTTTTATATCAATCGAAGTTAATTCTTGTACCTCGAGGCCATCACCAGTATTGAGCGCTTGGCCTTCAATCTCAACCGAACCCTCTGAGACCAAAACATAGGCTTGGTGCATTATCGGATGGTTCAGAGTTTTGCCTTCCGTCAGATATCCCGCATAGATAAAGGCGTCTTGTTGTATTGATAGCGGCGCTTCACCATCACCTGACACGAGCAGCCTCAGAACATCTTCTGTTGGTTCATTGGGGAATTCATGACTGCCCCATTGAGGCCGTACATTTTGCGCATTTGGCTCTATCCAGATTTGGAAAATATTGGTGTCTTCACTTTCCATATTGAACTCTGAATGGGAAACACCCGTGCCTGCGCTCATCACTTGAACGTCTCCCGCAACTGTTCGGCCAGTATTTCCATTGCTGTCTCGGTGGGTAATAGCTCCTTTCCTCACATAAGTAATGATCTCCATATTTTTGTGTGGATGCGTGCCAAACCCTTCTCCAGCTGCAATCACATCGTCATTGATAACTCGCAAGACGCCAAACTGCTGTCTTTGCGGGTTCTGGTAACTGGCAAAGCTAAAGTGGTGTCGAGCGTCTAACCAGCCGTGATTGGCATGCCCAAGCTTGCTGTACGGATAATGCGTAATCATTGTTCCAGTCCTCTTTTAATTAGTTCAATTAGTCTTTTAGCGAATGGGGAATAAGCCCTTCTACACTGGGCAAGACCACCGGACATGGATTTACGCCCGAAAGCAACGTGCTGGATGTTTGAAGACGAGTTCATTTGCGTTGTCGCGGTCTGATGGAAGATAGCCCTATCATACTGATTCAATTTTTGATGATAATATGCATTTATTTTATTTCATTGGTTCCATCAGGTTATCAATCATGGATCATGTGTCTCGTGTCGGCGTTTTTCTCGAAGTTGTAAAGCACGAAAGTTTTGCGGGAGCAGCCCGCTCTCTCGGGATGACTGGACCAGCTATCAGCAAGCAAATACAGTCGCTGGAAGACAGGCTAGGGGTAAAACTGTTGAGCCGTACGACGAGACACGTCGGGCTAACTGAAGAAGGCGGTATCTACTTCGAAAGGGCCCGACAAGCACTAGCGGACTTGGACGAAGCAGAGCAACAAATTCAAGAACTCAAAGCCTGCCCGACGGGTAGGCTGAAAGTGAATGCTCCTATGTCCTTCGGCGTGCAATATCTGACGCGCCCGATCGCAGCTTTCGCTGAACAGTACCCCGAAGTTGAACTTGAGATAGATTTCAACGATCGTTGGGCCGATGTCGTTGCTGAAGGGTTTGATGTTGTGGTCAGAATTGGCGTGCTAGCGGACTCAAACCTTATCGCCCGCAAGTTAGCGACTTGTCCCGTTATATTGTGTGCTGGGCAAAAGCTTATTAAAGAAAAAGGTATTCCTACTTCGGTTGAACAACTTGCTAACTATCCGGGCATCGTCTACACCACGCATAGGCAAAAAGAGGAATGGCGCTACAAAAACAAAGATGGGGTAGTCAACGCCCTAACGTTAAACCGGAACTTCGCAGCAAATACCGCTGAAATGCAAGTCGAGGCATGCTTGCAGGGTCTCGGCGTGGCACTTCTACCCGCTTTTAGTGCTGACACTCATTTGAAGTCAGGTACACTCATTGAGCTGTTTCCAGATTGCTCAACAGTTCCTGAGCTGGGCATCTACGCGATGTATCCACAGAATCGATACCTCGCTACGCGAACACAATTATTTATCGACTGTTTAAGCAAGGCCAGCGAGAATTTTTCTTGGTGTTAAGAGCCCCAAATAAAGCCATGCTCGCACCATCGGCGTGCCAATTTCGGCCAAGCCGCATTGCAAATCTGGCCAGTAAAGCACCACTATTGCTGTCGGTTAGCGCCTTGTTAGGTCCAAATTTTTCACGCCAACGTCACTGGCCGAGCTTTAATACGAGGTTCCTTAAGCGATATAGAAATGCAATCAGGTGGGTGGGTTTGGAAGCAGTGGCAATCTACCAGCGTCTGTCAGTAACCAACAATCGTCATCTTCAAACACCGCAGTAGTAAGTTGCTTTCCATATCCGCAACCCGTGTCGAGATTTATCCGGTTTCCAAAATGACGGGCATCAGGCACAGGTGTGTGTCCATGCACGATAAGCAATGGATGCTGACGGGTGTCTTCTAAAAACTCTCCACGAATCCAAAGTAAATCGTCTTTGTCTTGTTTTTCTATTGGAACGCCCGGGCGAATACCCGCGTGGACAAAAAACAAATTGCCTACTTGATGTGAATAAGACAAAGAGTCAAGGAATGCTATATGAGACTTAGGAACGACAGCCCGAGCATTGTTGTGGACGTTTAAAACAATATCGCTATCACCAACTTCGCATCCATAGGACGCCAGCGTTTCTTTACCTCCTATGCGCTGGTGAAGCCAATGATAACCAACTAAAAATCGTATATCAGTTCTGGGATAGTCTTCCATGAACATCGAGAACATACGGTCATGGTTTCCCCGTAAACAAACCCAGTTTTTAGCTGCGTCAACACCCTCCATCAAAAATTCGATAACACCTCGGCTTTGCGGTCCTCGGTCAATGTAATCACCCAAAAAAATAATTCTCGCGTTTGGCCCGCCATCGCGCTCTACCTTAGCTACAGCCTGCGTCAGTAATTCCAGCTCCCCGTGTATATCCCCGATCGCATAAATAGTATTTTTCATGCGGCCATCCATAGCATCTTTGGCCAACAACGCTTTCGGTCGAACATTGAGGGGGTTTTTGTAACCATGATTTTTACAGCAAAGCTCTCGAATGGATTAAGAATAATGACAACACAGAACAAGGTCGCTCCTTTCACCCAGTTAGCAGAATCGAGAAAAGCGATACCACAGGTGAATTCAAATAAGGGCCCTATTCTGGTACTAGAACAGCCTAGGTCCAGAGAACAGTGTTCAATGAGACAGGAATATCAGCAAGAACAATTATCAATTATCATTGGGAATTAGACATGCATTATTAAAGTCATATAGTTAATACTAGTGTACTGAACAATTGCCCGCCATACGTCATTCATAGGGAAACTTGAGATGGGAATTTTAATCGCTGCTACCGTTGTATCTGTACTTTTTGGCATGCTTAGTCGTCAAATGGCGTCGACACGCCATCGCAGTCAATTACCTTGGTTTTTCCTAGGTCTGTTTTTTGGACCAATTTCGCCTTTGATTTTGTTAATTCTCGGCGACGTGAACAGCAAACCATTGGCATAAATGGCAAATAATGCAGACCTAACAGTGTTGCTTAAATAGCTCCGCCACAAGTTATTTCATTGGTATTATTGACTGTTTAGTCACGTATGCGTTGTGCAATAAAAACTAAACAAAAAGAAACCGCGTTTAAAGCTCTGTATCGAAACAAAAAACCTTTATTTTTGCTCTCTGAGCTTTAGTGTATCAAAAATACGATAGGCTTCTAAGAGAGCAAGAGGCACAAAGTGCACTAGAGCTGGGCCGAGATTGTTATGCACAAATATCCAATGCAAAAGAGTTAAAACTGCAGCTAAGTAAACTCCACGCTGCAGTGTTTTCCACCGAGTTCCCAATGCAATTACGCTTGCCTGATTACTCGTCAATGCCAAGGGAATGAATATGGCAAAAGCGAGCCACCCTGTCCAGATCCCTAATGTCCAAAACTCTGCAAGTAATTCCTGCAATGCACCTACATCTAAAACATAAAGTATGGTGTGGATTAGAGCATAAGAAAAGGCTGCGACTCCTAAAGCGCGCCGGCGTTTCAACAGCCATTGAAGCCAGATTGTTGGCCATTGCAAACGTTTAAAGATTATTAACAATGGGGTGAGCATCAAAGCAATGATCAGGAACCGAGCCGAAAATTCCCCCGTCGGATGTAACAGCCTCTCCGGCTCGACACCTTGGCTTAGAGCCAGCGTCATGAGTATTGAAGGCAATGCTAAAATGACCCAGAAGAACCAAGGGTGGTTAAAAAATTGTTTTGTCATTGTCTTCTCCAAAAAGCGTGGACCTATACTATCGAGTTTCTGACGCTTTTCGACTCACGGACTTCTATAAATTTGTAAGCAATTGTAATATTACAAGCAAACGTGCAGCATCATCATTCGTAAATGCAGATAAATTCGACCCGGACTTTAGGTATAAATAACTATGCGGCTTGACAAGTTCATTTGTAAGAGCAGCAATTTGACTAGACTTGATGCATCAGAACAAATAATTGGTGGAAGAGTATGTTTAAACGGCATTGTGACGACCAGCACGTCGGCTCAAGTACACCAAAACAATACCGTCACACTCAACGGACAAAAACTAATTGCTCGCGCGTTTCGTTACTTACTCATGCACAAGCCAGCCAGAACCATTTGTTCAAATGTAGATGAACACTACCCTTCAATTTTTAATTTTTTGGATATCGAAAGAGCGTCTGAATTGCACATTGCTGGTCGATTAGATGCAGACACAACAGGCTTACTTTTACTGACTGATGACGGACATTGGTCCTATAACATCACAGTGCCGGCAAAAGGATGCAAAAAGGTTTATCGGGTTTTTTTGAATCGCGCTTTAGATGATAGTGCCATTCTAAAATTTGCAGAAGGCATCCAGCTGCAAGGCGAGGCAAGACCGACTCTGCCGTCAAGGCTTGAAATAGTAAACAAAAAAGAGGCCTTGTTAACAATAACTGAAGGTCGATTTCATCAAGTAAAACGAATGTTTGCAGCAGTAGGGAATCGTGTAGCTTCACTGCATCGTGAGCAAATAGGCGCTATAAATTTAGATGTCGATGAGGGGCACTGGCGCCACTTAACAGAGAATGAAGTCAGTTCATTTTCTCAGCCGAGCGAAATTGTTTCTAGAAGGATTCTCAACCAACCATTGAGTCGTCTCGTCACTGGTGAACGTCGCCCGACAGACGACTAATAGGGAAATAAATAATGCAACCCGATTGCATAGGTATTAACCCAAACTGCGAGCTTAACGCTGCTGAAAGAGCTGAGATTAAAAAACTGAGCGCTGAGCAAATAGCTGGCATTGATTCAGCGCTCTTAACCGCAGGTACCGATGTATGGCAAAAGCAAGCAAAAGTGATAGCGATTGTCATGGGCGAAAGCAAATTCAATTTGCCAGACGTCTATTTCGGTGAGAGAGTTCAGTCACTCATAAAACAAGGAAAATTGCACGTGATGGGTGATCCCTGCTACATGCAGTTCAGTGAGCTAAAACGAGCAGATTCTCCTCAACCCTAGTTCCTTCCCACGTCGGTCGCATAAACTGAAGGCTAAAATACCATGACCCCTGACATAGAGATTCTCGTCATGCTGTTTGCGGCAGCTGCTCTGGCTGGTTGGGTAGACGTGATAGCAGGCGGTGGAGGATTACTGACAATACCCGCCTTACTTCTTGCTGGGCTACCGCCCGCTGCTGCCGTCGCAACAAACAAACTGCAAGGCAGTGCTGGCACGTTGAGCTCATCGGTGTATTTCATACGCCATGGTAGCGTTGATCTGTACGCCATAAGGTATTTGCTTTTCATGGCATTTGCAGGCTCACTCGCTGGGTCATGGCTGCTACTGCGAGTTGATGCAGAGGAGCTGGTGATCTACCTGCCCATACTATTGATCGCTGTTGGTGTATATTTTTTATTCTCCCCCAATGTCAGCGATGAGGATCGCCCTGCAAAAGTTGGGCTGGCACTTTTTGCAGCCTTGTGTTGCCCGTTGCTCGGTTTTTACGACGGTTTTTTCGGGCCAGGCACCGGCAGCTTTATGTTACTAGCATTTGTAGGCTTAACAGGTTTTAGTTTGGCAAAAGCCACTGCGCATACAAAGGTTTTAAACTTCAGCAGTAATATCGCATCACTCAGTTACTTCATGTTCTTTGGAGATATTTACTGGTCGATCGGTGCGGTGATGATTGTGGGACAAATGCTGGGCGCAATCAGTGCGTCTAGAATGGTTATCCATAAAGGCCGGTCGTTAATCAGACCCGTTGTAGTCTGTGTTTGTTTTATAATGTCTGCCAACTTGATTTACACGCGTATTTTTTAGCAAATTTTATTAGGTTTAAAAATCATGAAGATCATTTGGGCGCTCTTAGCAATTGTCGGTTTATGGTACATCTTCCACCAATACGCAGGACGAGGAAAAGCAGCGGAGAACATCAGCGCTGGAACGGCTTTCTTAGCTGAGAATTCAAAAAATGAAGGCGTTCAAAGCACCGCTTCTGGTCTGCAATATCAAGTGCTACAAGCAGGCACAGGCACTATCCACCCCACAGCTAAAGACCGCGTAAAAGTACACTATCACGGCACTTTACTCGATGGCACGGTGTTTGACAGTTCCGTGGATCGTGGCGAGCCCATCTCTTTTGGTCTGAGTCAAGTAATTCGAGGTTGGACCGAAGGGCTTCAGTTGATGGTTGAAGGCGAAAAAACGCGTCTTTTTATTCCCAGCTCTCTCGCGTATGGCAATAGGGCAGCAGGGAAAATAAAACCCGGATCAACGCTTATTTTTGACGTTGAATTGCTGGGTATCAACGCGGACTAATGTTTCGTCGCACGTCATCGTTACGACACTACTTTGATGACTTTACGAGATTTCTCTTGGTGAAAAAACCCGGTTAGTTGACCTCGGCTGTTATGCTTGAGGGCTATATCTCAATGCGGGAAAACTCAGTGTCTCTAGAGGCGAGCCAAGCGGAACTAATCAACAGCTACAGCGGCAAAAACGCGCTCAATCTCATGGCATCTGTTGAGCAACGGTTACACGGCGACAGCCCTCTGCCGCCCTGTGCACTAATTGACGAAAGCACCCTGACAGAGCCTGAGCATTTGATTTTTTTATTGCTCGACGGATTGGGCGATTCGCTGCTCGAGAGCTATGGCAACCCTAAAGGACCTCTCTGCCGTCACCGAATTGGCCAACTGCACAGCGTTTTCCCCAGCACAACTTCAGCGGCCATCTCAACAATCATGACCGCTCGTGCGCCAGCCGAACACGGTATCTTGGCGTGGCACATCCACCTCAATGAGCGTGAGGATATCTACACCACACTGCTAGGAAAATACCGAAACAACAGCAGCAAAAGGCCTCCATCAGCACGTGATCTTTACCACGCGCAGCCCATGCTGAGGGCCGTGCGTCAGCGCTGCCAAGTTGTGCAACCGCGATTCCTCATCAACTCGCCATTTACCGATAGGCACTTGGGTAATGCAAAAATTACCGGCGTAGACAACCTCAAACAATTATTTGGTCACCTGCGCCACACGGTGCAGCAGAGCGGACCCAGTTATACCTATGCGTATTGGCCCAGTTTGGATTCAATTGGCCACAAGTGTGGTGCGGGAAGCGCCGAATGGCGACAGTCACTGCGAGAGATAGAACTTGCCTTAGAAGATTTTTTGAATAAAAGCGATTCTGCACGGCATCGTGTAGTAGTAACAGCAGACCACGGGATGATCAATGCCATCGGCAATCGCGTGCAGCCTTTCGAGTTAAACAAAGATTTGCTCTCATGCCTTGAAACCCCGATGGCGGGTGAACCCCGCAGCATGTTTTGCAATGTAAACCCAAAACAACTCGACGCCTTTGACAGCCTGTGCGACGAGCGCTACAGCAAACAGTTGAGAAATGTATCAACAGAGCAGCTATTTGAGAGCGGGTTATTTGGCCCGCGTACCGATCAAAAAGCTGTGCCCGATAGCATTCTCAAACGCGCGGGAAATCGCGTACTACTCCTCGAAGACAAGCTGGCTTGGACCGATACTCTACCCCATGAATCACCGGCACAAATGGTCGGCGTGCACGGCGGTTTGCACCCTGAAGAAGTTCAGGTTCCATTGATTATAATTGGCTGATTGCGACACGAGAGTGCTTAAGAAAAACAGGGCTAATTTACCTCTATCACTCAAGTAAGGCGGGAACACGTCTTTTTAAGGTAACCCCAGTTGGAAGAACTTCTGCTGTTAGAGCGTATACCTCAACCCCACTGGCGGCCGCTTTTCGCAGGAGTTTACCGTAAGTCGGATCGACTGCATCAGCCGGTTTAAACGCGTCGACATCGCCCCGCTGTATGCAATAGACCATAGCTGCGCGTGATCCCGAGGACACCATTGCCATTAACTCCTGCAGGTGTTTCGCACCTCGGGTGGTTACTGCATCGGGGAATAACGCCACTTCACCTTCTGACAAGGTGACGTTCTTTACTTCCACATAACAATCGGGTTTTCCAGGGTCGCTCAGCAACCAATCGATGCGGCTGTTTTCTCCGTAGCGTACTTCTGGTTTGCGTTGGCTATAAACGGACAAATCCGCGACTAACCCGTTTTGAATCGCCTCATCTACAAGACCGTTGGCCAAAGCAGTGCTAACACCAACCAAAGTGCCATTTGAAGCCGTCGACATTTCCCAAGACCACCGGTATTTACGTTTGGGATTTTGTGTATCGCGCAAATATACGATTGACCCAGCGTCACAGCACCCTTGCATACTGCCCGTATTGGGCGTATGCACAGTGAGTTCACTGCCGTCGGCCATGGTAACGTCAGCCAGAAAACGCTTGTACCGTTTAATCAATCTGGCAGCAGTGAGCTCAGAAGCGAATTTCATCGGGTGTCCTACCTAAAACTTATAGTTCAAACAGCTTTTTTAATTCAACGGGGGATCAGTCGAAATACCGCTGACCGTCGTGGTGAATTAGTTTTTTGCGCAGCAATCTCTAACGATCTAACACCTTAGTTTAACCTTTCTTCACACCACGGGTCACTTCCACGATAAGTGTTAGGCACACGGCGAGACTCATCTGGTTTACCATAGGCGCTGAGATAGCTACCCGAACCGATTCTGTTGATTCATATGCGCATTTTTTGTTTCCCTGAGCAGCATAAAAAGAGAACGATAGCGCGCCGAGTTGCGATGCTGTTGCTTTGTTTTCTATGCAGTACTTTCACCTGTGCCCAAGCTGAAATATCCAAATCGGACTCTGAAATTGCCAATTTTCTATTGCCTCTGCCAAGACCAATCTCGTTACAGCCCTACGTGGACTTTTGGGTGCAAATCTATGGCGTGTTAGATGATGGTAAGGCGGTTGTTCACGATGCACAGCGCACGGACAAAGTTTATGAAATCGTCGATGTACCGCACGGCGATGGTCGTGCAGCGAAAAATCGTGCCGTTGATCCGATCATTGAGACCTATAGGTCCGCACTGCTTGCTTTAGCCGATGGAGAGAGTGCCAACAACGCCTACCGAAAACGCGCTCAGCAACTGTGGGGAGAGGACGCTAAACCAGAAACTCTGCGCGCTGCTTCTAAGCGACTGCGCTACCAACCCGGCCACGCAGACGAGTTCAGAAAAAGTCTGAGAAGAGCGGCGAAAGTGCAGCCTTTCATCAGACGCGCGCTACGTCAGGCAAACATCCCTCTAGATTTAGCAGCACTTCCACATGTGGAGTCTTTTTTTCGTAATGATGAAACTTCCTCGGCCAATGCGATAGGGATTTGGCAATTTACACCAACAATTGGTCGCGACTATTTGCGTGTAGACGAGTTGATCGACGAACGCCTCGATCCGCGTAAATCCGCCATCGCCGCAGCCAGATTACTGGTACACAATCTTGAAATAACAGGCAACTGGCCCATGGCTGTCACGGCTTACAACCACGGCACAACAGGGATATTACGCGCCGCACGCCAACTGGGCACACCCGACATGGGTGCAATTGCGAGGCACTACACAGGGGAAAATTTTGGTTTCGCTTCTAGAAATTTCTATGCGGCGGTCCTGGCAGCGGTAGAAGTGGAATCAAATTGGAAAACGTATTTTGGCTCAATCAACCGCCCAGAAGCACAGAGACTAAGTGCTTACCATGCTCCAGCCAATCATTCTCTACCTAGCCTAGCGCGAGCACTAAATGTCTCACTTAAAAAGCTTCAACAAAGAAATCCGGCGATGAGTCAAGCGTTGCTAGAGGGCAAACAGCTATTGCCCACTGGTTACACTTTTTGGATTTCTTGTGGTGATTGTGAAGACACAACCAAAACGCTTAAAAGGCTACGTTCAGAGAACCCCGGCAGCTATCGAAGCGTCGAAATAAAATCGGGAGACAGCTTGTCGATAATTGCTGAAAACAATGGCTTTAAAACCCAAGAGTTAGTTTTGCTCAATGGTTTAAAATCGGCGAATCAGATTAGGGTGGGACAAAAACTAAATCTGCCATGGCCCAACACCGGTGTAGAACCAAAAGGTAAACAACTGGCCATTCCATCCGAGCTAATGACAACCCTAGACCTGCCACTACTTAGCGCGAACGAAGAGGCGATCTACGCTCGACTACGTCGATCAGATCCGTACAAACCGAACAGCCGTTTCGGGTACAAATCACAATTAGCTTTGTATGAAAAAACTCGAAACAAGGGCTTGGCCAGTTTAGACGCCTCGGGGACTCGATATCCAGCGACTAGTCAGTACGCGGTTGATAGCAATAGCGCAGTGATATTGCAGCCGGAAGAGACGATCGATCACTTAGCACAGTGGTTAGAGCTTAATCCCAATTCTTTATTTTTAGTGAATGATCTACAACAGGACGCTATTCAGTCCATCGGTCAGAAAATCACCGTAATATTCGATTCGATAAACAGGGCCGAGTTTGAACGTAGGCGTAAGCAATATCATCAGGATAAACATCGCCGTTTTTACGATAAACAGAAAATTTCTGGTGAGACGAATCATGTCATTGAAGAAGGTGACAGGATTTGGCAAATCGCAACGGGCCGATACGGTGTGCCCCTGTGGTTGTTAATGGACTACAACCCGGAACTAGATTTTAGAACTTTGAGACCTGGTGACGAGGTACTCCTTCCTCTACTAGAGAAGCGATAAAATGGCTAGTGTTAAAAACGGTATTACCGCTCTGATCCTCGCCGGTGGACGCGCTACACGCATGGGTGGTGTTGACAAAGGTTTGGTTGAGTTAGCGGGGAAAACAATGACTGAACATGTCATTGCGCGTTTAGAGCCACAGGTTGAACATCTTCTGCTCAATGCCAACCGCAGTCTGAACCAATACGCTGAACTTGGGTTAGCGGTAGTACCTGATACACTTGAAGATTTCCAAGGCCCACTGGCCGGCATGCTTGCAGGTCTGCAAAAATGCACAACACCTCTGCTACTCAGTGCACCTTGCGACTCCCCAGTGCCGCCCTTGGATTATGCTGAGCGTATGTTGTCTGCTTTGGAATCAGAGCAAGCCGACATCGCCGTAGCGACAGATGGGATACGGCTTCAGCCTGTCTTTTGTTTGATTCGAACACAGCTCGCGGAAAGCCTAAATGACTATTTAGCAACGGGGGACAGAAAAATAGATTTGTGGTTCGCCCAACACAAAATGGCGCGCGTCAGTTTCGAAGATCAGCCAGAAGCTTTTGCTAATATTAATCGGCCTAAAGAGTTGGCCGAGATAGAAAAGCTTTTGTCCTGATTCCACGCTGAACCTCTTTTTGTATCAGCGCTAGCATTCACCTAAACGACTGCTTCTAGTTTGACAGCGCAGTATTTGAATTCCGGTATTTTGCCGAACGGATCCAACGCTTCATTGGTCAACAAGTTAGCTGCCGCTTCGTGGTAGCAAAATGGCAAGAATACTTCCCCCTGAGTCATCCCGTTATCGATGCGTGTGTAAGCCACTAACTCGCCCCGTCGGGTTTTCATCCGTAGCTGATCACCACTTTCCAAACCCATTGCTTTTAGATCATCTTGATGCAGCGTGACGACTGGAACGGGCTCAATAGCATCGAGTATTTGAGCGCGGCGAGTCATAGCACCCGTGTGCCAATGCTCCAGCTGTCGACCAGTAATCAACACATAGGGATACTCTGCATCTGGCACTTCGTCCGCCGGTTTGAAGGACGCAGCTACAAATCGTCCGCGGCCGGACTCCGTTGGGAAGTCCTCGTTAAAGACCACACTGCGGCCGGGTTGATCTTCTTCTGAGCAGGGATACGTGACAGACTCTTGTTCTAGCAGTCGCTCCCAAGAGATACCAGCAATACTAGGCATAGCCCCTCGCATCTCTTCGTAAACGTCGCTCACGTGCGCATAGTTCCAAGCTAAGCCCAAACGATTTGCCAGTTGCTGCAATATCCATAAATCAGGCTTTGCATCGCCGGGAGCCGAGACAGCTTGTCGACCCATCTGAACACGACGATCTGTGTTGGTGACTGTGCCATCCTTTTCAGGCCAAGCAGTTGCGGGCAATACAACATCGGCAAATGCGGTTGTTTCAGTCAAAAACAAATCTTGTACAACCAGATGTTTCAAGCTCGCAAGAGCATGACGCGCGTGATTGAGATTTGGATCTGACATGGCCGGATTTTCACCCATGATATACATGGCTTCAATCTCGCCAGCAGCGGCTTTGTGCATGATTTCAACAACGGTCAAACCAGGCTTATCATCGAGTTCAGCACCCCAATAGTCTGAGAACCATGCCTGCGCTTTTTTGTTATCGACGCGCTGATAGTCGGGATACATCATGGGAATCAACCCGGCGTCGGACGCCCCTTGCACATTATTTTGACCACGCAGAGGATGCAGACCACAGCCGCGGCGACCGATTTGACCGGTCATCATTGCCAACGCGATTAAGCAACGAGCATTGTCTGTTCCATGGGTATGTTGTGAAACACCCATCCCCCACAGAATCATTGCTCCTTTGGCTTTTGCATAGAGCCGCGCCACATAACGAATTTCCTCTGCATCGATACCACAAATAGGCGCCATCGCCTCAGGGCTGTGCTGATCGACATTGTTGAGGATCTGATCGAAATCGCTGGTTCTGTTTTCGATGAAGACCTTATCGATAAGACCTTCTTTGACGATGACGTGAATCATCGCATTGAGCAGTGCAACATCTGTATCAGGCTTAAACTGCAGCACTCGGTGCGCATGTCGAGCCAATTCCGTACGGCGTGGATCCATCATCACCAACTTAGTGCCGCCTTTGACTGCATTTTTGATAAACGTCGCAGCAACGGGATGATTAGAGGTTGGGTTTGAACCGATGACGATCACAACTTCAGCCAACGCCACGTCTTCAACTTGGTTAGAAACTGCACCACTACCTACACCTTCGAGCAAGGCGGAAACTGATGAGGCATGGCATAGGCGAGTGCAATGATCGACATTGTTTGTGGCAAACCCCGTGCGCACGAGCTTTTGAAACAAGTAAGCTTCTTCATTGCTGCCTTTGGCGCTACCAAAACCTGCAAGCGCAGATGGGCCTGTTGTGTCACGCGATGACTTTAAACCACTGGCCGCGAAATCAAGTGCCTCCTCCCAGCTGGCTTCTCGGAACATTTTGCTCCAGTCGGATGGATCAAAGTGCTCATTGATGCCCTTAGGCACGCCGTGTTTTCGAATCAGTGGTACATCTAGTCGTTCTGGGTTATGGATGTAATCAAAACCGTAGCGACCCTTAACACACAACCGGCTTTGGTTGGCAGGGCCATTTCGCCCTGTCACAGAGTTAATTTTTTCGTCTTTAACGTTGTAGGTTAGCAGGCAGCCAACTCCACAAAAAGGACAAACTGAGTCCACTTTTTTCTCAGGCTCTACTTGCTTGAGTTCGCTGGCTGACATCAGCGCACCTGTGGGACAGGCTTGCACACATTCACCACAGGCGACGCAGCTGCTTTCGCCCATGGGATCTTCCATATCAAAAATTATACGTGCGTCACCTCCGCGTCCGGCAAACCCGATGACGTCATTGACTTGCTCTTCTCGGCAAGCCCGAACACATCGAGTACATTGAATGCACGCGTCTAGGTTGACCGCTATCGCGGGATGCGAATGATCAAATGTTGGTTGCGCGCGCTGTTCAAATCGCGATGAACCAACTTCCATTTTGTCGCACCAGTGTTGTAGTTCTGATTTGACCGTGTACGGCGTGTCACTAATGTCACCACGGAGAAGCTCTAACACCATCGTCTGTGACTTGCGTGCACGACTAGAATCGGTGTGAATTACCATTCCTTCAGTGGGTGCGCGACAACAAGAAGGTGCCAATGCGCGCTCGCCTTCTATTTCAACAACGCAGACTCGACAATTGCCATCGGCGCGAAGGCCCGGCATGTAACACAAGTGCGGAATTTCAACGCCTAGGCGAGTAGCCACTTCCAGTATGCTCTCACCCTCTTCCGCAACGACGGATTGCCCATTGAGCTCAAAGGCGATGGTTTGACTTGCCAATGCTGTGCTCTGGCTCATGCTTTTGCTCCCTTGTCGAAGAGTTGCGGAAAGTACTTCATCACTGTACGGGCTGGGTTCGGCGCCGCCTGCCCTAGACCACAGATTGAGGCGTCTGCCATTACCTGACACAGATCTTCAATGAGCGGTTGATCCCAATCGGGTTTGGCCATCAATGCCGCTGCTTTTTGGGTGCCGACACGACAAGGTGTGCACTGACCGCAGGACTCATGGGAGAAAAATTTCATGGAGTTAAGTGCGGCCTCACGTACTGAATCTTTATCTGACATGACGATCACCGCAGCGGATCCAATAAAGGAGCCGTGTTCTTGCAGCGTGTCGAAATCCAGAGGCACGTCAGCCAATGAGGCGGGCAATATACCTCCGGATGCACCGCCAGGAAAGTATGCTTGCAGTTGGTGCCCTTCTAGCATTCCGCCGCAATGTTCTTGGACGAGTTCATTCAGCGTGATGCCCGCGGGTGCAAGATGCACACCGGGTTTATTCACACGGCCACTGACCGAAAAAGAGCGAAGTCCTTTACGGCCGTTGCGTCCATGACTGGCAAACCAGTCAGGACCACGTTCAAATATCTCTCGAACCCAGTAAAGCGTTTCGCAGTTGTGCTCTAGTGTAGGTCTACCAAATAACCCTACCTCAGCTACGTAGGGAGGACGCAGCCTTGGCATGCCACGCTTGCCTTCGATGGATTCGATCATGGCCGATTCCTCACCACAAATATAAGCACCTGCACCACGTCGAATTTGCAACTGTGGTAAATCGCTCAAATGCTCACTTAATTCATCCCATGATTTTTGCAGTAAGTGACGTACATGCGGATATTCATCTCGGATATAAACATAGCAACTTTCAATGCCAATGACTTTTGCAGCGATTAGCATACCTTCAAGAAAACGATGAGGATCTTGTTCTAGGTAATAACGGTCTTTAAAAGTTCCTGGCTCCCCTTCATCAATATTCACCGCCATCAATTTGGGCGCAGGTTGATCACGCAAAATTCGCCACTTACGCCCTGCCGGAAATCCAGCACCACCCAACCCACGCAGACCGGCACTGTCAAGCGCTTCAATGAGTTCATCTCCACTGCGCGTTTCGTCTAAGAGCGATTGGTAGAGTTGGTATCCGCCAGCAGCCTTGTAGGCGTTCAGGTCCAAGGCATCAGGGGTGTCGTTGGCTTCAATATTTTTGCTATCAATCGCCTCAACGACTGCTTCAGGAGTTGCATGCGAGATAGCCTGCCAACCAGCCACTGCGATCGGGGCCTCGGCGCAACGACCGACACAGGGAACACGCTGAACCCTCACACTCTCATCCAAGCGACCTTCGAGTTGCTCAATCAATGACTCAGCACCCGCCATACAACAACTGACGGAGTCACAAACGCGAACAGTTAAAGGGGGTGGCGCAGTTTGGCCTTCTTTAACGATATCAAAATGATGGTAAAAACTTGCCACTTCCAACACTTCGGCCATCGAAAGAGACATTTCCGCCGCCAAAGCAACCATATGTTCGCTGTACAAAGCACCAAAATTGTCTTGTAATTTGTGCAAATGTTCGATCAACATGTCCCTCTCTAAGGACTGGTCGACGAGTAGCACGCGAACTGCTGACAAAGCCTCAAGGCTTACTTGGCGGCCTTTGCTCTTGCCACGGCGCTTTTTGCTCTTGTTATCGACAGACACCAAGTTTTTGATGGGACTAGACTGCTCTTTCAAAACTACCCTCCCGAATGCGTCGGCGACGTTGCGAAACCAACTGACACAATTATTGCAACTATTATGGTCGTTCTTGGGGTTATTAGCTCCACCCATGCGACATTCGCCGAAACAGCGGCGACAAGACAGCTCGTAAAGCAATCGTGGTGGATTAGTAAATCTGGTCGAAGCAACGAACCCATACTCGTTGCAAGATCTCTACTTTGAACCAGTGACTTGTTGCTTTATTGAAACAAGTCAGAATGATTGACCAGAAGGCAAGTCAGTTGTAATTCAAAATTAATACTGATTTTTGGGAATTCTGCATAATTGCTTGAGCTAGTTTGACGCGAAACTTGGCAAACCTAGAGCGAATCTCTCGTTTTTAGACCTTTTGGACATTATCAATTCATGCAAATTCTTTTTGACACCAAAATTCAGTTAAATGCTGATCCTGAAAAAATCTGGGAATTGCTGACCTCTCCCGCAGAGCGAGCTAAGTGGCAAGATGGTGTTGAGCAGGTTAAATTGATCTCAGGTGACGAGGGCTATCGTGGCGCTCAGTCAGAGTTATCGTTGACGGAGGGCAAACACAAAGTCATCGAACAGGTTCAACGTAGCTGCCCTCAGGAGCGGTTACAGCTCCAATTTAAACTGGGCGACTGCAGCTACCAGCAAATAATCCATTTAAGCAAAGTAGATGTTGAGCGAACCCAACTTACCTATCACTGCAAGCAAAAGCTCGATTCAGGCTGGCGTCGGGTGCTCAATATAAGCCCCTCTGTGCCAGCGTGCGTCAAACCCGCTATGCTGGATTCACTGGCCCAACATGTGTCCAATGCGGGTCAGCCATCTGAAACCATAATATAAGTTCGGTGGCCTAAGAATTTGGCGTTTAGCAATCGGCTCTGTCGATAGAGAATTCTGGGGACACTGTTTTATGAGAACTAATCCTACTCCTTGATATGCGCGCAGACGCAATTGCCTGAATTGGCATGACGGATGCAAATTCACCAGCTACTATCGCTTTTCGCTCAACAAATCACGACGAATTGTTGGGCTACTCGTTAAGAGCTTATCGCAGAAACAAGAGACCACAGTCCAGTATGCAAACCCTGCATGAAAAACGCCTTTTCCTTGACGCAAATCTCGAACGTGTTTGGGAGCTAATCACGTCATTAGAAGAACGGAAACGTTGGCAGCCACACCTATCGGACGCGAAACTACTGTACGGAAACGAGGGTTGCAAAGGAGCAAAGATCCAACTGAATTATTCCAACTACAGCAAAAAAGTGATTGAGCACGTCAGACGTGGTGATGTGCTGGTGCGGTTGAACCTCGAATACAAGATTGAGGAGCAGCGGTGCTTACAAGTGTTCAATCTCAGCAGAATCGATGAAAACCGTACGTCTCTACTGTATTACTGCCAGCAAGAATCCCCCAGAGGTTGGCTCAAAATATTCAGTAAAACGCCGCTTACGCCTTCTTTTTTAGACCAAAAAATTCTAGAGCAAAACTTTGAGCGACTTGTGAAGCTAATAAGATTAGAAGTTGAAAGCCCTCTTTTTAGATGAATCTCTAGTAAAACACATTTTAAATCATGCAGTTACAACCACTTCAACCAAATATTTTTCAGTGCCCGTCAAAAACGCACTTTATTTCCTAGCTCTGGCCTATTCCTCACCGCTTCCTTGGCGCTAACATGGTTAGGTGCGATTAATCGACACTGCAAGGGTGCGGCGAGACGGGGGCAAAGGCGACTCCAGCTGCAATAAATCGAAATCCGCACCTTTTTTGAATTTTAGTTCAGCACCTACGTATGAGGTGCTCGGGAGTAGCAAATGTCACAGGATCTTAAGAAAGTCATTGGCCAAGACAAGGCACATGTCTGGCATCACCTGACCAATCACAAAGCATACGACGATTCCGACCCAATGGTCGTGGTTGAAGGCAAAGGGATGCGAGTGACTGACGCCAAGGCTAACGAGTATCTGGATGCTGTCTCAGGTGGCGTTTGGACGGTTAATGTGGGCTACGGCCGAGAGCGTATCGCCAACGCAGTTAGAGACCAGCTGGTAAAAATGAACTACTTCGCAGGCTCTGCAGGCAGTATTCCCGGTGCGCAATTCGCTGAGAAATTAATCGATAAGATGCCAGGTATGAGCCGAGTTTACTACTCTAACTCAGGCTCTGAAGCCAATGAGAAAGCGTACAAAATTGTACGTCAAATTGCCCACATGCACCACGGCGGCAAAAAGCACAAAATCATCTATCGTGACCGCGACTACCACGGCACAACTATTACATGCCTCAGTTCTACTGGGCAGATAGAGCGAAAGGACCAATACGGCCCTTTCACTCCAGGCTTTGTCGAAATGCCTCACTGCTTGCAATACCGTTTGCCCTATGGCGACGAGCCAGACTGCGGTGTGCGAGCGGCACGTGAGCTTGAGGCAGTGATTTTGCGCGAAGGTCCCGATACTGTCGGTGCTTTGGTGCTTGAACCTATCACTGCCGGCGGTGGTGTTATCGTACCGCCTGAAGGTTATTGGGAAACCATCCAAGAGATTTGCAAAAAGTACCAAGTGCTGTTGCACATTGACGAAGTCGTCTGCGGCGTTGGTCGAACGGGAGAATGGTTCGGTTACCAGCACTATGGCATCAAGCCGGACATGGTCACCATGGCCAAAGGCGTTGCCAGTGGTTATGCAGCCATCTCTTGCACCGTGACCACCGAAGATGTCTTTGATCAATTCAAAAACGACGATGACCGCTTAGGTTATTTTCGCGATATCAGCACATTTGGTGGCTGTACAGCAGGTCCGGCTGCAGCGCTTGAAAACATGGCGATCATTGAAGAAGAAGACCTGCTGGGTAATACCCAACGCATGGGCGACTACACGCTTCAGCGGTTGCAAGAACTACAAAACAAACACGCAGTCATTGGTGAAGTTCGCGGCAAAGGGCTTTTTCTCGGTGTTGAGCTGGTCAAGGACCGCAAAACCAAGGAGCCACTTGAAGAGGCAGTTGTGGCTGGCGTTGCGGCAAACTGCATGAAACAAGGCGTTATCATAGGCCGCACCAATCGCAGCTTAAATTTGTATAACAACACTTTGTGCCTTAGCCCTGCACTCATCTGCACCAAAGATGACATCGACCAGATCGTTGATTCCATCGATAACGCTTTGGGACAGGTAAAACTCTAAAGCTGGAGAGCCTCAGAGCGAGCCATGTTCGCGCCGTTGACTGATCAGGCTTAATCTGAAGTTCCGTTCACGTTTTGCGGTGTCAGCTTCCTTGCTGACACCGCTTTAAATAAATTCTTCACGCAAAGTTTCACTTCAAAGCGAATCCCAAATCTACGGCCGTTCACAGGCGCCCACCTTGAACCCAATCAAGCTTTACGCTTACTCTTCTGCGCCGTACCATAGTGCTTTTAACAAGATAGCGTCGCTTGACGCCGTTGCCGAATTTGAGGATTCCCGTGTCTGAGAACAAACATTGCCGCCTTTTGATCCTGGGCTCTGGCCCCGCTGGTTACACAGCGGCCGTCTACGCCGCTCGTGCCAATCTCAATCCCGTCTTGGTGACAGGTGTTGAACAAGGCGGACAATTAATGACCACAACTGACGTGGAAAACTGGCCTGGTGATGGCGATGGGGTTCAAGGTCCTGAGCTTATGGAGCGCATGAAGGCCCACGCTGAGCGCTTTGAAGCAGAATTGGTTAACGATCATATACACACTGCTGATCTCTCCACACGCCCTTTTACACTTATCGGTGACCGAGCAACTTACACCTGCGAAGCTCTGATTATTGCGACTGGTGCGTCTGCAAAGTACCTCGGGCTGCCATCTGAAGAAGCGTTCAAGGGCAAAGGCGTATCCGCCTGTGCAACCTGTGACGGTTTTTTCTACCGCAATCAACCAGTCGCCGTCATTGGTGGAGGCAACACGGCGGTCGAAGAAGCTTTGTACCTCAGCAATATCGCCAGTTCAGTGACTTTGGTTCATCGTCGCGACAGTTTGCGCTCTGAGAAAATTTTGCAGGATCGCCTATTTGCGCGTGAGCGCGAAGGCAAAGTAAAGATCATGTGGGACCACAATTTAGAAGAAGTCCTCGGTGACAAGATGGGTGTGACCGGTATGCGAGTAGCACACACCAAATCAGATCAGAAAACCGACATTGAATTAATGGGCGTATTTATCGCTATTGGCCATGCCCCGAACACCAGCTTGTTTAAAGAGCAACTCGATATGGAAGGCGGTTATCTCACCGTACTTAGTGGATCGCAAGGCAATGCCACAGCCACGAGTATCGAAGGGGTCTTTGCCTGCGGTGATGTGATGGACCATATCTACCGCCAAGCAATCACATCAGCTGGCACTGGTTGCATGGCCGCCCTCGATGCTGAACGCTATCTGGACGCGTTGGCCGAAGGCTAGACCCGTGTCTGGTAGCGATAAGCTAACTGCAACGGTGCTGCCCTCTTTAGACAGTATTGATGCGACCGAGTGGGATGCGCTTAACCCTAGTGCCAATCCATTTGTCTGTTACGCGTTTTTGCGCGCCTTGGAACAGTGCGATTGTTTAGGCGAAGCGCATGGCTGGTACCCGCAGTACCTCTGCGTTCACGACCATAATAAAACACTGATAGCCGCTGCACCCGCTTACATCAAAACAAATTCTTATGGCGAGTTTGTTTTTGATTGGGCTTGGGCAGAAGCGTATGAGCAACACGGCTTGCGTTATTATCCAAAGCTCATCGTGGCCGCGCCTTACACCCCTGCCACAGGCCCGCGTGCTTTGATTGCTGAAGATCAGGATGCAGACGCATGCCTTGCACTATTACGAAGGGCCGCAGACGCCGTGGTTGAGCAGCATCAACTCTCCGGCGAACACTGGTTATTTGCACCCAAAGAGCAAAATGATGCACTTTGCAGTGACGGCCAGTTGTTACAGCGAACAGGCGTGCAATACCACTGGCACAATCATAACTACAGCTGCTTTGATGATTTCCTCGCTAGCTTAAATTCTCGCAAACGAAAAAACATCAAACGAGAACGCCGCAATGTGCAGCAACAAGGCATAGATCTGCAGTGGTTAAATGGCCGTGATTTAACTGCAGATGACTGGGCGCAAGTACATGCATTTTATGCGGGGATATATGAGCGCAAGTGGGGCACTCCAAGTCTCAGTGCCGATTTTTTTGCGCAACTGGGCGCTGCCCTGCCTGACAATAGCCATGTTGTGTTTGCAACACACAACGGCGAAAGAGTAGCTTGCAGTGTGATGTATAGTAGCAACGACACCCTTTATGGCCGCTACTGGGGCTGCTCACAACAACTCGACAGCCTGCACTTCGAGGCTTGTTATTATCAAGGAATAGACTATTGCATTCGCGAGGGTATAAAGCACTTTGAGCCGGGTGCTCAAGGTGAGCATAAAATCGCTCGGGGATTTTTACCAGAGTACACTTGGTCCGCCCATCGACTGAGTGACCCCAGTTTTCATCAAGCGGTCGCCGACTTTTTAAAACGAGAAACCCCACACGTTGAACAACAGCACGACCACTTGACCGGATGGTCGCCGTTCAAAAAAAGCTGATGGAACTTCCCTACTTAGCACCAGATGCAGCATTGGTTTTTCCTGATCCATCACAGGCGATGGATGACCCTGATGGCCTACTCTGTGCGGGTGCTGATCTAAGCCCAGCGCGCCTTTTACTTGCGTATCGCAAAGGAATATTTCCTTGGTACAACCATGGAGATCCGATACTTTGGTGGTCACCTGGCACTCGCTGTATTCTCACGCCAAGCGAAATGCGCATAAACCGTAGCTTGCGTAAAGTGATCAATCGAGGCAATTTTGATATTCGGATAAACACCGAGTTTCAGAGAGTCATTCAGGCATGCGCAGGGCCTCGATGTGGCGAATCGGGCACTTGGATAAACGACGACATGCGCCAAGCTTACACGGTGCTGCATTTGATGGGTCATGCACACAGTGTTGAGTGCTGGATCGATGAAGAGCTGGCTGGGGGGCTATACGGCGTCGCCATTGGTCCCTGCTTTTTTGGGGAATCTATGTTTAGCCTGCGAAACAACGCGTCTAAGCTAGCGCTGTCCCAGTTGTGCCAAAGTCAAAAATACGAGCTGATTGACTGCCAAATGCCGACAAATCATTTACTGGGCTTAGGTGCTCAGCGCATACCTCGAAAGGACTTCCTCACTCTATTGTCTAAGCTTCTGAGTGAAGCATAAGACAAATACTATAAAGCAGTTTTAGTCCAACGCCTCGACACGAATACGCTGCACTTTGTCAGTGATCGTGGCCAACGCACCAATCTGATCAATAGCAGCATTCATGCTGCTTTCCTCAACTCGGTGGGTCAATAAAATCACTTCAGCAGTTTCTTCACCCTCTGGTTTCTTCTGTAAGATAGATTTCAAGCTCACACCTTGGTCTGCCAAGATACGCGTTACATCTGCCATTACACCAGGCTTGTCCTCGGCCTGCAGGCGAAGATAATAGGCGGAGACTATTTTCTCCGGTGGAAGTACGGTTAAGTCTCTGAGCTCGTTTGGTTGAAAAGCCAAATACGGCACACTGTTTTCCGGTGCAGCGGACAACAAACGAACGACATCTATAACATCAGCAACTACTGCAGATGCCGTCGCATCAGAACCAGCTCCAGCACCGTAATACAATGTAGGACCGACCGCATCACTCTGCACGAGTACTGCATTCATGACACCGTCGACATTGGCGATCAAACGCGACTTGGGAATCAAAGTCGGATGCACTCGCATCTGCACACCTTCCTCACTTTTGCGTGCTATTCCCAAATGTTTGACGCTATACCCCAACTCGTCAGCGTAGGCGACATCCTTTGACGTTATCTCACTGATGCCTTCGGTGTACACGGCATCAAACTGCAACGGAATGCCAAAGGCAATAGAAGCAAGAATAGACAGTTTATGTGCAGCATCGATACCTTCGACATCGAATGTTGGGTCTGCTTCGGCATAACCAAGAGCCTGCGCATCAGCTAATACGTCTTCAAAATCACGCCCATGGTTACGCATTTCGGTCAGAATGAAATTCCCGGTACCATTAATAATACCCGCCAACCACTGAATATTATTAGCTGCCAAGCCTTCACGTATTGCTTTAATAACCGGTATACCGCCAGCTACTGCTGGTTCAAAGGCGACTGTCACTCCTTTTTTCGCAGCGGCGGCAAAAATCTGATTGCCATGCAGAGCAATTAACGCCTTATTTGCGGTTATCACGTGCTTGCCGTTATCGATGGCTCGAAGCACCAATGAGAGCGGAAGATCTATACCACCCATCAACTCACAAACAATGTCGATTTCAGGGTCATCGACAATGGCTTGAGGGTCAGTGAGTATCGTTATATTGAAGCCCTGTGCTTCTGCCTTCTCTACATCCCGTACTGCAGCGGAGACCACTTGGATATGGCGACCGGCTCGACGAGCAATCTCACTGGCATTATCTGACAACACCCGTGCTGTGCCTTGACCTACTGTGCCAAGCCCCAACAGCCCTACTTTCACCGAATTCACGTCTATAGCTCCGTATACAGCATATCTAAAAGCGGAAATTATACGCGCTGTGCGCCTCGCAGTCACAATCGCCGTCGACTTTTGTCCTGTCCAAAAAAAACGGCACCCTTAGGGCACCGCTTTAAAGGTCGAATCAACGCCTCAGTCTAGAAACGGAATACCGCATCAGCATTGTAACCGCTGCTTTCAATGATTCGACGCAACTTTTTAAGAGCGTCCATTTGAATCTGACGGACCCGCTCTCGAGTAACACCCAGTTCAGCACCCACTTCTTCTAAAGTGGCCCGCTCGTAGCCGTGCAAACCAAAACGACGCACAACCACTTCGCGCTGCTTTGTCTCAAGCTTAGCCAACCAACTATTTATGTTGTTTTGTACGATAGATTCTTGCAGCTTGCTAGACGGATCGACGTTGTTCTCATCTGGAATGACATCCAACAGGAGGCGATCGCCATCTTTGTTCGCTGGCACGTCCACAGAGGTGACCCGATCACGCAGACCGAGAACACGCTTCACATCTGCCACCGGACGCTCGCAAACCTCAGCGATTTCTTCCACGGTGGGTTCGTGGTCCAGAGTCTGTTGCAAACGGCGTTGAGTACGCAGGTAGACGTTCATCTCTTTGATGACGTGAATCGGGAGGCGAATTGTGCGCGTCTGATTCATCAAAGCACGTTCGATCGTTTGACGAATCCACCACGTAGCATAAGTAGAAAAACGAAAACCTTTCTCAGCGTCAAATTTTTCTACCGCGTGTATCAGGCCCAGATTACCTTCTTCGATGAGATCGAGAAGCGCTAAGCCACGATTCATGTAACGGCGTGAAATTTTGACCACCAGGCGCAAGTTGCATTCGATCATTTTCTTGCGTGCTGACTCATCGCCTTTTTTGGAACGACGGGAGTAATATTTTTCTTCGTCCGCGGTTAGCAGCGGAGAGAATTCTATTTCTTTGAGATATAAACGTGTGGCATCCATATCCTTACGTGGAACCACACCGGCATCAAAGCGCGTAACCTTTTCCGGCTTTTCTGCGACTTCAGCAACTTCTATTTCTGTGGTCGAGTCCAACTCTTGGTCACTGTCGGCAACTCGAGTAACCGTCGTCTCGGCATTATCTACAGTAGATACGCTTTCCCATCCAGAAAGATCCTGTCTGGCCATCTCTAAGATCTCCAATTTCATTTACAAACCAACCAAGACGCCAGCATGCGACTTGGGCGGAAAAACTGTTCACGATCCCTTGAGCAGCTCTGCAAATTTCAGACTAGCGCTTAGCCAGTCTCGACAGAGGATCAAGGGGTCGCCCTTGCTTTCTTATTTCGAAGTGAACCCTGGATTTACTATCTCCAGTCGCAGCAGCGGCAAAGGCAATTACATCGCCCGCCATTACTTCCACTCCCTCTTCAACTAACAGCTCACCGACTTGCGTATAAGCCGAAACCATGTCGCCGTCGTGGTCGATAATGACCGTGTTACCCAACACCGACACACCACTACCAGCAAAAGCGACTATCCCACCGGTTGTGGCGCGTATCGGTTCTCCAGGCGTGCTACTGATATCAATGCCTTTTTGGTTGGAATGCGCACCGCCAAATGGCTTCATGATGCTGCCTCCAACAGGCCAAACCCATTGCCCATCAGCCGACTTCTTGTAGCTGACTTTATTGACAACAACCGGTTCTTCAACAGGCGCAATTGCGACCGGAGAAACCGCTGCCACAGCCGGAATCTGTGGCTGAAGCACGACTATCGTCTGCTCATCACTCGGTGGAATAATCACCGACTGCGAGTTAATCACTGGCTCCTGTTGCTGCACCTCAGAACGCAACGGCTGAGCAACTAGTTGGCCGCCTGCTCCATAGGGCCGAACTTGCACCTTATTGGCTGCTTCAACATTCGGTTCAGCTCTTGCTGTCATCACTGGGGCAACCGCATTGCCCCGAACAACTATTCGTTGCCCAGTTTGCAGAACATCGGGATCGCTTAAGTTGTTCCAAACAATCAAGTTCTGCACGGTGGTCTGATATCGCCACGCGATATAAGACAAATTATCTCCAGTCTGTACTACATACAGCTTGGAGTTCATTGTTTCGCCAATGGGTCGTAGAGCATCGCGAATATTAGCGAGCTGCTCTTGTACACCACCGTTATAAGCGCAACCGCTAGACAGTAAAGTCAAAGTGGCCACCCAAGCAAAGTATTGCCCACGCAAAGCTGACATCTCCTATTCCCCTTGTCGGTCGTTTTCTAGATCGACAAACAAGTCTGCACAGTCTTAACAACTACAAAATTTAAAATTCAATCACGTACTTAACACTGGGTTTGAGCTGCGGAAGACTGTGGAGAATCCGCTAAACGCTTATCAGGGTCGAGACAATACATGATTTTTTTGAGAAAAACATCTTTTTTTTTAGATAGTTATGCGCACTTCTTAAATTTCTTGTCACACAATTGGGCTAAACAGCTGACACAAACCCAGTTACAAAGAGCGCCAAAGCCTTGGCGAAACACCTAAAAACAAGCTAACCGACTGCACTCAGCCTCGAATTTTTTCCACCCACTTCACCGTTAAGCAGGGGAACAAAATGAACTGCCTGTATATCTTCACGATGGTATTGACCGTCTATGCAGGTGATACGCACAAGTATCTGACCATTGTTGTCGGTTCGTAGCGGCATGACCAAACGCCCGCCTTCTGATAACTGAATCAACAAGCGATCTGGAATCTCTTCAGCCGCTGCAGTCAACATGATGCCGTCAAAGGGCGCTTTGTCCTTCCAAGCGACATCACTACCACTGTGTTTAGTGTAGACATTACGGTAGCGAAGTGCGTAGAAGCGCTCATCCGCTATTTTCAACAACGGCAAAATACGTTCTTGGGTGTAAACCCTTTTAACCAAACGTGACAAAACCGCAGCTTGGTAGCCTGACCCAGTACCCAGCTCCAGCACATTGACTAATTCTTTGCCTTCTATTAGCAACTCGGTCATCAACGCCACGATAAAAGGCTGTGACAACGTTTGACGGTGCCCAATTGGCAACGAACAGTCCTCGTAGGCACTGTGCGAAAGGGCTTCATCTAAAAAAACATGCCTTGGCACGCTAGCCATTTGTTCTAACACCCGCTCTTCGCGGATCCCTTGCGACTGCAAGCGACGAACCATCTGATCACGCAAACCGGGCGCGGTAGCACCACGTCCGGCGATGCGCTCAGCCGTTAAGCGCATAACGCTGCTCCAACCAAGTTTCAATTACCTTCTTCTGAGTGTAGCGGGTCAAATCGATCTGTAAGGGTGTAACTGACACAAAGCCGTTTTTTATCGCATCGAAATCAGTTCCGGGACCCGCATCTGCCTCCGCACCAGCAGGGCCAATCCAGTAGACAGTACTGCCTCGAGGGTCATTTGTTGGGATGACAGGCTCGGACTTGTGTCGATTACCCAGACGTGTCGACTTAAATCCCGCTAATTGTTCGTAGGGCAGATCCGGTACATTAACGTTGAGAATGGTGTCTGCCGGCAATGGATGGGATTCCATGTGCCTAACCAGTTCAAGCGCTACCCGAGCACCTGTATCGTAATGTTGGGGCTGGTGTTTACCCATCGACAATGCCAGCGCTGGCAAACCCAAATGACGCCCTTCCACTGCAGCTGCCACAGTACCCGAATACAACACATCGTCTCCCATATTGGGGCCGTCGTTTATACCGCTCACTACCATGTCAGTTTGCTCAAGTAACAAGCCGTTAACTGCCAGCAACACACAGTCAGCAGGCGTACCTTCAACCGAAACCACACCATCACTGTGTTGATGGACTCGCAAAGGTTGGGTCAAAGTCAGCGCGTTACTCGCCCCACTGCGATTGCGATCAGGTGCGACCACCTTTATCGTGGCAACTGTGGCCAATTCTTCAGCTAGTACACGAATGCCCGGCGCTAAGTAACCGTCATCGTTACTGATCAAAATCCTCATCGAGTTTTCATGACCTAATCTTCAAACACTATTTATAGCAGCCAATACCGGCTACTGACTGTCCAGAGCGTTTTAGGTGAACAAAAACCTTTTATGATTATTAATTCGCAGTTCCAAGCACCTTGGTGGCTGAAGAATCCTCATCTACAAACTTTATTCGCTGGTGTAGCGAGATCTATCGATGCCCCAGAGCTCAGGCAAGAACGCTGGCAAACACGCGATGATGATTTTTTAGATCTGCATTGGTTCGGACCCAGCAACGGGCCATTTGTAATCATCTTTCATGGATTGGAAGGTAGTTCAGATTCAAACTACGTACGTGGCTTGATGCACACCTTGATCAATAAAAATATAGGCGGCGCAGTCATGCACTTCCGAGGTTGTTCAGGTGAACCAAATCGCAAAGTTCAAAGTTACCATTGCGGCCATACACACGATATTGCCTGGGTGTTAAATACGCTTGCGCAAAAGCTCACGTCACAGCCGATATTTGCGGTTGGCTTCTCAATTGGCGGGGCTGCTCTTTTGAACACGTTGGCACAAGAAAACTTACCGGAGAGCTTGGCACTTTCGCTAGCAGTCTCTCCACCTTTGCAACCGAGATCCGGGGCAAACAGAATGAACAGGGGGTTTTCGAAAATTTACCAACACAAGTTGGTTGCGCATTGCGTGCAATCCGCCCGGGCAAAGCAAGACGCTGGAGTGAAGCTTCCTATCGATCAAAAAATACTGAATTCAGTAAAGACCTTCTGGGAATTTGACCATGAAGTCACCGCTCCGTTACACGGCTATAAAGGTGCTGATGATTATTATGATCGCGCGGCCCCGCGACAGAGGCTGAAGCAGATCACTCGCCATTGCCATATCATTCACGCACTCGACGACCCATTTTTCGAACCAGCGATGATTCCAAAATCAGAAGAGCTGGGCCCAAACACAAGCTTCGAACTCAGCCAGCGTGGCGGGCATGTAGGCTTTGTTTCAGGTCAACCTTGGCATCCAGAATATTGGCTTGAGCAACGCTTGGCTAAACTGATCACTGGCGCCCTATAAGCGACTAACCTTCACTTCTTCCGTAGAATCTTCGCTCTCGTTTGCAGCCTGTGTAGCAGCGAAAGATGCATAAGTTGGGTAAGGTAACTCGCTGGTTTTTGACTCATCTACAGTCGATTTATTACGCATTGCGAGCAAAGTTAGTGTTTTACTGGCAAGAGATACAACAGCCTTAAACCTTGCTGTTTCTACAGCACCGATGGTTTTTTCATCCGCATCAGCATACAACACACCTACCGGAGTAGAACCACAAAAAATCGAAGCACAAAGATAATTTTCGGCGAATAGTTCAGAGTTTTGTTGCGGTAAGATTTCTTGGATTTTCTGCCGCATTTCGGGATATACATGTAGCAACCTAGGACGCTCTATCAACAATTGCATCAATGGCATTTCTTCTATTTTCAAATCATCGTTTGATAATTCATTCGCATTTATTGCTGTTTTTCTACGCCGATTTTGTAACAGTTGATGACTCTCATCGAGGAAGTACCAGCTCGCCCTTCGCAGAGATCCGCAGTTGCAAATTGCATGCATAATATGGCTTATTACTTCACTCAATGTCGCGTCACTTTGAGCGATGCGGTTGCGCACGGTCGATAGGGCATTTTCATAATTATTCTGACGACAATTCTCACAGTTGAGTTCCTCATCGCTAGGTCCGGAACTGCTGTTGATAAGTTTCAAAGCCCTTTCTGGCCTTAGTGCTGTTTTACCTTTGCCAAGCAGGGCTAAACCATCGCCAATGTGGTCGAGGTCGGCATACAATTCCGGTACCGTTCGGGAAAGTCGGCGCGACCACTCTGGCATGTTCAGCTCTAGTATCTCATCCGCATCATGTTGAACAGCCGCCGCTGCAATCTCTATCGCAATTTTGGCGGGATTCATTTGCTCATCAGACGGTTCAAAAGTCTCTGCCAATGGGCGTCCAAAAGCATTTCCTAGTTCATCAAACCAAGCAGTTCGCTCATCATCTAGAGATTCATACACAACACCATGTTCTATGCGACAAAGCTGAAGCATACTGGGCAAAACGGCAACAACACAGTGCAGCTCAGCTATATCTGCACCTTTTTGCAAGCTTTCCACTTCATGCAGTGACCACTCCCCGATCAACCCTGCAGCAACGGCGGAGCGTGTACAAAGCTTGCGATGTTCTTCACGTTGTTTAGCACTGAGCGCACTGTGGCACACAGGTAACACAGAGGAGTACCAACGATGATCGGCGGCTTCCAGCCAACGGCTAGCAAGCTGGCGCAAGCTCAAAAAGTTGTTTAACTTTTCTTTTGGGGCTGATTCCGCAACACGTCTTAAAAGATGCAGAAGCAAGGCTGGATCAGTCGCCAAGAGCCCACAAGCAGTATCCATGGGCGCACCACCCGAACTTAGCAGTTGCTCAATCTTCTCGGCGGTATTAGATAGATAAGGTGCGTCTACAGACGCCGGGGATCCTGTATGGGACATCAGGGCAACTGCCTCTCTCATTCCGCGAGTGCGTATTGTTGGTATACAAGAGCGCTGCGAAAACCGTGCCCAAAGATGCAGAGCTGCGCCTTTTGATTAAAAATCTGTTAGATAAAGCTTGAAATTGGAACTGAGTTTCAAGGGTATTTCACATCACAACCCTCTTAGACAGAGCTAACGAGCCTCAGATTGAGTCTGGTCAGTGAGGTTGGTATGAAAAATTTGCTCCCAGCGAGACGCGAATCGCCGGCAATAGTGGTGCTATTGGCTAGATTTGCAACGCAGCTGCGCCGAATCTAAAACATCGACGGCGCGAGCATGGCTTAATCTGAGGTTCCCTAGTAGTCGTTATCGTTTCTCGACCGCAACGCCTGCAATTGCAAGTGGTGAATATGCTGCAATAATGTTTCCCTATCAGCCGCTGCAATTTGACTAAATTCGAGTGCACAATGGAAATTTCCATTGGTTGATCGATTGGCAGGATTACCCCGCACCACTGTGGCGATAGCCTCGATTTGGTAGCGCGCGGGGAATAATGTCAGCTCTACCATGAGATGATCACCTTCGTAAAAAGCGGTAGGCCAGTCAAAGCCCAAGCCGCTGCCACTCATGCTGGCAACCGCGTTTGGTGCATCCGCGGTGACGATATCTTGATTGGCTACCATATTTGCCAAGGCGTCTAAGCGAGATTCGAGCAGTCGAAACACATTAGCCACTTCAGGGTGCTTAGCTTCAACCTCCCTAATTGCAGTTTGTAAGTGGGAGTTATCGTCTCCTTTCCCATTCAGAACTTGAAGCTCGTACTCGCGCTGACGAATGCGATCTTTGGCCCGCTCTAAAAGAGTACTGTCCAGCTTGTGCACTTTCAGCGCAACAGCATCGTTGACGCGATAAAACGCTCTGCGCTCTGCATTGTTGGCTTTTGGCATTTGCTGCTCACTGCTCACTGCTGGCATTCAACTAATCCTCTGCACTTTGCTCTGGCGTTAATACATCTTCTAAGGCGCGCTTTGCGTCACTCGCGCTTGTCGTGCTTTGCACCACGATTTCTACACGGCGGTTCTTCGCCCGATTTTCAGCCGTGTCGTTTGCCTCAAGCGGCTTCACATCAGCATGCGCTCGAATTTCCATACGACTCGGTTCAATGCCACCCTTGCTTCCCATGTAATGCACAACATTTGCTGCACGCGACGAGGACAACTCCCAGTTGGAGCGAAATTCATCGTTTGCAATCGGAACATTATCCGTGTGCCCAGAAATAACAAGGTCACCGCTAATCTGCCCAAGCGCATTGGCAATTTTCTGCAAAACTGCCTCAGTATTCACGCCAATTTCTGCTCGGCCAGTCTGAAAAAAGCCGCGTTCACGCATACGAACAATGACTTTATCGCCATCTGTAACGACTTCTAAAAGCCCTTGCTTGATTTCCTGTCGTAATAAGCGTTTGATTTCCTCGGCTTTGTTCTTCGCCAATTCTTTCAAACGCTGTTTTATCTGCCCTTCTGAGATTAGCGGCTTGACCAGCGGTTCTCTTGACATGTTCACTTGCACACTATCGTCGCGCTCACTCTTCCCCTCCCCAGAGCTCTTCGTATCATTGACCCTTCTATCGGTGTCGGTGAAATCCAAGTTCTGTTTAAAGTGCTGTGTCGTTACCTGCTGGACAACATTTACAATCGTCGGTTGAGGCTTTGCGGGGCTAAACTCTTGCGCAATTATGCTGGTGCCCTTCGGTGGATCTTTAGCACTTACCTCACGCTGCACGCCAAAGGCAAATTTCAAGGACCCAGCTACACGCTTATATTTCTGAACATCCATTTCAGAAAACGACAATAGAAGTACAAAGAAACACATCAACAATGACATCAAATCTGCAAAAGTCGCCAGCCAGCCTGGCAGCTGGGGACAATCGGGGCATTCTTCTTCATCCATTACAGTTGCCCCTATTTAGCTGCTTCACGCTGTGATTCAGGTAAAAAGTTGTTTAACAATTGCTCTAATATGCGCGGATTAATTCCTTCCTGAATACCAGCAACTGATTCCAAAATCAGTCGTTTCTTAAGTTTTTCTTCGTTGGCACGCAGTTTCAGCTTGTCAGACATTGGCAAAGCGATAACGTTAGAAATTACAGCGCCATACAGTGTTGTTAAAAGCGCAACTGCCATGGAAGGGCCGATTGTTTTTGGATCTTCCATGTTGCCGAGCATCTGTACCAAGCCCACAAGAGTTCCAATCATGCCCATTGCTGGGGCAGCATCTCCCACCGCCGCAAAAAAACCAGCACCTTGCTCGTGACGCTCAATGGTTAAGTTCGTGTCCTTCATCAGCATCGCTTGCACAATTTCTGGAGGATTACCGTCAATGCACAGCGATATGCCTTTTTGCAGAAATGGATCGCTGATATCTCGTCCTTCCAACGCAAGTACACCCTCTTTACGGGCGACGTTAGCAAGCTCAACAGCTTCAGTGATCAAATCTTGGGGAGGAATACTGGTAAAAAGGAAGCCCTTGGCCAGTACTTTAAAAGAATTGATGAATTGACCGAGAGTGACTCGGAAAAGCACGGCGAAAGTCGTACCACCAACCACGATCAGGACAGAGGGAATGTCTATAAAGGCACCTAAATCCCCACCGACCAATATAGCGCCGATTATGATGCCAATTGCGCCGAACATTCCGACGATTGTTGCGATATCCACTGCTGTGCTCCTTGCGAAACCTTGGATGATGCGAGTTACTTATATGCACCGATACGATACAAAGACATCTGCGCCGAGCAAATTCGAGCTAGCCCTCTTGGCCCGTCCAAATTTGCGCTGGTAAATTAAGCCGGCCTAGGAAAACATTTTGCAGACAAACCTTACCAATGTGTCATCGGCAGGCATTGCAGGCGCTTGACTGCAATAGCCCAAGATAATATTCAAGGTGAAATATTTTTACACAAAGACTAGAATGCGCAGTCTGCGTCCCGGTAGCTCAGCTGGATAGAGCGTTCCCCTCCTAAGGGAAAAGTCGGGGGTTCGAATCCCTCTCGGGACGCCAGTTTTTTCAACTACTTACCATTTTTAGTCCTCTTCGATTCACATCCAACGTGACCAAATCGTGACTCAGGGCCGGTAATCGCCCAACCGCCGCACGCAGATTTTCAGGTGCTAAGTGCGCGTATCTCTCAGTCATCCTAATAGTGCTGTGACCAAGCAAATCCCTCACTTCTATCAGTGGCACGTTATTAGTAACGAGCCATGCTGCAAAGGTGTGCCGCAGATCATGGAACCTAAAGTTTTTGATACCGGCTAGCTTTCGTGCGGTAACAAACGACTTTTTGATATCAACGTATCGATTCCCTTCACGATTGCAAAACACCCACTTTGTCCTAGGGCAATTCTTAGCTCTAAAAGCTATTCGCTCATCCAATACTCGGCGTGCATCGATCGTTATCGGCACGGTCCTACTCTTTGCCGACTTAGTGTTACTTGCCTGCAAATGAATCAGTCCGGCCGTTAGGTCTACGTGCGACCACTCCAACGACAGCAATTCCCCTTTCCTCACACCTGTATGCAGCGCAAACGAGATGATGCCGGCTAAGTACTCTGTGTTGACTTTCGCCGCATCAATCAGCCTTCCAGCTTCTTGCTGTGTAAGCCAACGTACAACTCCGTCTGGCTCTTTCAGCTTCTGCCCCTTAACAGGGTTGGGCAATTGCATCCCATGCTCTTTGTTACAAAAGTTGATCGCGGCACTCCACAAGCCCAATTGCTTGTTGATAGTTGCAGGCTTCCTTCCGACCTCTTCCTGGGATCTAATGAACTTTCGAACGTCCGAAACTTCAGTTTGATGAGCATTGGACCCAGTCAATTGTTCGACCAATTGCATCGCAGCCGTTCTCACAGGTGGCCTAATCTGTCGTCCAGATAAGTAAGTGAGCAAAACTTCGTCGAACTCTTTCTCCGGTTTTTTACCCCATGCCCTGCCTTGGAATGACTCAAGTCGCCAACTCGCTAAGATCGCTTCGGCTTCTTTCCGGTTGGCAGTGCTAGTACTTCGGCGAGCTCTCTCGCCGCTTGCGTCGATGTACGACGCCCACCAGTACGGCGAGTCCTTCCTTTGGTAGAGACCGTCTTGGTCTCGGTTTTTACGCTTCTTCGACATGCACTTCCTCCTTGCACACCGAGCCCCGCGTGGGTGTCAGTATGCTCGGCTGTCATTTCCGCGTCCAGCCACTCGCGAACCGAAGCCGCGACGACCAAACGACGGCGACCCACTTTCTGTGTGCGAATCGCCCCGCGATCCATCAAGCGGCGCACAGTTCGCGAACTCACGCCGCCCAATTGCCGGGCGGCTTCGTCTAGGTTCCATAGCAATGCATCGCTCACGCTGCGAGCCTCCTGCTCTGCACTTCTTCGAGCAATCGAGCCTCCAATTGCTCTATAGCTTGGTCACTGAATAGCGTCAACACGTCACAGTCGCCGATGTTCACGGCTTCAATATCCACGCTGGCAGGCAACCTCTCGTCCCAGTCCCCGCCAATACCGGCGGGTTCATAGTGAAACTGGCACTCCAGGTATACCCCGCGAAACTCAATCGTCATCGTGCGCATTGCGCCCACCTCTCAGGCCAACCACGCCAGCGACATATTGCAAGCTGGTGCTGATGCTCTAAGTTGCTCCACGCCTCTATAGGGTCGCCTATCAAGTCGTACCGCTTCGAAGCGAGCGCAACGTATGCGCGCTCCCCGCTACTCAGCGCGCCCACAAGCTCAGGCGCGCCTGAGCCTCCGGTAAGTTGCTGCACAAGCACGTTAAAACGTTCCATAGCAGCCACCTCCTAGAACGGAATGTCGTCGTCAAAGTCAGCGGGGGCCGCTGCGCTTTGGGCGACCAGGTGCGGCGCCGTCGCTCTCCGCTGCTGATTGTTCGCGCTGTCGTTTCGCTCGATGGGAAACACCGAAACCCAGCCCTCCCAGTCCTGCAAACCCACTGGCATGCAGTCGATCTTGATCGAAGTTCGTCCGTCGTTATGCTTAAACACCTTGCCGATGTTTTGCCAACGCGCCTTGGTTTGCCCGTCCGGTGTGTCGTACTCGCCCGTCTTCACCACGAGATTGTGAGTTGCTGCCATTGTCTTTACTCCGTTTCTGCCGCCTTGCGCTCTTTTGCAAGCACAGCGATGATTCCTGAATACAATCGTGGAACGGACAAACCAAGCACAGCTTGTCCAGTTCCGTTAACGCTCGAATGCTGGCCACTAGCCGCCCCGAATAGCCAAACGCGTACCCATCACCAGCCGCGCACCAGGCACTGCCTCGCCGCCCTTGATAGCCGCCTTGATCTCCGTTTTACGGGGCTTCAACTCTTTGACGGTGTGATTGCTGAGTTCTTCTTGCAGGCGGTAGAAATCTTCGCCAGGCATTTCAACCAACACCGACACAAACTTGGCGGGTAGTTGCCTTGCATCGGTTTCCACACTGCCAGGGTTCTTTTGCACCGCAAGCGAGAAGTAAGGGCATTCAATTTTCGTCACGCCCGTGGCCTTCATGGAGTCGTGCACGTAGCTCTTGAGTCGGGCTGCGTGATTCTCCAGCGCTTGGCGCCGTAGCCGCATCTTGCCTTCCGCGTCCTTGATCGCCGCCGCCGTGGTCTCGAGGTTGCGCATGTACTGCACAACATTCACGGCCTTGTCTTGTAGCTCGCCTTCGATACCTTCCAGCGTGTCGGCGATTGCATCGGCTGGGTAGTCCGCTTCGGGGTCTGTCAGGATATCCAGCGCGCTGATGTAATCGCCGCTGATGCTGTATAGCGTGGGTGTATTTCTAGCCATGTCTAACTTCCTTATTGGTTGTGGTTGAGGCTTACGCGCTCTGTTGGTCTTCCTGCTGGGCCGCACACGCCCATTGGTCGAGCCTGTGCAGCAATGGATCAAACATGCGTTGGGGTAATTGGTTAAGGTGTTCAATTGGGCCGCCTGCGCGGTTGGCAGTGGATCGCTTGAGCCAAGCTTTGACGCGCTCTCGGTCAAGTCCCAGGTCTTTAATGGTGGCCTCAAGCTGGCGGTGCTTTGTTTTGCTGATGATCGTTTCCGGTTGCGCTTCGACCGCCTCGCCTTGAAGTGGATCAGACGCCGGTGTTTCGGGTGCTTGATGAACGTGCGTGACATTGCGTGCCTCCGTTTCGTGTGTCATTTCTTCGGCTGGGGTTGCTTCGTAACCCGCAAGCGTCATAACCCAACTAAATGCAAGCCTGCACGCTTTTGAAGTGGCCCGTGTCTGCGCCATAGAACGGCGCGCATACCTTGGCCGATTCGACCAAACCTGTTTGCCTTTCCGGTCTTTCTCGTCTGGCGCGCCGCACTCAGCGGACGCACGAGAGATCACCACACCGTCACTGATACGCACCAACTCAACTACAGCGGTATAGATGCCGTCTTGCTCGGTGGTTTCGACCTCGCGAGCAACAACGCCCATCATCGTGCCAAGCGTGGTCCAGCCTTCGACCTTGACGTATTGCTTGCCCTGGATACCAACGGACAACCTTTGCTGCTGGATGATGCGCGACAAGTTGCCCGCCATATCCGTAGCACCAGAGACTAACGCGCTCGGTGTTGTGGCTTGCAAAGTGCCGAGTTCTACGGCCATTACTTCCCCAGCAATAGCTGGGGGGTTGTCGATTGCCTGTGCCATTTTTAAGCCTCCGTAGGTTGCAAGATGGGCTTGCTTTGTATCGGTGGGATCAATTGTTTTTCGCCTTCTGGAAATAAGGTGAGAACAAATTTTTTTCCGTCGCTGGTGCGAAAATTAATTACCTGCCAACAAATGCGACCGCTGTCGATATACAAGGGCTCAACATCAACACTAACGACGTTGTGAATACCTGCTGAAAAATTGGACATACTTTGACTCCTTTATGTGAAATTCACATATTGATGGGCATTAGAAAGGGCGGCTAGTTGGTAAAGCCGCCGCCCCGCCGTGAAACTCAAGCAGTGCTTTTAAATGATTAACTGAAGGGGTAACACTCGAGCGCTCTTCTGCAATCTCAATCGCTTCGAGCAATGTATCTATGGGCATAGAAGATTCGTAACGACGCGCTAGATCATCAAGTGCCTCGCTCACCTCGTCGACACCGTGATCTATTTCCGACTGCTTAACAGCTCCCATACTTGCAATTCCTTTTAAGTAGGTACGACCTTATTATGTGAAATTCACATATTTATATCAAGCAATATATGTGATATTCACATTACAATAGTTCACCCTGTGCAGGCACAAAAAGCCAACCCTGAGACCACACACCAGACCCCGCACGCACCCACGCACCAGGGACGGGCAAGGCTGGCAACGGCGACGAAACAACCGAACCAAAAGGAAACACCACCACGCGCCCACCACGCGCAGCAACAGACGCCAGAGAAGACCAGGAGCCAGAACCACAAGAGAACCAGGGGCCAGCACCCGACCAAGGCCGCGAAGGGAAAGCCGAAACGAAGCCGACGACCGAGGAGGCAGAGCCCATACACGCCAGCGAGCGCCCCACCAGCCGCGAGCGCAACTGAACCGAAGCCGCGCCACCCGTCCACCACTGCACCGAAGCACCAGCCGCCGCTGCAGCTTCAACACCAGCAAGCGCCGAATGCGGACCCGCGAAACCAGAGCCGCAAGAACCACCGACTGCGAAAACAGACAACCGCCCTGCACCACCGGCCGCGACCGCAGACGATACAACCGCAGCATCAGCTCCAACCGCACACCCAACCGACAACGCGCAACCCGAAGCACCGAGCTCGCCGACCACACCAGACACAACAGGCAGCGCAGACGCAGGCAGCGACCGCGAACCCGTAAAGGCCACGGCCCCCACTACACAGGCACCGGAGGAAACGAAGCACGAGCCGCCCGCGCAGACACACCCGAGGGTAACGCCACCTTGACAGACCACGCAGGCGCAGGAGGAGCGCAAGCCGCCGACCAGCACGAACAACGCGCACCAGGGCGAACCCACACCCGAAACCGCAAGACCGCCACCAGCCGCGCCCACGCAACCGCCGCCGATCGAGAAGGGAAAGGCACAAACACACAAGCCGGAGCCGGGCGAAGCCCAGCGGCCGGAGCGCGCAGCGCCCAAGCCCAGCCAGACCGCGAAAAGCGGACAGAAACACCCGCACCGAATGAAGAACCACCAGAGACAAAACCAGACATACCGCACCCCACTGTAGTGACAACTGACCATTTTAATGGTGAAAAAACACCAACCCTATGGCTACCCTTTGCCTGTAGTGGAAGGGATTGAAAAGGCTTGGCGCACTGGGGCAGATTGCTGCGGTGACGAACTAAGTATGCAAAAACACGGAAACTTACACCCACTGATTACTCACGCAGTGCGACAACCGAAGGCTTGGCCTTTTCAATCGCTGGAACGGAAGGCATGCTGCGCCTAGGGGTTGGTGTTATTGTCGCTCTTGATCCCAGTGGGACGAATCGAACTCTTGTTCGATTTTTTCAACACGACCCTTCACCAGTCTTAAAGTATTTACAACGTCTTGTCTCGAAATCAGCTCATCAGCATTCGCGGTACAAACAAGTCCAATCAAAGAATCGATCTGAAAACCGATTTCACAGAGTCGATCTCTCACTTCCATGCAGTCCATAGACACCTCCTTCGCGGAGACATCATATTTGCATCCATGCACAACGTTAAAATGTGATCTAGTTCACGCATTAATTTCGCACAATCTTTTAGTTAATCATTTCTGAACACAATGGTACATATTGGACACTGTGCAGCAAATCGAAAGAGCTACGCGCATCTTGAAAAGCAGTGGCTGGCGTTATGGGTAACCTAGATGGGGCATCAATGGTCAATGTCACCAACCCGTTAGTATCCGCTTCAGCTGTCACATAGATCGAATCGCCCACATACACGCCGCCGGTATCGTCTAATTGAATTTTCATATCGCTCTCCTTTGCTGTTCGTTAGGGTAGAAAACCTACGCCTACAGCAAACATGAAATTCAGACATGCATCGCATTTTTTTTGCAGATCTAGTTTGGCCCGATCTCGATAACAACACGTGACCCAATGCTGCACCGTTTCAGATCTGTTCAACGCTTGTCGTGAACAGTTGCCAACTACGAACGACTTACACTGACGCACATACTCTCCACGCCTAGCACTCTGTAGCATTGGTGCGACAGGAGGAACGACTAGAGCTGTAGTGCGGACGACAGGAAGCTAGAACGCTAAGCAGACCGAGGAACGAGATGTGCGCCCTACCCACTTGCTCGAAGTAGCTGAGCTGTGACAGGAGGCAACGACTAGAACAGCTGAGCGGTCGACGGGATTGCAAGAACGCCGAGTATTCTGAGGCACGAAGAGTACGTACCTACAAGGCTGCACAATGTAGCCTTCCCTCAGAGCCAGAACCGGAGCTGTGGCTGGAACGGAGGTGTGCTTTGGCGAGTGTGGTAGTTCATTCAACCTTCAAGGCTTCTAACGAATGATCTACTACACCGACGAAGCGCGCCGCAGTGCAGGTCACGGCGTAGGGGCTGGCTCGTTTGCGAGCCCTAGCGAGTAAGAGGGAGGGCGGCGCTCGTCCGGGGAGCCAAAGCTGGTTGAGGAACGAAACGAGCGACGCGACTTATGTCCGCTGATTGCTTGTCAACAGCGGCTCAACTCTCCCACTCGCCTTAAAGCCTTTATATAGATGAAACATACGAGTTTCGAATTTTTTGAATTCACTAAAAGCGCAAACCATTTCTTCCATTGTGACTGGCCCCTCTTCATGCAGTTGAATTTGCACACGCGTCCAGATGTTCACGAGAACAACAACAGGTGCGGCAATCGGCAGAGGGTCCTCCTCAATATCTGTCATCGCCTGTAGGTGTTTAACTTTCAATATGGCGCCATCACCTTTCCGAATGCGAGTTAGGGTCTTACGAGTAATGCCCATCGCTGCCGCTAAATCTTCATTAGACTGAACAGCCATGGTCTGTCTTAAACGATTGATCGCCACATCACTGGTAAGATTCAAAGAACCATTTTTACCAATTTCAGGTAAGCAGTCTCCTAGTGTAATGGGAGAGGCAAAAGAAACATTTGGTCCCGCGTAAGAAATTCGGACAAGGAGACTAGCCAGCGCGCCCCACATCAACGCTGAATGGATTCGAACCTTCAACCCCTCCAGCTCCAGCTCATCTACCTGGTGCTTAGGGAAAAGCAATTGATACCAGTGACGGATATGCGCTTCATCGCGTTTACATAGAACGTCGCGTTCGATTTCGGCCAATTTCTGCAGAAACCACGCATAGCTCTTTAACTCTAGCAGAGGAGCATTTTTTGCCTCAATTCCTTCACAAAACGAAAGTATCAAACTCGAAAATTGCTGTACCACAATCCAAGCACCTTGATGCTGCTCATGCTGAGGCCACTCGTCAAATGCTCTCTCTGCATTATGCAAGATGCTTTGAATGTCTTGTTCGTCGGAACACAATAGCCTGAAATCGTCCCGCAGGGCCTTATGCATCTGTGGCCAAGAATGCTCGCCGGCACTCTCAGATTGCTCAATTCGTTTTCTCCAACGTTCCGCAACATCTTTAATAGCGTCGTCGCAAAGCGCGCTAGACAGCCAGTCAAGCATCGCTTTCCGTGAGTCAGTAGCAGCGTAGAAATTATAAGGCGCAGAATTAAAAAAGAGCCCTTGATTGATGTTCTTCGCTTGCAACGCTGAATCTTTCCACAAAATGTCCACCACCTCTTCAAATCTATCGCTAACCTGCAATCCCTTTTCGCATCGGCGGCAAGGGTTTCAATTAGTTAAAGCAGGTATCACTTATGAAACACAAAACAACTAAACGCATGATCCCGGCCACAAACCCCCAGGGAGCCGGCTGGCCCTCTCAGACTGGCAACCCGTCTGGTGGCGGTCGTGACAACGCCCCTCCTCGTAAGTAACAGCACTCAGAAGATCAGTTCATGCACAGATACAGCGGCGACAAGGACTTTAACAAACTGATCCGATCAACTGTGAAATCTAGCGCATGGGCCTTTGAGCGGGGCGCCAAACACGGCGCCCTGCGCAACCCGAACGGGCACAAGTTGATCGTCCCCTGCAGCCCAAGCGATTGGCGGGCGATAAAAAATTTCAAACGTGAACTTGAGCGCTTGGCAATCAGGTAGACATAACCATTGCGAGTATCCGAGAAGCAACCGCTTTGCTCTCTACTATTGCGCCCACTAGAAGTTGCGAGCTTGAGCGACCAGCACACACGCCCGCCACTAAGACACCTACCAACGACTACAACGCCCAAACTCAAGACAACCCTACCAACCGAGACGAGGTTTAACTGGCGGGGCACTGGGGAGCGCAGCGACCCAGGGCGAACGGGTGGGCGGGGGACGCGGGGGACGCGGGGGATGACCCAGCTACCTAAACGAATATCATGAGTTCATTACTACGAACCACGCAAGCTTCCAGACTCCAATTAGAAAACTAAAAAATGACGCGACACTCATGATCCGAAAAAGAGCAATTTTGTATGTCCCATGCGCACGAACAATGTTCTCGATAACAGTGATTAAAAACAGGCATAGCACAGTGGTAGAAACCGTACAAATAGAAAAATAAATAACAGCGTGCGCCAGCAACTGCTGATTTTCAATCGATTCTGACCCACCGCTATAAAATGATGCAATGTATGCAATGCAAGCCACTGATAAAGTTGCTAGATGTTTATAGAAATCAATCGCCACCTTACGCTTTTCAAAACCAGCAGAAATCGTCTGCTTTTCAGGTACAACGCTCACTATTCACCTTCATTTAGTATTAGCTCTCCATGTCCAAGGCTCCGACTGAAGCCCATCTTCAGACCAAACCCCTACCCGCGCACTACTCGCATGTTCGGTCCAGTCGTAATAGCTGCCCTCGGTATAACGCGGGCAATACTTCTCGTACACCACAGCCCAACCATCGCGCACCATGCGTAAGGTCGTGTCATCGTCACCCGTCCACAGCTTAGCCACGGTACGCCCGTACCTGTCGGTGTCTAGGCGCTCTACTCCAACCGTTGGCCCAAGCAACCCACGCAAGTGATCTCGTGACTGCTCGCCCCAAGGCTTCTGCTGCATCTCAGGTGCGTCGATGCAGAACAGCCGAATCTTCTCGCGCTTACCGTTGCAGCTCACCCAGATTGTGTCGCCGTCGTAGACCGACTCCACGGCGCATATCTCAGCCTTGTGCACAATGGCATTGCCCGGGACGGTTGCTACGTCTGGGGATAGAACTGATGGCAAAGAGCCGGCGCCAACTGGCTGGTTCTCGAAGGTGACAGTGCGAGTGCTGCCGCTGTCGACTTCTTGCTGGAGTGCTGGCTCTAGCTTGAGGTCTAAGCCAGTGGCTCGGCGGAACTCAGCAAGTGCCTGCTCGGGCGAGTAGTCAATCAGCATATCGCTCCCAAGTGGCATAGAGTTACCTGGGCCTGTCTCCTTAACGAGTCCACCTTCGAAGTAGAAAATGCGGTACTCCTGCTTAGGCGCTGGTTCGCGTACTGCACAAGCCCATGGACCGAGTGTCCCGATGGCACAGACTAGCCAGAACAGTGGGATTCTGCTCTTTAGGGTGCGTCTGAGGGCTGACTGGGTCATGCGAATTGTCCGTTGGTTAATTGTTGCTATATACCCACGCGAAGACTTCCGACACCAAAACGGTGTCACCTGAAGTTACCGGAATCGCAGGTCAGTCAAATTGCACTAGTTATGTTTCGAAGATATCGGCTTCAGATCAGTCAAGCAAAAAACGGTAATTGTGTGCATCAGCATCGCTACCACGAATTATCGTGTACTCCATACCTGAAGCAATAGCCATTTGTTCAGCGTAATCTCGCTTCGCCTGGACAACGGGGTCATCAATCTTGTTGTCTCCTTTGACTTCCACGATCACATAACTCCCATCGGCTTTTTCAAATAGAAAATCTGGATAGTAGCTCCGCACCATTCGAGATTCAGGATCTACATACTGAACAAAGAACTCAGACTGCCCATGTGTAAGCATACCTGTAAAGTAGAGTTTCTTTACCGCACCCTCTTGTATCAAATCCCAAAACAGCGCCTTTTCTGGATTGGAATCAAACGCATAAGTATCTAGGTGAAAGGACTTATCCACGTGAGGTGATCCAACCATCGTAGACTCTTGGACAACGAGCTTAGGGTCGGCCAACACAGAATAAGAGCCGCTCTCGGGTATTCGGACAAGCTCAACTTCATGCTCTTCGGAAACGTCGTGCTGCTCTAGGTCATATAAAATCCCAAAAAGCCGCGGGATCACCACATCATATAGGAGTTCATTAAATTCATTGATAGCCTCCAGAATCTCTTGCATGCCTTCGCTTGTAGATGACAACACACGCTCAATTTCTAAGGGACCTCGACCGAGATAACGAGCAACTTCTGACACCAACATAATCTCAGAGAAAGCTATTTTCTGCCTCTGATCAGTAAGGTCCACCGTACGCGCTGGAGTAGAAAATCCGCTGTCAGCCTCCACACCGGACTGAACTGTTTCTAGTAAATGGTACTTGCCAGTCAGATCCTGCCACGCAGATTTGTCTGCTCGGTTTATGCCCAGCTTCTGGCCGGGTAATAGCTCCTTTTCGATCAGCTCAAAAGACCGGCGCACCCTCTGCAATTTGATCTTGGTCACAGGCTCGTTAACAAGGATTTCATATCGTTCTTTGTTGCTGTTTGTGCTTTTTAAGTCCTCTGCCGACAGCCTAAAGTTCTGACTAAGCTCATCGTTCAGAGTTTCTAGGTTCTCAGCTGAAAGGTAAACGTGCGCAGTGTGTTGAGTGTCCCCTACAGAACGAAAGCAACGCATCGTCGCTTGCAGCACAAATACTTTAGACTTGGGTGCTCGGAACATCGCCACGCTGAATAGTGACCGGCAATTCCAACCTTCACGGCCTTTATTTACAAGCAGTATGAATTGCTTCTTGGACGTCGGGTTATCAAGTCTAATAAACTCTCGTATGTCATCGTTCGTGGTTTTGTCGTCGCCTAGGTTCACCAGAATACTGTCAGAGGACACTCCCTTTTCTTCAAGAATCTGAGCAACCAACGGCTGGAGCTCGTTTCTAACTTCATCAATTGTTGTCGCGAATATCGCCATTTTGGGTAATAACCCTTCAGGCTTTAGACCATCAGTTTGAGCCAGAAAGTCATCAATGGCGATACGCAGAAATTCCTCAGATTTAGTGTTTGAATACCCATGTAGGTCTGCCTTCTTAAGGTATTCATTGGCGATAGCATCTCTTAGACCATAGGCGTAGACAACTTCTGGTAAGACTGTATTGCCAATGTAGGGAGTACCGGTGTAGTTGAAACAGGCCACTACACGTGTCCCTGAACGCTCTAGTCTGGAGGCCAGCTTATCTATCGTAGTACGTAAACTGTTATCTGTTTCTTTGGCCCCGATACCCATATCCTTGGCTAGCTTTTTACCAAAGGCATGGTGAGCCTCATCGACGAAGATGCCAAGCTGCCCCAAACGTGTGAGCTTTTCAAACCGCTGGTTCGTTGTTAGCTCACCTTCTTCTTCGGGGGTGTCAAAGTCATAGAGATCAGCTGCGTCCGCATAGACATTCCCAACTTCTTTGAAGGTTTCTGGAGTTCCACCAAATAAGCCATCAACGGCCGTCCTTTCTTTGCTTTTCCGTTTAAGAATTATTTTCTGGGTATTAGAGACAATGACGTTGAACATCGACTGGTCAAGTGTGTCGAGCGAAGTCCCAGCTTCTTCTAAATAATGAAAGCGGATATGTGAAGTTAGGAAATTGACATATTCTGGTGGCACGACCTTCGACAAATCGAATGACTCTAATTCTCTCAGCGAGAGTAAAACGGTCTTGTCGGGTGCAAAAACCAATGCGTTGTGACAGTACTTGGGATCTTTCTTCCATTTATTAGCAAGAATAAACTCGTAGAAAATACAAGTCGCCATGAGTATGGTTTTGCCGGTTCCCATGGTCAAAGCAAAGATATAGTTTGGATAGGCGCGAACGTTCTTTCGCATTGCCTTAAAAACATCGTCGTATTGCTTCTGAGAATAATCTTCGAACAAATTAATTTGCCCATCATCGGCAGCAACGCCGCCCTCAGCCCGGCCAGCAAAGACACCTTCTTTTGCGTACCAATCCTTAAAGATCTGCTCAATACGCTTGTTATCGAGAAATTCCTTCAAGAAGACATAAGTTTCTAACGCCTCAAATTGAGGCGTCCGTAGGAAAGCATGGGCATTTTCAGGATCATTGAAATCTAAGAATTTCTTTGACAAGTCACGATAATTACGGCGAATCACCTTCTTATTCTGGGAATAAAATGTCCACAGAAACTTAAAGAAAGCGAATTCTCCCAAGGCTGCGTTTGTGTCAGTATTCTTAGACATCGATATTGCCTTCCCACGACTCTGACAACAGATCGGTGATTTTCACGCGCACCGTACCCGCATCCTCTGGTACCTTGTAGCGACCACTGACCAGTTCCTTCTTATCGGGCACATCCAGCTCAACTGGTTGAAGAATCGCACCGTCATAGTTCCAGTCCACCATGATGCTTTCAACCATTTCCCGCCAATCGGTAACTTGCTCCTTCTGAAGAGAAAGTTTTTGTAAAAGGTTCATCGGGTAGAAACGATCAACCTCCAGATATCCGTCTTTGATGGCCAAGCACGCCTCAGAGTCACGCTTGAACTCGAGCTGGGATTTGTCGCGCAGAATATCCACGACTTCCACATCGATTTTGTGGGGTTTTACTTCCAATTCTAGCCGCGCTTTTAGGTCGGGCTCGTGGCCCATGCAGACGAGCAGGATTTTTTCGACCGGCTGGTTCGGGCTTGCGTTTTGGCGGCGGTCAAAGGCTTTGTAGTCAAAGCCCGCGATAAGTTCGGACAGATCGGCTTTGGTTGCAATGCGGTTGACCGGCATGATTTTGACCATGCGCCCGTCTTTTTCACCATCGTAGATAGAGTTGGTTTCGATTTTCTGGATTTCGAGAGCGTCAATCAGAAGATCCTTTGCCTCACCAGGGTTACGAAAAACATCGTAATTATTGACGTTAAACACATCAAATCCAATCGCTCCTTCACCGCCAAGGTCACTTTGGCTTTCCATGATGCCAATGAGACGTTTCGTAGCTGTTTGGATGGAACCGAGATTGATATCAGCTCCAATGAATCGTCGTCCCAACTTACACGCTACTGCCTGCGTTGTCGCAGACCCCATAAAGCAATCAAAAACAATGTCTCCCGGATCTGAAGACGCTGTGATGAGCTTGTGTAGTAGTTCTTCGGGCTTTTGCGTCGGATAGTTCGTGCGATTGTTGGACATCTGATTCTCGATGTCGATGTTGAAAACATCGCCTGCGACTTTCCCGCCTCGAAGATAGTCACGAACTACCAAATCGGGACGTGTTTTTTCCCACTTTGGGTCAACATCTTTGGCGCCTTTTACGGGGCTATCCTTGATGAAACGTCCGTTCAAACGATATCTACCATTTTCGTCTTCGAGCCGATATTTCTTGATCGTGCTTTCCGACAAAGGCTCCATGACAATTTCTTCATCCCAGTTGTAAACCGGATTTTCTTTTTTCTTGTAGAAATGAATGTCATGGTGAGTACGCTTCCAAGAAGTTTTTATCGAACTCCTCGTCGTAAAGCTCCAGACAATCGAATTCAGGAAGTTGGTCGCACCAAAGACTTCGTCCAGTAAGCAACGCAACTGATGAGATTTTCGATAATCACAGTGCAGATAGATTGCGCCATCCTCTGCTAGTAGCTCCCGCAAGAGGACCAGGCGTTCAAACATGAACTGGAGATATTCATCATTGGCCCAAAGGTCCGTGTACTGTTTCTCTTCGAAGTTACCGCTATTATTTTCTATTGATTTACCCTTGAGCTCTATTTTCTTGCGGTAATCGGCTTTCGAGTCAAACGGTGGGTCGATATAGGCAAGTTTTACCTTGCCCCTGAACTCCTTCAGAAGGTGGCTCATCACCTGAAGGTTGTCCCCCCAGAAGATTTTGTTGCGCCAGCCGTCCACCTCTTCGCCGTAGGTTTCCTTCAGCTGCGCAGGATAGAATTGGGTCGATGTGAAGGGCCGCTTACCGCGCCAATTGAGCATCGGGTAGCCTTTGATGGGCTGGAATTTGTAGCCATCTACAGTATTACCACCCTCATCGGCTTCTGGCCCCAAATCTATTTGCTTCTGCTCATCTGCCATTACTTATTTCCAACCTTGAATTTCCAATTTTTCATATCGCAATATGCTCGCATATCACAGTTCACACATAACTTTTCAGGACGTTCCGATATCCCATAATCCCTACGCTCTATTCGAGCAACGATATCATCAAAAGAGGCAATCGTTTTAACGATAGATTTGTCATCTTTTTCGAATGAAATAAAGGGATTGCTGTCTTGCTCACCCGTGTAATACAAGTGCGTTTTACTAACCTTTTCACCTGTCCGCTCTTCGACTAAGTGTGCATAGACTTCTAGCTGTCGCTGATACTGACGCAGCCGTTCTCTGTCTTTGACCATGTCCGGCTTGCGCTCTGATTTAAAATCGATGAGCTCTACTGTGCCGTTCTCCCCTCGAATCAGATCAACACTCCCTTTGAGGATATAGGTGTCCTTCACCAGAGATATGTCGACCTCGGCCTCGTGTAGTCGGTCGAAGTTGTTTTTCTCACGATCTACATAGCGTTCGACATGACCCCTGGCCGCCTCTAAAGAATGGGGAGCAAGATACTGTCGTTCACGCTTAGACAAGTAGTGATAGTTAGTATCGAACCACGCCTCTATTTGATTTGAATTGACAAGATGAGGTTCGCCCCGCAACACCGCCTTATGGACATCTTCAATGGTCTGATGCACCAATGTACCGAAGAGTTGAGCTCCTTCCCGAATCGGTTGAAACTCGAGCTCCTTGTAGAACCGATATTGCTCCGCGCAGTTCTCAAACAAAGTGATGTGGGAGGTAAACGAATATTCCCGCTTAAGGTTCACATCCTTTACCTCCTCAAGATCAAAGTCCTCAGCAACGAACTTAGGGTCGCGCCAATGTGGTAGGTCCTGAAAACAAGCTTCAAAGTAACTGGATGGCGAACGACCAGCACCTTCCCTAACCTTCGTTGCCAGTACTAGGAGGTTTTGCGCACGTGAGAAGGCGGTGTAGTAGAGCCGCCGGAAATCGAAGAACTTAGTTTTCTCAAGCGGCTCGAAAGGCGGTTTATTCAGATACGGTTCTAGCAACTCATCAACTTCAGTCCATTGTTTACGAGGAGTTGCCTCAAGCGAACCACAAACGACGACAGGAAACTCTAGCCCCTTCGACTGGTGGATAGTCAGAAAAGATACGCAGCCACTTGGTGCGAACTCGCTGTCATCTTCATATTCGTTGATTCCCCCATCGTGCAAAAACTTCAGATACCGGTTAAAGAAACTGTTGATGTTTTGAGTAAGGAAGCGCGGACTCAAGACAGTGACGTAATGAAGGTATTCAAATTTAACTAACAGCTGGGAGAACGTTGCCAGATTGCGTGATGCGCGCCCTTTGTCTACGCCAGCCAGTTGCTCTTCATCCAGAAAACGGCTGAATAGAGGGAATTGCAAAAGCTGGTAAAACAATCCAGAAAACGCGTAATCGGCATCACTCGTAAGATGAAAGTGTCGCTTGGCCAAAGGCCGTGCCCACTCGAGCAACCTTAAATTCTCAGGCTTGCGGATTTCTTGTACAAACAGTTGAAAGCACTGTTCGTCATAATATTCCCAAATTTTCATTTCCATGTCTGCGCGCTCCTTACGCACATCGGAAAACTGCGGGAACAAAAAAATCAACGCACCTATCATTAGCTTTATTTCTTCGCGCTCAAAAAACAGATTTGATCTTGGCGAATAGACAGGTATCCCGGATGACTCTAAATGACGAGCGAGTTCTAGCACTTTTTCACTTTTTACAGATCGAAAGAGAAAGGCGACTTGGTTCCAGTCAGTCAGCGCCCTAGACGACTCTAGTCGACGCAGGAACGCGTAAACCTCATCTTGAAACTCACTGCTACTCGTCTGAGTGATTTTCAGAACCGAGCTGACATCTGCGAATTCATCTGGTCTAGGTTCAATCACTTTGTTAAAACGGTATCGCACACCCCCTTCAGCCCAATCTTCCCCTGCAATCCAAGAGTTATAGAATTCGATGATTTTAGGATCTGAACGATAATTGACCGTAAGCGAGACTTGGCTGCATGACCCTGGATCAAAGCTATCTGGGAACTCAAGGATATTGCGTATGGTTGCGCCGCGAAATCTATATAGACCTTGGTCGTCGTCCCCTACAACACAGAGGCTCTTCTTTTCACCGGCAAGTAAGAACAGAATCTGCTCTTGAATGGTATTCGTATCTTGGTATTCATCAACCATCAGGTGAGAAAAACGGGACCTTAGCGCGATCAAAACGTCGGCCTCGTTTTGCAACAATCTAAGCGCTTCGAACTGTATCCCAGAGAAATCCAAAGAGTTGGCTTCCTCGAGCAGACGCTGGTAAATAGTGAAGCACTGTGCGAGTGCAATCAGCGTGATTTCGCCTGAAGACTCGAGTGCTTCTAAATCCAAGGTTTCTTCTGTCACCTTGTTAAGCCACTTCATCAGTTGGGTTGACTGGTACCATCGCCCAGAGCTGTCCTTTCCAATCAGATACTCGATACCGTCTACTGATTTAAAGTGTTTCAATCGTTGATATAAAAAGTACTGCTGATCGAACTGGTCTAACAAGACGAAGCTTCGCTTTAATCGGGTAAACTCGCTGTGATCTTTAAGGATGCGCAGACAGAGCGAGTGAAATGTACCTAGATACATTTCATTAACATTAAATTCTAAACCAGCACTTAATAATCGATTGGATATCCGCGTTGTCAGTTCTTGCGCAGCTTTTTCAGTGAAAGTCACAACCAGCAAAGACTCAGCAGTAGCTTTACCTGCTTCAATCAGTGCAACCACACGCTCAACGAGAGTAAAGGTTTTTCCAGAGCCTGGTCCCGCAATAATCAACACAGGCCCTTCTGTGGTTAGAATTGCTTCTCGCTGTTGAGGATTAGCTTTAGATAGATACGCTGGGGGGCTAACTTTCATTACAGATTCTTCGATATGCGTGAGCCGCATATTGTCGCACGAGACAGTCTTGGCGATATTAACTAATCCAACCAGCGCTCTAAAAGACTCTCGCCCCGACCACGAGCATGGCTGCCTATTTGGCCAACATGGTCAAACTTAGACGGCACCATCCCAGTTACATGCCGAACCTGGATCACCAACTCAACACCTCTCCATTGGCCAGCTCTTCCGCCTCAATGCGCTCGCCGTCGGTGGCGAGAATGTACTTGGCTTTGGCCTTAGTTGTTTGAGGGTTCTCGCGCAGCGCGCGTAGCCAGTCTTCAGCGTGGCCCGCTTCTTATCAAGCGTATTGTTAGATGAGCCCCAATCATAGGCCTTCGAGCATTTGAGCGGCCATTTCTGCCAAAGAGCTACCGCTTGCTAACCGCAGGACAGCCTCTAAGTGATGCTTGGCCCGCGCTGGTTCAGACTCTAACAACAACTGACCTAAAGTTAGATGCGATTGTGCATCATCTGGCATCAACTCTAGTGTTCTTGCAAGAGTCGTCAATGCTTCATCTCTCTTACCTGCAGAGGCCAAGAGAGTCCCGTAAGTACGACCAACAAAGGGATCATTGGGCGCGTCAGCGTATGCTTGTTGAATCACTTCCAGCGCCTCTTCAAGCCTTCTCGCGCTGTAAAGAGATACAGCTAAGGCAGCAGCACCGTGGGTGTGGTCGGGTGCGATTTGCCGCAATCGCTCCAGCAGCTCGAGGGATTTTTCTATATCCCCCATCTCTCGGTATGCCATCCCAATGTTATATAAAAGCCCGGAATGGTAGGGATAGCGCTCTAGTAGAACCCCCAGCCTAGCAACTGCTGGCTTGTACCCGCCTAGCTGTAGCAGCTCAATGCAAGCACTGAACTCTTTCTCAGCATCCGAGTTTTGACTGACCTGAACAACCAGCCCATCAAAATACACATCGCCAAAAAGACCAGCAGAACCATAATCCCTTTGAAAGTTATCAACCAAAATCGCTGCGTAACGAGTGTCGTCTTGACTGTATTCGTCGCCAGGCAGCAAATGTTGACCAACATCTCCCAGTGCAATCATCACCGTCGTTGGCTGAGTCATATGCGCTCCCGAGTTACTTTGAAGAAATTGCCCAATGATAATTTATTGATCCAACTTCTCAGAATGTCGAACTCGTCGGATAGCGGCGTCACACCATAAATATCTTCAACGAGCTGAGTGGATAAGCGCCCGGCGGGGTGACTCAAGTACGGCTTGAAGAATTCCTGGTCTTCAAATAAGAAACCCGCAACAGAAGCGATAGCCCCATTCAGAGCAAGATGAGCATCGAGGACAGGTCCTGCAAACTCCGCTGGTGCATCTGTAAGAGCATGTGCCCCTTGAGCGCAGTCCAGCTTGAAGTATTTCAGTTGCTCTGATCGCAGCTCTGGGTAGCTGTTGTAAATTTCTAGCGCAGACAGAGCGATTAGCGGAGCACCACGCAATTGACTGCCTGTCCCGCTAACAAGATGACTGGCAAGCGCTTGTGACTGGTCAACACCACGACTTGCCAATTCCTGAGCGTATTGTCTCTCACCGTCACCAAACGCGCTCAGTTTGAAGGGAGCCTCTTTCGAAGCCAAGGCTTGTAGACAGGCTTGCGCGATCAGGTACTGATGGTCTTGTCTATCCGGCTGCAGAAGCACAACCAGTTCCCTCGAAATTTTCATTTCTTGGAGCAACGCTTTGCTACCTACTTGTAGGTCTCTATCCAACCTGGGTGAGACCACAACGCCCATTTCATGCTTGACAAGCTCGACTAAACCTCGGCTTGCACCCAAAAACTCACTGCTCATTTGTACAGGATCAACTCGAATCACAATATGCTTCAGCCTCATATTGTCGCACGAGAAAGCAACTTGCGATATTAACTAATCCAGCCAGCGCTCCAGAAGACCTTCACTCACATTTGGGAGGCTGTCGCGTGATTGGCCAGCTGGAACAAACTTTTGTGGAATATGTCCAGCCGCATGACGCACCTGAACTGTCAATTCGACCCCACGCAGTCGCCCTGTTGCGGGGAAATTCTCGATTCCAGCATAGTAAAGCGTCGCCCCCTGCCCGACCCGCTGCACCGTCGTCCCATTGGGTTCTAACTTCGCCCGCACCTTACCCGAGATCAGCACCTCGCCATACTGACTCAAATGGGCTAGCTGTTCGCGCAATGCCTCAGCCGTGATGCTCTTGGCCTCGATCGTCCGCACGGTCGTCTGCTGCTCGCCTGTAGACACCAAAACTGCGTGCTCGGGATACCACGCGCACCCCTCACTCTTGCACACGGTCTTAGGCTCGCCATTTGCTCGCACCAGCAAGCCGCTACCAGCCCATGCCGCGATCACAGGGTACTCGCCTTCGATAGCCTCGAAGCTACTGTTGTCGCGCCCAGTTAGCCGCAACGTAAACGCCTGACTGCCTTTTTGCTCGTCGTACTGTTGCCGCGCTGCTCCGATGTCACCGATAGCCGAGCGGATTACACCAGCAGTACCAGCGGTGCTCTGGTGCAGCCAGACAAAGCCAAAGCTCGCCGCAGCCATAACGCAGGCAAAGACCAGCTCACCCCAACCACCTACCTCAAAGCGGTACTTCGGTGAGCCAGGGAACACGCAGCGAACACGCGATGGCCAG
>CALCKW010000026.1 GCA_937965695.1 uncultured Granulosicoccaceae bacterium
GGCACCACGGACTGGGACAAAGTCACTAAAACCGAACACGCGGGTGAAACGGGTGTTGCTCACTGGCGGACTCAACAATTTGGGGATATACGTGTCAGGATGGTTGAATACTCTGCCGGCTATTTGGCTGATCACTGGTGCTCAAAAGGCCATATTCTTTTCTGCTTGTCTGGCGAGCTAACGACCGAGCTAGAAGATGGCCGCATATACGTCTTAACACCAGGCATGAGCTATCAAGTGGCAGACAACGCGGAGGCACATCGCTCTTCAACAGCAGTAGGCGCAATGCTTTTTGTAGTGGACTGATCCTCTAGGGCACAACGAGCTAACCTGCATTTTCAGAAAATACCACGTTGGAGTGTCAATGAACTATCTACTCATGAGCGCCGGACTGCTGTCACTTGCTATTGGCACTATTCACTCACTGCTCGGAGAGTTTCTTGTCTTTAACAAGCTAAGAAATCGCTCTATTGTCCCTTCCCATGCAGTACCGCCTCTTCAGAGAAGTCATGTTCGTATTCTCTGGGCCACTTGGCATCTTGCTAGCATCTTTGGATTCGCCTTAGGGGCAGTGTTGATCCACTTTTCAGGTGACCCTAACGGCAATACATTTGTTGTACAAACCATTGCTATTTCAATGGGTATAGCAAGCGCTCTTGTGTGCTTCGCGACCAAGGCAAAGCACCCGGGATGGATCGGCCTTTCTATCGTCGCGGCTCTGTGTTTTATCGCTTAGTGAAAACTGAAAAAAATCAGCCGAACAGTGATGCACAGCCAACCGCGCTCAGTCCACGGAACCTCTTCCCACTAAACAGCGCCTTTTAACAACTCTTTTCTAAGCTGTTCAATGCGTACTTTTGCATTTGTATTGTTAGGATCGATTTCTAACAAGCGCTCAAAGGCAACAATGGCATCCGTAAACCTGCGTTGTGAGCCGAGTATCATCCCCATCCCCCAGATGGCACCAAAGTGACGAGGCTCTAAGTTGAGGGTTTGTTGAATATCTGCCAGTGAGCCTTCAAAGTTTTGCCTGTGATATCGAATCGTCGCTCGTCGATTCCAGCCTTCAGAGAATTCAGGCGCCTGCTCCACAATCTGTGTGTAAAAGGATTCAGCAGATTGCAGGCGTCCCATTTGAACCGCATCTTTCGCTTCGTTCATCAAGTCGTCAATACTGTCGTCACCGCTTTCGTACCAAATTTCCCATATTTGGCTTTCAGCCTCTACCCGCAAACTACGGTTGTCACTTTGCAGTGCCAGAAACAGGGGATCCAATCGCTGATCCGTCTGGTCGGCCAAGGTAACATTACTCGACAACAGCGCTGTAAGAATTAGAGGAATATGTACTAATGCAGCTTTGAATCTCACGACAATCTCCACACTTAATTGAAATATGACATGCCTAGCGATCTAAAAGATGTTGGGTTTGAATAAAGAGCAATAGTTCACTATTGCTATGAATTTGTTCAACTACATATACTGCCATTATCGGCCCCACGCAAACTTTTAATCAAACACGTGATGCAACACGATGCGGCTGGTCAAAGCTCTACTTGCATTTTGTATCCGTGAAAATACGTCAAATTTACAACAGTGATCAACTCTCGTTCGGTGTTCCAAGTGGTGCGTTCTGTGCGGAAAAGCGGATCACCGGCTTGGCACTTGAGAACCTTAGCGTCCGCAGCCTTTGCTTTAATCGCTGATAGCTTTAGATCACCACCACTAAAAGGAATCTGTTCAACCAACCATTGATTTGGGCTAATTGCTGAAAAGTCTGCTTCTTTCGCAGCCGGGACTATCCGGGTGTCGATCCAGCGATCTTCTAACACATAGGGATTGCCGTCACTGGAATGCAATGCGCGGATATGTAGCGTATCGCCCATCTGTTGCACACCTTGACCACGTGCAATCTTCTGTTTTTGGGTAAGGTGATTCTGGCTAAGCAACTGGTAGTGGTAGTCGCAACCTGAGCGCTCTATCTGTAATCGGATGATAGGTATTTTAAAGGTGGCCACACGCTCAGGATGTTCAACAACACGGGTTCCGCCGCGTCTACGGCGCTCCAAAAGTCCTTTGTCTGCCAGTGACTGCAGCGCTCGATTGACCGTGGAGCGTGCGCAACCGAATTCTAGAGCGATGTCGGCCTCGTTGGGCAGCAGTGTTCCAGGTGCCCAATGCCGTGCATGGATACGTTTGAGCACGGCATTCTGCACACACTTCCACCCATTGATTGCCTGTGTGCTCAGAGCGAACCTCCCAGTTTTATCATCACGTTCTTATAGCGCTCTGTAATTGATTCACGGTGAATATGCTGACCAGACGTCACTTGGTGGCGTCCCGCTGCCCATACCTCCAAAACCATGCGATCATCTCCCGCAAAAATATAGCTGTCAAGCAAGCTGTCCCCCGTGCGAGAGAGCAGATCAACATGATCACCGTCGAGCGCTAAGAGATCAGCCCAATACCCTGCCTTTATACAGCCCGACTCCCTGCCTGCCGCTTGCGCTCCACCGCTGACAACTGCCTCTAGGAGGCGACGACCGGTGGAGTGCTCACCGCTTGCCATTGCAGCGCGCGAGTGGTCGCGAAGGCGTTGAGAATAATCCAGTGTCCGCAATTCTTCACTCAAACTTACCCTTATATTAGAATCCGAGCCGATCGCTATTCGGCCAGAAGCATTCAAGTAATTGACGCCATCAAATATTCCGTCACCGAGATTGGATTCGGTGATGGGACATAAGCCAGCCACGGCACCTGAGCTCGCCAGTTTTTGAGTCTCGTGCGCTAGCATCTGAGTGCAATGAATCAAACACCACCGCTCATCAACATCAGCGTGATCGAATAACCAGTCAACGGGCCGGGCTCCCCATGCATTTACCACTTCATCTACCTCTTGGATTTGTTCTGCCAAGTGCATATGGAACGGCGCATCGGGAGATATCTTTTGTAACGCCGCAAGGTTATCTGGTGAAACAGCACGCAAACTGTGTGGAGCCACGCCAATCTGTGCGTCAGCGGGCAATGAACGCAGGGAGTTCCTTGCACAAGACCACAGTGACTCAAACTCTTGAAGGTCTGTGCTAAACCGTCGTTGCCCACCCTGCAACGGCCGACTGTCACAACCGCCGTATTGGTAATGAACCGGCAGTAGGGTGAGCCCTATTCCAGTCGTGGCCGCCGCCGCGGCAATGCGATCGCTGAGTTCGGCTGGATTATCGTAGAACTTGCCACCCGGTTGTTTATGCAAATAGTGAAATTCAACCTGAGTCGCGTAGCCAGACTCCAGCATTTCCATCTGCACAAAAGCGGCAATCGCCTCGATATCGTCGGGTGTTAGGCGGTCCAAAAATTGGTACATCAATTTGCGCCATGTCCAAAAAGAATCACTGGAGTCTGGCCCACGTTTCTCGGTCAACCCGGCCATCGCGCGTTGAAAGGTATGGCTGTGCGCATTAGCGGGTGCGGGCAACAGTGTGGCAACTCGATGTGCCTCCGCTTCGACGCTTTGATGCATATCTTCACTGTATTCTACAAATGCTATTCGACCAGAATCGTCGACACCCACGCGAACATTGTTTACCCAGCCTTGGGGAAGCAGAGCTTGCTTAGCCAAAATAATTTTCATGAACCGGCACACCTTCGCTTGACATCATTATTATGTACGTACATATTTACACGCGAAACAGATTTCGTACAAGCATAGAGTTCGGTGATTTCCAAACAAAGCTCATTCATTCGGAGTAGCAGATGTCTACAGTTCTCAGCCCAGGTTCAACCACTCTAGAGACCCTTGAAAAAATCTGGCGCGAAGAAACAACCGTTAGGCTCGACCCGTCGGTTCGCCCGGCTATGCAGGCGGCTGCGGACTTGGTCGCAAGCGCTGCGGCGGGAGAGGCAGCTGTCTACGGGATCAACACCGGGTTTGGGAAACTGGCCAGCATCAAAATCGAAGAAAGCGACGCCTCTAAGCTGCAACGCAATTTAGTCCTGTCGCACTGCTGCGGTGTTGGTGAGCCACTTGACGTGCCCACTACCCGACTGATGATGATACTCAAACTTTTGTCTATTGGACGCGGTGCCTCTGGCATTGCGCTCAGCACCACCGATCTCATCGAAGCCATGCTCGAGCAAAGAGTCACACCGATTATTCCCGTGCAAGGTTCAGTGGGCGCCAGTGGTGATTTGGCTCCGTTGGCGCACCTAGCTGCGGCGTTGATTGGTGAAGGCGAAGCACACTTTGATGGTGAAACCCTGCCCGCCAAAGAAGCGCTTAAACGCGCCGGACTCAGCCCTATCGATCTAGGCCCCAAAGAAGGCCTTGGTCTCACTAATGGCACACAGTTTTCCACGGCCTGTGCACTGGCAGGTTTGTTCACGGCTTGGCGATGTGCGCACGCCTCAGTTGTCGGTGCTTCTTTGTCTACGGACGCTATCATGGGATCTACCGCACCGCTAAACGACGCCATCCATACATTGAGAGGTCACACGGGTCAGATCACCGTGGCACGCGCAATGCGAGCGATTTTAGACGGATCTGAAATCAGAGAGAGCCACCGGGAGGGAGACACCCGAGTGCAAGACCCTTATTGCATTCGTTGTAACCCCCAAGTTTCGGGGGCCGTACTTGATTTACTCAATCAGGCGGGACAAACACTAGAAACAGAAGCCAATGCGGTCACGGATAATCCACTGGTGCTAGTGGCTACCGGGGAGATCGTCTCGGGTGGAAACTTCCACGCCGAACCGGTGGCCTTCGCGGCAGACCAAATAGCACTGGCGCTCTCTGAGTTGGGCGCTATAGCTCAGCGACGAGTAGCACTGATGGTTGACCCTACACTGTCTTTCGATTTACCTGCTTTTTTGACACCTGAGCCGGGTTTGAACTCTGGTTTTATGATTGCAGAAGTGACAAGTGCGGCGCTCATGAGCGAAAACAAACACTTGGCAAACCCCTGTTCCACAGACTCAACTCCCACTTCGGCAAATCAAGAAGACCACGTTTCAATGGCAGCGCATGCTGCACGTCGGTTGTATAAAATGAACGAAAACTTGAGCAACATACTCGGCATTGAATTGCTGTGCGCAGCACAAGGCGTCGAGTTTCGCGCGCCGCTCAAAACAAGCCCAAACTTGCAAAATGTCATCGCTAAAGTTCGCGAAACCATACCCAGCTTGGTAGAAGATCGGTTTCTGGCAGACGAAATCGCCGAAGCGGCTCAAATGGTCAAGGCCAATGTCATCGCAGAGTCGTTCGGGATGGAGAATTTAAGGGGAGCGTATTAAACATGGAAGCGGTCGAAGTCACTCGGGGAGACAGCCCAATTGTGCTTGGCATCCCACACGCGGGCACGTACGTACCCGAGACAATACGGAATTCACTAACACCGTTGGCACAAACACTTGCGGACACCGATTGGCACGTTGACCGTTTGTATGCGGATCTGCTGGACGGAGCAAGCACAGTAAAAGCCACCTTTCACCGCTACGTGATTGATGCCAACCGCGACCCCAGTGGCGAGAGTTTATATCCGGGACAAAATACGACCACGCTCGTGCCGTTGACCGATTTTGACGGCGTTCCCCTGTGGAAAGTACCTCCTTCATCGAAAGAGATAGAACAACGCAAGCAAGATTTTCATGCGCCTTATCACGCCGCGCTGGAAGCCGAGCTTGAACGCGTGCGTCAACGCCACGGTATCGCTGTTTTGTACGACTGCCACTCTATTCGTTCCGGTATCCCTTTTTTGTTTGAGGGAACACTGCCTGACTTCAGTATCGGCACGAACAACGGTCTAACTTGCGCTGCTGAGTTTGAACGCAGCACTGCGCGTATCTGCCACGCCGACAAGCACTATTCGACGGTAGTCAATGGACGTTTTAAAGGCGGCTGGACCACGCGGCACTATGGCCGACCACTAGACGGTCTGCACGCCATTCAAATGGAACTTACTCAATCCACGTACTTGGACAGTGAATCAGCCCCCTTTGATTTCAGCCATGAAAAAGCTGATCGCCTGAGAATAACTCTCCAAAAAATACTGGAAGCACTGCATGAGCACGCTTCTTCTATGACCACCAAGACGGACGGCAAAACATGAGTCATTCAGAATCCTCGTCATCGACAGCGCTCGGTAAAAAGCCCGGTTCCCGTCACAATCAACGCACGGTGAAACCTGATACCGGCACTGAAATAAGCTGTAAAAGCTGGCTGACAGAAGCCCCTATGCGTATGCTGATGAACAATCTTCACCCGGACGTTGCAGAGAACCCCCATGACTTAGTGGTGTACGGAGGCATTGGACGTGCAGCGCGCACATGGGAAGATTTTGACCAAATCGTCGCCAGCTTAAAAAACCTAGAGAGCGATCAAACACTCTTGGTGCAATCGGGCAAACCCGTCGGGGTATTTCGGACACACTGCGACGCACCGCGTGTACTGATCGCCAATTCTAACCTTGTTCCCCACTGGGCCACATGGGACCACTTCAACGAGCTCGATCGCAAAGGCTTGGCCATGTACGGGCAAATGACTGCGGGCTCATGGATCTACATCGGGAGCCAAGGCATTGTGCAAGGAACCTATGAGACCTTTGTTGAAGCGGGTCGCCAACACTACGACGGCAACCTAAAAGGTCGATGGATATTAACGGGCGGATTGGGTGGAATGGGCGGTGCACAACCTCTGGCTGCCGTCATGGCCGGTGCTTGCTGCCTAGCGGTAGAGTGCGACGAGACTCGCGCAGAATTCCGGCTACGCACAGGTTACGTGGACGAGAAAACGCACAGCATCGATGAAGCATTAGCCTTGATCAAAAAATGGACCCAGGCCGGTGAGGCTAAATCCGTTGCTCTGATTGGGAACGCAGCCGATGTATTCCCAGAATTGCTAGAACGCGGTGTGCGACCAGACATCGTCACCGACCAAACCAGTGCACACGACCCTATTCACGGCTACTTGCCGCAGGGCTGGGACGTCGACACTTGGAAGGAAAAACAAGAATCCGACCCTAAAACGGTTGAAAAAGCCGCCCGCGCCAGTATGCGTTTACAGGTAGAGGCCATGGTTGCTTTTTGGCACGCGGGTGTACCTACGCTTGATTACGGAAACAATATTCGCCAAGTGGCAAAAGAAGAAGGCCTGGAAAGCGCCTTTGAATTTCCGGGCTTTGTTCCCGCCTACATTCGCCCGCTTTTTTGTCGCGGGATTGGCCCGTTTCGGTGGTGCGCGCTATCGGGTGACCCTGAAGATATCTATAAGACCGACGCTAAGGTAAAAGAAATTCTGTCCGATGACCACCACCTGCATAACTGGCTGGATATGGCACGCAAGAGAATTGCTTTTCAAGGGTTGCCTGCGCGTATCTGTTGGGTGGGATTGGGCGTACGACATAAACTCGGGCTTGCATTTAACGAAATGGTGCGCAACGGTGAACTCTCGGCTCCCATCGTGATTGGGCGCGATCATTTGGACTCTGGTTCTGTCGCCTCTCCAAACCGCGAGACTGAATCCATGAAAGATGGCTCCGACGCTGTCTCTGATTGGCCACTATTGAATGCGCTGCTAAATACTGCGTCTGGTGCTACATGGGTTTCACTCCACCACGGCGGCGGTGTGGGAATGGGTTTTTCACAACACTCTGGCATGGTTATCTGCTGCGATGGTACAACCGACGCCGACCGACGCATCGAGCGTGTCTTGTGGAATGACCCTGCAACAGGCGTAATGCGCCACGCCGACGCCGGATACGAAGACGCCTTGGCGTGCGCAAGAGAGAATAACCTCGATCTACCGGGTATCCTGTGACAATTGAAGTTAAATCACTGCGAATAACCCCCAACAGCATGGATAGCTGCGGCTCACACCGCTGCGATTTTTAACAATGATGCGATTGAGAAATACAACAATTGCCACCATGGATGGTGACACGCCCTACGGCCTCATTGAAAATGGAACCGTCGTTATCGACGAAGGCATCATCGTCTGGGTAGGGACTGAAGACACGCTGCCCACGCACTTTGCCGCGTTGGAGCAGAAAGATTTAGCAGGCCGGCTACTAACTCCAGCGCTGATCGATTGCCACACGCACATTGTTCACGGTGGACACCGAGCAGCCGAGTTTGAAAAGCGACTGGAAGGTGCAAGTTACGAGGAAATAGCTCAGGCTGGCGGTGGCATTGTTTCCACGGTTCGCTCTACCCGAGAGGCTGGCTATGACAAGCTACTAGAGTCGGCCTTAGGGCGCGTTGATGGGCTGCTCGCCGAAGGCCTGTCCATGATTGAAATAAAATCCGGTTACGGATTGGATCAAGAAGCCGAACTGACCATGCTGCGCGTAGCAAGGGCAATAGAAAAACACCGTCCGGTGCGTGTACGCACAAGCTTCCTCGGGGCGCACGCTATACCCCAAGAGTACACGGGGCGCGCCGATGCCTACATTGATGATGTCTGCCTACCCGCCCTATTGGCCGCGCACGCTGAAGGCTTAGTGGACGCCGTTGATGGTTTTTGCGAAATCATTGCCTTTTCACCGGATCAGATCGAACGCGTCTTTAAGCTGGCCAATGAACTAAATATTCCGGTAAAGCTGCATGCAGAACAACTCTCCCATTTGGGGGGAACTCTCTTAGCAACCCGGCACAAGGCCTTGTCCTCAGACCACTTGGAATACGCGACCGAGAGCGATGCACTGGCAATGAAAGAATCTGGCACCGTTGCGGTGATATTGCCGGGCGCATTTTATACCCTGCGCGAAACACAAGCTCCGCCCATTGCGGCATTCCGTGAAAACAACGTGCCAATGGCAATAGCTACTGATTGCAACCCCGGATCATCTCCTATTAGCTCACTGCTGCTGGTCATGAACATGGCTTGCACGCTTTTCCGCATGACGCCTGCCGAGGCGTTGGCTGGTGTGACTCGTCACGCCGCGCAGGCATTGGGCACGACAGACACCGGTATAGTCCGCACGGGTCTTCGCGCAGATTTTGCCATTTGGGACGTCAAGCACCCCGCAGAATTAGCGTATCGCATCGGGGCTAACCCGCTGCATCAGCGGATTTTCGCTGGCCACTAATCACTCAAACGCAGATCGGGTGACACTAGCAGTCGTCGCAGCTTACGTCCGCCACAACATGCGTATCATTGGCAATTATATACAGCCCACGAAGCGTGCTCTATGACGCTCGATTAGACTCTCTTTTGTCGGCCAGACTTTTGCCGCGCACCAGCATACCGGCAATGAAAATAAAATAGACCACCGCCAGATGCACAGGCAAACCGTGGGCGCCAAAAAAACTCATGGCCCACGCACCCGAGAGTGATCCAAGTAGCGCGCCTAGGCCCCACATCACCGCAAATGCCGCAGAGCCGTAATCAAAGCACAGGCGTTTAAATGTGACGATGCAGATAGCGATCAGCAAGCCAATCCACCGGGAATTGCAATACCGCATTACCGATTATAAATGCGGTCAGCGTGCCAGCCGCGACCGATACAGGCAACCCATTTTGCAAGCTACACACCGGTAACAATGAAAGCGTAACCGCATCAAATATGGAAAATGAAAACACGGCCATGAGCACCGTAAGCGCTTTTGAAAAGATTAAAAACCAGGCGCTTTTTTCTTATCGCCAGACCACTCATGATTGCCGGTTTCATAAGAATTGCACAGCTTCTCCAAGCCAAGGACTTGGCCGATAATACTGCGAACCCAAGAGAGTTCAACTGGAGAGTCAGGCCTTGTTAGAAGGGCAAACGGTGCGAGTCATCTCTAGCGTCTATTCGCACGGATTTAAAACCGTCCTGCCAACGATGTAACATAAACCCATCTTCACGCACTACAAATCCTACAAAGGCATCCGCGCGGGTATCAAACGCAAAAGCACTGCAAGATGATGGCCCAGAAAGCGCAACCTTACCACCCACCGTAGCGATCATCGTGTTGTGAATATGGCCACACACCACACGAATTTCATTGTTATATTTTTGCAGCAAATTTGCCAATGCATCCGCACCTTCTAGCCCTATCTTGTCCATAAATTTGATGCCACAGGCAAAAGGCGGATGATGTATTGCCAACAACACAGGTCGATCCCCCGCCTCTGTCAGCATGGCTTCAATAAAGGAGAATGCCTCTGCATCCACCAAACCACCGCCGCTACCTTCAACCAAGGTATCAATACCAATCATATCGAAGGATGCCAAGCGCTTTTGCCAGTGCAGCTTTCCGGTTGCCGGCAAGTAACCTTGATGGCTAAACGCAGAACGCATGTTTTCACGCGCGTCGTGATTTCCAGGAATCGCAAAAACAGGCAGCTTCAGCGGTGCAAGTATCTCTTCTAGCCTTTGATAGCTTTTGAGCGAGCCGTCGTCACTTATATCTCCACTGTGCAAAACAGCATCAATTGGCCCCAGCTGCTCGCGCAATGCACATATTCGCGCAACCAGGTTCTCTAGCGCCGCAGACGGGTTCAACCGCCCTTTGACAAAAACTTCGTGGGGCACAAGGTGAGTGTCGCTAATTTGCAGAATGGTTGTCACTTAATACCAGCTCGCAAAAAGGCTTGCACAAACTGACGCTGAAAGAGCAAAAAGGCAATCAGCAATGGTGCAACCGACATAAGCGTTGCAGCGGATATAACACTGATGTCCACCCCGTTCTCTGGTGCACCAAATATTGACAAACCTACGGTCAAGGGACGGGTGTCTGGTGAGTTGGTGACAATAAGCGGCCACAAGAAATTGTTCCAATGTGTGGAGACAGACACCAGAGCGTAAGCGAGGTATGTAGGCTTGGCCAGTGGCACATACACATGCCACAAAATGCCCAGCAAACTACAGCCCTCTATTCTTGCCGCTTCGTGCAGCTCCATCGGTACAGACTTAAAAGACTGCCGCATTAGAAATATGCCAAACGCGCTAGCCATATAAGGCATGCCCACGCCCAGAATAGAGTCAAACAATCCGAGCCTAGACACCATCGCGTAATTTTCTAGGATCAATACCTCGGGCAAGATAAACAGCTGCATCAAAACCAAGACAAAGACGAAGTTCTTGCCGGGAAACTCAAGCTTTGCAAAAGCAAAACCGGCTAGGGTTGTCAGTATGAATTGCCCTATTAATACCACTGTCACTAGCAGAAATGTATTCAGAAAATATTGCAACCACGGAGCACCACGCCAAGCGGTGCGAAAGTTGTCCAGAGTCCAAGCAGAGCTGAGATTAAAATTGACTGCATCTGACGTCGAGTGAAAAGCAGCCCAAAAGGCGAACAACAAGGGTGATATCCAAATCACCGCCAGCAAGATTGCAGCAAAACTCTCACCAAAACGAGTTAGTCGTGTCATTGGTAGTGTGTCCTGCGATCAATGTAAAAGAACTGGATAGTCGCAACAATACAGAGAACCGACAATATCATGATGGTCATGGCCGCTGCATGCGGAGCGTCGAAGAACGCAAACGCCATCTCCCAGATATAATACAAAATCAACTTCGATGCGTCCGACGGGCCGCCCTTGGTCAAGATGAACAAGTGATCGATTAATTTCACCGAATTGATCATCGCATTGACGACAATAAACAGAGTTGTCGGCATCAACAACGGCAACACAATTCGTCGCAGGTAAGTCCACCGGCTCGCACCTTCTATGTCTGCCGCTTCTTTAAGATCCTCCGGGATCGTCTGCAGGGCAGCCAGATAAAAAATCATAAAAAATCCAGCCTCTTTCCAGATAGTGACAATAATCACCGCCCAGAGAGCTGTCTCTGGCTGTCCCAACCAATTTATTGATGGGATGCCAAACAGTGAACCTATTTGATCGAGCACGCCAAGGCCAGGCGTGTAGAAGAACAGCCAAAGGTTTGCCGCAGCGATCATCGGCAAAACAGTGGGCGTAAAATAAGCGGTGCGGACAAAACCACGCGCCGGAATTTTAGAGTTGGCCCACAACGCCATTGCCAGAGCAATGCCGATGGACACGGGAATAGTTATCGCTGCATACAGCAGGTTATTTTGTACCACCAACCAAAAGGTGGGGTCGGCAAATAGATCGGCGTAATTTTCAGTGCCGACAAATTCACTGGGTCGTCGACGAGTGCCACGCGAAAACAAGCTTGACCACAAGGTGGCGACGGTTGGGTAAAAGGCAAAAATGCTCAGCAGCGTTGCCGCCGGTAGCAGCAGCAGCCACCCGTAAATGGCCTGTCTACGTCGCTCTTGGTTGACTCGTTCAGCCATGTTTTTTTATTTTCCGTCAAAGGCGGCATCGACCTCACTTATGAAGGCCGATGCCGGTTTTCTCTAACTGCCTGTTAGCGGTAGTCGCGCAACTGACGCTCAGCACTTTTCTGAGCTTCAGCCAATGCGTCTGCAGGGCTCTTGTTGCCTGTCAGTGCCGATTGGATCGCGCTGTTGAGGCCATCGCGCACTCGAGCAGTCTCAAACGTTGAGAACTCAGCAACTGCATTTTCTAGCTGGTTGCGAGCGACAAGCGCAGGAGGGAAAGACTCTGTGTAGGCTTTGAGCGCTGGAGTATCGTACGCAGCTGCGGACACACCCATGTAGCCCGTAGCGATAGACCACTCGGCTGCTTGCTCAGGTGAAGTCATGAACTGAATCAACTTAATTGCAGCCGCCTGCTCTTCTTCGCTCGTGTCTTTAAACACGTAGAAGTTGCCGCCACCTGTTGGCGAACCTTTGCGCACGTTAGCTGGCAACTCAGCAACACCAAAATCAAAGCTGGCGTTCTTTTTAACAGCAGTCAGGTTACCTGTGGAATGCCACATCATCGCTGTCTGCCCTTCTAGGAAGGCCTGACGCAATGTGCCCCACTCAACGGTGCCAGTGGGCATGATGCCGTGCTCAACAGAAAGTGACTTCCAGAACTCGAGCGTTTCCACGACGGTTGGGTCGTCGAAAAAAGTTGTGACGCCATCGCTGGACATTAACTCTTTGCCGTTTTGAATCGCTAGTGCTTGAAACATCCAATAGGGATAACCCGTCGATGGAATCATGATTCCATAGTTGCCATCAGTGGTGAGTTTTTTGCCCATATCAACCAGCTCTTCCCAACTGGCAGGAGCTTTTTCTGGGTCTAGGCCCGCAGCGCGAAACTTGTCTTTGTTGTAGTAGGCAACAATGGTTGAACGCTGAAATGGGATGCCCCAAGTCTTGCCTTCGATTTGTCCGTTCGCCATTAACGCTGGGTAAAAGCTGTTCAGCCACTCTGCCCCTTCGTCACCGCTAACCAGATCATCAAAAGGCAAGATGAGTTCTTGCTCAATGAGATCGTAGGCATCAATAGAGAACATGACCGCTAATTGCGCAGACTCTCCAGAATTGATTGCTGATAAGGCTCTTACGCGGGTATCGTCGTAGTTACCCGAATAGATTGCGTTGACTTTGATGTCTGGATTTTCAGCATGAAAATCAGACACGATGCCATCGACAACTTCCGTCAGGGCTCCACCCACGGCGATGGGGTAATACATCGTCAATTCGGTTTGTGCCAAGGCTGGCGTCGAAAGACTCACGCTCAAAGCCGCGGCGAGGCCAAGCTTCTTTAGCTTTTGCATCTCAATTTCCTTCTTTGGGTTATAAAATAATGATCAGGCGTTTACGCGTTGACCATCGGTGTTAAATATATGCAGGTGTTGGTCTTCAAAGTTGATATCGATACTTGTGTTTTCTTCCAGCAATGACAAGCCTGGCTGCAATAACGTCAGCCCAGTAGTTCCGGGATGCTGCAAGCCAATCAATGTCTCAGAACCGAGGAACTCGCACTCGCTGATACGGCAGGTAAATCGTCCGCTGCCAGCAGGCACAATGCTGACATGCTCTGCGCGCAGGCCAATTTTGCTGTCTGGCAAAAATCCTTCTAGCATTTCTCCGTCTATAAGCGCCATTGGCGGCGCGCCCACAAAACCCGCCACAAAAGTATTTGCGGGTCGATTGTAGAGATCATCAGGAGAACCTATCTGCTGAATACGCCCGTCCTTCATCAACACCACTTTGTCCGCCATGCTCATGGCCTCGGTTTGATCATGAGTAACGTAGACAACAGTGATGCCGAGATCTCGCTGCAGCTTTTTAATGTCTTTTCGTACAGAGTTGCGCAACTTTGCATCCAAGTTAGACAGAGGCTCGTCCATTAGGCAAAGCGGCTGCCCGGCAACGATAGCGCGTGCCAGTGCCACCCGCTGGCGTTGCCCACCAGATAACTCCGCCGGTTTACGTGACTCAAAACCCAGAAGGCCAGTAATCTCCAGTGCACGCTCCATTTTCTCGCGCCGTTCTGCTTTGGGTACGCGTCGCACCTTAAGGCCAAAAACGACATTTTCAGCAACTGATAAATGCGGAAACAAAGCGTAGGACTGAAACACCATCGACAAATTGCGATCAGAAGCCGCGCTAGATGTTACGTCCCGGCCCTGTATAACAATTTCGCCTTCATCTGGCAGCTCTAGGCCTGCGAGTAATCGCAATGTCGTCGATTTGCCACATCCAGACGGCCCAAGCAACGCTACAAATGAACCCTCTTCTATCTCTAGAGATATCTCTTCCACACCCAACTGACCATTCCAGCGTTTGGCAACATCTTGCAAAACCACAAAGGGCTGATCATTCAAACTCTCTGCGCTCACGGCTGGCCTTCTTCGGTAACGATTAATCGCGAGCCACATGCTTCTAACAAAGAGCTAAAGCAGGCATCTGGCCTCTTGTCTAAAATCACGGTATCTATTTCGCTAATCTGCCCGCCGACAGCAGGTGCGATACGCCCAAATTTGGAATGATCAAGCAACAACATGGACTGCTGTGAGTTTTCTACCATGCGTTCTCGCACTCTCACCTCAGCCGAATGGAAATCCAGCAGGCCGCCGTCTTCTGCCACACCGGCGACACCAAACACCCCAAACTGCACACGGTAACGGTCGACAAACTCGAGCACCTCATCTCCTAAGATATCGCGGTCGGGCAATCGCAATTCGCCACCTGGCAAGATGATTCGATTGGAAACCTCGGCGCTCAGCGCCATGGCAGCGTTGAGGTTGTTGGTGATCACAGTGAGGTCTTTGTGTCTGTGCAGCGCTTTGGCGACGGCGAGTGGCGTTGACCCTATCGACAAAAACAGCGTGGCGCCGTGCGGGATTTTTGAAGCAGCCATTTCACCAATGCTCTGCTTACTTGATGCGTTGGTTACAGCTCGCTGATCAAAGGGAGTGTTCAGCCGATCTAAGCCCAGTTCTACGTGTCCGTGGCTGCGGCGCAAAACCTCGTCATCACAGAGTACAGCCACGTCCCGTCTGATAGTTTGCATAGAGACGCCTAACCGTTCAGCCAAGGCGCCAACCGATACGGTTCCTTGCTCTTGCACCAAGTCCTCAATCTGTTGAATGCGCTGTCTCTTTCGCGTCGACACCGTGTAACTCCCTTCCAATTTATCGCTAAGCTTACGTCCTAAAGTGGCACTAAAACAACATTTTTTGTGAGATAATTGATCGTATGGCGTTTTATAATGCGTATTAATTCAAATAACGACCATTTTTCTGTCGTTTTAGGCGCTCAACCCCACAAAATGATTCACCCAGACTTCAAACGACGAGAACGTGACAAAGCATGCAAAGCACGACTGAAATTTTTGAACGCTACGAAGTGATCCGCTCGAGATTGCCGCAGCTAACAGTACGACCTAGTACCCAAGACATCTGTAACCTGTCTGATATTGCTGAACACGTGCAAGCCTTTGTCTTTGACGCGTTTGGTGTTCTGAATGTTGGGGAATCTCTAATACCTGGGGCCGATGAACGTGTCGCTCAATTGCGTGACATGGGCTGTCAGATTCGAATTTTGACTAACGCAGCTAGCTATGATCGGCAAGGCGCCATCGCCAAATTTGAAGCTTTGGGAATCGCGCTGGAAGACGACGAGATCATCACCAGTCGTGACGCTACTCTCCAGACGCTTACTCCGGCTTGTTGGGGCGTAGTTGCAGCAGCCGAAGATGAATTGCTCGATATACCGGGAAGCTTTGTTCGACTAGAAGAAGTTGCTGCCGACTATGACAAGGTGCAAGGCTTTCTGTTTTTGTCGTCGCAAGTATGGAGTGCTAAAAAGCAGGCTTTACTTGAGGTCTCGTTGTTGTCGAACGATCGCCCAGTTCTAATCGCCAATGCAGACCTTGTGGCGCCACGAGACGATGGGTTTTCACTAGAGCCCGGATTCTACGGCCACAAACTAGTGGACTTGGGAGCGCAGCAGGTGCAGTTTTTTGGCAAGCCCTTCCCTGAAGTGTTTGCTCTGGCAGAAAAATCTCTCGAGGGTGTATCACCTGACAAAATAGTGATGTGTGGGGACTCCTTGCACACAGACATTCTGGGCGCGGCGGCAAGAGGTTGGAACACGGCGCTAATTACGCAAGATGGCCTTTTTGCAAGCCACGACACACAACCTTTTAGCGAATGCTCGGGCATTCACGCAACTTGGAGAATGCCGCGAATTTAGAAAAGATTTTGCAGCAAGATAAGTACTGCATTTCTAAGACTGCCGACTTACCCATTCCTCTGCGGCATCGCGCATTTTTTTTCCCTGCGCTTGTTTTATCCAAACCATGAAATCACGATTCATTTTAAAGTGATCACCGCATTTATTTCTAAAATATCGGCGCACATTCTGTGTATTTCGATAATTCGAGTCAATCACTGTATCGTCGTTTATCGCATCACAATGCCAGTCGAAGAATTGCATACGGCACTCCTTAAAAAACCGCTTACCTATTCCTTAGGTTTAGCCACTACTGGTTTGGCGAGCCAAGCTTCTGCCCCGCACCACCATACCCGCGGTAAATATCAAATAAATCACGCCAAGATGCACTGGCAAACCGTGAGCGCCAAAAAGACTCATTGCCCAGCCACCCGAGAGCGAGCCGAGTAACGCACCCAATCCCCACATTACTGCAAAAGATGCAGAACCATCGACTAGTTCGTCGCCTTCAAAACGATCCCCAAGCGATGTTAGCGACACTGTGTACATGCCATACCCGGCAGTACCGATAAGCACCAACAGCGGCCACATCAATACAGTGTTCATGGTGACCGGTAGAACAAACAGTCCCAGAGCGGTAATCAAAGCACAGGCGTTTAAAATGTGACGATGCGGGTAGCGATCAGCGAGCCAACCCACGGGGAATTGCAACACCGCATTACCGATTATAAGTGCGGTCAGCGTGCCAGCCGCGACCGATACAGACAACCCATTTTGCAAGCTATACACCGGTAACAATGAGAGCGTAGCCGCATCAAATATGGCAAATGAAAACACGGCCACGAGCAACATAGGCGCTTTTGGAAAAAATTGAAAAAAGCCAGACGCTGATTTTTCTTCGGGCTGCTTGCTGTTTTCTTCTCTTACAAGGTACAGGGGAAAGACCCCCAACAGTAGGATGAGCGCCCCAATGACAAAGGGTGCCCAACCTTCAATGCCAATCCAGCCGATTATCGCTGGGCCAAGACCAAAACTCAGAGACAACGCGCTCGCGTATATGGCGACGATTTTCCCTCGATTAGCGCTGCCCGCGAATCCAACAATCCATGCTTCGCTGAGAACAAACAGCGTTGAGATTGTCATCCCCTGTAACAAGCGAATTAGAAACCAAGCTTCAAGTGAATCAAATATTTTGTAAGAGAGTACCAATAGTGCTGTGGCTAGGGCTGCGACAATGGCTACATTACGTGAACCAAATCGTTTCGATAACGTTGGAATCACTGAGGAAAAAAGTAATATTCCGATGGGCATCATGGCGGAGTTGATACCAATCATTTCAGTGGATACACCACGGGACTCAAGGATCAACGATAACAACGGATAGGTCATGCCAAAGGCTAACCCAAACACCGTGATTGCAGCGCAGGCAGCAATGATGTTGCGCGTATTGGCGGGAATGCTCTGGTGCATGATTGTCCTAATAGAAATCTAATCGCAAGACCAAGGGGTCGCCTCTAGGATATCAACAAACACACCGATGCTGGTATCGTAAAAATTGCTCTAATCAGTTGGCCTGTGCGGCAGCCTAAAAAAACTTGCAAACGGAAGTACCCAATTTTGCGACAAGCAAACTTTATGATGATCTGTTTAGTCGTTTCTGCTGCGGCTGGACTGTGGGGCCTTTATTGGATACCACAACGCTGGCTGCAAGAGGCAGGCATGACGGGTGGATGGGGTACCATCGCTCAATACTTGATTGCACTGGCCGTGTTGACGCCGCTCGCGATCTGGCGCCTGATGCAGGGCAAAGACATTGGCTTTCGGCATTGGCTTTGCGGTCTGCTGGTTGGAAGCGGGATGGTCTTTTACTCTAATTCATTCCTGGTGACAGATGTGGTTAGAGCGTTAATATTCTTCTACATGACGCCTGTCTGGGCCACCCTAATTGAAGCCATTTTTTTAAAACGCCCACTAGGCTGGCCACGCGTGGTGAGCATTGCGCTGGCGCTGTCTGGATTGTGGATTGTGGTTGGTCTAGAAGTTGGCCTGCCACTGCCAACAAAACTTGGTGACTATTTCGGACTCATTGGCGGCTTGTTAGTCGCGGCTGGAGCGGCTAGAACCGAGATTGAAAAACCTGCGGGCGTATTCCCACTGTTGTACATCATCATGCTGTTTGCCTTGCTGGCGGCGGTAGCTCAGTATCCTTTGCTGAGGGGGTCGCTCGGATCAGTGCCAAGCACTGAGGACCTGCTCAAGAGTTTACCGCTGTTATTGGGTATCACCCTGCTTTTTGTCATTCCGACAATGGCGATACTCATGTGGTCACCGCCAAAAATTGGCACTGGAGTTTTTGGCATCCTGATGTTATCGGAGGTTGTTTTTGGTGTCATTAGCGCTGCAATTTTTACCGCAGAGCCATTTGGCTGGCGAGAGATAACAGGCACGACACTTATCGTACTGGCGGGAATTGTGGAGATTGTGTTGCACAAGTCACCAAACAACGTGGGGTAAAAAAGTAATCCTCTGGATCAACTTTGTATGTTGCAAATTTATTTCGATCTGGCTGGAAATCTAACAGCGTGATCCGTGTTTCATCGACACCCTATTCATGGCATAGCTGAACACATCACAGATGGCCAGGGTGGCAATGTGCATAGGCTGGGCTGGCGTTCCACCGGGCTGGCTTGCCAGTTGAAGCACACACACCGACTTTGAAACCAGGCACAGGCACAGGCACAGGCACAACCTAAAACACAGCATTTCTGTAAAGAGTCTTTACCTACTATTGACAATTACTTTACATGTAGTTGTATTGCTGAAATGTTCCATCGCCAGCATAATTACTTTAAACAGCGAGGTGATATTTAGCACTACACCTCACTGCAGTTTCATCGTGCACGCTTACTTAAAATATTAATCTGCTCCAAGAGGTTTTAAAGGTGACGAACAAACTAACGCTATGGGCCGTACCACTTTTACTGTTCGCCGCCCTGATCGGTCGCTGGTCAATTGCAGGTTCTGAGAGCGAAAAAACACATACACAGACCGGCGCACTTACAGGCCAGACAATAGATATAACGGGTGCAATCTTTAACGAACGCCGTGCTGACTGCGCCGTGTACGACAACAGCTATTTGTCCAGCGTTACAGATCAAAACCGCGATCTGGGTTTTCAAGGCGCAGTGGCCATTAGCAGTGACAACAACAACTGCACTATTGCCACAAACAGTATTCCGAACCACGACTTTAACGACAGCAGCGCGAATTTTCATAACGAAGTGAAGGCTATCCCTGCCAGCTACACAGTCAGTCGCAGCCCTACCTTGGCCGCTAAAAAGACAGCTCTATCGCAAAGGCTTAACAACGGTGTGATGCTCAACGGCGTGGTGCTCGATATTCTATCAGCGGGCTGTTATCAACCCGATGGAAGGCGTGTTGACGCCAATGGAAATGTGAAGTCTGGCTGTAGAACCAACGATGGCTGGTTACTAGATCCTCGCTCATCAAACAGCGGTTTCGGAGAAGATCAGTACAACGGCCACCCACAGCCTAACGGTATGTATCACTACCACGGCAACCCAAATGCCATGTTTGACGATAACCCGGGCACTGAAGGCTCTCCCTTAATCGGCTTTGCTGCGGACGGCTTTCCAATCTATGGCAGTTATTTCTTAGACGCGGAAACGGATACCGTCAGAAAAGCCGCCAGCGGTTACACTTTAAAGCAAGGATCTAGAGGGACAAAGAGCAATTCTAATCCGGGTGGCTTGCACGATGGCACCTACATCGATGACTGGGAGTTCACTGACATTGGTGATCTGGACGAGTGCAATGGCATGACCGTGGATGGGCAATATGGCTATTATGTGACCGACAGCTACCCTTGGGTAATCAAGTGCTTCAGCGGCACACCCGACGACTCATTCAAAAAGACAAGGATGCGGCAGTAATCAGACCCGTGGTCACCTGCTCACTGTGGCAGGTGTTACTGGCAATGCGTGAGTTAATCCATTGAATTAGAGATAACGTTCTGCTTCAAGTGAGCATAAAAGGTTAAATCCCTATACTTCTACTTTATAACCCAATGCTAATTCATCGCCGGGCTTTCCTCGAATTCCCCAATTTTCTTTTGGGGTTTCAAATATCGTCATCTCTATATCTTGAGAAACTATTCCCGTTTGAGTTTCAATATTTGAATATAGCTTGCGTATCAGTGACTTCTTAGCTTCGACTGAGCGACCTTCGAACATAGAAATTTCGATAATTATGTAGTGTTCAGAACGATCATCAGGGAAAAAATAATCACTTTGTTCCAGGGAAATAAATCGATGGAATTTCTTCTCGGGCGGGTACTCTAACGCAATCATCACAGCATCATGAATAGCCTTTGACAGTGCATTTTTATTTTCATTAAGGTTTGACCTCAATCCATATATTTTTATTTGTGCCATGATCGTCCTTTCTAAAAAATACCGTGTTCTTTACCTGTTTTAGTATCGGCCGGCAACACGGTGCTGCGTTTCTAATTGATCAGAGTGACTTAAAAGGCCAATCGACAAACCACGTCACGGTATAACTACACAGCAGCTCGGCTAAAAGACACAATATTTTCAAATGCTATTCTGAAATACAGCTCGTAACTATTGTGCTCAACATACCCTAAGTGTGGGGTCGCGGTGACGTTGGGCAGTGACAATAAAGGCTCGTTTTCTTTTGTTGCCGGCTCACTATCAAAAACGTCTATGGCTGCACGCCTGCTTGGATTGGATTTAAGGGTGTTGTAAAGTGCAGAGGGCTCAATGAGCTCTGCGCGGCTGATATTTAGGAACAATGAATCTGGTTTCATCAGTTTTAGATCATCAGCAGTGACGCAGGCTCGCGTGTCTTCGTTTAGGCGCAGATGCAGAGAAATAATATCGGCTTCTTTGAAAAAAACTTCTTTTGAACTTGCAGCCTCAAACCCATCAGCAACTGCTGTGTCTCTCGAACCTTCACTGCCCCAGACCACGACCGACAGTCCAAAAGCCTTGGCATACTGCGAGATGCGCTGACCAATTTTTCCGTAACCCCAGATCCCTAGCGTCAATCCGTTCAACGTTCGGCCTAAGCCAAGCTCGCCAGAACTTTGCCAATGATCATTTTGCAAATTTGAGGTATAGGCAGGAATATGCCTAGAAGCCGACATCAACAGTGCCCAGCACAACTCAGACGGAGCAATGGGCGACCCTCTACCCTCCAACACGGTAACGCCATATTTCTCGCACAGCTTAGGATCAATATGGTTACTCACCTTGCCCGTTTGGCTAATCACTTTAAGCTGGGGTAGCTGAGAAAGCAGCGACTCTGTGATAATCGTGCGTTCGCGGATCAAGACAATAGCCTCAACGCCAGATAACTTATCGACCAGCTCCGGTTCCGAATAGGTTTCAGTGAAAACAGTAACATCATAGGATGAGACCAAGTCGAAACAATCTAGATTTTTGACCACATCTTGATAGTCATCTAAAACGGCAATTTTCACGTGTCGCTCCTAATTAATCACGGTTACCAAAAGACTTTCTACACCACCTACCTTCAATGATCGCTGGGTTCAGACCAGTTTTAGTCGGGACGCTACAGCGGCAGGACAGTAGGGCATCAGTGATAATATACTAACTTAAGGTGGGACAAGGTGTAATCAAAGTGTCTGACGTTGGTCTTCGGGTGTTCAATCTCTCTATTCGCTCCATCGACAAGAAAAACAACGATTAAACTCTATGTGCAAAGCAACTAACGGAATAATAGGCTTGCCGAATTTCGTCTCACACTTGGAGGCAGCAAAAATATTGGCGCAAGCCAATAGAGTCTGTGTCATAGGCTGCTCAGGGGGAGGAAAAACAACACTGTCCCGAGAAATTTCAACAAAATTCGAATTAGAATACGTCTCCATCGACCGCGATATACGCTGGCTTCCGAGCTGGAGAGCACGAGAGAAGCAACAACAAAGAGCCATCACAGCGAAGTTGGTGCAACGTAAGCGCTGGGTGATGGACGGCAGCAGTCCCTCGTCTTTTGATATTCGATTACCGCGCACAGATTTGATCCTCTGGGTGCGCGTGCCTCGACGTATTGCTCTTTTCGGGGTTGCAAAAAGGGTTAAGCGTTATTTGGGTACGGTTCGTCCTGAGATGGCGGAAGGATGCCCGGAAAAACTCCCAGACAGAGAGTTTCTCTCCTACATTTGGAACTTTGAAAAAAAGTCAGCCCCTGACTTTTATCGCAATATTGGCCTGTATGGGCGGAGCGTTCCAATAACCATTTTAAAAACGCATAAGGAAATGGCCCTGCTGCTTAAATGGTCGAGCTCTACAGCTCAACCAACTTCTTGCTGCGCCAAGAATCCGTAATTGCGATTGCGCCGCGAGTAGCAGCGATCGCATCCTCAAGTCCACATCGCGGCGCACGCCCTTCGCGAATCGCGGCAACGAAGTCGATGGCTTCCAAACGGAAAGCGTCTTCAAAGCGTTCGAAAAAGTCTTGCACACATTCTCGGCGCACGCCGTGTTTATCGCAGATTTCCACGAGGTTGGCAATAGGTGTTTGGCCAATTTTCAAGGTGCCCTCAGTGCCGACAATCTCGGTGCGAGTGTCATGGCCGTGCTGCGCTATACGGCTAACAAAAAAGTACGCACTGGTGCCGTTATCAAATGCGCAAAGTGCTGAGGCATTGTCGATGTCGTTGTGTTGCTCAAAACCTTTGTGGCGATAACAACCACCGGTGGTGTAGGCGGTGCTCATTTCAGCACCCAAGTACCAGCGTGCCAAGTCGATATCGTGCACTACGATGTCGTGGGCAAAGCCACCACTGGTCGCGGTAAACGGTATCTGGAATTCAGCAGAGTTGTCCATGTCTACCGTCTGCGAGCGAACCATGATGGGCTGGCCAATCATGCCTTTGTCGATCTGCTTACGAGCTGCTACGTAGCTTGGATCAAATCGACGAACAAAGCCGATGGTGGAAATCTGATTGGGGAATTTTTTGGCAACATCGATAACACGCTGACAATCAGCTACGTTTATCGCTAACGGCTTTTCACAGAAGACATGTTTACCCGCTTCTAGCGCCTGGATAATTTGCTCAGCGTGTACGCTGGTAGGCGTCACTAAAAAGACGGCATCCACGGCCGGATTGGCGAGCAGTTCAGCGTAGTCTGTATAAGTCGTTTCAATACCTAACGCATGACGGGCGTATGCAAGATCATCTTCGACAATACTGCAAGCAGCGATAACGCTGGCACCCGGTGTTGCGTAGACCAAATTGTGTGCGTGTCGCTTACCCAGCCGCCCCAAGCCAACAACGCCTATGCCTACGTTACTCATGCCAAATCCTCGACAGGTACTTTATGTTCATCGGGTCCGAGACAACAGTTTAAACATCGCAAAAACGCACAGCGATTAAAAAAATCACGCGCGTTAATCGCAGATTAAGTTCATGCAGGTTAGTTTACCCTGTTTTAAAGCGGTGAGGATGCTGGACCAATTAAAGGCGTACCGGCATAGTGATGAAAAAAATGAACCTTCTATGCTTAAACTTACTGCATTGGAACGCTGAAGATATGCCTTGGTCCTAATTGAGAGAAACCAGCAGGTCATTCCAGACCGGTGAATAACAGAGCGCTAAAGTACGCTCTGCTAAGCAAAAAAACTTACTTGAACATGGGTGGCCTTGCATCCACCCAAGCGCCGTCTTGAGCTGCCGATGCAACGGCTTGATGAACAGCTGCCATGGAGCGCACACCGTCAGACGCCGTAGGCAAACCATCACGTGTTTCGCCTTTGATGGCATCTGCCAAGTCGCAGTAGATATTGGCCACTGCTAAAGGGAAACCTTCTGGGTGTGCAATAGAAACACGAGATAGACGCTGCGCGTCTTCGTGCAAACCGCCCTCACCTTTTTCAATGATCTGCGTGCGGCCACCAACAGGCGTATAAATCAATTGGTTGGGTTGTTCAGATGTCCAGCGCAGGCCACCGGTTTCACCGAATACCTGGATGTCAAAACCGTGCTGACGACCAATAGCTACCGATGAAGTCCACAAACGACCGACGGTGCCACCCATCATGCGGAAATTGATCATGGCGTCGTCTTCTAGCTCACGGCTTGGAATGGTCGAGGCAAAATCAGCCGACAGTTTTTCAACTTCGTCATCACAGATAAAACCCGCCATATGCATGGCGTGAATACCGCAATCAGCGAACTGACCTGATACTCCTGCCATGGCAGGATCGTAGCGCCAGCGAACACGCGGGTTGTCTGCATCGGTTGCGTCACCGTGGTGGCCATGACTAAAGTTGGTGACAACAAGACGAATCTTGCCAAGCTCACCCGCCCGAACCATCGCACGCGCTTGACGCACCATCGGATAAGCAGAATAACAATAATTCACTGCGCAAATTTTGCCACTCGCTGCCGCGATGCGAACAATTTCTTCGCCTTCTTCCACGTTCATGGTCATTGGCTTTTCGCAGAGCACATTAAAACCAGCCTCAAGAAAAGCTTTGGTGATTTCGAAGTGCGTTGAGTTGGGCGTGGCGACCGTCACGAGATCGACTTTGTCTTCGCGGTCTTTTTCGCCCGCAAGCATTTCTTTCCAGTCGCCGTAGGCGCGGTCAGCAGCGACACCTAAGCGCTGTGCGTATTCGCGGCCTACATCTGCCCGGTGATCCAGTGCACCAGCAGTGAGTTCAAAAAGGCCATCTGCTTGCGCACCAAGGCGGTGCGCCGGACCGATCTGGCTGCCTTCGCCGCCGCCGATCATACCCCATTTTAATTTTGCCATTGTATTTGTCCTTCTTTAAATCTAATTGAATCTAAGTAGGTAGTAGATTTTGTTTTTAGGCGCGGCGGCTGTTTTCGCGTTGCGCCAATTGACGTTTGAATTCTTCTAGTGCCACACCTTGCTGGAGGGATTGTTTTAACAAAGCTTGCTGCGACAACGGCGCTAGACCATCAAGGGGTGGATCGGTGTCTAAGTTAGTGGGAAAAGCATAGCCCTCAGCACTGCAGGCGATCGCCGCGTCTATCTCCGCCTCGCTCATGCAGGCTGACAGTTTTAGCAAGCTAGGATATAGCCTCTCGCAAAGACCTACGCGGTCGATAGTCTCCATGGCCCGGCCAAACGCCGACGACACCTGCAGGAGATTTGCCATGCGCTGAATATCAGCGCTGGTATTCGCGCCCGCGGCATGGAACAACGCCGGGTTAAAAAACAAGGCATCGCCCTTTTGCAGCGGGATTTGCACACAGTGCGACTCAAAGTAATCTCTGAAATCATCGCGACGCCAAGCCATGTATCCCGGTGCGTACCGCTGCGAACCCGGCAGTAGTTTGGTCGGACCACTTTCGACCGGCATGTCGGTGTGCGCAACCGCGCCTTGTAAAGTCAGTACCGGAGACAGACGATGCACATGCGCAGGATATTGCGCCGAGTGCTCAGCCGTTTGAAAGCCCAGATGATAATCCCGGTGTGCCAGCTGAGCGGCTCCGCCCGGTCGGACCAAATTTACCTGTGCGGTCATTTGGTAGTGCGGGCCGAGCCACGCTTCGCATACGGCTTGAATGGACGTATTGCCATGATACCGAACGAAGGTTTCTGGGTCTTGCTCACCCAATTTTTGCAGCGAGTTCCAAATGCGATCATTCGCACCACCCGCTGCAAAGTGATCAGCCATTGAATCGCCCTGCGCGTGTTGGTCGGCGATGATTTTTCCAAAAACTTTGCTGCAATCGTCGACAACGGCTGTTTCACGGTAGGCACCACTGAGTACCACAACGCCGGCACCGTGCATCAGCACTTGTGCCCATTCACTCTGCAAGGATTGCCGAGCATCGGCATTTTTCATATCGAGCTGGGCCACCTGATAAAGCGGTACCCCATGCACAATGGAATCCGCATACCGAGGGGTCACTGCCTTTCGGCTGCTCTCTATTTCAGCACCAAAATCTTGTAGATGGCAGTCTTCTGCACGGTAGTAGTTCGACATAAATTTTCTCGTCAGCGTCCGGCCAAAATACGTAACCAACGCTGAGCTTCGGCTTGCATTTGCGGCGCAATAAGTTTGAAGAGTTTCAGACGATCAAACAGTTCTGGGTTGGCCGCAAGTTCTTCACGCAGTGAACGTCCAAAGGTCTGACGCAAGGATGTGCCGATGTTGAGTTTTCCAACACCTTCGGCGGGTAGGCGACGCAGCTCTTCTTCGCATATTCCGCTGGCACCGTGTATGACGATGGGTTGCTCGACAATTTGGGCAATGTTGTTCAAGCGATCAAAATCTATCGGAACCGTACTCTCAGCAAGGCGATGAATATTTCCCACAGAAACGGCGACGGCATCAACGCCTGACTCGCTGGCAAATCGTTGAGCCTGTTCTGTCGTCGTGAGTTCGCTACGGATATGGTCTCGCCCTTCGCTGTAAGCCACCGAACCAATCTCGCCCTCAACGCTGACACCCGCCTGCTTTGCACGCGCAACCACAGAGGCGCTGCGTCGAATGTTCTCGTCAATAGGCAACTGAGAACCGTCAAACATCACGGAGTCATACCCCGCATCAATTGCAGCAAAAACGATTTCTTCTTCGTAGCAATGATCGAGATGCACACAGACAGGGACATTAGCTTTAGCCGCCAGCGGCCCCAACATAGCAGCCAGAGATTCTGGCCCCATGTATTGCACCATGTCTAAATTGGTGGCGATGATCACGGGCAATTGTTCCGCTTCCGCGGCGGCCACTACCGCCATAGCGTCTTCAAAACCAAAGACATTAAAACATGGGACTGCACGGCCTTCCGCCAGTGCGGCAGGCATTAAGTCGTTAAGGTTAGCGCGCACGTTGGGTGCTCCGAAAGTTAGAAAATTTCTGTGTGATTCTGAAGTTTGCTCTTCGCTCTGGGTTTAGCTCGGAGCGCATGCCTCAACATTCGCGTCACCTGACGTGAGGCTGAATGTTCGGCCGACAAAAAAAGTAGCTAGGTTAGCCTTGCATTAGCTCGGGACGCGAGCAGCGCGACGGTGCTGCGAACAGCATTACCCTGCACCGCAGCACCCCTAATAAAAGTTATAAGCAGAATTTAATGAAAGAACGCCCGGTCTACTTAAATTTGGAAATCATGTCTTTGATGCCAGGAATGGTGTGCACTTGGTATTCGTGTGCAGGCTCAAAAAACTGCTTCAGGGACTTTGAGGTTTCACCCACAATAATCGTGAAATAATACATCTCGTACCCTGGAGCCGCCACGCAAGGGTGGTAACCGCGATCAATCATATACGTGCTGTCGTTTTTGATATGGAACACAGGACCGAAGTCATCTTCGTTCACGTATCCAAACTGCGCACCAAAGCCATGGCCCGGGTTGAAGCGAAAGTTATAAACTTCCTCAAAACGTGTTTCAATATCACCGCGATCCGTGTCGTGCTTGTGCGGCGGAAAACCGGACCAACCACCGGCCCCGACCGTAAACAGCTCGCTCACCAACAGCCTGCCGCGTTGCTCAGCATTGGCCTGACCTAAAAGGTGTTTTATTTTGCGATGCGTTTTAGTGTCGTCAGAACCGTACTGCACCAGATCGATGTCGTCGTCGCGCATGGCAAAAGGTTTAAGACGTTCGTCGTACACACCGCCGGCGATAAATATTTCAGCGTCGCTCAACGCCTCGAGTTGGCAGGGGCTATCCACAGGCACATAGACGCCGTTTGGCATGCCTTCCCAGAGGTTGGTACGGGTACCAATTTTGTCAAATACTTCGCCATCAACGGTTACTTTGGCACTGCCAGTGACTGGCACAACACAACACTCATGACCACTCAGTTGAAAATCATAGCTTTCGCCACTGTTGAGTCGCACGCGGTTAAAATACACCAACGGCACATAATCATTGTGTTCGGCGACAATCGCTTGGTTGCGATTGTCGAAGGATGCAATATGTTGTGGCATTTTTTTCTCCGCTCGCTCAGTCGTACTGAGCCATAAATTTTACGAGTTCGGCGTCTGTTGGTGATGCTGCACTACAACTTTCGCCCGCGACAACTATAGCGGCCGAAGCGCTCCCACGCCGAACACATTCGTCCAAAGGTACACCGGCCAACAGACCCGCGCATAGTGCGCCTGCGTAGGCGTCCCCTGCTCCAAAAGGTTTTTTAGCAGTTACCGGAAAAATCGGCTGCACAACGGGCGGCTGATCATCCAAATAAACACGCGAGCCTTCTGAACCCGCTTTGACAAAAACCACGCGGGTGGCACCCGGGGCGTTGAGTAAACTGGCAGCAATGGCATCATCGCCCTGCGCTACCGGAGCACCCAGTACTTCAAATTCTTCTCGGTTGCCAACAACCAGCGTGGCAAAGCGCGCGGCCAATTGATAACAACAGCTGGCCTCAGACAACGAACGCCAGTTATAGGCGCGGTAATCTAAGTCGAGCAACACAGTTGTATTGCTCTGCTCCGCGGCTAACAACGCGGCGTAGACGGCCTCACGCGATGGACTTTCACACAACGCCGTGCCAGACACCACCAACAAACGCGTATTGGCGATCATGCTGGTATCAATGTCTTCCGGTGCCAGCGCCATATCGGCGGCCCGATTGCGGTAAATGACTACCTCGCAGTCGTCAGGGCGCATTTCGGTCACGGCCAAACTGGTCCGGCTGCCATCCGTGGTTGTGCCCAAACCGTCGACAGCAACCCCTTCACTGCTCAGGTAGTCACGCACATAAGCGCCGAGTGAGTCGTCCGAGACCATGCCTATCATACCGACAGAAGCACCTAAGCGCGCCATAGCTACCGCTATATTAGCGGGCGATCCACCGACAAATTTTTCAAAGCCGCTGACGTCACCCATCGCCGTGTTGTGCTCGCGGGCGTAGAGATCAACGCCGGCGCGACCAAGGCAAAGTGCATCCAATGCACGCTTCTCGTCTGGCAATATATTCACAGTAGTCCCGCTTCCGTCGCTAGGCGGCTGAGATGATCAAAGCCCCGTTTTGCATTGGCGTATGAAGGAGCAACTGATGGGTCTTGCTCCGCCTCTACGATTAACCAACCGTCGTAGTCGGCGTCTGCCAAGGCTTTTAAAACAGCTGGATAATCAATACAGCCATCGCCGGGCACGGCAAAAGAGCCAGCCAACAGCGCGTCGATAAAACTGGTGTCACGATTGACAGCGTCTCGGGTGATGTCATGGCGCATATCTTTACAGTGCACATGGTAGGTGCGCTCTGCGTAGGTGCGCGCTAAATCAACGGGGTCACCACCGCTAAAAAACATATGGCCGGTGTCGATTAATAAACCAACACTCTCGCCACTGCCGTCGAGCATGCGATCTACTTCTTCGCGCTGCTCTATTAGGGTTCCCATGTGATGATGGTAGGCCAACTGCAACCCTTGATCAGCGACAAAATCAGCGACCTCGGTTAAGCCAGCACAAAAGCCCTGCCATTGATCAGCGCGCATGCGTGGCCGACGTGACAATGGCGTCCAGCGCTCACCTTGAATCGTGCCAGTGATATCGCAGTAAATCAGCGCTTTGCAACCCAGCGATTTAAGCAAGTGCACATGTGGCTTGATTGCTTCGATCTCGGCTTTCGCACCGTGCGCCATCAGCCCACCGCTAAACCAACCCGACGCCAGACACAAGCCGTGCATGGCTAAGATAGGCCCCAGAATGTCAGGGTCACGCGGGAATTTATTACCGAGCTCAAAACCGGTGTATCCCACTTCGCGCCCTTCGCGCAGACTGGTCTCCAACGTGGTTTCCCCACCTAGAGTTGGCAGGTCGTCATTGCTCCACGTCAGCGGGTTAATGCCTAACTGCACCGATGTTTTTTTAGCACTCAAAACGGTTGCTCCTTCTTGCCTTCGCTCTGCCACGTGCGCTCTGCTTCTATCACGCTGTCACGTGTAGAAACCTGAGGAATACCAACTTGCCACCAGCTACCACCGTCTGTTGAGTCGACAGCATTGGTATCTATGGTGACGCAATACGTGCTGCTGGCAGCCCGAGCGCGTTCAAGTGCTGCCGGTAGCGCGTCTAGTGCGTCCACATGCTCTGAAATTGCACCCAGTGAACGCGCATGCGCCGCGAAATCGATTTTTGGTGTGGTGCCCGCCGTGCCGTCGTCGAGCAGATTGTTAAAAGCCTCTTGCCCGCAACCGCTTTGTAGACGATTAATACAACCAAAGCCGCGATTGTCTAACACCACTAGAATGATTTTCTGATCCAGCGCCACTGAACTGGCGATCTCAGAATTGAGCATTAAGTAGCTGCCGTCGCCAACAACGACATACACTTCGGCATCGGGCTGCGCCATCTTGACACCAATGCCACCGGCTATCTCATAGCCCATGCATGAAAATCCATACTCGCTGTGATAACCACGACTGTGCTCAGCGGGCCACAGTTTCATGCCTTCGGCGGGCATAGAGCCTGCGGCAACAACCAAGACGTCTTTACTCAAATCAGCAGACGCCACAATGGCACCAGTGACTTGCGCATCGCTGGGCACACCTTCGCCTGGTGCGATCGCTTCGGCGATGGTGGCGTCCCAAATACGCTTGCATTCCGCCACACGATCCAACCAGCTGGCTTCTGACTTCCAGCCTTGCAATAAATGTTGCAACTCATCAAAAGCGCGTCTTGCGTCACTGCGCAGCGCGACGGCTCCGTGCTTGTTGGCATCAAAGTGCGCAACGTTTATGTTGACCTGCTGTACGCGACTGTTGGACAACGCTGTACGTGATCCCGTGGTGAAGTCGGACAGACGAGCACCTACCGTGAGCAGTAAATCAGCCTCGGCAGCCAGTGCGTTTGCGCTACTGGCACCGACCACTCCAATGCCTCCGGCATTTAAGGGATCGCTCGCATTCAGCGCACCTTTACCAGCAGACGTCTCGACCACTGGCACACCGTGTTGCTTGGCAAATGCTCTTACAGCGTCAACAGCTCCGCTGTAGTGCACACCACCACCGGCGACTAAGACAGGTTTTTTGGATTCTTTTATCAGCGCAGCAACACGCGCCAATTGCTCATGGTCAGCACCCAAGCGTTGCGTGCGATGAACAGTCGTTTCAAAAAAGCTTAGCGGATAATCGTAGCTCTCCGCTTGAACATCTTGGGGCATACATAAAGTAACTGGGCCGCAAAGTTCTGCGTCGGTCAGTACAGCGATCGCTTGTGGCAAACTTGTTATCAGCTGCTCGGGTTTGGTGAATCGATCAAAGTAACGGGAGACTGGCTTAAAACAGTCGTTGGCGTTGATGTTCGGATCACCGAAGTTTTCGACTTGTTGCAACACCGGATCGGGACGGCGGTGCATGAAGGTATCCCCCGGCAAAAACAACACGGGCAAACGATTGACGTGTGCCAGAGCCGCCGGTGTCACCATATTGGTGGCTCCCGGTCCAATAGAGCTGCTCACAACCATCATTTGCTGTCGGCGTGTCTGTTTAGCAAAAGCAATGGCGGCGTGCGCCATTGACTGCTCACAGTGCCCGCGGTAGGTCGGCAATTGCTCGCGTACACCGTGCAGTGCTTCTCCCAACGCAGGCACGTTGCCGTGCCCAAAGATGGCCCACACACCGGCGAACAGCGGTTTAATTTCTCCGTCTTGCTCAACGTGTTGTGCCGCGAGATAGCGCACCATTGCCTGCGCTGCTGTCAGTTTTATTGTCGTCATGATTAGTTTGCTCTTCCGCGCCAAGCCGCGATCACTTGCCTGTAATTTTGTTTAATTTGTGTCTGTAACTGTTCATCGTTTATGTCGCCCGCAAGCCAAGCTCTTGCCGGTGCACCGAAGATGCTGCGACCTACGGCAAATCCGCGGACTCGATCAAGTCCAGCGCAGGCTTTAAATCCTTCAGCCAATTCATTGATAGGCGCATCGAGTCCGAGAATCACAATGCCGTGACAATTTTCGTCTCGCTCATCAATGAGCGCCGAGACTTGCTCCAAGTGCGCTTTGCTCAAACCGGGTATTTTCCACCAATCTGGCAACACGTTGAGGTTGTAAAAACGTTTAACCGCTCGCACCACCGCTTCATCGTGGTCGTGGCAACGCTGACCGTCCACTTTGGGTGGGATAATCTCCAGCAGTAGTTCGTGCCCACTTATCTGACACGCGCGCCACAAATTTTGTACTTGCCGTTCTTGTGCATGGCGCAAGTTGTTTTCGTCGTCCGGGTGATAAAACACCAAGCACTTAACAATGTGCTCTTGTGGCCAAGAGACCAACTGCGAACCGATACTGTCACCGCGCTCCAGTGCCAACGGTCGTGAACTTGGCACCTCTACCGGGCGCCCAATCCAAAGGCCTGAGCCGGTCGCTGCGTTCAGGCTGTCTTGTGCAAAGGTGTCATCACACAAGATACCCGCCTGCCCTTGCAAGCTGTCTTCTTCTATCACTACCTGAGTAGCCTGCAACAGCAATTGCTTTAATGGGCCAATATGTTCTAGCGACGCACCGACTTCACGCGCCATGTCAATCAACTGTTTGCGGTGATCAAAAGCATGTATCGCCAACTCGCCCCAAGGCTCACGGCGCTGGCGTGTAGTCACACGGTGCAAGTGGCTGAGCCACTGGTGTTGATCAGGGCGTTCTATCTCCGCGCTATTGGCGAGGTAATAATCCAGCTCAGACACAGTTGGCATGGCTGGGGTGCAGCCGTGCCTAGAAACAACTAATGCACCACTGGCATTGGCGTAGCGCAATGCCTGCTCAAAGCCTTCATCGCGCAACCAACCACGCATGAATCCAGCGGCAAATGCATCACCTGCACCCAGTACGTTGAGCACCTCAACAGACACTCCTTCTACGGTGATCCCATCATCAACCGAAGACGGGATATCTCCTTCAAAAACCGTCGCGCCATAAGGACCACGCTTGAGCACAATGGTTGCCTGCGTATGTCCACGCACATTGCGCAGTGCTTGCAGTGTGTTATCGCTGCCACCGGCAATGTGTATTTCCTCTTCGGTGCCAATGACTAAATCAAACATCGGCAAAATGCCTTGCAAATGCGAACTGACATCCGCTGAACTGACAAAGCGTGTTTCACCATCACCGCGCGAGGCCAAGCCCCAAAGCACGGGGCGGTAGTCAATATCGAGGGCTGTCTTTACGCCGCGTTCACGCGCCATATTTAGCGCGGCCACAGAGGTCGCGTGAACGGCAGGTGTCGAGAAGTGCGTGCCCGTGATCAGCAGGCACTTCGCGCTGGCGATAAAGTCAGCGTCCAGATCAGATTCGGCAATCGCCATATCCGCGCAATTTTCGCGCACAAAAACCAACGGGAAAGTGTCGCTGTCTTTGATGCCAAGCAGCACCATCGCCGTGGGTCGCTCAGGGTCAGTGATCACAGCGCGCGTGTCGACACCTTCGCGCTGCAATTGCTCCCGCAAAAAACGACCAGCATGCTCATCACCCACACGAGTGATCAAAGCAGTTTTTAAACCCTGACGTGCGGCACAAGCAGCGATATTGGTGGACGAGCCACCCATGTATTTTGCAAAGCTGCTGACGTCTTCTAGGCGCGCGCCTATCTGCTGCGCGTAGAGGTCTACGCCGCAACGTCCAAGAGTGATGAGATCAAGTGAAGTATCGGTGGTCATTTCATCAGCCATTCATGATCGGGGTGATTGTAGAATTTCCAGACGCGACGAGGTCCCGCCATCACGTTTAGGTAGTAGCCTTCATAACCGTGCGCCACGCCATAGGGGTGATATCCGCGCGGCACCAAAACAACGTCACCACTGCTAATCGCCATGGTTTCGTCAAGCGAGTAATCGTCGGTGTAGACCCGTTGCATGGCAAAGCCCTGCTCGGGGAATACGCGATGATAGTAAGTCTCTTCGAGTTGGGACTGCCTTGGCATATCGTCTTCGTCATGGCGATGCGGTGGATAGCTGCTCCAGTTACCTGACGGCGTACGAACCTCGACCACGAGTAGGCTGTGCGCCCAGTCGACTGAGTCAGGCAGTATATCGTAGACATACCGTGTGTTGGTGCCGCTGCCACGCACTGAGTAGGCAACATCGTCAGGGCTTATCACTCGCGCCGCATAGTCACCACCACCGGGTGCACTGCAAACAGCCAGCTCAAGATCACCGCGGGCAGTTACCTGCCCCTCGGCGCCCGCAGGCACATACAAGGACCAAGGCTTTATGTGTTCAGCAACAGATTGGCGATCGCCCACTGCAGTGGCTTGCACGTCACCCGATACCAAGTCACCCTTACCCGCCATAACCACCAGGCAATGCTCACGCCCGTCATCTGGTACGCTAAAACTCTGGCCGTCAGCCAGCTTGTAATATTCAAAACCCACATAGGTCCAGCCCGCAGATTCAGGGCTGACTTTTTGCACACATCCAGACGCATCGGGTGGCAGAGGTCTTTGCAGTAGCTTGCCCATACTTTAGAGTGCCCCTGCAACCGTGACCGTACGGCCAGTACTAGCAGACTCAACCGCCGCATCGGCCAACAACAAAGAGGCTAAGCCATCGGCACCCGTGGGCACGTCAACAGTATTCCCGGCAGCCCAATCGACAAAGCTATTCAGCTCATGTGCATAGGCTTCGGTATAACGCGTCATGAAGAAGTCATGCAGCGGACCCGTGCTGTAGCCGTCGCCGTTAGCGCAAGTGAGCAAATCCAATTTGGGGTTATCGATCCCCGCCATGCCCGCACTGCCATGCACTTCAGCGCGCTGATCGTAGCCATAACTGGCACGTCGAGAGTTTGTAATAACACACTGGCGGCCACTGGCCGTTATCAATGTGGCGGTGGCGGTATCAAAGTCAATGCCGTCAAGCGAACTGTCAACTAAGCACGAACCAGCAGCACTAACGGAAACCGGCTCTTCGCCCAGTAAAAAACGCGCCATATCGAAATCATGGATCATCATGTCGCGAAAAATGCCGCCGCTGCGTTTGATGTAATCCACGGGAGGTGGCGCGGGGTCTCTTGAGGTAATAACAATTTGCTCAACTTGGCCAACTTTGCCGCTGTCGATAGCCGCCTTCAGTGCCATAAAATGCGCATCGAAGCGTCGATTAAAGCCGACCATCAAATGTGCTTTGTGCTCAGTCACCACTTCAAGGCAAGCGCGCACACGATCAGCACTCAGGTCGATCGGCTTCTCGCAGAATATAGCTTTACCTGCGCGGGCACATTGTTCGATCAAATCTGCGTGGGTATCGGTTGGTGTAGCGATAATCACTGCATCAACATCGTCCGCCTCAATAAAACTTGAACTACTACCAACACGACAACAGTATTGTGCGGCTAGCGCGTCTGCGGCTGGCTGCATAGCGTCGCTCACGCCGACTAAGCTGGCGCGGGGATTAGCGGCCACAGCGCGAGCGTGTACCTGCCCTATGCGCCCTGCGCCCAACAATGCAATTTTAAAACTCATGATTTAATTCCATCAATGTACAAGCTCGGTTTTAAATAAAAACCAGAGCATTAAACTGTTTTTACCCAGGCGCGCTGTTCGCATGAGTGATGTACCGCGTCAATTAAACGCTGAATGCGCAGGCCTTCGGCAAAGTCAGGATAAACCGCTTCACCGGTTTCTATGGCGCGCAGAAAGTCCCGTTGCTCGATAATGATTTGGTCTTGATAGCCCGTACCGTGCCCTGCACCCAAACAAAAGTTGACGTAGTCAGGATGCTCTGGCCCCGTCAGTATTTTTCGAAACCCACGTGTGCTCTCCGGGCCTTCGGCCTTATAGAGATACAGCGCATTCTGGTCTTCTTGGTCAAATCGAATACTACCGGTGCTGCCGTGCAACTCATAGGCATAACCCATTTTGCGACCGTGCGCGACTCGGCTGAAAAATAAATACCCCATGGCGCCGTTTGCAAAACGACACATCATTTGGGCTTGATCGTCATTGCTCACGGGCTCCGGGCCATTTTCCCCGATGCGCTCCGCACAGGTTGTTTGATGATCGCCGATCAGTTCGACAATATCGCCACCAAGCGCCAAAGCTGCATTAACAATATGCGGCGCTAAATCACCTAGAGTGCCATTAGCTCTGCCACGAGTACGCCAGTTGGCAGGCTCAGACGCATTAGCGAGAAAATCTTCACTGTGCTCCGCCCGAATATAATGCAACTCCCCTATCTCACCGTTGGCCACAAGTTGACGCGCAAACTGAGTGGCAGGTGTACGCACGTAGTTGAAGCCAATCATGTTCGGCAGGCCAGATTTTACGGCCATGTCGGTCATGGCCTGCGCGTCATCTGTTGTCACTGCCAAAGGCTTTTCACAGAACACGGGCTTGCCTGCGGCGAACGCGGCTTCTGCCATCTCTCGGTGCGTGCTCTGTGGCGTAGCTATTACCACAGCTTCAACCGCTGGATCGGCAATGAGTTCTCGCCAGTCACCGGTCGCGCGTGCAAAACCAAGCGTCTTTGCTGCGCGTTCAGCACCTGCCTGTGTGCTTGTTGCGATCATTTCACAGCGTGGGCGCAACGCCGTATTGAATACTGCACCCACCGCCTGTAATGCAACAGCGTGCGCCTTTCCCATGTAGCCCGAACCGATAAGGCCTATGCCGATTGTTTTACTCATAGTGTCTTGCTCAGCGAGCCTCTCAACAGCAAAATTAAACCCCATAGCAAGTAGCGCATGCAGGGCAGAAATGACCACAAATTTGTACTTATTCGCTCACCCGCATCGAATACCGCTACCGACCCTCATGGGGAGTACCCAGACAATTAGATCTAACGAAGTAATTCAGCGAAACTAAATTTTCCGAAGAATGAGCTTATTACACGATAATCCGTGAGTCGGATTATGTAGTTCTAATGCGCAGGAATGCTCAAAACCTAAATTTTCATGTCGTGGCAATCCAAAAGACGCCGATCAACTTTAGCGTTAAGACTATTAAAGCACAGAGCAATTTGATTTTGCAACCGGTTGCAATGCAAAAATTTGGCCTACACGGTAATATGTGATTTTTATTGGAGATCGAGCCACATGGTCATTACTCTCGCCGACGTAGCAAAGCGCGCTGGGGTCTCGCGTTCTGCCGTCTCACGCACCTATACCGAAGGGGCTAGCGTTTCCGATAAAACCCGAAGCAAAGTCATGAAAGCCGCGCGGGAGCTGGGCTATACGCCCAATATCATCGCGCGCAGCCTGGCCACGAGTCGCACCCAATTGGTTGGCTTGGTTATCAATAACTTCCAAAACCCCATATTCCTAGAGGTGCTGGATCAGTTCACGCGTCTGCTGCAAGAGCGTAACCTTCGCCCATTGCTCGTCAACCTCAGCGACAACCCCGATCCGGCAGATTCTGTCGAGATGCTGCGGCAATATCGAGTAGACGCCGTCATAGTCGCATCCTCTACCCTGCCGCCCGCCTGCTCCTTGGCTTTTAAAGAGGTCGGGCTGCCCGTTATCAACGTATTCGGTCGCTATAACCCTACCCCAGATGTTCACGTGGTCGGCATAGACAACCAGCATGCTGGCGCCATGGCAGCTCGGACGCTTCATTCGCGCGGATACAGGGCGCTGGGCTTTCTAGGAGGCCCAGAGCGGGCCACATCGACGCAAGATCGACTCAAAGGTTTTAAAGAAGGGCTGAAAAGCCTGAAGCTAAAAACCAGCTGTGTGCACTACGCCGACAACTATTCCTACGAGACAGGCTATGCCGCGATGAAAGAGCTGCTAGCGACTCAGCAGTTCGATGCGCTCTTTTGCGGTGACGACGTGATTGGCATGGCTGCGCTAGGTGCGGCTCGAGATGCCGGCATAAGCATCCCCAAAGACTTAGGCATTATCGGCTTCAATGACATGGAGATGTCTTCTTGGCAGGCCTTTGGGCTAACCACTATTTCCCAGCCCATCACAGACATCTGCAATAGCACCGTAGAACTGCTGGGTAACCTATTAGAAAACCCGGAGCGTGGCGCAGAAACACGGCTTTTCCCGTGTAAGGTGATCGAGCGAGATACGCTGCGAAAATCCTGACTGCAGAGCAAAGGTTTTTGCAACCGGTTGCGCCTCAAGGGCTAACTCTTGTGGATCAAGTGCCCCAGCGTTCCGCCGTTGCAAAATTGCTGACCAACAGTAATCAATTGATTGGGTGCTCTCCCTTGAGCCAGAGAGAAACCAACAACCTTTAACCAACTGTTTTTGCTGTTGAGCAAGGGCTCTAAACCCTCTGGGTATGGCTATGCGGCCGAACCGAGCGAACGCCGACCCGTTTAGACTGATCACTCCGCTTTGGAGGATGACTCTTGCTCAGCGACTTCACGCCAATTTGTCTGTTTAAACTGCCACGCTGCGCCGACACCCATGGCAAAAAAAAGCACCCCCCAAAACGGTGCGCCCGTTAAGAACTCGACCAGCGCCCATCCTGTACAAAACAAGACAAGCGCGAGCCGCCGCCAGGGAGGTAAAAAGAAGGGTACAGCCAAATTAAATGCACCCATCTTCAGATTCCCTTAGATGCTTTGTTGATCAAGCCGCGCCTTCAAACTCTGCACCAGTTTTAGCGCCAGTGATGTACGCCACAACATCTTGCCCGTCTGTGTCTTCTTTTTTCAGGTTAGCAACGATATGTCCACGACGAAAAACAATGATTCGATCTACTAAATCGAAGACTTGTCGCATATTGTGACTAACAAGAATAAGTGGCTCACCCGCTTCCTTGAGTGTCCTTACAATATTTTCCACTTGAGCCGTCTCTTGCACCCCAAGCGCAGCAGTCGGCTCATCCATGATGGTCAGCTTAGAGTGAAAAGTTGCGGTGCGAGCGATAGCCACACACTGCCGCTGCCCACCTGACATGTTGCGGATGGCGTTACGGATATTAGGAATTTTAACCGCTGTTTTTTCAAGACCATCCAAAGTTGCCTGGCGCATCGCTTTGTAGTCTAAGAGCCTAAAGGGGCCCAACCAGTCAGCCTTTGTCATCTCCCGCCCCAGAAATAGGTTATCAGGGACATCGAGATCATCCGCGAGCGCGAGTGTTTGAAACACCGTTTCAATGCCAGCCTCACGTGCGTCAATGGGGCCGTTAAAATGCATTTGCTGCCCGTCAAAGATAATCTCACCACGCGTCGGCAGCTCCACACCGGTTATCTGCCGTACAAAGGTAGATTTACCGGCTCCGTTATCACCCATGATCGCGACATGCTCACCCTTGTGAAGCTTAAAGTTGGCGTCTGTTAAGGCATGAACACCACCGTAGTGCTTGGTCAAACCTTTTGTTTCGAGAATAATTTCACTCATTATCTGCCCCTTAAACTCTTGCCGCAGCACGCTGCTGACGCCACTGATCCAGCACCACAGCGCCGACGATAATTCCACCTTTGACCATTTCCTGGTAGTAGGCGTCCAGTCGCAAAAATGTAAAGCCAGAGATAATGACACCAAAGATAAGCGCGCCTATTACTGTGCCAATGATTGAACCTCGGCCGCCAGCCAGGGACACACCACCAATAACCGCCATCGCGATAGCGTCTAATTCATAGATGATACCCATGCCAGATTGCGCTGTCAGGTTCTTAGACGTCAGAACAATCGCAGATATACCCGCCAGCATGCCAGCGATGGTGTAGACGAGCACTTTGTGTCGTGTCACGTTTATGCCGGACATCCGCGCGGCATCTTCGTTAGAACCGATAGCGTATGTGTGTTTCCCATAAACCGTGTACTTCATGATGAAGTGAAACAATATTGCAAGCACGACAAATATAATCACAGGCATCATGCCCGAGCCAATAGCGGCGTATTCTTCGGTTGGGAAGGACACCGGGCGTCCACTCGTCCACCACTTAGCTGCGCCACGAGCGCTGACCATCATACCCAGCGTGGCAATAAACGGCGGGATTCTCGTGTAGGCCACCATAACGCCATTGATAAGGCCTGCGAAAATTCCGCAGAAAAGCCCGACAACAATCGGCACAATAATCGGCAGATCCATGAGTGCCGGACCAAAAACCGCCTTGGGATTGGGAATGCCATTGACTTCTGAGACCTGCGCGAAACTCATCGCGATCATCGCCGTAACACCGACAACAGAGCCAGAAGAGAGATCGATGCCAGCCGTTATGATGACCTGCGTCACACCGAGCGCGATAATGCCAATAATTGATACTTGTAGAATAATTATCTTTAACCGCTGCTCATTAAATATCGAGTCGAACCGGTCTTTACTGTCGAACAAAAAACTCTGACCATAAATCATCGCGCCGAGCGCTTCGAAAATCACAATGATCAAAATCAGAGCTGCAAAAACATTTATTTCATTTGGCCAGGTGCGCTTTGATTTATCAAAAACCAATCCACCCGTTCCGTGTTGCGAATCCGCCATCACCTCCCTCCCGAGAGTGTGTGATTGATAAGTTGGGCAGAAAGGCGGCGCAAAGAATTTACGCCGCCCTGCCTTTATCAGCTACTGCTTAACGACTATAGGAAGTCGTCGATGTTTTCAGGTGTAACAAGCTTAAAAGGAATGAAGACCGTTTGGTCAACTTCTTCGCCGTTAGCCAATTTCAATGCTGTGTCGATTGAACCTGCACCTTGACCTGCAAGATCCTGGAACACAGTCACATCCATTTCACCCGCTTTCATAGAAACGAGCGCGTCTTGAGTAGCGTCAACACCACCCACTACAACGTCATCCATAGAAATGCCAGCAGCTTTCATGGCCTGAATGGCGCCGATAGCCATTTCATCGTTGTTGCCAAATACCGCGTCAAATTCTTCACCAGAAGAGATCCAGTTAGTCATCAGATCTTGTGCTTTGTCACGTGACCATTCAGCTGTCTGCTTATCGATCAATGTGATGAAGTTACACATGTCCATACCGATGACATCTTCGAAATCCTTTGAACGCTGAACAGCAGCTTGGTTAGAAAGCTGACCCATCAACATGTAAGCGCGAGCGCCGCCTGATTTGCCTTGAGCACGCAGATCTTGACACATGCGGAATGCAGCAAGAGTGCCTGACTCGATCTCATTGGATGCAACAAATGCCTGATTTTCTGGCAGTGAATCCATGTTGATTGGCTGACGATTTACATAGACGAGAGGAACACCAGCATCCGCTGCAGCTCTAGTCATCGCTTCAGTAGCGTTTGTGTCTACTGCGTTTACGATGATGGCGTCTACACCAGAGGCGACGAAGTTGTTGATCTGATCGAGCTGCTTAGCAACGTCATCAGTCGCGTCTTCTACTTGTAGATCCAAACCGTCAATAGTTTTAGCGTGCTCAGTCATGCCATTGCGCATAACTGTTAGGCCGTTGTCGTCAAATCGGGCTACCGAAACACCAATAGTGGCGGCCATAGCTGTCGAACTCATCAAGGCCGCAATACTTGCAGTCAGTAATAATTTTTTCATCGTATTCCTCCAAGTGATTGTGCCCGGCGCACAAAATATTTTTTATCCGGGAGCCCCATACAGGGCAATCGTTCCATCACCCCGTTTCTAAGCGAACTGTTTGCTCAGAGAACGAAGTAACGAATTGAATTGATTTTCCTAGCTGCTCTTTTAAATCTGGCAGCGCGTGTACATCAGGTGCAAACACCTCATAGGAAACAGGGCCTGTGTACCCTTGCTGCGCCAAAAAACCCAGCTGCTCCATTGTACCTAAACTGTCGTTTTCAGAAACTAGCCCACGATGGCCGTCTTGCAGCTCATCGCGTGTCAGTTCTGCATCCAAAACACCTGAGATGTGAACAACACCCGTCTGCTGGGCGAAAATTAACTCTTCGCCTGCCAATCGGTGGTGAAACGAGTCGTGAACCAGCTTGAAGCAGTGCCGAGCGTTCAGTGAATCAATCACTTCTACCGTGTCTTCTTTGTAGCGCAGCGTGCTATTCGAAAACCCGATAGGCTCGACCAGCCCCACCAGATCTCGGCTTTCCAGCAACGGCATAAACGCCTCTAGCGCGACCCTCAATTTGGCTTTCTGTGCCTGTCGATTGATCGTGTCGCCACCAACCCTTGGGATCAGAGCAATCGCCGATGCCCCACAACGATTGGCGAGATCCATCAACTCACTGGCGAGACACAGTTTGCTGTCGCAATCATCGTTAAAAGCCTTAACTTCGGCCAGCGCCAAAATTTCGACGCCATTTTCCTCTGCAAGCTTCTTCACGTCTTCTGGGCTCATGCCCGAAAAAAGAGGTGTATCTAAATCATTACGCAGCTCTACACCAGCGCACCCTAACTGTTGGGCCAGTCGCAATAGGCCCTCAGTGCTAAGACGAGGAGCAGTCACATGATTAAGCGCTAAGGAAGTCATTTACTCAGGGTTTTCGTCCGAATCGACAATTATCTTATGGCCATACTAGGCTTCAAAAATAATTTTTGCAACCGGTTGCACGACTGAATTCTAAAATTATTGCTGCCCCTGTTGGCGCGGTGTTCCAAAAAGGACGTTTTAAAGGCAAGTTGCACCGCGTCAGTTCTCCAAAGACGACTTTTTACTTCCTTACACTAACAACTTTCTGTCGATTTTCTTCGGCCTGCCCCACCCAATCTAGCTGCGGCTGCAACCATTGATGATCAAGCAGGCCACTTTCACACTTAGGGAAGCGTTAACGCATGAGGGCGAGAAGTGCACTATTAACCAATATGTTCGCGTTATCATTAGTAAGTGCTAGTGTTTTCGGAAGCTCGGGCCAGATCACAAATAACGCGCTTGTGCTTTACAATGCGGTTAACGCTTTAGGAGTGCTGGAGAGACACATAACCTGTGCTCGCTCTATTGCTGCAAGATCACAATGACAACACAACGTTAAGTGCCCGTACTAGTCATCAAGCGAATAACACCCAGTAGATTCTGTGGTATTGAGATGCAAAAGACGCTTTGGTTTTTTCGGCTCAGCGTAAACGCTTGGTAGACCATAGCCGTACCTGCAAACCGAAAAAGTGATTCACCCAAAAGCAAGCTGAAATGTGAGAAGCACCGATTCGATCTAACAGATAACAGATGAGCAAAATGATGAATTACAACTACGGTAAGTTTTCGAGTGACAAGTATAATTTAGACGGATTCGATGGACCCGATGTTGGCGAACAAGCACCTGACTTCCCGCTGAATTCTTCCACGGGAGACAACGTTAACTTGCTCGACTTTTCAGGCGACTATCTGGTTTTGGAACTGGGCAGCATCAGCTGCCCGTTATTTCAAGGTCGGCGCGATGGCATGGAAAGCCTAATAAGTGCTTTCCCGAATGTCAGCTTTAGCATTTTGTATGTCCGAGAAGCCCATCCCGGCAGTAAAATTCCGGCCCATTTATCAGAAGACGACAAGCGAAGCTGTGCCCTAAAGCTGAGCGTAGACGGTGAAAAGCGCAACATACTGGTGGACGACCTAGAAGGAACCGCACATTCTGCTTATGGCGGGTACCCCAACGCCCTTTTCATTATTGATCGCGAACACAATATAGTTTTTAGAAGTGACTGGAACAACGTTTCAGCGACCAGAAAAGCCTTGGAAAAACTGACGTCAGGGCAACCGGCAATTGTCAAAAGTTATTTTTTGCCAGTTAAAATATCGGTGGCAATTAAGACATTGAGAGACAGTGGCGAAGGTGCACTGCCCGACTTTTTTAAGAGCCTACCCAAGCTAATTTGGAAAAATGTCTTCCGCAGAAATTTTTTGCTTTTCATCGGCGCCAAAAAATAACGTACCACAGTACGTGGCACGCTTTTAAAAATTCAGCTAGGTGGTGCCATTACAACTTAAAAATATACAGGACAAACTGCATTTGGGAAAAATCGGCCTCGGCTAACACGCTCTGCCAGCGCAATAAAGTGACTACGACAGTTGGCTAAGCGCCTGTTCTAAATCTGCAACTAAATCTTCGACGTCCTCTATTCCCGTTGAGTATCGAACCAGTCCTTCTGGAATGCCAGCTGCGGCTCGTTCCTCTGGTGTGCATTCAACGTGGCTAGTGGTCACTGGAGGGCCGACGACTGTTTCAACACAGCCAAGGTTTGCTGCCATGTGCGCATATTGCAGCTTTGGCAAAAATACTTTTATAGCGTCCAGCCCACCTTTGACGGCAAAGCTCAACATGCCGCCATAGCCTTTCATCTGTGCCTTGGCTACATCGTGATGCGGGTGCGTCTCTAGACCGGGGTAGTTCACTTGTTCGACCGCGGGATGGTTTTGCAACCAACGTGCGATGGTCATGGCGCTTTGGTTCTGACGCTCCACGCGTAGGCTGAGTGTCTTCATGCCGCGTATAAAGCTGTAAGCGTCCATCGGTGAAAGCGTCGCACCGTTTATCTCACGGTAGTGATACACCATCTTGATCAAATCTCTATTGCCACAGGCAACACCGCCCAAAGCATCCGCGTGTCCACCGAGATATTTTGAAGCCGAGTGCAAAACCAAATCAGCGCCCAGTTGTAATGGGTTCTGGTTAATTGGTGTTGCGAAGGTATTGTCGACCACCACCAGCGCGCCCACCTTTTTGGCGGCTGCAGCAAGGCGTTTTATGTCGATGATTTTTACCGTCGGGTTGGTCGGTGTTTCGAGGTAAAGCAGCGTACAGCCTTTGGCTATCTCCTCCTCTATCGCTGCGTAATCCACTGTCTCACAGAGCATCACGTCGACGTTGAGCGGGGGTAAAAAAGAAGTGAATATTTTGTTGGTGCCGCCGTAGCTGTCTTTGATCGAGACCACACGATCACCGGGGCGCAAAAACGTGCCAAAGATATTGCTGATAGCCGCCATGCCACTGGAAAAGCTCGTGGCCGCTTCAGCACCTTCTAGTTCTTTTACCTTGTCTTCAAAGGCTCGCACAGTAGGGTTTGTATTGCGGGAGTAGATATGCCCGGGCGCCTGCTCCAGTGCAACCGCATGCCAAGTATCAATATCCTTATAGGCAAAGGAAACACTATGAACCACAGGAACTTGCGTCGAGCGCTCGTAAAGCTCGTGTTCCAGCTCACCCCCCCAAATGCTGAGCGTTGATAGACCGGGATGGGTGTGTTTTTTGGAATGATCAGTCATAAGAGCTCCTAGTAACTGATTTGAGAAAAAGACGGGCTTGTTGAAAACCCGAGTTAATTTCAAGGCAGCGCTTTAAAAGCCTTTATCTTGATGGGAACATTATACACCCGAAGTCTGTTTTAGAACACACGGCTACAAAGGGGCAGCCAACTCTTCGGACTGCAAACAAGAACAGCCAATTCCTCTGCTTCCTAGGGAGTCTCAGATTAAGTCCAGTCAGTGACGTCGGCGTGAAAAAAAAATGGACCCAGCAAGGTGCGAATCGACGGCAAGCGGGTGCTATTAGCTTGATGTGCAACGCGGCTGTGTCGAATCTAGCGCGTCGAGTGTGTGTGTGCATGAATTGATCTGAGTTTCCTAGCGCCCAACTTCTATATCAAACATCATTCAGTCCCTTTGGCGCAAGATCCCCGATTGAGCTTGCTAAGCGCTCATCAATAACAGCAACAGTTGACGCAGCAGCTGCAGGTATTGGGGTATCAAATTGGTATCCAGGTTCAGCCTGTTGCCTACGCCATATATTTCGCATTTCAATCCACGCCCCTATCAAAGTGCGAGGTTGCGGCATATCGTCTTGAATCTCATGCGCCAACACTTTTAAGTTGTAGCAAGGCACATTGGCGTACATGTGGTGCTCGGTGTGCCAGTTCATGTGCCAATACAAAAAACTCAGCAGTGGGTTCAATTTTATCGATCGTGTGTTTTTACGAAAATCAGTGACGTTCTCTCGCAGACCGCAATGTTGCGTCGTGCCAGTAAAATACGATCCGCATCTGGCGATAAACGACGACAGTGTAAAAATCAAAGGCAGTACCCACAACCCCGTCGCACTTGCCAACAACAATACAACGCCGTGAAAGACCAACAACACACGCGACCACTGAACCGATTGAAGAAATGCTTCAGGTTGGTCAGCGTGCAGAACTTTCAACCATTCTTGGCTAGGGACGTCTAGGTGCTTAGGGGGCAATTTAAACGCAGTACGTGTAGTTAGATAGATCGTCCAGAAAAAACCACCCTTGCCAAAGTTGCGTCCCGGCTTAGAAAAAAGACTGACGCTAAAAAGCTGTAGCAACAGCCAAGGATGCAGCGACGGCTGAACAGGCAGCACGTTTTCACGATCACCTTGCGGATGGGTTGTGTAGCGGTGATGGTACGTGTGGCTAGATGCGTAGTCGAACGGGTCCCAAAAACTTATCAGACTAAACGTGTAAAGGAAGGCCTTATTTAATCGACGGGTTTTAAACACGGTGCCATGACCCAGCTCGTGGGGTGCCGTGCCACTAAAAAAACTCGCTACAAATCCAAGGCACCAAAGGGATGGCAAAAAAGCCCACCAAAGCTCTTGCACCCAGAAGACAGTGCAAAATACGGCAAGCACGACAAACAAAAACAAGTGCCCACCCGCTTGTATCCAGCCCTGCTTATCACTGCGCTTTGACAATGCCCGCAAGCGATCCGCGTCTATGGGGCAGCGGTACCACCTGGGTCGCAGTGATAGCCGGATCTCATCGAGCGGTGGATACGCACTAGATTGCCCTTGATTCACATTGATTCTCCCAGGTTATTTTTTGTCTTCATTGACCGCCGGTCGCATTGAGCCGCCTCAGATACCGAACAGAACAGGCAGAATTGTATCAGTACAATGCGCAATAAAAAGGGCTAGAATTGCAGCTGCGTTCACAACCGTTAAAACCACCATGTTTGAAGTGCTTGGCCTTGTACTGCCATTGTTTAGCTTGATCCTGTTGGGGTATCTCAGCGGTCGCTGGAAGAAAATCCCTGTCGAGGGATTGGCGTGGCTGAACTATTTCATCATCTATATCTCGCTGCCCGCCCTATTTTTTCAGCTGCTCAGCAAAACACCGCTGGAGCAATTTGCCCAAGGGCAATTTTTACTCTATAGCACGGGCGCCGCTGTCATAGTTTTTTTGCTTTGTTATGCCTTGGCAAAGCTGCGACGTAGCGACACCGCTGATGCGACCATTCAGGCGCTCAGTGGAACCTACGGCAATATTGGCTATCTGGGACCGCCGCTGGCACTGGCGGCATTCGGATCAGGCGCGGGTGTACCGGTTGCGTTGGTTTTTTGTGTGGAGAACGCCCTGTATTTCATCATCACCCCGCTGCTGATGGCACTGAGCTCGCGGAATAATGTTAGCCGCCAAAGGGGTTGGTATAAAACCCTGTGGCACATCCTGCGCAGTATTTTCACCCACCCCTTCATCGTGGCGACCTTAGTCAGCATCGCCGCTGCTTGGGCACAATGGCAGCCACCCACAGCCATCGACAAGTTACTCGGATCACTCGCTGCATCAGCGGCGCCTTGCGCCTTGTTCGCGATGGGAGTGACCGCCGCCCTGCGTCCGCTGAAACGTGTCCCTGTAGAAGCGATTTACCTTGTGCCCATCAAGTTGATATTGCATCCGATATTGGCTTACAGCCTACTGAGCCTTATTCCAGATCTACCCCAGACTTGGCTATTGAGCGCTGTGCTGATGGCATCTCTGCCTACGGCAACAAACGTGTTTGTACTAGCTCAACAATACGATTGCTGGCAGCAACGAGCCTCTAGCATTGTAGTGTTAAGCACTCTATTTTCAACGGTGACGATTACCTTGTTTTTGATGTGGGCGGTTGGGCTGCAATCCCAGTAAAAATCCCATTGGCCATCGCGGCACAGGTAATTCACTAAGCGTCATCCTGTTACTTCGACGCGAATAAAAATTCCTGCTGATTATCTAGCCACAACGGAAACTTAGCCATCACCTTGGTAAACAGGGGCTGCTGCAAATGGTGGTCTAACCACTGCCGAACGTGCGGATAAGGCGATTGCAAATACCAATGCCTATCCACACGGGCAAACTGTCGAATAAAAGGCAACAAAGCGTAATCGGCCAAGCTGGGTTTCGCTCCCATGAGAAACCGCTGCTGGCTTAGGGTTGACTCCAACTCCGCAACAAACAACTCACACTGCTTGCGATAAAAAACCTCGGCGGAATCACGTTTGCGCTTCGCCATTTTGTAGTTTTCTAAAACGGGCTTAAACACATTGTCGTTGCGGTCAATAAGCGCCAACATGGAAGGCAAAGCTTCAGAATCATCACTCCTAAGCATTTTATTCACGTCAGA
>CALCKW010000027.1 GCA_937965695.1 uncultured Granulosicoccaceae bacterium
TCGCAAAAGCTTGCCCAGTGCGCGTGCTTGCGCAGGCTGATCGTTGACCCCTTCCAACATCACGTATTCAAACATAATGTGTGATTTGTGGTCGCGCGTGACATAACGTCTGCAAGCGTCCAGCAAATCTTTGATCGGGTATTTTTTATTAATCGGGACGAGTTCGTCACGGAGCTCATCAGTTGGCGCATGCAGCGACACAGCCAGAGCAACATCTACTGAATCACGCAATCGATCAATGGCGGGCACGATACCGGAGGTACTGACAGTCACTCGGCGCTTACTGAGACCCCATGCATTGTCATCGACCATCAGCTTCAATGCGGGTACGAGCGCATTGAAGTTTGCCAACGGCTCCCCCATGCCCATCATCACCACATTGGTGACACGTCGAAACCCCACTGAGTCATAGTCTGGTGTTGCCAGTAACCGCTCAGCCAAGACCAGCTGTCCAACTATCTCTCCCGTGGTGAGATTGCGATTGAATCCCTGCCTGGCAGTGGCACAAAATGAACAATCCAGCGCGCAACCGACCTGCGAAGACACACACAGTGTGCCGCGGTCTTCGGTTGGGATATAGACTGTTTCTACACTGTTACCGCAGCTGAGTTTGAATGCCCATTTGCAGGTCCCATCGCGTGAGATATGTGCCTCAGCGACTTCTGGTAGACGGAACTCTGCGTGGTCATTGAGCTGACTGCGCAGAGCCTTGGAAATGTTGGTCATGCCATCAAAGTCAGCGCATCTTTCGTGATACACCCACTTCATCAGCTGATCAGCCCGGAAGGGTTTTTCACCCCACTGCGCCAACAACGACCGCAGGCCTTCTCGATCAAAGTCGAGCAAGTTGAGCTTGCCTTCTATCACTTGGGTCTTAGCGGCGTTGGACATAAAACGTTCCTAAACGGTTTAGGCTGAAACTTAGTGCTCGGCGAGGGTCACAGTCAACGGGAACGATGACCAACACCTAAACACTATTGAGCCTTTTAGCGAGTGCGCGGGCAAACGCCATCGTCACCGAAGAAAAAGGCGATTTCTTGAGCAGCAGTTTCTGCAGCGTCAGAACCATGGCACGCATTCTCGTCGATAGAGCTGGCGAAGTCTGCACGAACAGTACCGGGTGCCGCGTCAGCTGGGTTAGTTGCACCCATGACATCGCGGTGTTTAGCAATGGCATTCTCACCTTCAAGAACCTGAACCATCACCGGGCCAGAAGTCATAAAAGCGACTAGGTCGTTGTAAAAAGGGCGTTCAGCGTGTACGGCGTAGAAACCCTGCGCCTGCTCTTGGCTCAAGTGCATCATACGGGCAGCAACAACTTGCAGGCCTGCGTCTTCGAAGCGCTGGTAAATTTTGCCAATGACGTTCTTGGCGATTGCGTCAGGCTTGAGGATAGACAGAGTACGTTCTACGGCCATGGGAAATGCTCCAGATATTGTTCATTATTCATTTAGAAAGTGTAGGACAGCCAAACTCAACAAATGTTTCAGCCGCATAACCGGTTAATGGTACAGGAACATGCACTCAACAGGAACTGCCAGACCGAAATTCACCGTCAATTCGACGGCAAAATAGATGCTGGAATTCAAAGCCCTTGGGTATTCCGTCAATCATGCACTCCGACGGCAGTACTGGATGATTTTCATTCTTAACCCAGACGGCCTACCAAAAAACAACCAGCGCCGCTTAGACACAACGCTGGTCGCTTTGCCGAACGCCCCTTAACACCCATACCTCTAACATGGAGCCAAGCTCTTAAATCGAAGATTTATCCATGTCGGAACAAAGTCCTAGGCGCCGCCGAGTAAGGCGTAGCAAGCCAAACATAGAGCAGCTTCCTTGGTTGCAACTGCAAAATAGCTACCCAAAAATGGAGTTGCTCAGCGAACAATCGTTAGATGCGATCCATGAGGCGTCCCTCCGCATTCTCGAAGAAACCGGCGTGGTTGTGCTCAACCCAGAAGCGGCAGAGCTGTTCCGAGAAGCTGGTGCTAAGCCCTGCCATAACGGTGAGCGCTGGTCTTTGCCTCGCGATTTGATCACTCAAGCGATAGCGAAAGCACCTTCAGAATTTACATTGCATGCGCGCAACCCCGCTCACAATCTGCAAATGGGTGCCAATCATCTCAATTTTTGCTCAGTCGCTAGCGCACCGAATGCCAGCGATCTCGACGCAGGTCGTCGCAGTGGCAATCAGGAAGATTTCCGAAAATTTTTACGCCTGAGCCAGTTTTTTAACATTATCCATTTGACCGGCGGATACCCAGTAGAGCCTACTGATATCCACCCAAGCGTTCGCCACCTTGAATGTTTGCGCGACCTCGCTACTTTGACAGACAAGGTATTCCACTGTTATTCGCTAGGCCGCCAGCGCAATCTTGATGCAATTGAAATTGTTCGGCTAGCTAGGGGCATAAGCCAGGAGCAGTTGCTGCGCGAGCCGTCTCTCTACACCATTATCAACGTCAACTCCCCGTTGACGCTCGATGCGCCAATGCTCGAAGGCCTCATGGCCATGGCAGAGCACAATCAAGTCGTTGTGGTAACACCCTTCACTCTCGCGGGTGCTATGGCACCCGTGAGTCTCGCTGGAGCGCTGGCACAGCAAAACGCTGAAGCGCTAGCAGGCATTGCGCTGACACAGTTGGTCAATCCGGGCACACCGGTGATGTACGGCGGTTTTACTTCAAATGTTGATATGCGTTCAGGGGCGCCTGCTTTTGGCACCCCTGAATACATGAAAGCCGCGCAAATCAGCGGGCAACTAGCACGCCGTTATGCTCTCCCTTTTCGGTCCAGCAACGTCAACGCCGCCAATACCGTTGATGCGCAAGCCGCTTATGAATCCGTCTTTGCACTTTGGGGTGCCATAGGCGGGGGTTGCAATATGTTGATGCATGGAGCTGGCTGGCTAGAGGGCGGACTGTGCGCCTCTTTTGAAAAATTTGTGCTCGATTGCGATCTGCTGCAAATGGTTGCAAGCTACACGCAACCTCTAGAGGTCAATGACGCAGAGCTCGCTCTCGATGCTATTGCAGACGTCGGACCGGGCGGACATTTTTTTGGCACCCAACACACACAGGAGCGTTTTGAAAATGCCTTTTATCCACCTATCATATCCGACTGGCGCAACCACGAGAGCTGGGCTGAGAGCGGTGCTCCCGACGCGATGAGCAAAGCCAATCTCGTCTGGAAAAAAGCACTCGCCGCCTACGCAGAACCTGAAATGCCGAGTGAGCATCGAACCGCATTAGATGCCTTTGTGAACAAGCGCATTGCAGAGGGCGGTGTCAAAACCGATTTCTAAACAGACTTCGATAATCTAAACCTTTGATTCAAACAGGCAATAGAAATAGACCATGAGCGATTCAGAAAAAGCCGAACGTCATAAAAAACGCATGCAACGCAAAGAGGCAGTTGTCGATGCCTCGATTGAACGCGCCGACAAAGAAAAGGGTCTGCTACTCGTTCTAACCGGCAACGGCAAGGGCAAATCGAGTTCTGCTTTTGGCATGTTGGCGCGCGCACTGGGTCATGGCATGCGTGTCGGAGTGGCGCAATTTATAAAAAGTCGCACTGACACCGGCGAAGAAGCGTTCTTTAGCAAGCTCGAGCAAGTGGAGTGGCACGTTTTAGGCGGAGGCTTTAGCTGGAAAGTACAAGACCTAGACAAAGACATAGCCCTTGCAGAAAAGGGCTGGGAGACGACTCGCCCACTTTTGCAAAACCCCGATATTGACCTAGTTGTACTGGACGAACTCACTTATCCTCTGAAGTACGGCTGGCTAGACACTGATGCCATATTAGCTGATATTGCCGCCCGCCCCCCGATGCAACACGTGGTTGTGACTGGTCGCGGTGCCACGCAAGCATTGCTCGACGCAGCGGATACCGTCAGTGAACTGGAAGACGTTAAACACGCTTTTCGCGCGGGCTATAAAGCTCAGCGGGGCGTAGATCTTTAGCAACGAATCGCAAGACAGAAGAACAGGATGTAGGCTAAGTTGTGCTTAGCCACCTCACTCAGTGAACAAGGATAAGGCGTATGCATATCGAACCAGGTTTTGTGACTCCAGTTAAAGTGATTTTGGCAAACGGGTGTGCGGTGGCACTGCTCGCCTACTACGCTAAGCCTGTTTTTACAAATCCGCCGTTGCTGGTTCGAAGTTTTATCGCGGCCGTGTTCTTCAGCTTGTTCATGCAAAGCTTCCATCTCAGCGTTGGACCCTCTGAATTACACTTTATCAGCGCCAGCTTAATGTACCTGTGTTTAGGCTTTGTCCCCACCTTACTCGGATTCGCCATCGGACTAATATGCCAAGCATGGATGTTCGACCCTCAAGATTTACAGCATTTAGGAGTGAATACGCTGTCGCTTGTAATCCCGCTGATAGCCGCGCACGCCGCTATTGGCAATAAGTTACTCACTCGAAGCGCATCAATCAGCTGGAAGAATATTCTTCAATTTGATGCTTGCTTTTATGCGGGTGTTACCACCATGGTGGGATTTTGGCTTGTCATTTCGCCTGTTAAAACACCGATGCTGGCTTGGGCCGCGTTTGCCGCGTCATATTTGCCGATCGTCATTGTTGAGCCGCTTATTACAATCTGCGTGTTGAATTTAATATCGAAGCAACACTCGAAATTGTTAGACACGTTTATTATCAATGTCAAAAACGCGTAGGCAAGAACGATAAGACTATCTATCGCGGAGCGAAATCAATCAACAGCTGGCCTACTGTCCGCCATTAAACGATCTAGCTGCTTTTGCGCTTGCTTTGGATTCTTTAGATCGAATGGCTGCAGCATTTCACAATCGTCTGCAACCATTTGTGCCAACGTCACAGGATAGTATCTGCAGTCCTCTGGTCGATCTTCATAGATATCGCAGGTATATACAGATGAACCAGGCGTTTTTCGCAACCAAGGGCAAAGCGCCAACTGTTTGCCAGATTTAGGGTCCATCCAAATTTTTCCATCAGCAACGTATTGCAGAATATCGGGTCGCCTCTCGTCCCAGTCTTCAATCTCTTCGGGCAATACGGACAAACCGCCATTGCTGTACTTAGTACAGCACTTGCCACATTGATTGCACGATTTCATTCAAAACTCTCAACATATTTTTAACCACACTTGAGTTGACACTATGCAAAGCAGCATAAACCGGAGCGCCAATTGCAAGTATACGGCATTTTGATCAATGCTCCGTTGCATCATCTAAGCCGCCCTAAACATAGTTTTTACAGCTTGCATTCAGAACCCAGATCGGCACTAACACTCGAGCGTATTTGTGACAGAAATCATTACAAACCTAAACAAGCGAAGTGGCACTGTTTTGCTCCAGCAAGACAGCGCAGACGGCGTAATTCGAGTGAACGAGAACAAACATTATCGCTGGTTGGATTTTGGAACCGAGTATATTCAGGCTGCTATGTATCGAGCTGATAGCCATCAACTCGTACTGCAGTACACACAAGCTATGATGCTCGCGCACGCCCTCAAACCGAGAGCACGTAGGCTGCTAAACTTGGGTGCAGGCTGCGGGACATTCGAACGGTTTCACCTGGCCAATTGCCCCACCACCGAGATCACCTCTATCGAATCAGATCCTAATATTGTCGAGATTTCTAAGCGCTTTTTTTATCTTCCACCGAAACACAAAGTACACATTGGAACCGCAGAAAAGTACGTACGCGGTGAAATTGAGACCGCAGATATTGTTTTGTGCGATTTGCACAATGGGGCTAACACCCCAGACTGCATTTATAGCGTCGAGTTTTATGCTGACATTCTCAGCAGCATGGCGACTGATGGCGTGTTGGCATTAAACCTTCTCCCTAGCTCAGAAAAAGAACTGAGCAAAGCTCTAAAAGCATTGCGAAGAGTGTTCAAATGGCAGAGCCTTCTAGATTTCGAAAATATTGGCAATATTGTGATATTTGCATCTCCACTAACACCACCAAATACAAGCAAGCTTACGGAACAAGCAAACCGTTTTGGCGAACAATGCAGAATCGATTTTGCTGAACATGTCGGACGACTTCGAGCTCTACCAGAGGCATTTCCGAATATCTAAATTCGCCCAGTTGAGTGATATGACGACTGGAATTCTGCAAATGCACGATAGGCTTCAAAGCCAAATTTACAATGCTTGCCCACGCACAAATCCCGAGTGAAATTTTGATGTTCGAGGAGCAATCTTGCTTTGCGCTAGATTTAAATGTGTTGCTTTAAGCAGGCACTACTCCCATAGTGAACTCAGCTCTCTCCTTGCTGCGAAAGAAACCCCTAGCAGCTCACTCCTCTCTTCCCTCTGAACACCTATCGAGAAAAATATGGGCATGTCACTACCTATCAAGAGCGAATCCATTGCTCCACTTATAAAAGGCGCTGCACTAGGCGCAATTGCAGCTATGGTTATTGGCTTTAATTGGGGCGGTTGGACAACTGGCTCTTCTGCAGATAAACAAAGCAAAGCCGACGTGAAAACAAGCTTGATTGCCGCACTAGCCCCAATATGTGTCGACAATTTTCAGACATCAGTAGATGCAGCTGCAAATTTGATCGCTCTAAAAGAGGCAAAGTCTTACCAACGCACTGATTTTGTTGAAAAAGGTGGCTGGGCTGTTCTACCAGGCAATGAAAAAGCCAATGATGGCGTAGCCAAACAGTGCGCAACACTGCTCAGTGAGCTGTAAACCAACCAAGGTAATATCTCATGCCTAAAGAAAAAAAGAGCAATAAAGAAACAAAAAAAACTCCTATTCTGACTCCTAAAGAAAAGAAACAAGCAAAAAAAGACAAAAAGAACCCACACGGAAAAGTAATCCCTTAAAGGTATCTTAAAGAATAAAAATCACTTATAAGGAAACCTCGGAGACACACTCTCTTCACAGAACTTCGTTTGGCGAAGCGGGGTTTTTGAAAAGATGCGTAAGAATGAGCAGAACAACCAGGTCAAAGTGACTTGGTTTTTTTCGAGAGTTATTCAATAGAAACGATGTTTTGATTCAAAAAAAGCCAGATGTGGCTTTTTTTGAAAGCTTTAGCTAGGCAAGGTGCTCTTTGAAGAAATCTACGCTACGGCTCCAAGCCAACTCTGCCTCGGCTTCACTATATCGCGCGGTCGAATCATTGTGAAAGCCATGGTTTACAGCCTCGTACACAAATGCTTGGTAATTCGCTCCGATCGCCTTTAGTTTCATCTCATAATCTGGCCAAGTGCCATTTACACGCTTGTCCAACTCTGCAAACTGCAACATTAAAGGCGCTTTAATGTTTTTGATATACTCTTTTTTGGCAGGCGTTCCGTAAAAAGGTACCGCTGCATCGATAAGCTCCGGTTCACGGGCCGCCAACATATTACTGATGTAGCCTCCAAAGCAAAAACCTACCACTCCCAATTTATCACTGGTCAATTCGTGCTCTTTAAGGAATCTCGCCGCGTGTACAAAATCCATTTCTACTTTGCTGCGATCAAGTGTTTTTTGCATCGCCCTTCCTTCATCGTCATTCCCTGGATAACCACCCAGAGAATGCAATATATCAGGAGCAAACGCGATAAAGCCTTGCTTCGCGAGGCGTCGCGCCACATCTTTGATATAAGGATTTAAGCCCCTATTTTCATGTACGACCAGTACAGCCGGTGTGTTAGCTTGTGCGTCTTTTGGGGTCACTAGATAGCCACGTCCGGTGCCAAAGGCATCAGGCGACGGGTAATCAGCGTAACTGGCAAGAATATTGGCATCATTAAAAGATACCTGCTCGGCCAATGCGTAGTCTGGTATTAAACCACCCGTCACTGCAGCAGCAGTAAGCCCAATAGCTGCTAATCGGCTTAAAAAGGTGCGTCGGTCTATGTCACCGTGAGCGTACTCGTCGTACCAATCAAACGCTTCTTGGGGAATATCTTGCGAGGGGACAGCTGCTTTCGATTCAACAGTCATAGTTTTCTCCAGTAGATTTTGACGATCCAGTTGTTAGCTTTGTTATCATAATACAATGAATATAAAGCTATATATCCCGGCGGGATGTGACAACCCCACGCGAGAATCCAACGCAATAAATGACACAAAGAACTCAAGAAAGTTCAAAGGTTTAAACGTAAATCACGGTCCAATCTAATCTCGGCTTTTAAACTAAACCGTCGCCCAGGTACCACTCTTATCAGAAGCATAGATCGCATCTAACGCCTTTTGATTGGCGATAGAGTTCTGCAGACTAAATACAGCCGACGCATCACCCGTGGCAACTGCACGCGCAAATGCTTCAGCCTGAAGTTGATACTGATTTATTCCACCATATCTCATCGTTTTTTCTTCTTTGTGGTTTGCGTTCCACAAACTAATTCGTACATCCCCGTAGAGTTCAGCATTGAATGGTGCTTCGACGAGTATGTAGCCCTCTTCCCCATGAAATCGCATAAATTGATGCGACGCCATGGACGTTGAAAGCAAAAAGCTCATATCGAAATCATCAAAGGCATATTGCACGTTAGCGTAAACGTCGGTTCCAAAGTCTGCATCAAATTCAATATCAGCTCTGGCTTTAAGAGGCTCTTTACCGGTAGCAAAACGAGCTGTCACTGTCGGGTATACGCCAATATCCGGAATAGCACCACCGCCTAAGTCTGGGCGGTTGCGCATATTCTCAGGGTCGCGATTGTAGTAGCTAAAAGACCCTTGAATATGGCGTAAACGCCCGATTTCCCCTTGCTCAAGCCAATCACGGACTTGGTGCCACTGCGGGTGGTAGTGCACCATAAATGCTTCTGCGACTAGGACATTGTTGGCCTTGGCTGAGTCTACAACCGCTTGGATCGCATCCGAGTTTAGGGCCAAAGGTTTCTCAACCAATACGTGTTTGCCTGCTTCAGCTGCTAACGTAGCCCACTCTACATGCTGCGAGGTTGGCAACGGAATATAGACAGCATCGATGACATCTGACGCCAGTAGTGACGGATAATCAGGCAGCACATGGGGAATCTGGAATTGATCTGCAACGACTTGCGCTCTGCTTTGATCTCTACTAGCTATGGCATTCACACAGCACCCATTCGCTTTCAGGTGAGCGGGAATCACTTGCTCCCGTGCAATTTTTGCAGTCGACAAAATACCCCAACGCAACATACTAATACCCTCGATTTAAATACTTATCTACGCATAATACGCAGACTTGAATGAAGCCACGAGAGTATTGTGCCACTAATGCCTAGCAAATTTTGAATTCAAAAAATTCCAGTAGCAGTGTTGGATTGACACAGCTGAGTAAAGTGATAACAAACCGAAAATCGTTTGACCTTAAAAAAGCTGCATCTGATGGCACACCAGGGCATACATTTGAACAGCATACGGATAATACCCATTCACAGTCTTTGATTTCAGAAGTCGACGCAGTGTTTGTAAACAAAACAAAACCTTATGTTGATCTCCTCATTAAACCAGGGCTTTGACTCCGAATAGGTACTGAACTTATACGCTGCTAGAGTTACGAATCCCCAACATGAGCCGATGATAACGCCAACTTGTCACTTATTTCCCAAGGGTTCTCTGGTTGGAAAACAAATTACTCATCGTAGATGACGAACGGCTCATATTAAAATCATTAGAGCGTCTGTTCCGTAAATCTTCGTTTTCCGTTCTGACGGCGGGAACCGCCGCGGACGCCTTGGAAATTGTCCGAAGCGAGCCAATCGCTGTGCTTCTCTCTGACTTTTCTATGCCCGACATGACAGGAGCCACGCTACTCTCTAACGCTAAACTCATACGCCCAGACATGACGCGTATCATACTGAGCGGAAACAACGATCAGGCAGCAGTGATCCAATCCTTGAATGAAGGATCCGCCCACCGTTACCTCACGAAGCCGTGGGATGACGAACAACTTCTAAATGAAATTGAAGAGGCATTTAGGCAGTTCCGAGCCACACAACACTTGGATAAAAGCTCAAAACTTCTAACTCATCCCGCGTTGAGCGAATGGTTGAAACACTCACTTTCTGAAACCGACTCTGAGTTCATTGTGTTGGCTTTTTGTTTAGAGAATACTTTCTTTTTGCGCGAAGCCGGTGATACCTCCAAATTACAAGAAACCATTTCTTCGAGCATTTCAACGCTTGGCTGCTTGTCCGAAACAGTTCACGCCCTTGGCTTACTCGGCGAGAACCAATTCTGTGTCTGTTTTCGTGCAGGCGATAGTGCAAAGCAATGTATAGAAGAAATCCAAAATAGCTTACCCAAAAACATACAAATAGCTGGGCTGAGTTTCCCTCTCGTCTTCAACATGGGTTTTACACAAGCTAAAGCCGGTAGAAAGCCAGAGGAAATTTTCTCAGAATGCCGTACGGTGCTCAACGCGGCGACCATGGCCAAGAGCACCGTTCCGTTACAATTTAAAGAAACGCAGCGAGAGCAATACCAAAGAAGATCAACCGTGGAATCTCAGCTTTTCTCTGCCTTGGACAGACAAGAGCTCTACCTGAACTATCAACCAAAAATCAGTACTTTGGATCATTCACTGTGTGGAGCTGAAGCATTAATCCGTTGGAACAACTCTGATCTCGGTTTTGTGTCGCCTGAAGAATTTATCCCTGTTGCAGAGAACAATGGATTGATTCATCCGATTGGACTATGGGTGCTCGAACAATCTATTAAAGAATGGCTCAGGTGGTATGGTCCAGAGCAAAGCGCGGCAAGGATTTCGATAAACATTTCAAGTGTTCAATTGGAAAATAGAAATTTGCTGACCGTTATGCGAGAACTCATTCAGCAAAACTCTATCAACCCTGCTTGTATTGAGCTAGAACTCACCGAAACCAGCTTGATGAAAGACACTGTTGGTGCCCGCGATCTTCTAACGGATTTAAAAAGTTTAGGCCTGCATCTTTCAATCGATGATTTTGGCACGGGTTACTCCTCATTAAGTTATTTGAGCCAGTTTCCCATTGATACGATAAAAATCGACAGATCTTTCATTCTCCCTATGCTCGATCAGAAATCGAGTGAGAGTTTAGTAAAAAACATTATCGCCTTGGCTAAAGACTTAGGCAAAGAAACAGTTGCCGAAGGGGTCGAAACCAAAGAGCAAATGCTCAAGCTGACATCGCTAGGCTGCAATGTTATTCAGGGATATTTTTTTAGCAAACCACTTTCACCTTGCGACTTTCAACGCGGATACAGTGAATCAATGCACAGCGAACACGGTGAAAAAACAGAACAAAGATCTATGGCGAGAAAAGCATCTTAACAATGAGCTCCCCATACGCAAAGAAATCAGACAAATGCAACATAGAGACTAATCACATGAAATTACATACTACCGCCTTCCTTATAGCCACTTTGATTCTCAGCCCAGTCGCCAGCGCAAAAGAGTACACCTTTGGCATCGTACCTCAACAGTCAGCTAAAAAACTCGCTCGACTGTGGGGCCCAATCATGGCTAAGCTAAGCGATGAATCCGGTCTAACACTCAAATTTGCCACGGCTAAAAACATACCTACGTTTGAGAACAGGCTCGCAGCGGGCGAATACGATTTTGCTTATATGAACCCCTACCATTTTACTGTGTTTAACAACTCCCCTGGTTACGAGGCTATCGCTCATCAGGCAAATAAATCAATACAAGGTATCGTCGTTGTACCAAAAGACAGCGAAATCCAGTCACTCGAGGAGCTGCAAGGCGAGACACTTGCGTTCCCCTCTCCGGCTGCTTTTGCCGCCTCCTTACTGCCACAGGCAAAGCTAAACAACAGTAATATTGAATTTAAACCACGCTACGTGTCTTCACATGATTCTGTTTACTTATCCGTCTCTAGAGGCTTGATGCCAGCTGGTGGAGGTGTAATGCGTACATTTAACAACACCAGCCCTGAAGTACGTGAAAATCTAAAAATATTCTGGAAGACTAAAAAGTACACGCCGCATGCATTTGCAGCCCACCCAAGCATGCCAGAAGCTGACAAAGAGGCGCTACAGAGCGCGCTTGTCAACCTAAGTCAATCAGACTCTGGAATGAAACTGCTAGAGAGTATTAAGTTCAAGGGTATTGAAAAAGCGACAGATAACAATTGGGATGACGTAAGGGCACTCAATATTAACATTAACGTCTTATCAAACTAACAAAAAGAGAACGAATCACCGGGCCTTCTCATGTCACTCAGATTCAAAACGGTTATTGGCGTTGCACTAATAGAAGCTGTACTGCTCACTTATTTGATCTTCACTGTGTTTGGCTACATGAGTCAAAGTGCGGGTGATGCTCTCCTTAAACGGGCGAAGACTACTGCTACGTTGTTTGCAACAACGGCCAAAGATCCAGTGCTTACATACGATCTTGCATCGCTAGAGTCCTTTAGTGAAGAGCTCTTAGACAACCCCGATATCGAGTATGTTCGTGTTTTGGACGAAAACGGATCAGTTTTTTCAGAGATAGGCAATGAACAGTACGCCAGGCGTCCGTTCAAGGAAGATTATTCGTTGGAAGATGTGGACGATCATATCTTTGATACGACTGCGATCATCAGTGAAAGCGGCATCGATTACGGTAGGGTAGAGCTTGGCATCAATACAGACAGTATTAAAGCACTCATCGAAGAGAGTAGGCGCTTAAGTCTAACCATCGCTGTCGTAGAGATGACTCTCGTCGCGCTTTTTTCGTTCCTTCTGGGCACCTATCTAACGCAACAACTAAAAGTCATCCGTCGATCAGCAAAGAAGATCTCTCAGGGGGATTATTCAGTAAAGATTAAAACCAAATCAAACGATGAGATCGCTGAAGTGGCGAGAGCATTCAACCAAATGAGTGCTGCTCTATCTAAGTCAGAGAAATCTCGCGATGAAAAAGACGAAGAACTGTTAGAGCTGAATAGAACGCTCGAGCAAAGAGTCGAAAGGCGCACTGAAAAAATAAACAGACAAATACAAGAACTAGAAGCGGCAAATGATCAAGTAGCGCTTGCGCAGGCAAAACTTGTACAATCTGAAAAGCTCGCTTCCGTGGGCCAACTCGCCGCCGGAGTCGCCCATGAAATCAACAATCCTATCGGGTTTGTTCGGAGCAATCTAAACACACTCTCAGACTACATTAAGGTATATCAAACGCTTTTACAGAACTACCAGAAAATGGCTACTGTCGACAATGAACAGGCGCTCTTAATTGCCGATAAAATTCACAAACAAGAATTAAAAGAAGATCTTCAGTTCATCAATGAGGACATCGAAGAGCTCCTCAGAGACTCCATTGAAGGCACCACTAGGGTTAGAGATATCGTCCATGGGTTGAAAAATTTCTCAAGGGCTAATGACATTAATAAATCAGACTGTAACGTCAACGAGATCATTTCTACCGTTTTGAAAGTCGTCAACAATGAATTGAAATATAAATGCACCATCAGCTCGGACTTGCAAAGTAGCTCACCTATATACGGCAACGTGGGTGAGTTGAACCAAGTACTGGTAAACCTTCTGATGAACGCTGGCCAGGCGGTTGAGACAAACGGAGAGGTTTCTATCGAAACCAGAGACCTGGTTGACCAAGTTCAAATCAAAGTGAGCGACAATGGCAGTGGAATCAAGCCCGAGTTTATGGAGAAGCTCTTCGATCCATTCTTCACAACCAAGCCCGTGGGCGAAGGCACAGGTTTAGGCTTGTCAATATCATTCGGGATTATTGAAGATCACGGCGGCGAGATTCTCGTATCCAGCGAGGAAAACAAAGGGACAACGTTTACGATACTGCTTCCAAACGCTGAACTCAAAGCAGCCGCCTAGTTAGAAAAGTGGAAATAGTAGAATCTGAATGTAGAGCTTAAAAGCGAGCAGTGTTCGATTCAACTAGCCGTGCCGAATGTCAAATCAAAAACTAGTTCGCAATAAATTACAAACCCCACCGTCCAACCAACAGTGGGCTGCCTAGGGAGCCTCAGATTAAATTCGGTTAATGACATCGGCGTGAAAAAATTGCAACCAGCAAGACGAGTCGACGGCAGTATTGGTGCTCTAGACTAGATTTGCAACGCGGTTGGGCCGTATTTTGTGCGTCAATGGTGCGAGCATGACTTGATCTGAGGTCCCCGGCCTTGCACGCTAGTTAGTAAGCCACACACTTACAGAGAGTTACTGTTGCACATTCTTCCGATAGCGAGAATTGCCGAAAGTAATAGGTTTGATACCGCATACTCCTACACTTCCAGGCATTTAAATTCCACGTAAAGGATCCACAATCCGGCTCACGTCTAATACTTCGTCAACCAAAAGCACGCTAATAGCCCTCGGTTTAGCCCCTAGGCAATAATCGATTTTTTCAGGTTACCTTAGAGCCAGTGAACAAGGTGAGAGTAGGAAGTTGTGAGCGCTGGTATTGCCCTCACCGACGTTTAGATGATCGCTGCCGCGACAGCCTCACGCATAGATTTTGTAAGACCGGTTAGCTTTCACGGACGTCAAAGAGCAAAGAAACACCTAGGGTACTGGACTGGCAGATCCATCAATCAGCAAACTCTTCAAAGCGAAAGCCCCTATCCATCCATCACGATGGAACAAGAACGATTTTAACAACAGAAGAAAGAGATACTCTAATCGGCATACTTGGGCAGACAAGGAGCCTGATCACCTGACTGTCAGTATCAAATCTGTGCACTAGCCTTAAGTGCGAATTTTGACCAGAAAAGACTCCCCTGATCCTTTGCTAAGGGATTTAAATTTTTCAATAAAATTCTCTGTTAGTTTTTGACCACCACGAAGCATCAATACGTTTTCTCGCAGATATACATCTTCGGCAAGTGTCATCCCTGGCTCTAAATCGGCAATAGACAAGATCAATACTTTACTGACAGCCTCACCTTTTTGACGATTCTCGTTCACTGCGATAAAGGCTTCAACTACAGCTTTATCAAACTTCCTGCCGATATTGGACTTCAGATACTGAATTGCAGAATCATCGTCCATGGGCGAACCGAGCAATGCGCCTGAGAGCAGATCATCAAACTCAGTTGTTACACCTAGAATCTTCGCACCAATGGAGATATCGTCGCCTGACAACTGGTCTGGGTAACCGGTACCGTCTACTCTTTCATGGTGTGAGCGAATAATGTTCGCAGCGTTCTGCAGAGGGCCGAGCGACATTAAAATGGCTTGCCCATTCGTACAATGCTGCTTGTAGATTTCTTGTTGTTCTTCATTCTGGGTTTCAAACGGAGTCTGGAGCAACGTGTCGGACATACCCATTTTACCAATGTCGTGCAGCTGTGCTGCAAACCCTAAATCCTCTCGCTGCCCATCATCAAGCCCTAATTGTGCTGCCACTAAGTCGCTTAGATCAGCAATGCGGTCGCTATTCGCTGATGCATCTCCTTCGCGCATGCCGATAATTCGAGCGAAAACTGCCACTGAATCCGTATAAGCTGTTTTAATCAATTCATGCGATTTTTTTAGTTTTGCCGTGCTGTCTTGTAGCTCCTTCGTGCGTGTCGCTACTTTCGCCTCGAGCGACCCGTTCAATTCCTGCAACTGTTTGTTTTGATCGATGGCCAGTTTGTTCAGACGGTCACGATCATCCTTTAAATTTTTTCCTTCAAGCGCGCGTTGCACACTGAGTAGTAAATCAGCGTCGTCCCAAGGTTTCGCGATGTATCTGTAAATGCGTCCGTTATTAATTGCACCAACAGTTGACTCCATATCGGAATATCCGGTCAATAACATTCGTACAGCATTTGGGCACTTGGCCGCGACTTCCGTTAAAAAATGATGGCCATCCATTTCTGGCATACGCATGTCCGAAATGACCAAATCGACCTCATTGTTCGCGAGATATTCAAGGCCTTCAGCACCGCTGCCACAAGTAACCGTGGTGTGGCCAGCTCGACGAAACAACCGCTTAAGAGACGATAGGATCTGTGCCTCATCGTCAACACACAAGATTGTGCCTTTCAGCTTCTGTTCAATTTCCGGTGACTCGTCTGGAATTTGCTGCGCTAGCATTCTATTTCTCTACACGGCGGAATGGGTAGCGAAGTATTTTTGATAAAAATAAAAAACACTTCATATGTAGTGATATCGACGGAGCCAATTACTGCTTTATTCTCCCTCTGCCATAAAAATGCAGCGATACGGCTCTAGCATCCAGAGCACTTCTTATTTATACCTTTTAGCTATCTGTTCGTACATACTGCTGAAACGCGTGGCGCTTGCAAACACTAGAATTTGTAAAAATCAGGGCATAATAAAATTTTGTATTTACAGATAAAAGAAAACTAGCACTCAGCCTCAGGCACCTGATTGGTCAACTTTCATTTCCCGCCTACGTCACTGACCGGACTTAATCTGAGGCTCCCTAGATGAAAATTTCAACCGTGTGCTATATAGCTCTTAAGTCAATTGGAGACAAGTAAATGCCCACGCGTGTAACTATTATCGGAATATCTTTGCTCATCAGTGCATGTGCCATAAGCAACTTCTCTTATCGCACTATCCCGCTCTCAAGTGAGTTCATCGCCAGTGCATCGCGTATAGAAGCAAAAGCCCCGATACGAAGGTACAAAGATTCTTTTTTCAATATCGAACTGGGTAGGTTTCAAGTAGAAAACGTAAACGTCGGCAAATCTTCGAAGTCAAAACTCTCCAACAAAGCAGAAAAAACAACTAGCGAAGACAATTCTTTGTGGAATTTTTTGATCTATCAGAAAGTGAAGTTTGAAAATGTGGTTTATGAGCAGTTTCGTTATGAAGAATCAAAAAATTTTTCATTCAGCTTAATCCGTTTAGGCCAAGAGACCGCTGATGCCCAATGCACCATCTCAACCTTAATGCTGGAAAACAATGAGGTGTCACGCACATCAATCGGTGTGTGGAACGACGATTCAGATGACAGAACTGTGCAGCACTTTGGGGAATGGCTTTCAACCCGTTTAAGCTGCGCGATTAGTCACCAAGGTAAAGTGTTGAGGTTCAGTAAACTAGACGTTGTGAATAGCTTGTCAGTGTTTGAAGTAGAGCAACCAGATCGTCAATACCTTGTTGAAGCACTACCTGCCGTATACACCGAGGAGCCTAGACAAGCGGGTGTTGCCGGAGCGTCTGCAGAGCAGTACCCAAGTGATGGGCCGATTACTGCAGGCTTGGCAGTTTTTAGGGGCGATCAACAGCTAGCCGCGGCATCCTTGGTCAACGGAAACAATGCGCTATGGATAAACCAAGATACGCCTGAATCAGAACAGGTTGTGCTTGTTTCAATGCTGTATGGTTTGGTATTAAGTTCCTGGTTGACACAATAAAAAAGGCGGCCTCTGGGGCCGCCTTTTTTCATCAAACTAGCAGCCACTGGCTAACTACACTTGACGCATCACCATCGTCTTCTTTATTTCCGCGATTGCTTTGGCAGGGTTTAATCCCTTCGGACAAGCCGTGGTGCAATTCATAATAGTGTGGCAACGGTAAAGTTTGAACGGGTCTTCCAAGTCATCCAAGCGCTCACCTGTCGACTCATCTCGACTGTCGACAATCCAGCGGTAGCTGTTGAGTAACGCCGCTGGTCCAAGATAACGGTCGCTGTTCCACCAGTAGCTAGGACAGCTAGTCGAACAGCAAGCACAGAGAATACACTCGTAGAGTCCATCCAATTTCGCACGGTCTTCTTTGCTCTGCAGGCGTTCGCGGCCTGTCGGAGCTGGTGTATCTGTTTGCAACCAAGGCTTCACACTGGCGTACTGGGCGTAGAACTGAGTCAAATCAGATATCAAATCGCGCACGACGGGCTGATGCGGCAACGGGTAGATCGCTATCTCACCGTCGAAATCGTCAATACCCACCGTACAAGCCAAGGTGTTTGATCCACCAATGTTCATGGCGCACGAGCCACAGATGCCCTCGCGACAAGAACGGCGAAAGTTCAAGGTTGGATCCACTTCGTTTTTGATTTTTATCAGTGCATCGAGAACCATGGGACCACAGTTGTCAATGTCCAGATGATAGGTATCCAAATAGGGATTGTTCCCCGTGGATGGGTCATAGCGGTAAACCCTAAAAGTGCGCACTTTTTTGGCGCCAGCGGGTGCATCAAAAGTGCTCCCCTCCATCACTTGGGAGTTGGCCGGTAACGTAAACTCTGCCATCAATTTTTCCTCAATCAGTTACAGGCGGATTAGTAGACGCGTTTCTTGGGCGGAATGACTTCCGCCTCATCGGTATGCGTGTACATATGCACGGGGCGGTAGTCAAATTCCACCTTACCTTTCTCGTCCACCCAAGCCAGCGTGTGCTTCATCCAGTTGTCATCGTCACGGTCTGGAATGTCTTCTCGAGCATGCGCTCCCCGACTCTCTGTTCGGTTAGCGGCACCATTGACGATAGCCACTGCTTGAGAAAGCAGATTTTCTAGCTCTAGCGTTTCGACTAAGTCAGTGTTCCACACCATGCTGCGGTCGCTGACACCAACATCGTTGAAGCCTTCAACGACAGCAGCGATCTTCTCAACGCCTTGTTGCATTGATTCACCGGTGCGGAAAACCGCAGCGTGTTGCTGCATCGCTTTTTGCATCGTCAAACGCAATTCAGCGGTAGGTGTTCCGCCTTTGGCGTTACGGTTCTTGTCGAGTCGATCAAAAATATGTCCAATAGCGCTGTCACCCAATTTCTTGTGGGCGGCACCAGGTTTCACCGTTTCAGCAGCCCGCAGCGCGGCTGCGCGGCCAAAGACGACTAAATCGAGTAGAGAGTTAGAACCCAGTCGATTCGCACCGTGAACGGATACACAAGCAGCTTCGCCGATAGCCATCAAACCTGGGACCACAGCATCTGGGTCACCGTCTTTGAGCGTCACGACTTCACCGTGATAGTTAGTTGGAATACCGCCCATGTTGTAGTGCACCGTTGGCAGCACAGGGATAGGCTCCTTTGCAACGTCAACGCCCGCGAAAATCCGTGCGCTCTCCGAGATACCAGGCAATCGCTCATCAATCACGTCAGCACCTAAGTGTTGCAGATTTAGGTGGATGTGATCAGCTTCAGCGCCAATACCATTACCGGCATTGATTTCCATGGTCATAGAACGCGACACGACATCTCGAGACGCAAGGTCTTTTGCATTCGGTGCGTAGCGCTCCATAAAACGCTCGCCCTTGTTGTTGGTCAGATATCCACCTTCACCTCGAACACCTTCAGTGATCAGAACACCTGCGCCGTAGATGCCGGTAGGGTGAAATTGAACAAACTCCATATCCTGCAGCGGCAAGCCAGCGCGTTGCGCCATCGCACCACCGTCTCCCGTACAAGTGTGTGCAGAGGTGCAAGAGAAATAGGTGCGGCCACAACCACCTGTGGCGAGAACCACCTGATGCGCGCGAAAAACATGGAGGTCACCCGTCGCGAGATCCCAAGCCACCACACCGCGGCACTCGCCATCATCCATGATCAGATCAACGGCAAAGTACTCAATATAAAACTGCGCCTGGTGCTTGAGTGACTGTTGATATAGGGCATGCAAAATCGCGTGACCGGTGCGATCAGCAGCAGCACAGGTACGTTGCGCGGCTGGACCTTCACCAAAGTTCTGCGTCATGCCACCAAAGGGGCGCTGATAAATGCGGCCGTCGTCAGTGCGAGAGAAAGGCACACCATAGTGCTCGAGCTCGATGACAGCAGGTACCGCTTCACGGCACATATACTCGATGGCATCTTGGTCACCGAGCCAGTCGGATCCCTTGATGGTGTCGTACATGTGCCACTTCCAGTTGTCTGGCCCCATATTGCCCAGCGAGGCACTCATGCCACCTTGGGCAGCAACAGTGTGAGAGCGCGTAGGAAAGACTTTGGTCACACAAGCGGTATTAAGGCCAGCAGCTGCCATACCTAAGGTAGCGCGCAAACCAGCGCCACCAGCACCGACGACAACAACGTCGTATTGGTGTTCAATAACTTTGTAGGCTTCGGTCATGTATCAAGCTCCAAAAGCGATATGCAGCACCGAAAAAATACCGGTGATAGCAACAATGATGCAAAAAAAGTAGGTAGCGACAATCGCCACTGTGCGGATGGCGTGATCAGAGACGTAGTCTTCGATGATCACTTGCAGCCCAAGTGCGTAATGATAAAAAACCGCTATCAACGTCATGATCATCATGATCGCGCTGTACGGTGTTTGCATCCAGGCAATGAAATCAGCGTACCCAAGGCTAGGCAAAGACGCGATACCGAAGCAGAACCAAAGTGAAAGCGGGATGAGCGCCAGTGCAGACAATCGCTGCACCCAAAAGTGATGCGTGCCGGACTTAGCTGAGCCCCAACCTTTGGCGCGCTTGAGAGGTGTATGCATTTCGTTAGACATTATCTACTCTCCTCAGGCCGCCACGATCCAGGTCACGATGGTCATAACCACCGTGGCACCGATCGCGATTTGGGCGGTCTTTTGTGTTGTTTCTAGTTCAAAGCCTTTGCCTACATCCCACATTAAATGGCGGATGCCATTAAAGAAGTGGAGATAAAGCGCAAAAGTAAAACCAAACAACACCAGCTTGCCAAACCAAGAAGAGACAAAGCCGTGTGCAGTAGCATAGGAAGCCTCGCCACCAGCCGCACCGGCCAATAGCCAAACAATCAACAACCCACCAACGCCAAGCACTGCACCCGTGCCACGATGTCCAACGGACAGCAGCGCGCTCAGAGGCAGTTTATAGATCTGTAAATGTGGCGACATTGGCCGCCGATCGTTCCACGCCATGTGTTTATACCTTATATTCGGTGGGAAATAATTTGAATACATATCGCCTGAGCGGCAAGCCCGAGCGAGTGTCGGACTTATAGAACCTGCCAGGAATTATTTCGCCTATTGACGAAATCGTGCTTGGCCAAATTCTTAGAAATCAATGCAACGACCTTTTTGTTCCCAATCCCCATAACGAGTGGGCTCAAGCCCTTTGGGGCCACCTATTTCAGTCGGTTTTTTAGGTTGGCCAGCGCTATTATCGGCTGTGTCAGTTGCTGCTTCAGGTTGAATTTCAACATCCTGCTTTTCGCGATCTGATGACTCGGGCGATGACATAAGTCTGACTCAATTTGTTGCGATGCACATATTGTAGTGACCAGCGCTCTATTGGTCAAAATTGCACCACGACGAACGTTACAAGGTGCTTTAAAACACTGATTTCGCTTCTACTTGCGGCAGTGCAACAACGCCACAATAAGCGCACCTATTGGCACATCATCCGCTGTCTATTAAGATCAGTGGGTAGAAAATACACACTCACAGAATCGAACACTTGTTTCAACCAAACTAAAAGGCTACTCGCCGTGAATCAATCCTCAACTGCCGCCCCGAGCTTTTTTGCTCAACTCGACCACCTTTGCGTCATTCGTGCCAGCGGTCCCGATACCGAGTCTTTTTTACACGGACAACTGACCAATGATCTCAAGACGCTGTCCCATGGACAGTTGCAGCTGCACGGATACTGCAGTCCTAAAGGTCGCGTGCTGGCGTTGATGCACATCACGCTAGACGCCGACGACTTCTTACTTATATTGCCAAAAGCGACAAGCGAGTCGCTGCTCAAACGTCTGCGTATGTTTGTGATGCGTGCAAAAGTTACGCTGGAAATTGATGAGCAAGTTCAAGTAATCGGTATCAGTGATATCGGCGACTATCCAGCCAACGCTCCATTGCCGACACTTGCCATCAGTGGCGATAGGGCCGCTTTGATTCTGGTGCCAACTGCGCAATTTTCCGAGGCAGAAAACGCCCTCTCGCAAGGTTACGAAAAAGGTGATGCCATACACTGGGCGGCGTCTCGCTTACTCGCTGGCGAACCTCAGATCCACCCCACCACGCAAGACAAGTTCGTTCCTCAAATGATTAATCTGGATCTATTGGACGGTTTGAGCTTCAGCAAAGGCTGTTATCCCGGTCAAGAAATCGTGGCGCGAACTCGTTACTTAGGCAAAGTAAAGCGTCGTATGCAGGTCTTTCAGGCCGCTGCCGACATCGAAGCTGCACCAGGTACACCACTCTATGTGGATGGCAAAGATCAAGCTGCGGGAGAATTGGTAGAAATCATTCCGGCTGGCCAAAAAGCTAGTGTGGCTAGCGCCGTAATTCGTTTAGAACACGCAGGCTGTAACTTGCATTTAGGTAGTGCTGACGGTCCTCTATTACAACCCCTGCCACTACCGTATGATCTCGAGGCTCCCGAACAGTGAACGTAGCGACTACAGATATTTCAGACGACAACCCAAAAGCCCAAGTGTGCGCACCACTGTTTAGTGATTTTGGCGGTAGCATTAATTTTCACGGCCCGATTCGCACTCTTAAGCTCTTTGAAGACAATTCTCTGGTGCGTGACACGCTGGCTGAACCTGGAAATGGCGCGGTACTGGTGGTTGATGCAGGTGGTTCTGACCGATGTGCGGTTGTGGGCGGTAATCTAGGTGTTCTGGCCGACAAAAATAATTGGGTCGGAATTGTCGTGTTTGGCTACGTGCGTGACGCCGATGAGCTGGGTGAATGCAAAGTGGGAATCAAGGCGATTGGCACACACCCGAAAAAAACTGAGAAACGCAATACCGGGCAACGCGATATTGCCGTTCGTTTTGCGGACGTAAGTTTTTCTTCGGGCGGCTACCTGTATGCTGATCGTGATGGAGTTGTTGTAACCGACGGACCGGTTCACAGCTAATTCCCCTATTTTATACAAAAAAAAGCGCGACCCTAAGGCCGCGCTTTACATTGTGACAAGCTACATTCTTGTCACTGATGACGAATCAAATTACCGTATTTTTTCTACCGTTTGGAACACCACACGACGATTACGACGGCGACCTTCTTCAGAGGCATTTCTAAAGGCCGGACGTGACTCACCAAAACCACGCGCGCGCACACGGTCTGAACTAATACCACTATCAATCATGTAATTCGCGACCGATTCAGCTCGACGCTGCGACAGGGATAAGTTATCGGCAGCACTGCCGCGGTTGTCTGTATGAGCCTGCACTTCCAGCACAACATTAGGAAAACGACGAAGCTCTAAAACAACGTTTTCTAGAATAGATTTTGCAGAATTACTCAGCAACCAAGAACCGCGGTCGAAATACAACCCTTCAACAATGCCTGAGAAAGAGCAACCACGTGGGTCTACCGCCAAGCCAGATGCCGTAGCTGGGCAACGATCATCGGCATCAACAACTCCGTCCCCATCATTGTCATTGCTCATAGAAGCACTAACAGATTCTGCAGTTGTTGTTTCAAGTTGGCTAACAACAGCTTCCAGCGACGTATCAGAAGACAAGTCTGGCTCGGTGCTCAAGACTGGCATTTCTTCTTCTACAAGCTGTTCGGTGTTCTCCATGGGCTTAATGTCGGTAGCCTGAGCGATCACAGTCTCTTCTACAGCCACAGGCATTTCTTTAGCCGGGACAGCTGCACTTGGCGACGAAGGTGCTCCACCAAAACGTTTCAACAACGTCAGGCTGCCAAGCATCGTGTTTGTATCAAAAGTTTCTACTTCTCCGCGCCAGCTGATACCACTACCGATCAAACCCTCAACACCAATGCCGTAATTGAACAAAACATCGTTTTCTTGGCTGTAGGGAACATTGGAATCAGTTTCCATCGCACCCAACCCTACTTTAACAAAGGCTGCAAAATTGTCGCGGTAGTGTCGACCGTCAGCTCCATCGGAGTTGTACAGGTAAACCAACAGGTGCGCACCAGCCACTTGAAAACTAATAGCGGGATCCACGACAGGATTAACCGCAGTAGCTTTGGGCATCAACGTCAACTCACCTAAGTCAGCGTAGTAGAACTCTAGCGACAGGCGATTGCTGAGGTCTCGGCCAACAATGAGTCGTCCAGCCGTGCCTTGGGTCTCGTCCAAATCATAATCGGAAGCAGAAGTGTCAGGTTCCAATTGAGACACACCGGCACCCAGACCAAAATACCAACGTCCGTCAAAGTCGTTGGCTTGTGCCGGCGCACATAACAGGGCGGCGCTCAAGCACCCAGCCGCGAGTGTGGTTTTCTGATTCATGTCTTTCACTCAATCCGATTAAAATAAACCCGAATGTACTTGGCAAACTACAACAGCCTTACTGAGCTGTCTCTTGCACTGGATATAAGAGGTGACTCCTCACCGCTTCTCAGATTCCTCCGCACGACGCGAGTTAACTGATATCCAACGCATTCGCGACGTCCTCAGCGAATATTTGCAAAAATACAACGGGCAGGCACAAAACCTTTGTCCTGTACCAAATGATAGTAGTCGGAAATCACCATTTCTGGCGTTTGCTGTGGTTTTTTTGTCAGATTGACAGAATCGACAGCGATCCGTCGTGTACGGACCATCTGTATAACGGAGGGCTACGCTTGCTGCGTGAAGTCGCCGCAAGCGCTATCTGGCTAGTTCGCTTGCGGACGCATATGCGGGAATAGAATAACATCCCGTATAGAAGGTGAATCGGTAAGAATCATCACTAGCCTATCCACACCGATGCCTAATCCAGCGTTTGGAGGTAAACCAATTTCTAAGGCACGCACGTAGTCGTGATCGTAGTACATGGCCTCTTCGTCGCCAGCGTTCTTTTGAGCGACCTGATCTGAAAAACGTTGTGCCTGGTCTTCGGCGTCGTTAAGCTCCGAAAATCCATTGGCGATCTCTCGCCCACCGATGAACAATTCGAATCGCTCGGTGACCGTGCCATCGTAAGCACAACGTCTAGCCAAAGGTGAAACTTCAACGGGATGATCGATAACAAAAGTCGGATCTCGCAGTTTATCTTCACAGGTTTCTTCGAAGAGTGTCAGCAACAACATGCCCACACTGGTACCCGCCGCTACGTCAATGTGCTTTGACTTGGCGTACGCTGCCAAACCATCAGCATCACTTAGGACTGCATCCGATAACTCTGGGTTATGCTGCATAACGCAGTCGCGCATGGTCACGCGTTCAAAAGGTTTTCCAAAGTCAAAGGTCTCACCTTGGTACTCCATCTCAGTAGCACCCAACACTGACTGTGCCACGTGTCTCAGCATATCTTCCGTCATGTCCATGTACTGCTGGTAATCAACGTAGGCTTCGTTGCACTCCATCATAGTGAATTCAGGGTTATGTCGAGTCGACAGGCCTTCGTTACGAAACACCCGATTCAGTTCAAATACCCGATCAAAGCCGCCGACAAGTGTGCGTTTGATTGGTAGCTCTTGGGCCACTCGAAGGTACAAATCCATATCCAAAGCATTGTGATGGGTGACAAAAGGCTTGGCAGTCGCTCCACCGGGGATGACCTGCATCATCGGCGACTCAATTTCTAGGTAATCGCGATCAACCAAGAAACGGCGCATGGCGTCCACGGCTTTAGAGCGGGCTTTAAAAGTCTGGCGAGATTTTTCTGTCACGATCAAATCGACGTAACGCTGACGATAACGTGTCTCTTGATCAGAGATACCGTGGAATTTTTCAGGCAACGGGCGCAAAGACTTCACCAACATGCGAAGCTCAGTCAGCTTAATGGAGAGTTCGCCTTTCTGAGTGACAAAAACTGTACCGACCACTCCGATGATGTCGCCCATATCAAAGGTTTTAAAAGCTTCGTAAGACGCTTCGCCCAACTGTTTAGTATGCACATACAGTTGTATACGACCGGTTGTATCCTGCAAGTTGGCAAAACTAGCTTTACCCATCACACGCTTGGCCATTAACCGACCTGCCATGCGCACGGTGTGTGTATGTTCTTGAAAATATTCAGCCGTTTTGTCGCCATAGGCCTCGCGAATTTCGCTGGCCTCCGTGTCACGGCGGAAATCGTTGGGAAAGGCGTCGCCTGTTTCGCGTAGCAAATTTAACTTTTCGCGGCGCTGGGCAATCAACTGATTTTCATCCTGCTGCGATTCTTCAGTGGGCTTTTCTTGATCTGTCATGTCAATTCCGTGGAGCCTATTCTGGCTTGATTAATCCAAACCTAACTTCAGGCTCGCTTCAATAAAGGGGTCGAGGTTGCCATCGAGTACCGTCTGCGTGGCGCTGACTTCAACACCGGTACGCAAATCTTTGATGCGGGATTGATCCAATACATAGGAGCGAATCTGACTGCCCCAACCCACATCTGATTTGGTGTCTTCTAGGGCTTGCGATTCACTGGAGCGCCGTTGTAGCTCTTGTTCGTACAACTTCGCTTTTAACTGTTTCATCGCCTGGTCTTTGTTTTGGTGTTGCGAGCGACCACTTTGGCACTGCACAACAATACCAGAAGGGTTGTGCGTAATACGCACCGCTGATTCAGTGCGGTTAACGTGTTGACCACCGGCACCACTCGCCCGGTAAACATCAATGCGCAAATCAGCTGGGTTTATGTCAATCTCGATGTTGTCGTCAATTTCTGGCGAGACAAACACCGATGCAAAAGATGTATGACGGCGGTTGCCTGAATCGAAAGGCGACTTACGAACAAGCCGGTGTACACCCGTCTCAGTGCGAAGCCACCCAAAAGCATAATCACCGCTGACCTGGATCGTGGCGGATTTGATGCCCGCCACATCACCGGCTGAGGCTTCCATCAACTCGGCTTTGAAGCCGCGACGATCAGCCCAACGCAGATACATACGCAAGACCATCTCAGCCCAATCCTGGGCTTCGGTGCCACCCGCACCTGCTTGAATATCCAAGAAACAATTGTTGGGGTCGTTTTCACCGGCAAACATGCGACGAAACTCTAGTTCAGCCAGTTGAGTTTCATAACTATCTAAATCGATTTGTATTGAAGCGACGGTCTCTTCATCTTGCTCTTCCGCAGCCATCTCGAGCAAATCTGCGGCGTCGCTCAGCCCTTCAGCGAGGCTGTCCAGCGTCAGTACAATCGCTTCTAGCGAAGCACGATCTCGTCCGAGAGTTTGTGCTCGTTCTGGGTCGTTCCAGACATTAGGATCTTCGAGCTCTCGTTTTACTTCTTCGAGGCTTTCGCTTTTGGCCGCATAGTCAAAGATACCCCCGGAGTGCTTCGCAGCGCTCATTGAGATCAGCAATTTTATTCGTCAGTGGGTTCAGCTCTAACATGGACGATGCCTAGGTGCAAAACCGCACAGATTACAGGAATTGCCAGCAGAGCGCACGACCTGAGAGGGCTTAAAGATAACAAACCCGTCGAGCGTAATCTGAGGCAACTGCCTGCTCTTTAGAATTGCTGCAGTTTGGCGTAACGCGCCCAAAGCACAGCTTCGAGGCATTGATCATCTTTACAATCGACCAGTTGGTTTTTGAGCTTTTGACTTTGGTCAGCAATCAATCGTAGCCGAGGTGCTTTCACACTGCGATCAAGTGCATTTTGATAAGCATTTTCAACGGCGCGACTGGCGGCGTATAGCCTTTCAGATTTGCAAATGCGCTTTTCATGCTTTCGATTGGCTCCATCGCAAGCCGTGCTAGGTTTGGCCAGAACGGGTGTAGGTGCATCTTCAACGAGCTGGCAATTCTTTAGAAAGGGGAACCCCATTTCTAACAAACCCTTGTCCGAGACACGGCAATCAACGTGAAGCTTTTCACCCTGCAGTCGTGGTGCCATACGCACCCAATGTCCTTGCTTGATGAAGTAGAAAGCGCCGTCTTCACCAACTTCAGGGCACGTCAAGCCCGTGCGCAGACAGTCCATATCCTCTGCAAATCGCGGCAGTTTGTTGTGATTTCGCAAGTAGTTTTCGAACAGGGTTTGGGCGGTATTGGCACCACTCATCAGATAATTTCGATAGCCGGAAGACTGAAAGTCTTCTTCCAATTGCGTGTGAACCATACGCTGCATGATGATATTGCTGAGTAGAATCGCAATCACCATTCCTGCAGCAATTTGAAATATTAACTTCATGGCAGCTCTATTTGCTTAGATCCGAATGCCAACGAGATGCAACATCCGTGCAGATACAATTTTGGCAAAGCTAACGCGAATGCTAGCGGTGATGTTCTAACACGTCGATTTAGGCAATTTGTTTCCTGAGTTTTGGAAATCAACTGCATCTAATACATGGGTATAATGGCTTTTTTAGGATTAGCTCAGGCCAAAATACCCCATGGAACTCTCCGCTCTAAGCGCACTCTCCCCGATCGACGGCCGTTACGGCAGCAAAACGGCAAGTTACCGCGAATACCTCAGCGAATTCGGTCTTATTCGTTACCGCACACTGGTTGAAGTGCGCTGGATACAAGCGTTGGCGGCTGACCCAGCCATCGTCGAATGCCCTCCTCTGACAGACTTGTGCAATGAACGCCTGGAAAGCTTAATCTCAGACTTCAAACCCGAACATGCGCAAGCGGTTAAAGACTTTGAAGCCACGACAAACCATGACGTGAAAGCGGTTGAATATTTTCTCAAAGAACACACCGCTGATTTGCCAGAGCTAGCAGCGGCACGAGAGTTTTTTCATTTTGCCTGTACCAGTGAGGATATCAACAACCTCTCTTACGCTCTCATGTTGCACGCTGCACGCGAAAACGTCTTGCTGGGCGAGATGGACGCTGTGATCGCCTCTATTGCATCACTCGCGGCAGAACAAGCCGAACAGCCAATGCTCAGCCGCACGCACGGTCAAACAGCTTCTCCCACCACGCTGGGCAAAGAGCTACTGAATGTTGTTTACCGCCTGCAGCGCCAGCGAGAACAAGTGGCCAATCAACCTATCCTAGGCAAGATCAATGGAGCGGTAGGCAACTACAATGCACATTTATCCGCCTATCCAGAAGTTGATTGGCCGGACTTTTCAGCCAACTTTGTAGAATCTCTTGGCCTTAAGTTCAACCCCTTAACAACACAAATTGAACCGCACGACTACATCGCTGAGCTGTTCGATGCACAGGCGCGTTTCAACACCATCTTGATCGATTTCTCACGTGATATCTGGTCGTACATTTCAATCGGCTACTTCAAACAACGCACTGTTGCCGGTGAAATTGGCAGTTCAACAATGCCGCACAAAGTGAACCCTATTGATTTCGAAAACGCCGAAGGCAACCTAGGTGTAGCCAATGCCTTGTTTGGTCACCTGTCCACCAAGCTACCCATCAGCCGTTGGCAACGCGACCTGACGGACAGCACCGTACTGCGCAACCTCGGTGTGGGAATAGCGCAATCCTCAATTGCTTACAGCTCACTGTTAAAAGGCATGAGCAAGCTACAAGTCAACGCGGAGAAGCTCGACGCTGATCTCGATAACGCTTGGGAGGTACTCGCCGAACCCATCCAGACGGTGATGCGCCGCTACGGCGTAGAAAACGCCTACGAAAAATTAAAAGAGCTGACGCGCGGGCAACAAATCGGTGCCACTGAGATCAAGGCGTTTGTTGCGACGTTGGACATTCCAGAAGACGCTAAGCAACGTTTGGCTGAGATGACACCTGGAAGTTACACCGGCGTGGCGGCTGAGCTGGCAAAGCAGAAACACAAGCTGTAGATAGACCAGCATTCATCCGGGTGAAATCTGTCACCCGGATAGTCAAAACCTCATTCCCACTGTTACTCAATGCCTGCTCAACAAGCAGAAGGCTCCAGTCTGCGGCATAATATCCAACACCACCTTAAGTAAAGCTTCCCATGCAACACTTTGACAGCATCAACTGGCCTGAAAGCCTATCAGCTCAACGTTTTATCGCCGAGTTCTGGCAGCAGAAACCGCTCTACATTCCCAACGCCTTTCCCGGTTTTGAAAACCCGCTGCCAGCTGATGAGCTCGGCGGTTTAGCTTGTGAGCCTGAAGTAGCAAGCCGAATGTTGATCGAATCCCGTGGTGAGAAACCTTGGGAATTGCGACAAGGGCCCTTCGAGCCAGAAATTTTTGATTGGCTTGGCGAGGAAGGTTGGGCACTCATGGTAGGTGATTTGGATAAGGTACTTCCAGACCTTCGCGGTTATCTCACCCCATTCCGGTTTATTCCTGACTGGCGGATCGATGACCTAATGGCGTCGTTTGCCCCACCGGGTGGTTCAGTGGGACCTCATTTTGATCATTACGATGTCTTCTTGTGGCAAGTTGAAGGCACACGCACTTGGCATATTGGCGCAGAGCCAGACAGCGGCTATCAGCTACTTCCCGATACGGATGTAAAGATCATCGCCGACCCTCAATTTACTGAAACGTTTAACGTGTCCCCCGGTGATTTACTTTATCTACCACCCGGGTACGCACACCACGGAGTCGCAGAAACGGCTTGCATTACTTGGTCCGTCGGTTTTCGTGCACCCAGCGCGCCTGAGCTCGCTAACGGCTGGACAGATGAAGCAACCCAATCGTTGACCGACAGCATTCCGCTGACAGATCCCGCGTTCACCCCGCAGAACAATCCGGGAGAGATCAGCCGAGAGGCTCGAGATCGATTGCGCCAGTCAGTTGCTGAAGCGCTCACCAACAGTGATGAACGTTTTGATCGCTGGCTGGGCAAACACCTGACGGATCGCGTAGCAGATTTAAACCTAAACACCGACGTCGATGGCGCAAGTCTTATTGCAGAACTGGTCAACGGACGTGCGGGACTAGAACGACGAGCGGATATTCGATTTGCATTTCAGCTCATTGATGATGTGTGTTATTTCTACGCGGGTGGTCAGGAGCATGCACTTCCTCAAGCTACCGCTGAAGCACTGTGCCAAGATTGGCAATGGCAACATCAGGCTCTAGCACAGTTACTAGATTTGACGGGGGCCTCCGAGATTGTTGCTGAACTGTTAAATGCAGGATTTATGGAGGTTTACGATGTCTGACCAGCCATGCACTGTTCGGCTCGCCGATTGGCGCGACACGGAGCACCAAGAAGCCCTTAGGCAAATCCGTTATCAAGTCTTTGTGGTCGAGCAGAACGTGCCAGCCGAGTTAGAGTGGACCGGCGACGACAGCGACTGCGTACATGCCTTGGCTTATGATGCAGATGGACTAGCCGTTGGTACAGGCCGACTTGACACCGATGGACACGTTGGGCGCATGGCTGTTTTAAGCGCACAACGCGGCACGGGTACCGGCCGTGCACTGCTGCAATTTTTAGTGCAGCAAGCGCGTAAACGTGGCGACAAAGAGGTCATTCTTAACGCCCAAACCCACGCAGTAGGATTTTATCAACGCGAAGGCTTTGAGGCCTACGGACCGGAATTTATGGACGCCGGAATCCCACATCGGGCGATGTTGAAAACGTTGTAGCGACCCAACTAATGCAATGATCAGTCATTGCCCGCTCAACCAATCGGGTAACAGGCTTATGGAATCGAGAACCACATCGGCTGCAGGTTTTAAGTCTGCCAACTTTGCAGGGCCTGTCAACACACCAACGGTTAAAGCGACGCCCGCGGCGACCCCACTGTGCAAATCATGCGTGCTGTCCCCCACCATCGCAAGCTCAGAAGTTGCCACGCCAACATGTTCGGCAAAAGCATGCAGCATCCCCGGTCCGGGTTTAGCACCGTATCCACTGTCATAACCGCAGACAAAGTCAAAGTGCGGCAGAACTCCTGCACGCGATAGTTGATCACAGGCACTGGCCTCGTAATCATTGGTGCCACAGCCAACGGCAATATCCATGGCCTTTAAGCGGGCAATCAATTGCTCTAAATCGCATACGGGAACCAGCGGTAAATCTTTTAGGTAGCTCAGTCCAACAGACTCGATTTCCTTAAACCCTAATCGCGGATGTAACTCAGCCCACGCACCGATGATTTCTTCGGTTGAGGCACTGACCACCAGAGAATCTGCACTGAATGTTTTCAGGCTAAAATTGTAGCCACCCCGTTCGGCTAGTCGATCACGCAGTGGCAAATCCCCTTCTGCTAGATGATCGATGACGTGCTCGCACCAAATCTGCCAAGTATTCCCGTACTCAAACAAAGTGCCATCCTTGTCGAAAAGCACGCCTTTAATTTTTTTCACAAAGGACTCCTAGCCAGTTTTTATTCAACGCCTATGCAATGCCTCACATGAGTCTTTAATAGCGCAATCAAGCTGCAACAATAGTGCATGCCTATCCCATCATTTATTTCATTCTACGGGATAAGACCGCTGGAGCAGCCTAAGAATCTATCATGCCCCAAGCAGCTAAGTTCGATCAGGCATCTACACCCACTAGCGATCAATGACTGCATCGGGGCATAATGTTAAGCCACGACGCACAAGAAAACCTCACATGAGCAAAGATCGGCAGGACGACAATCAAAAAAGCTTCGCCGACGAGTTTGCCTCATTCCACGGCGATATCAGCGGAATGAAGCCTGTGCACGATGACAGGGCTCCTGTCTTTCATCGCAAACCAAAGCCTATTCCGCGTCAGTCTAAACTAGACGATAAACGGGTGATGGAAGAACTGCTTCATGGCGAGGTCGACGCCGAAGACCTTATCGGCAGCGAGCACATTAGCTATGCGCGTGCAGGTGTTCAAAATAGCGTGATGCGAAAACTGCGCAAGGGAAATTTCGCTATCCAGGCCGAGTTAGACCTACACGGATATACCGTCGAAGAAGCCCGACAAGAAACAGCCTTGTTTTTGATTGCTTGCGCTGATGATGATCTGCGCTGTGTGCGGATTATTCACGGCAAAAGTGGCCACGTGCCTGGTCAGCCGCCGCGTATTAAAAATATGTTAGCGCGTTGGCTACCCGCGCGTTCGCAGATACTCGCACTCTGCTCGGCTCGGCCCGAGGATGGTGGGACGGGCGCACTGTACGTGTTGCTGCGAAAGTCTAACCGCGATTAAGCACAACTGACTTAACAATCCTTGCCACTTAACCCAATGTCTACAATAAAAAGCCGGCTGAGACACTGCGGCAGACAACACCCATGAGATCAATATTACTTACTTCTTTTGACGAAGCGATCTCCAACCACCTACCACGGAATCCAGTGCTTTTTGCAACGCTGATTTCGAACTCGTCTTTTTCGTTGCGCTGCGCTTACGCTTAGCCGTCCCATCGGCTGAGGTGGTTGCCCGGGGTTTGCGTGGCTTTTTGGGTGCATTTGGATCTACTGGCTTTCGAGCCCTAGGTTTTAGTGCAGGCTCTTCTTCACCCAGACCAAAGCGCGCCATAACGCGGCCAAACAACCCTTTTTTTGCTGGGGCTTTCTTTGCTGTTGTTCGCTTTTTACTTGCAGCTCTGGGTTTTCGTGGCGCTGTGCGCCCTTCGGTCGCTGTCGAAGTCGCTCGACGCTTTGGCTTGGGAGCAACAACAGGTTCGTCATCACCGAATCCGATACGCGCTAGAACGCGGCCGAACAATCCCTTTTTAACCGCGGGCTGGACCTTTGCGCGAGGTTTTCGTTTCGCTCTAGGCTTTGCTGTGATTCCGTCAGTGTTCGCGGAAGTCTTTTTTCGAGCAGCACGCTTTTTAGCAGCAGGTCGTGCTACCGCTGGTTTCGGTGTTTCTTTACCGAGTGCTTTAGCAAGCAACACAGCAGCCTTAGCTCGCCAACCACGAACTACAGGCTCTGCTATGGGTTCCTCTTCTGCAAATTCCTCCGTTGGCACATCAGCCACAAACTGGGATTGAGACGATTCCCCAGCGGGCATTTTTTTAGGCTTTGCGTCGGCCTTAGAAGCAACGAACTCGTGCTCGCTTTTTGCGCCAATCTCCAAGGGCGAAGCAAGCTCTGCTGCCACAGGAGTCAGGCTTTTTTCGCCAACTAAAGATGCTGTCGCCGGTGCTTGCAACACAGCCACATCTTCGGCGCCAGTGATATCTAAAACACCTTCTGAATCATTGCTCGGGCTCTCGAATGGATACTGCTCTGCGGTAACAGTTTTGGCTTGTTCTCCAGCCTGCTCATGCTCCGTCGGGCCAATCCCGCTGCTTTCAGTCGAACCCCTTGCTACCAATACAGTTTCAGGGTGAGTCGACGCAATGTCTTTAGCGCCGTCCTGTTCCGCAAAAGCAGTTGCTTCGAGCAGCTCTTTGAGTTCCAGATCAATGGCTTGTTCTTCTAGCTCCAGATCACTGGCGGATTGCTGATGGGTCGCATCCTGTCCTGAGGCTGATTCTATTTCGCCTCTTTCAGCAAGTTGTTGCTCTTCAAGCAAAACAATCTCGGCCAGCCGTTCAGATTCTAATAAAGTCTCATCATCAAACTTGAACCCTTCTTCAGCTTCAACAGTCTCGTTGTGCAAAGTCTCTGCATTTAGAGTGCGCTGACGGGAGTCTTCTCCAGAATCGTCCTCTAGCTGGGGTGAACCAATAAGGTGTTCCAACTCTGTTGCTGCCTGGTTTTCATCATCTGGGCCGATAGCCGTTTCAACGCCAGTTGCCGTGTCGAGCGACTCGGGTTGATGGCTTAACAAACCAGCAATTTCGATGTCATCGGATATATTTGCGAGCACAGGATCCCATCCCGACAGCGCGCTCTCGCCGCTGCGGGAATTCAATTCCTGCAAATCGGCTTTAGCTTTCGACGTCGGTTGAGTGTCGCCTAAGTAAGTCCGCCGGGGTTATGGATTCCCCACGCGCGGCCTCATGTTGCGAACTCTGTGATGGTGAGTTTTGTGTGCATTCGTCGGCTTCAACGGCTGCTGCCTCGGTTTCTAAGGCTGGCATATCCGCTTCGGCAGGCAGGCTTGGCACAGTTCCGGGGGTTGGGGCGCCACCTGTCGTATCTCCGCCCGCCTCAGCATCTAACATGCGAATCAGTGACTCCACATCGGCATCGATATCTTCTTGGGCCTCACCGTCACTGTGCTGGTCATCAAGTTCAGCGTCAGCGTCGTCCGTTGTCAACTGTTCCTGAGCAGCACTGGGCTTGTCCAGATGGTTAGAACCAATATCAGCGTCTTTTATCTGTTCGGATTCATCTGATATGCTTTCGATCGACATGTCGTTAGACGGCACAGCAGAAGTTTCAACGGCCTGTTCAGCTGCAACTTCGCGTTCGACGTCATCCAGCGCCTCAGCAGATTCGGCGGTTCCATCGCTATCAGCCAATTCAGTGTCAGAAGGCTCGGCGTTTTCAGGCTGCTCATTCTCTTCACCTTCTTCGGAGTTATCGCCATCATTTGCGGCACCGCCATTGGCTTTGTCGAACTCCTCGGACGCTTTATCTAAGTCCATCAGCTCCCCCAACTCTGGCAGTTCGGAGAGGGACTTGAGGTTGAAATAGTCCAAGAATTGTTTTGTGGTGCCGTACATAGACGGACGCCCGGGCACATCGCGGTGACCCACGACTTTCACCCACTCACGTTCAAGCAAGGTGCGAATAATGTTGGAGCTGACGCTGACACCCCGCACGTCTTCGATCTCAGCGCGCGTTATCGGCTGACGATAACCGATCAGCGCTAGAGTCTCTAACAATGCGCGAGAGTAGCGCGGGGGGCGCTCTTCAAAAAGACGAGCAATCCACGGTTCCAGCGATTGGCGTACCTGCAGACGGTAGCCGCTCGAAACGAGTTTTAACTCAATGCCCCGACCATGCAAATCTTCGCTGAGCGCGTCCAAACCCGACTGCACAAATTCTTTCGCCAACGGGGTCTCATCGTCTTCGCCCAGGAGCTGTTGCAAATGCTGCATGCTCAATGGTCTGCCAGCGGTTAACAAGGCCGCTTCAATAATATGTTTTAAAGGATGTCGATCCACAAGCTAACTCTCGGCCTCCAACTCAGCTTCGAGCAGGTCGGTGGAGACCAGCTCGGCTTCGGGTTCAGGTTGTGGCTGCGGCTCAAAAGGATCATCGCCACCTCCATCGTTATCGTCGTCATCTAGATCATCGTTGCCACCGCTCGGGTCATGACTGCCACGAGCACGTAGATAAATCGGCGCAAAAGGCTCCGCCTGCTGAATGTCTACCAGAGCTTCTTTGATCAGAGTAAGAATCGCTAAAAAGCTCACCACAACACCCAAACGACCTTGTTCTGCTTTGAAGAGCGTAGAGAACTCTACGAACTCTGTAGAACTGAGCTCACTTAAGACCACACTCATGCGTTCGCGCGTCGACAAGGTCTCGCGAGAAATTTGATGGTGCGCCTGCTGGTCGACACGGCGCAGCACATCTTGAAAGCTGAGAAGTAAATCACGCAAATCGACATCTGGCTCAGGCTTGCGCTTTTCCAAAACAGGTAACGCAGCGCTCACCAGCAGGTTATTGCGCTCAAGTCGCGGCAGCTCACTGATACCCACTGCGGCATTTTTGATTTGCTCATATTCCTGCAGTCGACGTATCAACTCAGCGCGAGGGTCATCTTCGTCTTCAATCTCCTCGGCACGGGGCAAAAGCATGCGAGATTTTATCTCAGCCAACATGGCAGCCATCAACAGGTATTCAGCCGCCAATTCCAGACGCATAAATTCCATGACAGAGATGTATTCGATGTACTGTTTAGTGATCGCCGCGATAGGAATATCGAGGATGTCGAGATTTTGTTTTTTGATCAGGTACAACAGCAGATCCAAGGGACCTTCAAAGGCATCAAGGAAGACTTCTAAGGCATCTGGGGGGATGTACAAGTCTTGCGGTAATTGCATTACCTGCTCACCACGAACAACCGCTATTGGCTCTTCGGGTGTCTGGTTAGGCAATGCCTCTGGTACAGGCTGCGTAGCACTCATCTGTAAATCTGCAACGGGTTTTGACAAGTATACGTGAAATTTAGCTGGCGCGATGAATCGACCGGCAAAACGTCATGACGTTGACATCATCCTCAGGCTGCAGCAAAGGCACTGGATACGCCCTTACCCTGACGCAACACTTCTAGAGGATTATTCTCGAAGGAAATAATAGTGGTCAGCTCGTTGCCACAAGCACCACCGTCGATGACGAGATCGACCTGGTGTTGCAGTAATTCACGCATCACTTCGGGGTCGGTCATTGGGGCATCTTCGCCCGGCATGACCAAGGTGCTGGTCAACATTGGTTCACCGAGCTCTTCCAACAACATTTGTGTAATTGGGTGGTCAGGCACTCGCATGCCGATAGATTTGCGCTTCGGGTGTTGAAGCCGTCTAGGTACTTCAGCGGTCGCGCGCAGAATCCACGTATAGGGACCGGGGGTGTGTGCTTTGATGACTCTAAAAGTGGCATTGTCGAGCCGAGCGTAGGTAGCAATTTCCGACAAATCTCGAACCAGTAAAGTGAAAAAGTTGCCTTTGTTGTTGATGTTGCGAATTCGGGTGATTCGATCCATGGCTCGCTTGTCACCGAGATGGCAACCGATGGCGTAACAGGAGTCAGTGGGGTAAACCACGACACCGCCATCCCGAATAATATCGACCGCACGCCTGATCAGGCGCAATTGAGGGTTTTGCGAATGGATTTCAAAAAATTGGCTCATGATTGCTACACATCCTAGAGGTCACAACAGTCACCGAAAGAAGCAAAGCTCCGGACAGCGATCTATCTATAATCTCTTCGCACTTATCGGCACAGGGCGCTATTTTTACGCCAGAACGCCCCACATTACATCATTTTTTTGGGCGAATAGTGCAGTGACCATACAGTCACTGGCTTTTCGCGATAAACTCTAACCCTACTACTCACGTGCGGATTGTTAAAGAATGAAGCTGCTCTACGACTTTTTTCCCATCATTTTATTTTATGCCGCCTACAAATTTTACGGAATCTACGCGGCTACAGCCGTGGCTATGGCAGCTTCAGTGGTGCAAGTAGGCGGCAATTGGCTCGTGAAGCGCAAAGTAGAAAAGATGCACCTTATATCAATGGGGTTGATCATTGTCATGGGGGGATTAACTTTGTGGCTTAAGGACAAAGCGTTCTTTATGTGGAAACCCACCATGATCAACTGGCTGTTCGCGGTTGTCTTTGTGGGTGGCACATTGATAACCGGTAAACCGTTGGTGCAAAAGCTATTGAGCGGCTCGATAGAGCTTCCAGACCCAGTGTGGTCGCGATTAAATTGGCTTTGGGTGGGTTTTTTCATTATCAGTGGCTTTGCTAACTTAGCTTTTGTTCAGCATTACCGCGCGGCAGAAGACCAACTGCGAGCTGCCTACCCTGAGATAAGCGCCGAGCAACTGGAACGATTTGATTGCAAGAACAACTTTCCAGCTGAACATCTACAGCCCTGCGAACTAGCCGCCGAACGTGAATCCCGGTGGGCTGATTTTAAACTGTTCGGTTTACTCGGCTTAACGGTCTTATTCATCCTCGCTCAAGCCCTCTATCTGGCGAAGCATATGCCCGAGGAAGAAGCTATTGAGGACACGTCTGAAAAAGACGAATCGTAGCCCTTCAGCAAACAATCAATCGAATCGATATCAGGATATCCCAAACGATGCTTTATTCCATAGTTGCGCAAGACGTCGAGAACAGCCTTGAAAATCGGCTCTCTGCTCGTCCTGCTCATATAGACAGGCTCAAAGAGCTCAATGCCGCAGGCAGAATTGTTCTTGCTGGCCCCATGCCGGCGATAGACAGCGAAGACCCTGGAGAAGCGGGATTTACTGGCAGCCTGATAGTGGCGGAGTTTGATTCACTGGCTGACGCGCAGGCTTGGGCTGCCGAAGACCCTTATGTTGCTGCGGGTGTCTACGAATCGGTGGTGGTGAAACCCTACAAGAAAGTGCTGCCTTAGGTTCAGGTGAACTCGATGAAACTGCCAGTGTTTCAACAAATACGAACACTAAAAAAGACGAATCTAGTCGATGGCTAAGCTCTGGTTAGTCCGGCATGGGCAAGCAGGTGCTGTGGACGGTGATTACGATAAATTGTCGACACTGGGCGAACGGCAGGCTCAGTTGCTGGGAGAATATTTCAAGCAACGAGAATTGCATTTCGACGTCACTCAATCAGGGACGCTCAAACGTCAAATTTCTACGTTGAATAGCGTACTAGAGCATTGCACTAGCGCGGAGCAACTAACAAAAACAGCGGCGCTAAACGAACTGCCCTTTCAACAATTGGCCCAATGCTGGGCTGAACAGCAACAACCTCGGCTAACGGCCGCGCCATTGGCTAACGAGCTAAGCCGCGTGCTACGTAGCACCCTCACCGACTGGATTGGCAGCCAACTCTACAATGAACCCCTGAGTTGGGCGAACTATCGAAAGGATGCGGTAGATTGGCTAGAGAATTTACGTGAGCAATATCACTCGGCTGACAATCTACTCGTGATTAGCTCAGGCGGCACAATCGGCACACTCATGGCGTCAATAGTTGAAGCGCCGGACTTGAGCATGCTGCACTTTAATTTACAACTGCGGAACACGGGTGTTTGCGAAATAGAACTCGGGCGCCGTCGATCGCACCTAATATCGTTTAACAATCTGCCCCACCTTGATTCGATCGAGGATGGTGGTCTGATGACACTTATTTAAGGACTTATCCCATGCAAATTGACTCAGATCGCAGCCTTCAACTACAAGCGCAGCTCACGTCATTCATGGATTCTTATGTGTATCCTGCAGAGCATGTTTACCATGCTTTCACCGATGCAGCAGAGGATCGTTGGACTATTCCTCCAATCATGGAAGAGTTGAAAGACAAAGCTCGCCAAGCGGGATTGTGGAATCTGTGGCGCCCAAGCACGCTGGGAGGTCGGCTGACTAATCGCGAATACGCTCCTCTAGCTGAAATCATGGGACGTTCATTGATTGGACCAGAAGTGTTTAATTGCAACGCACCCGACACCGGCAACATGGAGGTTTTACTTAAGTACGGAACACCCGAGCAGCAAGCCGAATGGCTAGAGCCTTTATTCAACGGAGAAATCCGTTCCGCTTTTTGCATGACTGAGCCAGATGTCGCCTCTTCCGATGCCACGAACATTCAAAGCTCGATTGTGCGCGACGGTGACCATTATGTGATCAATGGTCGTAAATGGTGGAGCACGGGAGCCCCTGATCCCCGCTGCTCTATTTATATTTTCATGGGTAAAACCGACCCCTCTGCTGCACGCCATCAACAGCAATCGATGATTTTGATACCAGCGAACACCGAAGGTGTAAAAATGGTTCGCCCCATGCGCGTTTTTGGAAGCGATGATGCGCCACATGGCCACGCTGAAATAACTTTTGAAAACGTAAGAGTGCCCGCCAGTAATTTACTACTCGGCGAGGGGCGCGGATTTGAAATAGCACAGGGTCGTCTGGGTCCTGGTCGCATACATCACTGCATGCGGCTTATCGGCTGTGCGCAGCGGGCCTTAGAAATGATGTGCCAACGCTCTGCCTCTCGCACAGCGTTTGGAAAACCCTTGTCCGAACAAGGTTCTGTACGAGAAGACATTGCCAAGTCCTGGTGCGAAATAAGCCAAGCTCGCCTCCTAACACTAGAGGCTGCTGCAGCTGTTGATGAGCTTGGTGCCAAAGGTGCACGGGGACTGATCGGTGGCATAAAAATCGTCGCCCCAATGATGGCGCAAACTGTCATCGATCGAGCCATCCAGATCCACGGCGCCATGGGTGTCAGCCAAGACACCTTTTTGGCAGACGCGTGGGCATATGCACGCTCCATTCGATTAGCTGATGGACCCGATCAGGTGCACATGGCCTCATTAGGCAAACAATTAATCGGTCAATACGCCAACGACTAATGTTTCTCGCAACAACCAGCTCGAAACCTTCGTGTGTGTCGAGACTGGTCGTTTGGTTTTGGTCAGATTCAAACCAAGCTTGTAAGACGACAAAAATACCTTTCCATCGTACGGATACCCTATGAATTCAGTCAGTGCTCCAAAGGACATTGTCCCGCTCAGTCAGATTTTACCTGAAGATCCACTATTAATGATGGGCGCTGGTCCGGTTCCTATACCGGCGGCGGTCGCGGCAGCAAACGCTATCGTCATCAATCACCTAGGCCCGACCATGAACCAGGTGATCGAACAAGTAAAGACAATGAGTGCTTACGTTTTTCAATCGGACTCTCAACACATTCTCGGAGTTGCGGGGCCAGGCTCCGCTGCAATGGAAATGGCTATTGCCAATCTAGTGTTGCCGGGCAGTACAGTGTTGTCCATTTGCAATGGCTTTTTTAGCAACCGATTAGCGGAGATGGCCGGTAGGGTCGGCGCTGACGTTAGACGTCTCGAAGTCGCCGATGGCAGATGCGCAGACCCTGATGAAGTAAAAGCTGCTCTTCAGAAATTCAAACCGCAAGTGCTGACGTTGGTGCAAGGTGAAACCTCCAACACGGTGTACAACCGACATTTGCCCCAAATCGCGAAGCTCGCGAGAGAGTATGGCGCATTAGTCATTGTCGACGCCGTTTGCACCCTGAGCACCATGCCACTTGACACAGAAGCATGGGGCGTAGATGCCGTTATTACAGGAGGCCAGAAGGGACTCGCGTCTATACCAGGCGTCTCTTTAATCGCCTTTTCTGAGAGGGCATGGATACAAATTAAGACTCGCAATGACACACTGAAACATTGGTGTCTTGATGCCAAGTTGGCTGACCAATTTTGGTATCAAAAGGCTTATCACTACACTGCCCCCGTTTCAGGCATATTGGCTATTCACGAAGCGTTGAGATTAATCTGTGCTGAGACTTTAGAAAAACGTTTTGACAGGCACTTGCGCTGCTCGCGCTCTTTGCAAAATGGTATCGAGGCGATGGGCTTAAAGCTCTATGTAAAGCCAGAATCTCGATTGAACTCCGTAGTGGGTATCACCCTACCAGAGCACATTGAGGGACCTGCCTTGCTGGAACTAATGTCTAGACGTCATCGGGTAGAAATCTCGGGCAGCTTTGGCCCACGCATCGTGCGCATTGGCCAAATGGGAGAACAAAGTCGAACACACAATCTCTTTAGAGCCTTGCACGCACTAGGCAGCAGTATGCAAAGCCTGGGTGCCGCCATTGACCTTCCTGGCGGTGTCGCAGCTATGGAAAGCTCATTACACGATCATGAGAGTTCTCGCAGAGTTGCATGAGGCAAGCTCGGAAACCAGCGGCGATGATCAAACGAAGCAAACCTCAAGGTATCAATTTTAGAGACAGTCATATAGAACTGGCCGTGTAGACTCGATGCTCGGCGTGTGGCATCAATTCCGTCACGCGTATTGCAAAAACAAGTGTGTTCGGCTTGAGTAAATAGCGGGCATAAAAAAGGCGGCGCAACTATGCGCCGCCTGACAAACATGCCCGCTGATCCGCTGGCAAATTTTTAAAGACGATTAATGGGCCACTTTGTTTATTGCCTGATCGAATAACTCTGCGTTTAGCTGCAAGTGCACCCAGATGCTAGCCATATAGCCCAATGCAATTGCCCAAGCCCATTTCAGATGACCAAAGAAAGTGTAATAACCTTTGGCTTGTCCCATCAGAGCCACACCTGCCGCCGAACCAATCGACAGCAAGCTACCACCCACACCAGCAGTCAATGTGACGAGCAACCACTGACCTAAGGACATATCAGGCTGCATGGTCAAAACTGCAAACATAACCGGGATGTTGTCGACCAAAGCTGAAATAACACCAACAGCAATGTTGGCATAAGTTGGATCCCAATTGACATAAAGTGTGTTGGACATTGCCGCAAGATAACCAATGAAGCCTAGGCCTCCCACCGACATAATAACGCCATAGAAAAACAACAAGGTATCCCATTCCGCTCGCGAAACACGGTTGAATATATCGAAGGGACCAATGTTCTCAAGTGCCTGCAAACGCTGGGGATCGCTGGCAAACCGGCGACGTTTCTTTTCTAGCGACTTGGGCAAGGACATGCGCAAATAGTAGCCAAACAGTTTGAGCAGCCCTAAACCCGTCATCATGCCTAGCACTGGCGGAACACCGAGATAGCTATGTCCGACAACAGCTATGGCGATAGTCACTAGGAATAGAACCACGATGCGACGAGCGCCACGCTTGAGCTCAATGAACTCAGATATTGGTTCAGGGGCTCCAGTGCCTACAAAGAAGCTCATTATAATGGCGGGAACAATGTAGTTCACCACGGAAGGCAAGAACAGTGCGCCGAATTGACTGAAAGAAACTAAGCCTTTTTGCCAGACCATGAGCGTAGTGATGTCGCCGAAGGGGCTAAAAGCACCGCCAGCATTTGCAGCCACAACAATATTGACACAGGCGATGGTGACGAACGCACGGTTGCCCGCACCTACAGCCATGACAACAGCACACATCAACAAAGCAGTTGTCAAATTATCGGCTATCGGCGAGATGAAGAAAGCCAGAACACCGGTAATCCAAAATAGCGTGCGGTAAGAAAATCCTTTTTTAACGAGCCAAACCCGCAGTGCATCGAACATGCGGCGCTCTTCTAACGCATTGATGTACGTCATAGCTGCCAACAAGAAGAGCATAAGCTCGGCGTACTCCAGCAGATTGTGACGCAGCGCCGTTTCGACGACATGAGGCATATCGTTTGTCTGGTAATACCAACCGATAATCATCCAAATGATACCGGCCGACATGATGACTGGCTTCGACTTACGAAGGTGGATCTGCTCTTCACCGATGACCAGCGCATAGGCGATAACGAAAATAACCAGGCAGGTATAACCCACCCAGTGATCCGTCAGTACGACGGTTTCAGCCCCTCCAGTGCTTGCAGCAAAGCCGACACTCGGCAACAACAGCGATAACCCAGCCAAGAGCAAGGTTAAAACTCCTCCACGCCTGCGGCTATGTCCCATCAAAGACATAAGTTAATACCTCAATATAAATATTAGAAAACAAATGCGCCGATTATACACCTGAGACAGCACCGCGCGCGGTCGTAACATATTGCAACTTAAGCAAAAAAACGCACTATCCCTATATCGTACAACCCGCAAAAAGCTTCAACGGGCTACTGCAGCATTTGAGAACGACACCGTTCGAGTATGGCCAAAAAATAGGCGCTCCCTTGTTCGCGAGCTAACGCTTGGTTGCGCTCAGGAATGTCATCCACGGCTGGGTAGTTCGCGATGGCTTTCGCTACATCGTCTTGGCGAAGCAGATGGATCACTGGCAGCGGAGATCGATTGGTAAAATTCGCCGCGTCCTCAGGCTCCGCACCTTCAAAGCAATAGTCCGGATGAAAACTTGCCAGTTGCAGGGCTTCAGACCAATGACAGTCTTCCAATAGCGCTTCACACAACTCAAGCAGATCGAGATAGTCGTCAAAATCATCAAACCCAGTGCCGAACACCACCAGGGTCGTGGCGCTGACATCACCGTTTATCAGAGAAATCGCCTGATCGGCAAAAAACGCCAAAGCTTGCTCTGTCCCTATCGACGGCGCTGAGCAAATACGTACTCTTCCGGCATCTAGCTCACGTTTTGCAAACGGACAAATATTCAGATCTACCACCACAGCATCTATCCATGCACGGATCTGAGCTTCAGCATCTATCGCCGATCGAGCGGGCATAGTGATTCCTTAGGTACAAACGGTGGATGAACAAATGGCGGAACAATTTATCTGATGATTAGCCTAACTTCTTCTTGTGCAAGCAAAGCGGTAGAATTGCCACAACGAGACCAACAAGGGCAGTGTAAACACTTAGCCGCCATTTACTGAAAGAACTAAAAACCATGAGTGATCAGGATGAACAACGCCGCACCATCAAATTGGAAGACTTCATACCCTACCAATTGTCAGTGACGGCAGGGACCCTTAGCGGTGCAATTTCCGATTTATTCGAGCGCAAATATCGTATTCAAATTCCAGAGTGGCGAATTTTGATGACACTGGCCGAGAACGGTCCGCTGTCTGCCTTTGAAGTGGCAGAAAAATCCTCAATGGACAGAGCCCGCGTCAGTCGCGCGCAGCGCAGAATGACCGACCTCGGTCTGATAGTCATCAACACTGATGAGATGGATCGGCGTCGGACCATTCTAGAATTAACACCAGCAGGCTGGGAAATTGTAGATACTATCGTCCCTGATGCGGACAGAACGGGAAAGTGGCTTCTCGCTCCGCTCGATGAAGAGGAGCAGGCCCAGCTTAAAAACCTGCTAAAAAAATTGCACATCCGCACCTCCGAGCTGCAAAAGAATGGCGGATTCAGTGACTGATGCCCAAGAGTTTTTTTTCCTATAGCCAATAAAAAGTTGCCATCAGTGGGCCACTGATGAACCTTGCAGTTCTTTTTCCACCACACTCTCGCGCTGTTGCTTAATGGTCGCTGCCACCGTAACGCCAACCACCACAACAAATCCCCAGAATGCTAAGGGCTCAAAAGCCGTATGAAAGCTCACCCAATAACCTAAGGAACACATCGCCAGTTGCAGGGCACATAATCGAACTAACACTTGGTTAACGGAAAAGCCGCATTCTAGGAGATAGTGATGAAGGTGGCCTTTGTCTGCGCCAAACAACGGTCGCCTCAAGATTGCTCTTTTTATAATCACTGATGTCGCATCCAAAAGAGGCACACCGAGGAACCAAGCGGCAGATACAGGGCTGAAGCTTGCGGCTTCGCCCTGAGAACCTTGGATAAGCATATAAGCGACCCACAGCCCGAGTACGGTCGAACCCGCATCGCCCATAAACACCAATGCTCGGTCTCGCGTGAGGCGCAGATTGTAGAGTAAGAAGCCGGCTACAGCGGCCATCACAAAATGCATCATCGCTACTTCTGCGGAGCTGGCCATCAAAGAGGAAATGAAAGCCAATGTGATAAAAATAAGGGATCCGCTCAGGCCATCAATGCCATCGATCATGTTTATTGCGTTGATGACACCAATAATACAAAAAACGGTAAAAGGCAGACTGAGTTCACCCAAATTAGAGTGCGTTCCAGGCCAAATGCTGCCAACTGTTGTCAGCTCAGTTCCAGTGCTTAAAAAGAGTATCAATGCCACCATGATCTGCGTGAGCAAACGATAGGCAACTCTGATATTGAGCTTGTCGTCTAACATGCCGCAGAACATAAGCAGATAGCTACAAACGCCCAGCCAAAACAATTCCCACGCATAACCAAAGGCAATCATGCCAGCGCTAACACCTAAAACAATCGCGATACCGCCAACCACAGGCACTGCGCCTTTATGGACTTTACGCGCATTGGGCACATCCACGAGGCCTAATTCTTCGGCTTTCAACATCAGCGGGTAAACCACTGCAGCTGACACCACAAACACAGCTAGGGCTTGAAAAAATTCTGTCACGACTTTGGTGTTTTCTTCTTAAAAGTTGAGGTGAAACACTTTTGCAGATCGGCGTGCGGAACGAAGCCCCACTGGTGCCGATAAGTATTATGTGCCTATCGCACTTATTTTAGTTCAACAATCTCACCTTGCACGTCTAAGCGAGATCTATTTAGGTCAGGCCTGTATACCGTGCTAGTAGCTAAATCCTTACAGCTGAGGCAATCCCATCAATAACAACGCGAATTGGCTCCCTTACTGAGAGTTCTCTATTAAACTCTAACCAATACTGCACCCCCTCAGAGAAACAAACATGCCCACACTGTTGGTCAAAAATGCACAACTCCTACTCACGATGGACGACAAGGGAACACGCTTGGTAAACGGCGGCCTTTTCGCCATCGACGGTGTGATAAAACAAGTAGGACCAACCGGGGATTTGCCAGAAACTGCAGATAAAATTCTCAACCTAGAAAATCATGTGTTAATGCCTGGTATGGTCAACACCCACCATCACTTGTTTCAAAATCTGACTCGCGTCGTGCCCGAGGCGCAAGACGCTCCTCTGTTTGGTTGGCTGCAAACGCTCTACCCCATCTGGGCTAGGTTGACCCCAGAAGCTATCAAGGTATCTACCCAACTAGGTTTGGTCGAGTTGCTGCTTAGTGGTTGTACTACCAGCAGCGACCATCACTATATTTTTCCAGGTGAGTGCACCCTTGATCATCAGATCGAGGCAGCCGCCAGTATCGGCAGCCGATTCCACGCCATGCGTGGCAGCATGAGCATTGGAGAAAGCGATGGAGGATTGCCGCCAGACAGCCTAGTCGAGAAAGAAAGGCACATTCTTAAGGATTCTCAGCGCCTGATTGAGCAATACCACGACGCTGAGGACTACGCACTTTGCCGAGTCGGCTTAGCCCCCTGCTCCCCCTTTTCGGTCTCTACCGATCTAATGCGCGAGTCAGCGGTGCTAGCACGAGATTATGGTGTCAGGTTGCACACCCATCTGGCCGAGAACGTCGAGGATATCGCCTACAGTGAATCAGTCTATGGTATGCGGCCAGGTGACTACGCTGAAAGCTGTGGTTGGACAGGTAAAGACGTTTGGCATGCGCACTGTGTTCAATTGAATGATGAAGAAAGTGCAGCTTTCGCGGCTTCGGGAACTGGGATCGCTCACTGCCCTTGCTCCAATATGCGGTTAGGATCGGGTATTGCACCCGTTGCACGCTGGCTTGAACAAGGTGTTGCGGTTGGACTTGGTGTCGATGGATCTGCATCCAACGATGCAGCTGACATGATCGACGAGGCGAGGCACGCCCTTCTTTTGCAGCGAGTGCAATCCGGGCCGTCGGCAATAACAGCCGAACAAACGCTACGCATGGCGACACGCGGTGGCGCCGAAGTGTTAGGTCGCAATGACATCGGCAGTCTTGAGCCAGGAAAGGCCGCAGACTTCGTCGCGTGGCGAACAGATACACTAGCTTTTGCTGGAGCTCACTCAGATCTGGCGGCGGCCTTAGTGTTTTGTAAACCGGGTAAAGTTGACCTGGCGGTTGTTCAAGGTAAGGCTCTCGTAGAAGAGGGACAAGTGACCATGCTAGATCTTCCAACCTTACTGACTCGCCACAGTCAGCTCTCACGGCAGCTGATCAACGGCTGACGCCAGCGTGTACGCTCCAACGCTAAGCGGTATCTCCTCATGCCGCATTTTAGGTTCACAAATTACCCATCTATCCCTTGAAGCGACCTCATAAGTGGTTGTTTTGAGTAGGCTGCGCGCGCCAAAGAAATTGACTCCCCCAAAACTGGGGCTGTTTTTGAGTACTGCTCTCGCACAGTTCAAATAATCTCAACCTTGGTCGCTAACCATGCTGAGAAGACTTCTGTCAGGGTTTGCTATGCGCACTAAACAAGGCGGCTTCACATTGTTGGAGCTGGTAATCACATTGATCATTCTGGGCATGTTGCTAGCCATGGGATTGCCTGCCATGTCGCGCATGATTCAGAGCAGTAATGTGCGCACACTAACCAATGAGCTGGTTCGAGATTTAAATCTCGCGCGAAGCCACGCCAGCGACCTGAACAGTCCTATCACCCTGTGTAAAACCAATACAGCTGGGGACGGCTGTCAAGGTGCTGGCACTGGCACAAACTGGCATCAAAACGGCTGGCGCATTCTCGCAGACGATAACAACGACCGAGTACCTAATGTCGCGGGTGTTTATATCAGAATAACGGGGCCCAGTTCGGCCGCTGAAGTGGAACAAGTCGGTATCACTGGGCGTCAGTTCGATGGCGGCATTAGTTTTTTCCCAGATGGAACAGTCAGAGACAATCTCGATAATACAACGCAAGGGATTTTCAACATCTGCCCAAACACCACGGGCAGCGGTGTTACAGCAGTCAGCGGCAGAACCGTTACCATCGACGAACGCGGCAATATCCGTACAACCATAGGGGCCTCATCAGGGTGTTAGCCATGAGACAAAATAAACAAAGCGGCGTTACTTTGATCGAAGTACTGGTGACACTAGTCATTCTGGCCATTGCATTAACAGGTATCGCTGCTGTTCAAGCGACATCCATGCAATCTGCTTCTCAAGTCAGTTATCGCAGTGCAGCCATGTCATCAGCGCAGTCGATTCTAGACTCCATGCGTGCACGACGTGGAAGCGACCCATCGCAGTCGTTGGCTAATTTACAAGCCTACATCGGTGATCAGGATTCCACACCGGCCACAACAACGCTTCTAGGGCAAGACTACCAGGCCTTTAAACGCGAGTTGGGTTCTGGACTGCGCAACCGCGACCCTGAATTTGAGATTCAAGTGACTAGCGGCAGGCTTGTCACCGTGATTATTGGTTGGACCCAGCGCAATGACTCTGAAGAAGGTACCACCGCAAAAACTTATACCGTTACCGCCTATCTCTAGGATGATCGTGATGAAGAAGAAACAACAATGCGGCTTTACCTTACTAGAATTAATGATCGCGTTAAGTGTCGGCGTGCTGTTAATAGGCGGCACCGTTACTATGATGGCCAACTCAGGCGATGCGTTAAAGCGCAACGAAATCAACTCAGACATGGTTTCGGCAATCCGCTTAGCCTCTAACACCATTCGCCACGACGTGCAGTCCGCGGGATATTTCGGCCGCACACGTTACCCTGGTGATATTACTGGCCGCACCAATGACGCAGACCCGTTACCAAACCTGACAGGTGATTGCGCAGCCGGTTTCTATACCGACATTCAACGTTATATCTATGCCAGCAACGGCACCAATCCATTCTCAGCGACTTGCATCCCAGCAAGCTACCACTACGTAGCCGGCACAGATGTGTTGGTCGTTAGGTACGCGCGAGAAAACGGCATCACCGGCGCAACAGCTCTTTCATCACTAAACGATAATGCCCTCTATGTGTACGGCAATCCAACCGGTGGAGAGCTTTTCCGTGGCAACACCCCTCCGTCTACCAGTAGTACGCCCTACTCAGGAAACTTCGACAGCAACATCAGGAAACGCGCTTACGAGATAGTGACTCACGTGTATTTTGTGGGTAGAGAATCAGCGACAGGGCCGAGCTCGCTTTATCGGCTCGAGCCTAGCATGGCTAGCGGAGCACCCTTTGTTCGTCAACTTATTTCATCTGACATTGAAGACCTGCAAGTCGTTTTTGGTGTAGACAATTGCAACCCGGATAACATCATTGGCGCCAATGTATGCGACGGCACTGTAGACATGTACGTGGACCCCGATAACGCGACTTTTCAAATGGCGAGCGATCAGCCTATCTATTCGTCAGTTCCTCGCATCTTATCAACCGCCGTATCTTTCACGGCACTTAGTGATCGAATTGAAGGCAGTGGCAGCATGGGCAACAAAGATCACTGGTTAAAAGGTCTTTCCATGAGTTCGTCAACCGCATCGATTTTTCAAGCAGAGACGTTCCATGTCCGGAACAGCGAGGAGATACTCTAATGCAACACTCTAAATCAGGATTGAAAAAGCAAAAGGGTATAACACTTGTTGTTGCGTTGATTATGTTAACTGTACTAACAGCGATGACAATGACCGTTGCAAACATGTCGACGGTCGATTTAAAAATTGCCGGCAACCAGCAAGCGGCCCAACAAGCACGCAACGCTGCAGAAAGTGGCATTGACTTCCTGCTTAACGATGCCGTTCAACTGGATGCTGCTGCACCATTTTCATATATAAACAACGCAGAAGAAACCTTGCCTGCGGCTGGGCCTATCGTCGTCACGGGCACTGGCTGGTCGGCGAGCGTGGTTGTAAAACGCATGGGCGATCCCCTGCCTTGCCCAACAGCATCGCTGCCGGTCAACGTGAACAACATTGACAGCACGTCTATTGCCAAGTGCGTCTACTTCGAAGTGACGTCCACGGGCACTGCGGCCAGAAACTCTGTCAGCGAAATTAGACGGGGATTTTACCGAAAAGTCGGCGGTTTCGTAGCGGGTTAGACCCTGTAGTTTCTCTCAGATTTGAAGTTAATAAGCGAAAAAGAATATGCAAATTAAACATAAACTAAATTTTAAACCTTGGGTCTATGTGGCTCTGCCTTTTTTGCTGGCCGCCACAATTGCACGAGCAGCCGATACTGATGTCTATTTCAACAGTACAAATCCGGTACTTCCGAACGTCATGTTCTCTATTGACACCTCCGGTAGTATGGGCTGGGATATTATGACAGCTACGCCTGATTATTCTCCCACGACAAATTACTTGGGTACATTTGACGACAGTAAAATCTACATTTCGACTGACGGCAGAATCCCAGCCGGGACCAGTGGTATTTCCAGTGCACCTTTACAAAGTGCAGCGCATTGTGATTTTGCGGTGAGCCCACTCGCCGTGGACGGTTTTACGGGGATTCGAGCTGCAGTGGCTTTTTCGACCACTGCAGACACAACATATCCCAAAAATATCTGGATTCCTGCAAATAAAGTAGCTTTTGATACAAACACTGCGGCGGACGTAACTATTGAGTGCAGCGATGACTCTGGTACTCATGGCGCTGCACCTGGATCTGGACCTGTCTACGCCGGAAGTACGACAACATATACCAATACGGCAGCCGATGAGATCGATTGGGAAAAATTCCCTTTTGTTGCTCTCTACACCGGCAGGTATTTAAACTACAAGGCCAACCCTCCGGCAAGTATTACGGTTGATGGCGATTTCATCCAAAAACGCGTAATTGCGGATGTTATTAAGAGATCTCCAGATATCGTAGCTGGATTGACGCGCCTCTATAACAGTGGTGGTGTCGTCATACGGGGTTTAAGAGACAACTCTATTCGCGCAAATCAACAAAACCTGCTGGCAACACTGGCGGCTACAGGTCCCGGAGGGGGCACGCCGCTAGCAGGTTCCATGCTGGAATTGCTACATTACTTCCATGGGCTGCCCAAATTTAAGGACTTCCATTGGAGCTCAGCACCCGACACAGACCCGACTATTCTATCGGGTGGTAATTACGTAAACCCAATTATCTCGGAGTGCCAAAAGAACTATGTTGTCATGGTCACCGATGGCCAGCCTTGGGGTGATACTGCCGCTGATCCTCACTTCGTCTCTTCGAACAGCGATTACCCTAACTACGCTACACATACAGGTCAAACGTCATGTTCAGGCAACTGTCTAGACGAAATGACAGGCTACATGAGTAAGCAAGACGCATCTCCATTGCCAAATGCATACGACCTAGATGGTGACTCTATTCCAGATCCGCAAACGGTGAAGGTATACCCAATAGGCATGGAAATTCAGCAGGATCTTCTTGACGACGCAGCGACGACTGCTGGTACAAAAAGTTATTATGCACAGGATGCGCTTGAGTTTGAGAATGCATTTATTGAAATACTGGCGTCTATCAAAGAGAGCGGTGGTGTTTCGATGATCACTGCATCTTCGAGCAACAACAGATTCAGTAAAACAGCTAATCGAGACTTTCTTTATTACGGCCAGTTCGTGCCATCAACCAAGTTTCAGTGGCAAGGCAATTTAAAAAAATACCGATACGCCTACACAAACGATGGCGTCACCTATATCACTGACACCAGTGCTACAGATCCAGATATTACGCAGGCCAATGGTAGCTTTATATCTACCGCCAAAAGTTACTGGAGCAGCGCTGCAGACGGAAACAATGCACTCGAAGGTGGCGTGCTAGATCGTTTAAAAAGCCGCGGAGCGACTGGGAGATTGATCAAAGGCATTAATGTTCTTGATGGGACAGAACCCGACGATACCAACGTTCCAATCATGACAACGGAAAACGACCTTAGCACTACAAATGCGTTTTACGCTGCTCAGGTCGGTAACACTGATCGTTCGGCCGCAGAGCTTACGGCTATTCGCAACTACGCAATTGGACAAGACGTACACGATCAAGACAATGATTCAAACACAACTGAACAACGGCCAGCGATGGGCGGCATCATTCGTTCAGCTCCTGTCGCTGTACAGTATGGAGGCACAGAAGCCGATCCAGATATTGTAATTTTCGCGACTACCACCGACGGCATGCTGCATGCTTTTGACGACGAGACTGGCGACGAACTCTGGGCAGTACTGATGCCAGAAGCCTACCCGTATTTAGCTCAGCAACACGACAACAACTTCAGCGATACTCCTTGGTGGGGAATCGACGGCAGCCTTGCAGTTAGAGTAAAAGACGTCAATGAAAATGGAATTATTGAGTCTGGAGATAAGGTTTTCTTGTATATCAGTGGCGGCTTGAGTATGCGTCGTTGGTTTATGGTCGATGTAACAAATGCCACGCAAACGAGCAACCAAGCAACTCTAGTCTACCGTGGTAAACACGATGCGACCGACACTTCTTGGGATGAGCTGGGCATGGCAATTTCCCCCATGGTGCCTGTTACATATCAGTTGTCCACGGGAAATGTAGATCACGGCGTCATTTACGCAAACGGATGGGATCCGACCGCAGAATTTAGTTATGCACCCAGTACAATGGGCCGCGGACTGAGCATGTACGACGCTGAAACTGGTGGCGCTCCACTGTGGCAAATGACAAAAACCCAAGGTGGCGCAGGCATGGACTACTCTTTTGCCACCCAACCAACAACCGTTGACATGGATGGGGACGGTCTCACCGATCTCATTTACGCGATTGATGTAAATGCCCAAATTTGGCGTTTCAATGTCAAAAATGGTGCGACTACTACTGGAAATTTGATTTCAGGTGGCAAACTGGCAACACTCGGAAACGACAGCGACGGCAATCGTCGTAGAGCTTATCGACGAATAGATGCATCGGTTATAAACACAGGAAGCGAAAGCCAAGTGCTGTTGGCAGTAGGCACTGGTGACAGGATGAATCCTTTGTCAGTTACAGACAATGATCGCATCTATGTTATTCGCGACACCACTGCAGCATCAGGTGCAAACCCGACAAGTGTATTAACGCACAGCGACTTTTACGACGCCACAGCCAATACAATCGGCGAAGGTTCGGATACGGCAAAGTTGCAAGCACAGGCCGATTTGAACGCCAAAAACGGCTGGTACATTCAGCTACCCGCAGGAGCAGAGAAATCAATTTCTGCACCACTGATCAGTTCGGGGATAGTCAATTTCCCTGTTTATAAAGTCGGAGGAGCTTCTGTAAATCCTTGTGATACAAGCAATGCCGGCTCAGGTGTGCTCTATCGATTGAACGTACTCGATGCAACGCCTGTATCAGATTATAGTGGCGACACCTCATTGACTACAGCCGATCGCTTTGTCAGTGTCCGCGGTGGAGGTATACCTGGAGACGCCGTTTTACATACATCTTCCACAGGTATTAAGAGCATTGTGGTTGGCAAAGATCTTTTCATAGATCGACCTAATGAAATGGACCCAACGGTAAATGCTACGCCCGATGAAAGTTTACAAGGTGACGCCGCCGGATATTGGTTTGAGGAGAAAACGAACTAATGATAAAACAATCAAAAAATATCGTGTTGATTATGGCGTTTGCGATCACTACATTTTTTTCAAGTGTAGCTAACGCGGATGATTTTCCTGAAGGAACCACCCTACATGAAGTGCATGTCTTGTCATTGCAGTTCGAGGGTTCAGGTGTTGCATCTTTAGTAGCTCGACCATGCGATACCAATGTAGAGTGCGACAATGTGATTGCTCGGATAGGCAAAAAAACTTTATGGCGCGACGGCCATGTCGACATTAGCTACAAGAACGCCAAAGGACTGCAATGGGAAGGTGCAGTATTGATAATGGACAAATTCAACAATGCGCTAGTCCTTGAACGAATCCCACTGGGAGACACCCAATGATTGGTAGGAAAAACTCAGGCTTTACACTAATCGAGGTATTGGTAGTTGTTGCCATTGTCGGCATTCTATCTGCCGTTGCTGTACCGGGATACCAAAGCTATGTGCTTAAAACATTCAGGGCTAATGCGCAATCCTATATTATGAATCTGGCTACCCAACAAGAAGCCTACTATCTCAGAAACAATCAGTTCGCAAGCTTGGCTCAGCTAAACAGCACTGGGTTACTTTCCGATGGTGTAGCGCACGAAGATTCAGATTTGTTTGAAGGTCGCTACAAAATAACTGAGAGTACTGCCGACAACAACAATTTCTCATACCAACTTGAAGCAATTAATGTTCAAGCAAAGGATACCGACTGCCCGAGTTTAAGCGTCGATCAAGATACATTGATAAAAGGTTTGAGCGCTGATGACTTGTGCACAGCCACTGCCGTCAGTCCGTAAATTTGAATAATCTAGCCATGCTCATTTGAATGGCATTTGAAAACGGTATAAACCTCGTTAGAAGCACCCATTCTGCAAATAGTAGAATCCAAAAGGTGCAGGCAGTTAACTCGAAAACTTTTTACTTTCGATGGGGAGCCAATCCCCTCTTGTAAAGCATAAATAGGGTTACTGCCTGCGCTCAGATTTACGCCTAAACAATCTACCTAGTACAAACGATGTTCTCGGTATATATCGATATGGCGTCCTTTCATCTACAGTTGGGCGGGACAGCATGCGCCCTAAACCTACAGTCGCTAAAATCACATGTGCCGCGCTGATAAAAACAAACAAAGCCGACGGTCCGTATTTTTCAATCAGCATGGATGAGATCAAGGGGCTGGCAATAGCACCCACCCCATACCAAAACATCAGCGAAGCACTTAGTTCAACCACGAATTCATGATCAGCAAAATCATTGGCGTGCGCACTGGCTACTGAAAAAACAGGAAATGAAGCTGCACCAAACAATAAGGCACACATAAATACACTGACTTGAGATTGCGTTGCATACATTACCATCACAGCGCAAGCGACCATCGCAAAACCTGACATTGCAATTAGCACCCAGCGCCTATCAAAGCGATCAGCTGCCCAGCCCGTGGGTAACTGAGCCAAAGCCCCACCCAATACAAACGCCGCTAAAAAATACCCAATTTGGCTCGCCGCAAGCCCTACTTCTTGTCCGTATATTGGCCCGACCATTCTAAACGACGCAGTCGTCACACCCGCAACCACAACGCCAACAACGCCGAGTGGAGAAAGTCTAAATGCTTTTATGGGACTGAGCCTAGGAGCCTTAGAAGCGCTCGGCTGTTTAGCTTGCGTTAGCGTTAAGGGAAACACACATGCACAACAAATAATGGCGAGTAAGTTATACGACAAATAGGCAGCTGGCTCTAGAAAGCCAATCATCAACTGCGCCAGCATAGAAAAACCTAGATCAACCAGACGATAGGTGCCCAGCATACGACCACGAGTAGCATTAGTCACCTCAGAATTAAACCAAGCTTCGACAACCGTGTAACACCCAGCAATACACAAGCCCGTCATCACCCGCATCAGTGCCCAAGCGTAGGGGTCAATCCAAATTGGATGAGCAATAGTGCCTATAGCACCGCATGCTGCAAACGCAGCAAAGGCCCGCGAATGACCAATATTACCGATTAGCCGAGGTGCCCACCAGCAGCCAATGAAAAAGCCGAGAAAATGCGAAGAGCCCAACATACCGATCTGGGTCAAACTAAAGCCACTTTGCAAACCACCAAGAGCATCCAGCGGGGAGATAGCACCTGAGCTGATTTGCAACAAAGCTATTGCTATAAACAGCGCGACAAACGAAACCGGAAAACGCATGGTTAGAATTCTCTAAAGCGCTGGATACGGGGATGTCTATAACAATAGCTGTAATATGGGATTTTTATAAATCCCTTTTAGAACAAAGGTGGGAGCAGGCTCTCAAGATCAAAAAGGGAATATCGAAATTTTCAGATCTAAGCGTCTAACAATGCACAAGTGAACTCACCTTCTGAGTTGATCAACAGCGGTGCAGTTGCCACCACAGTAGCTCGGGGTATTTCCGCGTAATAATGCGGGAAGAGCTGATCACCACCCAGTAAGTTTTCATAAACAAGAGATTCTGGCAGAGCTGATACTTGTACTGCTATCAAAGTCAGACCTGAGCGTCCTGCGTAATAGCGCTGAGCCGTCGCCAACACTTGCGATTTGGTTGATAAATGTACGAAACCTTCAGCTAAGTACGCAAGGGGTCGATAATGATCGCCCGGTTTCTCCCAATCCTGATTTTCCGCAATATGAAAAACCAAGTCCGCTTCAGCAAAGTTTTCACCAGAAAAACTCATACGGATTTTCCGCTAGGATCATAGGGACTTAGAGGTCGGCTTGCCGTTTCATCAACCACTCGCAGTAGTCCTTCCTGTGCAGCAGAAGCAACAATCTGTCCTGACCGATTGTAGATAGAGCCTCTTGCGAAGCCTCTTTCATTACTAGCATGTGGGCTATCCATCACGTACAGCAACCAGTCATCTAATCTCACAGGTCGATGAAACCAAAGGGCGTGATCCAAACTTGCGATAAACAGTCGTGAGTAGTCAACTTTGGAGCGGTGAGGAATCAACGCCGTGGCCAACAAATGGTAATCAGATGCAAAAGCCAATGCCACCTGTTGAAAACGCGGGTCGTCCGGCAATGAGCCCTTGGCTCTCATCCAGATTGCTTGCTGAGGTTTTTTATCTTTAAATAACAGCTGATCCAAGCCCCCGGGCAATCGACATTCAATGGGTCTAGCTAAGTTGATAAAACGCTGATATGAAGTCGGCAGATCTTGCATGGTTGAGGCGAGTTCACTGTCGCTTGGCAGATCTTCTGGACCCGGCACGTCGGGCATATCTGCATCGTGTTCAAAGCCTGCTGAATTCACGTTAAAGGAACAACTTAAGCTAAAAATAGGACGGCCTTTTTGAATTGCGGTGACACGCCTCGTGGTAAAGCTTCCGCCGTCACGTATACGATCTACATCGTAGATAATCGGTTGCCCAATGTCCCCGACCAATAAAAAATATGAGTGCATTGAATGCAAATGTCTATCTGCCTCAACCGTTTGCAGTGCCGCGTACAGCGCCTGAGCCACTACTTGCCCACCGAACACCCTGCCCCACGGCGCTAAGTAGTTTTGGCCTCTGAACAAATTTTCTTCAATTTTCTCCAGTTCGAGCACTTCTCGCAGCTGTTCGTAGTTATCCATAAAAACTGTTCAACTCATTTTATAATCAAGAAGCCAAAAAAATTGGGGCGAGCAACCTTAGATTGCTCGCCCCACTTAGTATGAATTTGTTTATCGCTTAAGCAGACAGCTGATCAACACTAAGCACGTCGACCAACTCACCACCTTGTATAGCAGCGGCACCGTAGGAAGCGACTTCAGGCAATGCAGTGCCAGCGTAGTACTGTGCCAAGCCAATCTTTGCTTCTAAAAAAGCACTATCTGAGCTACCACTGGAGATTTCAGCAACAGCTGCCAACGCAGATCGCCCTTGCAACCAACCTCCAACAAGCGTACCAGTCGCCATCATTAGAGGCACAGCAGCACCCGAGGCTTGCTGCGGCTGATCGTTATTGATTACCCATTGGGCCACTTCTCCAACCTGTTCGTTTGCAGTGGCTAACTGAGCACCCATCAACTGCAAACGCTCGTCGTCGCTGTCGGACAACAACTGAGCAGTCGCGTCAATTTCAGTGACGAGTAGCTGAATACCTTCACCGCCGTCGCGAGCCATCTTTCGGCCAATCAAATCGTTGGCTTGGATGCCTGTAGTGCCTTCATAGATAGTGGTGATTCGTGCGTCACGGTAGTATTGAGCCGCCCCTGTCTCTTCGATAAAACCCATTCCACCGTGAATCTGCATGCCCAGATACGTGATTTTTTGAGCCGTCTCAGTACACCACCCTTTAACTAATGGGGTTAACAGCTCACCGCGTTGTTTGTGGAATGCACGCTGCGTGTCATCCTCAGAAGCCTCAGCAATGTCATAGGAAGCTGCCGCCTCATAGGCCAACATGCGCATCGCTTCTGTGCGGGACTTCATATCCATCAACATACGACGTACGTCGGGGTGATCGACAATGGTAGATCGACCTTCAGAACCGGAAAGCATAGCTTTACCCTGAACACGATCGTTGGCAAAGGCTAATGCATGCTGATAGGCACGCTCTGAAAGCGAGTAGCCTTCCATACCAACCGCATGGCGCGCGGCGTTCATCATCGTGAACATACAAGCCAGGCCTTGATTTTCTTCACCGACCAAATAGCCTATCGCACCGCCCTCATCACCAAAGCTCATGACACAAGTTGGACTTCCGTGGATACCGAGCTTCTCTTCAATCGAAACGCAGCGAACATCGTTGCGATTACCGAGTGAGCCGTCGTCATTGACCATGAACTTTGGCACCAAGAACAACGAGATCCCTCGCACCCCTGCAGGCGCATCGGGCAGACGGGCCAACACCAAGTGCATGATGTTTTCAGCCATGCCATGTTCACCGTAAGTGATGAATATCTTCTGGCCACTAACACGGTAATGCTCGCCCTCAGGAATCGCTTTGCTCTTCAGCGCAGCTAAATCAGTACCCGCCTGAGGCTCGGTCAAATTCATCGTGCCGGTCCAAGCACCGTCGATCATCTTGCTCAGATACTTGGCTTTTAGCGCATCACTGCCATGAGCCGTCACCGCTTCTATAGCGCCGTGGCTCAGCAGAGGACACAAGCTAAAGGCCATGTTGGCCGACTTCCAGAGTTCGTTGACACAAGAACCGATCAGGTAGGGCAAGCCTTGCCCACCATATTCGGCTGAAGCAGATAACTGCATCCAACCCGCCTCTTGGAACTGCTGATAAGCTTCAACCCAACCGTCAGGTGTGCTGACTTCATGGTCTTTCCAGCTACATCCTTGTTGATCACCGGAGTGATTGATGGGCGCCAGTACACCTTCAGCAAATTTAGCAGCCTCTTCCAACACGGCATCAACGAGATCGTCTGTGGCCTCCGCAAAGTGCGGAAAGCTATTGACGCGATCTAAACCCACAACATGTTTAAGTGCCCAATTGATATCTTTCAGAGGTGCTTTGTAGCTCATATTCTCTCCAAGGTTCTGGCAAGCTGCACTTTATTGCAGCAAGCCAATCGTATTAATTGCATATCCTAATATAGCTCGGATAGCACACCGATTGCATTGTAACGCGTGTTGCCACTGAACCAATAGCATGGTTAGTGGGGCTGTAGAGAAAATAGTCTGCCCCAACGATCAACAGGATCAAAAATCAATCAAAAGTATAAATATTCAACATCGGCTTAACGATACTTACACGTAAATCGCCCCCGTCTCAAGGCATCTGACGAACTGTCGATTCGGTGAAACCGAGTTGACTAGCCAATTGGCGCAGATTGTCAATTCGCTGCTGCAGTTGAGGATGTGATTCGAAATAATGCAAGCCAGGAAGGTTTGATGAGCTATTCAGCTGAAGCTTTTCAAAGAACTCTGTCGCTCCTCCCACATGTCCATATCGGCACTGCAGCGCATTTAGGCCAACAACATCAGAGTCACTCTCCTGCCCCTGTGAATGCTGTGCCTGACCAAGCAGCATAGACGGGCTCAACAACTGGCTAATGCCGGAGTTACCACCGAACATTGATCGGCTTACAACCCACAGCACGAGCCCTCGTCCAAGCCCACGCAAGTGATCGCGGTTGGCAAAATGCCCCAATTCATGGCCTAAGACAAAACTCAATGCGTTCTCAGAAAGACCGCTGTGCAATAGGCCCGTTGTCACCCACATTTGTCCACCGGGCACCGCAAAGGCATTCACCGCCTCATCTTCTTTGACCAGAAGCTTTATTTGGTAGGGCTGATCAACACAAGTCAGCAGCGGATCCAACAAAGCTTGTAATTGTTTTTGCTTGGCACTGTTCGTCTCTGGGCCTAACTCTGTCTCTGGATCTAACTCTATTGTCTCGCTAAATTGCTCCAGGAGGGCGCGCTCCGTTTTTGGATCGATCTGGGCTACCGCCCAATCGACCGCCAAACCGCTAAGCCAAACAACAATAAGAATTAACACAACAGCGGCGAGCATCAACGTAACAAATTCGCGCCCGGGTCGCTGGTGTGAAACGTTGTCATTGTGTTCGGGTAGACCAGGTTGATATTCCATTAATCGCCCGTAGGCCCAGAGCGAGACGGATGCGACGAAACAGCGATCGGTTCAGCATTCGCTGAGCCATCAGAGGTAGAATCGGAGTCGCTATTAAACAGGGCTGTGCCGTACGCAACCACTTCTACAGAGCCGATAGAGTTAGCACCACGGTGTATAGACGCCGTCTCCATGCGTAAATTTATAATTTGCGCGGCACCTGGGCAAGATTCTTTCATCCGCAAAACTGCCTCACGGCGGGCACGATCCAAGAGTGTTTCGTAGGCTTGTACTTCGCCACCAAAAAAGGCCCGTAGTGCGGCCAACATCCGTTTAAAATAATCGACCGAGATCACCACACTGCCGCGTACTAAGACGCAATTTTGCACAGATATATCACCGATAGGCTGCTCACTACTGACAGTCGGCAAAGCCAAATAAAGCTGCTCTCGACGCTGAATGTCTTTGTAGTGCTTGGCTTCAGCTCTACGACCAAAGAAATATCCCAAACCCAGTAAAACCAACAAATAGCCGATATTAATCAGTACCTGATTACTCATTTCAGTCGGCTACCGTTACAGCGGTACCGTAAACGTATATTTCGGCTGCACCCGCAGCAACAGAGGACGTAGAGAATCGCACATTAACCACTGCATTGGCTCCTAGCTGTGTCGCCTGTTGTTGCATCCGTTTTACCGCTTGCTCCCGAGACTCTTCAAGCAACTCTGTATACCCTCTGAGTTCACCACCAAAAATATTTTTTATACCTGCCATAAAATCTCTTCCGGCGTGTTTCGTACGCACCGTACTTCCAGCCACAACTCCCTGACATGCAACGATTTGCTTTCCAGGAATCGTTTCTATATTTGTCATCAACACGCGCTATCTCCCTCCTTAAAAACCTAAAACGGGCTAACCTAAAACCCTTATTCATTGGTGCACATCTAGACTATCCCACATCAACGCAGAACCGGCAAATAACCGCCTGACCGCACGTTTCATGAGCATAAGTATCTTGAGCATGTATTAGCTCGCTGCACGAATGTTCGTGGCTGCCGGTTGCCACATCCATGGCAAGCGTCCACCTAAACGTTCGACCAACTGCCGCCCTGAATAAGACCGAATCCGCAGCACAGGGTCGCTACCGCGCAGGTCTGCAAATTGCCCTATTGAAAAACCATATTCACATTCTTACAAAAAGGGTTTTATTCAATATGCACTCTGATCCACGAGAGTTGGGACAATTTATTCCAGCGCACTATCACGCCAATATGCTCAACGACGAAACACGCATGCGTGGTTTTCAAGAAGCGATTGATTACTTAGTTCCCGAGGGAGCTCGGGTGGTCGAGCTCGGTGGTGGCACTGGTGTGTTATCCCATTTTGCGGCACAACGAGCTTCGAAAGTATGGTGCGTTGAATTTAACCCAGATCTTATAAAAACGGCCAGCGTGTTGTTACCGCAAAATACTCGCGGTGACCGCATCGAGTTAGTCCATGCAAATGCCAACGACTGGCTCCCACCAGAGCCGGTAGATGTGGTGATCTGCGAAATGTTACACACCGGCCTTTTGCGAGAGCAGCAGGTAAACGTGATACATAATTTCAAGCAACGTTACACAGCACACTTTGGAGGTCCTCTACCGGCTTTTATTCCGGAGGCTTGCTTACAGGCAATCCAACCCATTGAACAAGACTTTGTCCATGAAGGTTTTTTTGCACCTTGCCTGCAGTTTCAATCACCGGTAACACAGCAAGCTCGGAGCCAAGAAAAAGGTCCACCTACTGTATTCCAAGCTTTTCGTTGGGATGAAAACATCCCCATGAACTGCTCCTTCGACAATGCCTTGCAGGTCGACCGAGATGGCCGCGTTAATGCAATAAGAGTCATCACTAAGAATTTATTAGCTATCGTAGAAGACCAGCAGCGAAGCATTGATTGGCACAACCAGTACCTGATTGTGCCGCTGCCTCAACCCATAGACGTTTGTGCTGGTGATAAGCTCGCCGTGTCATTCAGCTATGCGCCTGGAAGCCCACTAACTGCACTGACTCAGTCTCTAGATGTGCAGCGAATGGCTCAATATGCAAGCAACGCCCTCACTGCAGAAAACTGATTTTGATCGTTGTGTTTTGTCTGCGGATGTTCCAGTCAAGGTCGACTGAACATCCCAACAATTCCGACTTCAACTTCTGCTTTGTCTAGAAGTGGTTTTAACAAAGTCATCACGCGCAGCGACGCGCGGCTGCCGTCTAATTTCTCCAAGGCTTTGATCAGTTGCGGCTGAGCTTTTTGAAAAACGAGCGCAATCATGTGGTCTTCGCCTAACGGTTCAGAGACTCGCAATGGCATAGACCACTGCCGCCGACCGTAGCGCACGGGATCACCATACTTAGTCAAAGGGTAAACTAGCTGCACCGTGCCGTCACCAGCTACGTTCAATACAATCAGAAAATCGCCAGACTGCTCTGAAAAAAAAGGTTCAATCCGAGTCCCAATGGTATGGCTAGACGAACTCGGCAAAAGGTCCGCGCGCAATAACTTTCGACGCGCAGCATTTTTTAACATCTCCATCGATACACGTTTCTCAAGTGCGCCACTCAGCGCCTTTTGTAACGTTTCCACGTTTGAACCCAAAAGCCCAGTGGCGACTAAGTCCCCTGCACTGGACAACAAATCACCACTCTGGCTATGCAAAATAAAATCTGCATTTTTAACGCTCTGTACCCACTGCAAACCGACTATCGCACCGGCCAATTTTTGCTTTGAGCTGTCAGCTAGATCATAGCTGTAGACATGATGTTGGGTACGAACACCTACAACAGCTGGCCTTATGCTTTCACGCGTCAGTGCAACAACAGCTTGATTGGGTTGCGCTAAGGGACTCAATTCAGGTGTCTGCTGCCGTTCAGAAAGCAGGCTAACATTCTCTAAGATGTAGTGACGCAGCTCCGCGCGAGTAAGCACAAGATCCCCGTCTGCATCGGCTTCACCTTCGAGGGCCCTGGCAAAAACAAAACTCAATGCACCGCGAGTGTCGGACTCTCCATCTACCGATTTAACAAATATTTCCGGGATTTCTTGGCTCTCCAGGCCCGCGCTTAAAAAAGTCAAATAGGGGAGATCCTGTTTATCTAACTTCGCCACTTGCGGTTCTATTTCTACCGTTAACTCTGCTTCTAGTCCTTGTTCAAAGTCGATATCAACCAAACGGCTCTGCAGGGACTGAAAGCGGGGATCCGCAGCGCGCGTCATCGTTCCGGAGTGACACGAGTCCGCTACAAAAAGTACCTGCACGCCCTTTCCTTCAGCAGCACTGAACCATTCGTACAGTTGATTATCTCGGATAATTTCGCGCTGACCTGCCCGGGTGTTCGCGTAGCCATTTAAAACAAAAACATCATCTAGCCCGTCAGCCTCAGACCCAACAACCGATTCTGGCACGCGGCTTCCGTGACCGGCATAGCTAAAAACAAGTGTGTCGCCGGGACTTGATCGCTCCAGCATTGCAAACCACTGCTGCTTTATAGCATTGTGGTTCGCCTGTTCATTCAACAGCACGGATACAACACTATCAGGTAGTTTATCCAGACTGGCAGCGATATCGTTAGCATCGTTAACGGCACCTGCTAGTGGCGGTAGACTCTGATACTCGTTGACGCCCAGGACAAGAGCATGGATTCTGGCTTCAACGGCTGAAACCTTCAGACTAAAAAGTAGTATAAGCAATACCCGCCACGGGTTACTTATTTGCACTTTTGCACAAATCAATGGGCGGGCGCCAATCTAATCAACTCAACTCGACGGTTGAGCTGCCAGCGTTGCTCAGTGCTGTAGGCTCCGGCACTGCTAAGAACCAAGGGCTGACTTTCGCCCCTTCCACTCGCTTGGACATCCAGCTGCAAGCCTTTTCCGAGTAACCACTGCTGCACTTTCTCAGCACGCGCTAAGGACAATGCCAAATTGTATTTTTCACTACCGCGCTCATCCGCATGTCCAATGATTTCTATCGCGCTAGTATTCTGATTCCGCAGTGCTAGAAACAGTGCCTCAGCGGCCTTAGCACCTTGTGGGCTAAAATCGGTACTGCCCGTTTTAAAGCTAATAGGCAAAGGCGCACGTTGCACGCTAAATCCACGCACCGTCTCAGCTAACACTCCGCTGGCAACACCTCGCACTTGCGGTGGCGGCACAAACTCGTCGGCCAAAAGCAGCGATTCAGCAGCCAATTGATGAATGGATTCAATGGTTTTCTCAGAAGGCGCTGTTGGTGTTTCAAAACTATCGTCGATAAGCGCTAACGCTCGTTGAAGACGACGCGCCGCCAGGCCGTATCGACCAGCGCCATGATCTCGAGACCCTAAGAAGCTAAGCGCGCGCCAGGTAGGTGCAATTGTTTCAGAAAGCTCAAGCAGTTGATCAACGTCTGATTCCGCCATGTCAGCGTCAACGCCTTTGTAGGCCACGCTAAACAATCTGTTGGCCGTGGCACGGCGGGCCTTATGTTTCTGTGTGGCACTGCAACGGTTACTGACATTGAATATCTCAAATGCTTTAGAGATGGCCGCTACATCAATTAAAGACGCCGCTTGGTTAAATGCTTTTAGCTGAGATTGGCAATCACTTGCTAGCACTTGCTTGTTTAACGACAACAACATCAGTGCACAGCTTAAAGCCAAAATCCTTGAGTTAAAGATGATCACCCACCCTGCCCCAGCAAACCATTCGCCATTTCACAAAGAGCTACTCGGCTGTTTGGCAGTGGCTTCTTCAAGCGCAGTGTCAAAAAATGTTGCTTAGAAAAATCGTCTTCCATTAGGTCTTTTAAGGTTTCCGCCTGCTGCTGCCAAAAATCTTTATCCGAAGCATTTACTTGGCAAGCAAGGGCTGTCACCAAGCTCCAGCTCCCGAGAGCTTGGTTGCGTATCGCTTGCTCAGAGCAATCGCCATCGGTACTTTCTTCGCAGCTGATTATTTTTGGCAAAGCTTTTTGCCAATCGTTCCAACGCGGGTCACTGATATCAGTCACTTTAGCCGCCGCCGCTGACAACCCCAATTGAAACTGTCGCTTGTCGTGGTTCGTCGCGCTGGCATTCAATGACTGTATAGATTTAGTCATGCGGGCGAGAACAGGAGGAAACTCGGCACCCAGCAGCTGTTCTGCACTGCCGAGCTGTTGTTGAAAAGCCCTGGACGCTATGTCGGAGGAAGGAGAAAAAATCATTGGCACCATCACAACAGCAAATAATCCTGCCGCAACTGCAGCACCCCAGCCAGAACTTATATTTAGTGGAATACGTGAAATCAGCTTCCCCGCCCATGTGGAGGTCTCAGTAACGTCAGCAGAGCTGCCTGGCTTTGGTTGGTCTTCCCTAGGACCTGTTGCATCGAAATCGTTTAACCAGCGCTGCTCAGCACACAAATCTCGCCATTGGCCGTAACATAACTCGTCGTTCGCGACATAGCTGAGCACTTCATCGGCCCGCTGCTCTCCCAATGTCCCTAGCCGCCATTGATCAATTTCATGCAGATCCGGCCGCTCGCCACGCACGGAGCCCTGCATAAGTTTTGAGGCCGCTTGGGCAAAAAGCCACGCTCGCCTTCGCGATTCGGTATTCATATTAAGTCCCTAGTGCCTGCCATTGAGCGGCATTTCAACTTCACCTTGTTGCTAACGTACGGCAAACGCGCCAATGACGGTTGACACAAGTTCACAGGGGAAAAATATCCAACATGACCGCCAGTACTTTTTTACGACGACTGCGAATCTGCGGCACGCTAAGACCTAAGTCTTCGGCGATTTCGCGCTCTGTTGGCTCTCGCTCACTGTCACACAGTACCCCCAACCCTCGACCTAAATAGGCATTCAAAACCAATCGGTCGTGATCATCCAGACCTAATTCACTCCAAGATTCCTCCGCCAATTGGTGCATGCGTTGGCGGTCTACTTCACCACTGATTTCAGCAGCACCAACCAGTGACTCGATGAAATGGCGCATTTGATCAAAAGCGACCTCATCTTCCGGCTGCAGTTGATCCGACCCCAGCCCTGCAAAAGGAGATACCGAATCCTCGTCATCGCTGCTCTCCCGCGCCATCTGTCGGTGCCATGGCGAGCATTCCTGTACTTCTTGCATTTGATCAAAAATGCTAACGGCCATAGCTTGCGCCGCTTCTATACTCGGCGCATCCCCAGGTACCCGCCCCAACTTTTTTGCTTGTTCGCTTACCCAAGCGTCTAACTCACTGCGCTTGCGCCCTTGCAAACAAATAACCTTAAAAAGTTTTTTGCCTAACTCACCTAAATCATCAAGCCATTTTCGAGGCCTAGGAAAGCCGTGTCGCTCACGCACACAATCGGTGAGCGCATTTTTAAAAACAGAAAGTATTAACGCATCAGTAGCTTCAGCTTCCGCATAATCACTGAGCTTCATTGCCGTCATTGAAGCTGCGTCCTCAGCCAAGGTCTGGTAATCCTCCAGATGGCCGTACAAAGCGTTCGCCCTACCCAAAAAGCGATTCGACCACTGGCTGGAATACAGCTTTTCAATCCAATCCATTATCTGACACCGAAGATCCTTAAACACCGGCCTTGCGACAAGACCAATAGCAATCCACAAATCTAAGGGATCTTTGCATCACATGCAAAACAATTTGAGCAGTCATTAAATGAATGCTGGCGCAGGTGGCCATATCAGCGCTCTGAACGACGGTTCGTGAACGTTGGCTTGGTCGAGGGCGTTTGTCTGGTCAAACAGCCTGCACGGTCTAGAGATAAACGCGATGGCTATTTACAAATAGCGGATAGCGGTGTGGACAACAAGCGCTAACGCATCACGACGTCTAGGGCAGGTTCAAAAATTTGGTCCAAGGCCCGATTCGTCGCTCTAGCCAATCCGGCTTCACCTTGGAAATAGTATTTTTTACTAAACGTTTCCGCGTTGCCCACAGAAAACACAAGCTGCAATTCTCCAGCTGAGTTGTCGTCACGCATACGAACCACCACGCCCATCATGCCTTGCTCGTCATGCGTCTGATAACGATAGACCTCTCGATCAATACCGTACTTAGAGCGTTTACGTTTTATCCAACCGCCGGAACTGCGTTCAGTGGTGAGCAGCTGGCCATCTAAGCCATGACTAGCGAGGCGATCAAACAGTTCTTTCTTCACCGCCCCTGTGACTTCGCTTTCACTACTGAAATTGACTTCCCAGTGCATTGCAGCGCCCAATACTTTTGTCGGGGCAACTCCGACGCGAATACTGGCTTGCTGATTTTCAACGGTACTGACGTTGGCCGCTAAACCGAGTTCTGCGTCAACTAACGACTGCCGCAGTTGCAACGCAGAAGTGACAAAGCGGCCGTCGGGGTATTTGCGCAAATATTCTTCGTAGCCGGCCACGCTTGGCTTTTCGAGTGCTTCCTGCCAGAACAATAACTCAGCACGGAGTTCGAAGTCACTGGCTATCGCCTCCGGTGAAGCGTCCTCCGGACTCACTGGCTGTAGCGGATTGACAAGTGAGCTAAAAACGACATCACCACGAGACAGGGCATAGTCGTTGATTTTGCCGTGCTGTGGCGTCTGACTCGCGAAGGGGACATTCTGAGTCAAATGCAGCCCCAATTCTGTGCTAGTCACGTATCCGTCACGGTTTAAGTCAGCCGCACCGGACTCAAAAGAATCAACAAATGCCCGTGTGAACGCACTCTCAGCGGGGACTGTTTCATTGGCACTACCCGATGTAATGAAGTAGCGCACAGGCTTTTCCAACAAACCTTCTAAAGAGCGGCCGCTGCTTGAAGCAAAGCCACGCGACTGGAAAATCGACCCTGAGAAGCAACTATCAAACACAAACATCGCATGCTTAGATTGAATCTCCTTGGCCATTGCCATCACCCGATTCATCGACAAAGCCCTAGTAATAAAGCCGTGTTTATCACTGCTGTAGGGCGGTGCGTCTGCGGGTACCAGGTAGCCCATGGATTGTTGTTCTGAGAGCTGGATCGTCTCTCCGTGGCCAGCAAAATAGACCAACAGTCGATTATTTGGATCTCCCCCCTTATCGACAGCAAAATCACTCAAACTGCTCAGCAGCTCTTGGCTAGATACATTGCTTAGCGTCTCTACCTCAAACCCCTGGCGCTGTAACATACGCTCTACTGAGGCCAGCTCATGTGGGATGCTCGGTAACTTGTCCCATGCGGGGTGCGTGTATTCGCTGTTCCCAATAAGCAGCGCGTAGCTGGCACTGTAGTGATCTGACAACTGAGGGCCAACGGCACCCACACCCGCGATACGCGCAACGCCACGCGTTTCTACCCCAGCGGTAGCAAGGCTTGAAATGAAGTACAGAGCGGCAGCGAAAAGACAGATAAATCTTCGCCACAAAGTTACCCTAGCAATCATCGGCTCTTTCCAATCTGACTCGTGCGCTAAGTCTAACACCCAGAGGCTGCGCAGACAGTCAATACGAGGGCACTCGCGTCGACGCTTTCATCGGGAGACAGCGCTAAGGCCTGCAAGCGTTCAAAGTCAGCGGTCTCCGGCCGCAGAAACACACCTAAAGGCTCGCCTCGCGCATCGCGTTGATGGCTTGACGCAAAGAGGTTTATTCGCTGCTGACTGACAACACTAACAATTAGCGAATCACCAAAAGGTCGACCAGCGGGCCACTCAAATCCTTTTTTGGGTAAATTAATCACCCCTGCCTCAAATTGATTATCGTGATGGTATTCATTGGGGAACAGCACGACTACCTGGTCATCCGAATTAACCGCAACAATATTTAGATAACCTGCTGTAGGCATCTCCACTTCCAGTTCCAACAACTGACCTTGATCGTAATATTCGCGCGAGGGTTGCACTTGCAATGGCGCACTGTGTTTGACCAGCGAAGACCAATCATCCCACGCTGGATGCAATTGTCTCGCTTGGCCAGCTTCTGCGACAAAAAGGCCTTTATCCTGCAACAAAATCGGATCACCTATGAGGCTAGGATGAAATCGAAATTTTTGCGGCACACTGCTCATTACGGTTTTCTCCGCCGCAGCAATCAATTGAAAGGGATCGCCATTTCTGCCCTCTCTTACTGCCTGCTGTAGCGCAAGTGTGAAAACACTGCCTCGGTTTGTCGCCAGAGACTGTTCGCCGTCTTGTGCCGCCGCCAAAAAAACCATGCCCTCTACAGACTCGGCATCGGCAAACCCGGCCGCAGAGTCTGTTTGTGTTGAGCGGCAGCGTCGAGACTTAACGACGAATTCACCTTGGCCATAAGCGCTCTGCGTCAATGAATGGCTGCGTACAGCCGTGCCACTACAACAGGCATCTACCACGACCGCAATACGCTCACTGGGGATGGCGGACAGCAATTGATTAAATTCATCATCGCGAAGAACACCCGAATATTCACCGTTCGAGAATGCCAGATTATGCATGGTCAAAACTTCATCAAAACCATCGCGTTCATCACCGTTTTGATCCGGCACTTGAGAACCGTGGCCGCTGTAATAGACAAGCACACGATCTTCAGCCGATATATCTTCGAGCAACCACGTGCTCATCACCTCGCGGACATTTTCGCTAGTCACTTCCGAGTCACGCAATAAACGGATGTTTTCTTCCAAGTAGCCCATTTCAAGCGCCACCCCTTGCATAACTTTTAAATCTAGAGATATACCCGGGAGGTTATTCTCTGCACTGGCGTACTCTCCTACCCCTATCAACAACGCTTTGTCAGCTGCAGCAACCGGCAACGCTAGGGTAATAGTCGCGGCAAAACTAGTTGCGATGATGCATCTAAGCACGCGAAGAAACATGGTGTGCATCCTTAATTTTGGTAATACATGCCGTGGAAGTGCCTGCGATGCGAAACGCAACGCAGGTGCCGCGATCATTTTTTTCTCAGCGTACATTGAGATCAACCCCCTGCAACAAATGGCTGGCCCACTGCTGATCAGGTAGACCTTGCAGCCCCTTCCAAAACACATTGAAGTCTCCCCCATGCCTCGGCAATTCAACACCGTCAGCCGTCCAAACAACCCAGGCTGCGGAATCGGCGTGGTCGACAGCACGCAGTCGGCCCATACGAGTTTCACGATATTCACCATGATGCCATCGACTGGATTGGGGCCTTAGCTGTAATTCACTGTGAGCCGCTGTCACTGAGACCGCAGTAATCCAACCGGGCTCGGCAGAGATCGCGGCTAAGCTCGAGCGGTCCGATTGCTGCTGAATTTTTGTCAGAAATCGATCCTCAGCGGTGCATTTATACAACAGCGACACTCCACGCATAGCGCTTGAGCTGCCACCTAATGGTCGAATAGCCGGTGCAAAATCTCCATCAAATTGAGGCCATTGCACACCACCGGTTTCATCGCGAACCTGCGCTCGTGCTCGTTGAAACCAACACCAGGCGTTGTCTTGTTCAGCTGCCATCTGTGCATTAAACAGTGCACGTGTAAAAACGCTACCGGATTCGTCAATATCTGCCAGCTCACCGTCAGCCGCTGCGGACAGCAACAATACACCAGGTTGAGACAATTCATCGAGCGAGTTAGCGGATGTAGTCGTCGACTCGCTGCGAAGCCAAGACGGCATTTGAATAAACTTACCCACTCTAGTTATTGCTTCACCGATATCATCTGACAGAGATTTGCTTATGGTGCCGCTATGACAGGTGTCAGCGATGATGACTTTTCGATGATTTGGTAAAGCCGCTAGCATTTCTGCCAATTGGTCATCCAACAATGCACCACTCACTTCTACATCTTCGCCAGCCTTACCGATAGAAAAATCTGCCAACGCCATCGCCTCATCACGGCCATCCATTTCGTCCCCATTTTGATCATCCAACTGCAAACCGTGCGTAGATAGATACAAATAAAAAATATCTTCCGGTTGCAGCTCATCGACAAATTGACGCATCCGCAATACCACCGCATCAAGCGTTGCCTGCTCGTTATAAAGCTGAGTGATATCTCTTTCACTGACACCCAGCCGGAGCATGATTTCTTTAGCCTTTTTCAAATCTTGATCAACGCCAAGAATATCCAATTGCTGATCTTGGTAATCACCGACCCCTACAAGCAAAGCCACAGAGCGCGCCTCAGCGATTCCAGTCCAGAGGCCAAGCGCTGCAAAAGCCATAAAAAACTGCCAAACGATTGATTTATGCAGCAACGTGACGCTCCTCTCTCCAAATGGGTATCCACACCAACAGTGTAACGAACCTAGCAACAGCTTTTGCGATGCCGTTGACCAACTCAGGAGATTGAACCAGTAAAGAGCCTCAGATTTAATGCGGTCAGTGACGTCGGCGTGTAAAATTTGGACCCAGCGAGGCTCGAATCGACGGCAATATTGATGCTATCGGCTAGATTTGCAACGCAGCTGGGCCGAATTTAGCGCGTCGACGGGGCGAGCATGACTTGATCTGAGATTTCCTAGTAATGAATGAGCGATTCAGACAACAACTGAACGGATGGCTGAGAGACCGCATTTGCACTATCCATCAGCTGTATCAAGTCTCCAAACTGGGGCGCATTTCCGGTGGCTGGCTTTATTTTTTCACAAGACGGATCACTTGCTGGTACATCGGCTAATAGTTTCAACAAGGATTCAGCAGAAGCATTTTCTGGCAGAGCAACAAGATGAAAGGTCTCCACCCCTGCGTCGTGATCTAAAAAAATAATCTGCTCGCGCCCATCACGTGGCTGAGGAAACCAGTGCTCGCCCGAATCCATGCTAGTCCGTTCTGTCAGCAAACAGGTACTGGGGAGAAAGCGTGTCAGCTTGCCACTGCCACCTTCGTGCAATAAAAAGACAATTGCCTCATGCGATATCGTGATTTGCAGCCCAATACATCCGCCAGATGGCACATGGGCACCGCCAGCGAGTTCCCACCGGCCCGCTTTCCACGGGTTGCTGGTTTCACAATCAATGGGAACACTCGGTGTGTACATCGTCAATTGAGCGGAAAATTGTTGCTGCCCAACTTTATTTGGGCGGTCATCAGCAACGCCATTGGAAATCATTCCCAGCGTAAAACCAATGACAAGACTCCTTCGAACCCACTTATATGTACGATTCACCGCTCCCCCAGTCTCCAGTTTATGAATTTCCCTTGATAAAGAGAAAACGTACCCACTGCAGAATTTTGAGAAAGCAATTGTCAGCGCGCACAAAAAAGGCTGCCCTAGAGGAGCAGCCATTTTTTGAAAAGCCAATCAGTCTTAGCAGACTACTCGCTAAACAACCAAGGGGTTTCAACCGCTCGGCGCTTTTCGTAATCCCGAATTTGATCAGCGTGTTCAAGCGTCAGCCCGATGTCGTCTAGCCCGCGCAACAAGTTGTTTTTGCGGAATGCATCAATCTCAAAGGCAAAGCTCTGGCCACTGGGTGTTGTGACTGATTGCGACTCGAGGTCAACCGTCAACTCATAGCCTCCTGTTTCTTCACATTCGCGAAACAGCACGTCCATTTGCTCTTCGTTCAGCTGCACAGGCAAAAAACCGCTCTTGAAGCTGTTATTGTAAAAAATATCCGCAAAGCTCGTGGCGACCACACAGCGAAACCCCTGCTGATCCAAGGCCCAAACCGCATGCTCCCGCGAAGATCCGCAGCCAAAATTTTCGCGCGCTAGTAAAATCTCAGCGCCACCGTAGCGATTTTTATTCAGCACAAAATCCGGGTTAAGACGGCGTTTGCTGTTATCAATTTCGGGACCACCCTCGTCGAGGTAACGCCAGTTATCAAACAGGTTAGGGCCAAAGCCACTGCGCTGTATCGATTTTAAGTACTGCTTGGGAATGATGGCATCGGTGTCTACGTTGGACTGATCCAGTGGTGCCACCAAGGCTTTTAAAGTGGTAAATGCTCGCATGATGGATTCTCCTAGTAGTGACGCGCGTCGACAAAATGGCCGGCGATTGCAGCGGCGGCGGCCATAGCAGGGCTGACTAGGTGCGTGCGTCCTCCCGCTCCCTGTCGACCTTCGAAGTTCCGATTTGATGTGCTTGCACAACGCTCACCCGGCTCCAAGCGGTCAGCATTCATCGCCAAACACATGGAACACCCTGGCTCACGCCATTCAAAACCCGCGTCAGTGAATAACTTATCCAACCCTTCTTCTTCTGCCTGCTTTTTCACAAGCCCGGAACCTGGAACGACCATCGCGAGCTTGAGGTTAGCAGCCACCTTACGCCCTTTGATAACTGCAGCGGCGGCGCGAATGTCTTCGATGCGCGAGTTGGTACAAGAGCCGATAAATACTTTATCCAATGGGATCTCTGTGATCGGGGTGCCAGCCTTGAGGTTCATGTAGGCCAGCGCCTTGCGCATACCGTCTGCTTTGACCGGATCTTGCTCGGTCTCAGGGTTTGGCACCTGATCATCCACGGGAGCCACCATCTCGGGGGACGTGCCCCAGCTCACTTGCGGTTTGATGTCTTCAGCAGCAATCGATACGCGACGATCAAAGTGCGCATCCTCATCGGAGTGCAGCTCGTTCCACGCTGCGATAGCCACTTCTCTGTGTTCCGGTCCCGGTGAAAAAGGTCGGTCGAGTACATAGTCAATGGTTGTTTGATCAACCGCAACCATGCCCGCTCGTGCGCCACCTTCGATGGCCATGTTGCACAGCGTCATGCGTCCTTCCATGCTTAACGCACGAATCGCAGACCCACCAAATTCGATAGCACAGCCGTTGCCGCCCGCTGTGCCTATCTCGCCAATAATGTGCAAGGCGATATCTTTTGCAGTGACACCGTCAGCCGCAACGCCGTCAACCTCAACCAACATATTCAGCATTTTCTGCTGGACCAGACATTGAGTCGCCATCACGTGCTCAACCTCCGATGTACCGATACCGTGCGCTAACGCACCAAATGCACCGTGCGTAGAAGTGTGCGAATCACCGCAGACCACTGTCATACCCGGTAATGTGGCGCCCTGCTCAGGCCCGATGACATGCACGATGCCCTGACGCACATCGTTGATATCAAAGTAGGTCAAACCGTGATCAGCGGCGTTTGCGTCCAACGTTGTCACCTGCAAGCGCGAAGTATTGTCAACGATGCCTGCGCTCCCACCACTGCGATCCGTCGTGGGAACGTTATGGTCAACAACCGCCAGAATAGCTTCTTTGCGCCATAACTCACGATTAGCCAGTTTCAGCCCTTCAAAAGCCTGAGGCGAGGTGACTTCATGCACCAAATGGCGGTCGATGTACAACAGCGCTGTGCCGTCTTCTTCGGTGCGCACAACATGCGCGTCAAATAACTTGTCGTATAGCGTTTTACCAGCCACGATTTTGTCCTCGATGATTAATCACCCATTGATTTTGCGGTGCTTATAGCGATAATTCAAATTCATATTTCTCATTCCATCCATAACCAGAAGGAATACTCTTGGAAATCGCACAATTACAGGCATTTTTGGCAGTTGCAGAGCATCGATCCTTCTCAATGGCGGCGATGGCATTATTTATTACGCAACCAGCGGTGAGCAAGAGAATCAACTCATTGGAGAACCAGCTCGGTCGAACATTGTTCGATCGCTTGGGCAAAGAAGTTTCTCTCGCACCAGCAGGTCACGCCCTGTTGCCAGCAGCTCGCCGCGTCATGGCGGAGATAGCAAACTGCCAATCTGACCTGCAATCTCTCGATGGTCAGGTATCGGGGCCCTTAGCGCTGGGCTCTAGTCACCATATTGGGCTTCGACATATGCCCGCGCTGTTACGTCATTACATCCATACATTCCCCGAGGTTCAAGTCGACTTGCAGCTTGGTGAATCAGAAGACGCATTAGCCCGCGTTATCGACAACAGCCTTGAATTGGCAGTAATCACCCTACCCTCCAAGCCCGTTAACGGGCTCATTTGCGAGTGCCTATGGCCAGATCCCTTGGTCTTTTGTGTCGCCCCAGACCATCCGCTTTCCAAGCTCCGCAACGTCAAGCCAAGTGACTTGGTGCAACATACGGCGGTGCTCCCGACACGTAGCACTGCCACCCGACGTTTGCTCGAAGAACAGTTACAGCCCTATGGACAAAGTTTAGGGCAAGTGCTGGAAACCAATTACCTAGAGACCAATAAAGGGCTTGCAGAGGCTGGCCTGGGATGGGCGCTGTTACCTAAAAGCATGATTGCAGACCATCTGCGAATACTGGCGGTAAATGCGTTGAACTTGCACCGCGAACTCGGTGTGGTGAGACGCGAGGGGCGCACGCTTTCAGCTGCCGCAAACGCCATGCTACGGCTCCTACACAGCAATTCTGTTGAATTTGACTCGTTGTAATTAGCCTAAACAGATTGCTCATCGCAGCGTCCAACTAGGCATATCGACGAAACGATTTTTTCAAATATTAATTGAACTTTCCGCAATGGCATATAATGATACTGTCAACAACATCACCATCGATGGCAAGCCAGACGTGCCGGAAATACATGAAATATTGAAGGAAGCAATAGGATGAAAGCTAACACAGTTGCAAAAACTCTGTACGCCCTCGCATTGGGATCAGCGCTGACTGGGTGTATGGCCACTAACCCAACACTGGGCGGTTCAAAAGGTAACTCAGTAACCGGAGCGGCCGGCGGCGCAAATGTTCAAGACGCAAATTCTCTGCTTGAAACATGTGACGAACCTCTGGGCACACTGGGAGTTAATGAAGACCAATCGCAGAGCTGGTACAGCACTTACAGCGGTCGCTACCCAGCACTTGGCAGCACAGTGCCAGTGTTGCGTTTAATGATTCAACAGTCCAACTGTTTTATTGTGGTTGAGCGCGGTAAAACTTTAAAAAGTTTGAACACTGAAAGAGCGTTAGCGAGCTCCGGTCAATTGCGCGAAGGCAGTAACATGGGTGAGGGTCAAATGGTCGCAGCCGACTATACCATGGCACCTTCTATTCAGTTTGCTGCAAAGGGCACCGGTGGTTTGGGCGGCTTAGTCGCGGGACGTTTGCTGGGGTCAATCGGTAGTGTCGTGGCCGGCGGTCTGAAGAAAAATGAAGCGGCAACAACATTATTGTTAATTGACAATCGCTCAAGCATTCAAGTTTCAGCGTCCGTAGGCAGCGCCAAAAACTACGACCTTAATCTCTTTGGTGGTTTTTTTGGCGGCGGCTTTGCAGGTGCTGGTGCTTTTGGCAAGACACCGGAGGGCAAACTACTCACCGCAGCCTTTACCGACTCCTATAACCAGATGGTCAAGTCGCTACGTAACTATGAAGCGCAAACGATCAAAGGTGGTGCTGGCAAAGGCGGAAAACTGGGGGTGAGTGAATAAACCTCAGTTAGTTTAAACAAGACAGGCCGCCCACCGCGGCCTGTTTTGCTCATCGCTGTCTTTTTAGGTGCTTGAGTTCTATTGTCAACGCTCGTTGGATATCAGCAAATAAATCACTCGCAGTTCATTTATTGAGTTGTGCAATCGCCGCTATATGTGCAGGGCCAATGCCACAACAACCACCGAGAATACTCGCGCCGTCACGCTGCCATTCAGCGGTCATTTCAGCGTAGTGTTCTGGCGAAACTTCCTCACGCATTTCAGCATTTTCTGCGTTTGCCTCTGCTTCAGGATCGCGTGGCGTAAAAGTATTGCCGTATCCACCCAACTCTAACTCTGGAGCAATTTGATCGCGCAATGGGCCCAACTGAGCAATGGCTTGGCCGATGACTTCCGGCAAACTGCAATTGAATAACAGCGCTTCAGCTCCAACTTCGACCGCGAGATCTAAAGCAGCTTGTAATGACTCACCAGAACGCAAGCAAGGCTGTTCGATATCCACATCATCGAGTAACGTAAAAGATATCCAAAGTGGCTTTTCGCTGTGCTCCACGGCAGCTGCGACGGCTCGCGCTTCATCTACGCAGCTCATTGTTTCCGCTTGCCAGAGATCAACAAAAGGCTCGAGTGCTTTTACGAGTGTTGGGTAGTTCGACTCAGCAATCTTCGCGTCAAAACGGTCAGGCCTATACGATCCTCGAAGCGGTGGAAGGCATCCGCCAACACGCACCGAATCGCCTGCGGCCGCTCGGGCCAATTGCCCCGAAAGAACAGTCAGCGCCTCCCCTTGCTCCGCAAACCGTTGCTCACCAATATGGAAAGGCACAACGGCGTAATTGTTCGTCGTGATGACCTGGGCACCCGCATCGATGAAACTACGATGTACCTGCTCGACACGTTCAGGGGCTTGCATCAACGCCAGAGCTGACCACTCGGGTTGTTGAAAAGGTGCACCTACTCGCTTGAGTTCACGCCCCATACCACCATCCAACAAGGTAAGCGCCCTGACTCTATTGACCATTTTTACTTTCCTATCGCTTTATTAGCGGCGGTGATAATACCCCGCAAAATTTGTACTTCAGAGCGACTCATCGAAGCTCTATTGAACAGACGATGCAGACGGCGAATCAGCTGTTTCGGCTTGGCTGGGTCAAAATAATCGATATCTGTGATGTACTTTTCCAGCGCTGCAAAAAACCCTTGCAGCTCGCCCTGAGTGGCTAAGGGATCGTAGGTTTCATCCACGTGATTGTGCACTTCTGCCTGCCCACGTTTACTGTGGGTGCTTAGCTCATACGCCAATACCTGAACAGCTGATGCCAAATTGAGCGAGCTAAAGTCCGGGTTAGTCGGCAGCAGAACCCGTGCACTACACAGTTCCAGCTCTTCGTTGTCCAAACCGGAATTCTCGCGACCAAATACAATCGCAACTTCCCCACGCAACGCTTCGGCAGGCGCGTCTTCCGTACCGTGAAGCACACGCTGCGCCACATCCCACGGGCTGAAAGTCGGCCAGTCGATACTCCGTGAGCGTGCACTTGTGCCGTAGACCATGCCGCAACCTTCCAATGCCTGCTCTAGCGTCTCACTAACATGCGCTCGCGCTAGTAGGTCGTCTGCCCCAGAAGCACGAACAGTCGCCTCAGCACACGGAAACTGCTTTGGATTGACCAGACATAACTGGCTGAGACCCATAGTTTTCATGGCCCTCGCAGCGGCTCCAATGTTGCCTGGATGACTCGTCTCGACCAGCACAATGCGAACCTGTGCCAGAAGTGGGTCAATCAATGTCGTCTTATCACTCAAAATTCGCTATCCTTACTGGCTGACCGTTGCTCTTTGAAAAGAATACTAACCATGCATCCGATGCTCAATATCGCTGTGCGCGCTGCGCGTGCCGGCGGCAAGATTATCACGCGACACCTCAATCGAGTTGATCAAGTGCGTTTCTCCGCTAAAGCGGCCAAAGACTTTGTCAGCGAGGTCGATCAAGCATCGGAAGCTGCGATTGTCTCTACGCTGCGAAAATCTTTCCCAGACCATGCCATTTTGGCCGAAGAATCGGGGCTTCTTGCTGGCAGCAGCGACGAATTCCGTTGGATTATAGATCCACTCGATGGAACGACAAATTTTCTGCATGGCTTTCCTCAGTACGCCATCTCCATCGCACTGGAGCACAAAGGCCGCCTAGATCAAGCCGTCATCTACAACCCAATCTCCCAAGATCTCTATACCGCCAGTCGCGGAGCAGGTGCTGAGCTCAACAGTCGCCGCATCCGTGTCAGCAACTGCCGCCAACTTGGCAGCGCATTGCTGGGTACTGGCCTTCCCTTCCGTGAGGGAGACGATTTCGACAGCGGCTTTAAGGTTTTGCGCGAATTCTCTGAACTCACGGTCGGCATCCGCCGTCCGGGCGCCGCTTCTCTGGATTTGGCCGCAGTAGCAGCCGGTCAATTTGATGGTTTCTGGGAAGCGCATCTCAGTGCTTGGGATATCGCCGCTGGTGCCTTGATGGTGCGCGAAGCCGGTGGTTTAGTCACCGACCTCAACGGCGGCGAAAACTGGCTGCAGTCGGGATCGATCGTCGCGGGTACGCCTAAACTTCTCCCAGAGATGCTGAAGGTCATTCGACCCCACGCCAGCGCTATGACGGGTCTGCATAAGTCGGGCTATTAAACGTAACTGCTGCTAAAAAACCCAGCCTAAGTGCTGGGCTTTTTTTTGGCTTCAGAAAAGTGCTTAAAAAACTGTTGCTCTGCCGAGTCTGGCAGATCACTGTGGCGGCCAACTTTACTCGGCTCACTTTTCAAAGCTCAGCAATGACAGAGCAGCTGACGAAACAACGCTAAAATTATTCACCAAGATTTGGGATTTTTAAAACCACAGGAAAGCGTCAAATAACTCTAACTGCAGCCGAGGCCAACAACTCTACAGACCATTACCGGGCCTGTCTCTTGGTGCAAAACTTTCAAAAAAAAACATTCCATCGCAACCAAGCTACAAATTTTTTCTTTGGCATTGAAAGGACATGGCTAAATAGAGTATGTCTCTTTAAAGAAACACATTGGCTGCCCAGTCTGACATGTGGCTCGAACCAAGTCCGTGATATCGTGTAAGAGTTAAACGGTGGAACTAAAATCACGGAAGCGGCATCAAACGCCCTTCAGATGGACGGTCTGCTAGGGCAGCTACGCTTAAATTTTTAATAAAAACTCTGGACCCAAGCTCTCAATGGCTAAGTCAAATCGCACACTACTTCGCGCACTCACGATAGCCTTGCTCATGGGAGCCATTAGCAACGCGGTAAAGGCCGCAAGCTACGAGTCGACAAACCAAGGGCAGATGAGCCCGGAGTTACGGCAGTGGAGCGACAGCAACATAGCTGAACACCGCGTGGCCGAGATAACTTTAACTATCAACGATTCCGACGGTGAGCCACTAAAGAACGCGAAAATACGCGTTCGCCAAGTTAAAAAAAGCTTTTGCTTTGGTTCTGCGCTCAACGAATGGGTCATTGACGGCAACCCGGATTTTAAAGCTTCCGATCCAATTAAATTTAGAGAGTGGTTCGAAAAACACTTCAACTGTGGTACCCCTGCATCCACACTGCACTGGAAGCTTATGGAGTCTGAGCGTGACGTCGATGGCGTGGGAGTTTGGTATGCCGATGGCACCATCAATTGGATGCAAGAACGCGACATGCAAGCGCTTGGTCACGCGGTGACATGGGAAAACCCTGACCTTGTGCCTGATTGGGTCAAAGCGGCGCCCAATAGCCAGGCGCTGAAATCTTTGCTAACCGCACGCATAGAACGACTGGTTGGTCGCTACGATGGCAAAATCAATCATTGGGTCGGCATCAATGAGATGCTGGACTACGACAGTATCTCTGCAAAATTTGACAACAATGACTTCAAATTTAGACCTTGGCTATACAGTCAACTAAAAAAATACAAGCCGTCTTTAAAGTTATTAGTCAATGAAGCGGGCATCTTGGCCGAACCGGGGAAAGTAGAACAATATAAAAATCTCATCAGCCAATTGCAGGCAGATGGGGCTCCAATAGACATCATTGGAATACAAGCGCACTTCTGGCCCAATGATCAAGAATATCTCAATCTAGAAATAATAAAGCAGAGACTTGATAGTTTAGCCGAGCTTGGCTTACCCATTTGGATAACCGAATTTGACTATGCACACGCCGACGAACATGTGCGTGCGAATCAACTTGAGGGTTTTTACCGACTCGCCTATGCCCACCCCGCCGTCGAAGCAATTAAGGTCTGGGGTTACTGGGAGGGCGCGCATTGGCGCTCTGATTGGGGCACTCCAGTGGCCTTGGTCGAGCAAGACTGGCGAGTTGCAAAGTCAGGCGAGCGATTGGGCCAATTGATGAACGAGTGGAATACAACCTTGTCAGGACAGACCGATGCACAGGGCCAAATAATTGCCAAAGGATTTTTAGGCGACTACATCGTGGATGTGCAAAGTGCTAACGGGAACAACTTCAGCCACGCGTTTAGTCTGACGAAAAACACACCCGACGTTATGGAGCTGCAACCTTAGACAGCTAGGGAGCGGGCACTAATGATGTTCAGGAACCATCTTTTTTGCCCATCATCGCTTTGAGGTCAGCGAAAGGGTTGTGCGTCACTTCTGGTGCCACCCCATCCTCACCGTAGGTGATCTGCTCCACAAAACGCTGGTGTTCGTTGTCATGACAATAGACACATAACAGCTCCCAGTTACTGCCGTCGTGCGGGTTGTTGTCGTGGTTGTGATCACGATGATGCACGGTCAGCTCGCGCAGGTTTTTGTGATCGAACTCTCGTTGGCAACGGCCACATACCCACGGGTATAACTTCAAGGCCCGCTGGCGATACCCATCTTCCCGAGTGGCGTAGTCGGCGCGGGCTTTGGCAACTACGGCGTCCAATTTGGCTGAATTAGGTTTCTTACTTGTTGGTCTCATGCCGTATCCAGCAGAAAATTAAACAAATTAATTATGCCTAAGCATTTGGCTTTGAGCGACTTTTCTTCACACCTTGTGCATCAGCTTAGTCTGCTAAGGCGAGGGCTATCTGTTTTTGTAGCTCGGGCAGCAACTCCAGCTCAAACCAAGGGTTGCGCTTCAGCCAGATATTGTTCCTGGGGCTTGGGTGCGGAAGTGCTACCTGCATCGGCCAATACGCATGCCCCTTTTTTACTCGCTCTGTCAGTGTGGTTTTGGATTTCCCAAAATGTGCTTTCTGTGCGTACTGCCCCACGAGAAGCGTCATTTCCAAGCCCTCAAAGCGGCCTAGCAATTCCTGCCGCCAAGCACTCTCACACTCAGGTCGCGGTGGAAGATCTCCCGACTTGCCGGTACCGGGATAACAAAACCCCATCGGCAAAATCGAAATTTTGCTCGCATCGTAGAACTGATCCGATGTAACACCCATCCACTCGCGTAATCGCAGCCCACTAGCATCATCAAAAGGAATACCTGAAGCGTGAACCTTACTACCGGGAGCCTGACCCGCAATGAGAATTTTAGCTTTGGGATCAAATTGAAAAACGGGTCGCGGACCGAGTGGCAAGTGCTCCCTGCAGATACTACAAGCTTTGATCTCTGCCTTCAGCACCTCAAGCGTTTTCATGTTGTCACCTGTTTCCCGCTATTTCGGTACGGCCTTATGCACGTATCAGGGGTGAACTTGAAACTGATAGATGCTTTCGAATCCCGTGAGCTTGCTGATTTCTGAATAACTAAATGTTGACTTGAATAACCTGAGCCCTCTCGAACCCAGGTTATCGTTTGGCTCACTGAACAGGCAGAAATTTGGTCAAACGGTATAACTACTGCTCGACACATCGCCACCAGTACCCGTCCAATTGCTGTGAAATCGCTCGTCTCCCATGCCAAGCTTCTGGTAGGTGTGGGCGCCAAAATAGTCGCGCTGGGCTTGCAATAAATTATGTGGCAAAGTTTCGCTGCGGTAACCATCATAAAAACTCAATGCCGATGTCATCGCAGGCATGGAAACCCCTTGTTGAATCCCTTCAGACAAAACTTTGCGCCAACTATTCTGTGCTGCCTGCACGCTCTCGCTAAAAAAGTCGTCAAGTAACAAATTCTCCAAGCCGGGATCCTTATCAAAGGCCTCTTTGATATTGTCCAAAAAAGCCGAACGGATAATGCAGCCCCCGCGCCACATGCGTGCGATGCCGCCGTAGTTGAGCGTCCAACCGTACTCTTCGCCCGCCGCTTTCATCAGCATATAGCCCTGTGCATAAGATACAATTTTTGAAGCATACAAGGCATCACCCAGCGCATCTATCCATTCAGCAAACGGCAGGGTTGTTGTCGCAGGTCCCAATAAAATGGTCGATGCTTTTTTTCTCTCTGTTTTCAACGCTGAAAGGCATCGAGCAAAGACAGCCTCCCCAATCAACGTGAGCGGTATACCCAGCTCCAAGGCGTTGATACCCGTCCACTTACCCGTTCCCTTTTGGCCAGCTTTGTCGAGGATGCTATCCACAACGTAGGCATCGTTCTCTTTAAAACCCAGAATATCGGCTGTAATTTCGATTAAATAGCTGTCCAGCTTACCTTTATCCCACTCGGCGAAGACGGCTTGCATGGCTTGGTTGTCCATACCCAAAACCTGCTTCATAAACTGGTAGGCTTCGCAGATAAGCTGCATATCACCGTATTCGATTCCGTTGTGCACCATCTTGACGAAGTGACCAGCACCATTTGGACCACAGTGCAGCCACCCGTTCTCGCCTGGCCGCAGTGGACCATCGTCGTCGAGTGTGCGTTTGGCGTGTCCAACTCCGGGCGCGAGCGTGTCGAGAAGCGGTGCCAGACGGGCAACGACCTCGTCCTCGCCACCAACCATCAACGAGAAGCCGCGCAACTCGCCATACACACCACCGCTTGTTCCGATGTCGACGTAGTGGATGCCCTTCTCGGCGAGGACCGCGGCCTTGTCGATGTCGTCCTGCCACATCGAGTTGCCGCCGTCGATGATGATGTCGCCTGCTTCGAAGTGCTCGGCAACCTTGTCGACGGTCTCATCGACGAACGCAGCAGGAACCATCACCCAGGCAACGCGAGGTGTCGTGAGCGCACCAGCGAATTCCTCGAGGGTGAAGGCCGGAGTTGCTCCTTCCGCAGCGATGGCTTCGACCGGTTCGGGATAGATGTCGTACGCGACGGCGTCGTGCCCATCCTTCATGGCTCGGCGCACCAAGCCTTGACCCATTCGTCCAATTCCGACCATTCCAAACTGCATGTCTTCGTCCTCTGGTTCTACGACTTGCCCGGCGTTCTCTGGACCGGTGTTACCGTCAACCCATCATGGCCCCGATCCCATACCGAGTGCGGCGTTTCGTCAACCGATTCGCAGCGAAGCGGAGAGAGCGTTCTTGACAATGTCGGCGTTTCACGACCACCAAAGCGGAGCCCTTCGCCTCGAGATCATCGGCGACGGCTTCGTCGACGCGAGCACAGCAGCCGAGCTCGTCTCCCTGGCATTGTTCGATCTCGACGCACAAGCGGTCGGCCAGGAGGACGGCGAAGCGAGCCCGGTGTTGGTCGGGGGATTCCCAACCGTTGCTCATGCTGAGGTGGCGCTCACGGCACTGATCGCCACCCATGGCGACTTCGTGCGCGGGGCAAACGTCGACGGCGTCGATGCGAGCGACTGGGTGACGTCACAACGCGACGGCCTAGAACCAACGTTGGTTGGTCCGTGGCATATCCGCGCGCCGTGGCATCCCGAACCGTCACACGTCGATCCCCAGTT
>CALCKW010000028.1 GCA_937965695.1 uncultured Granulosicoccaceae bacterium
AACACCACTTTTGTTGTCAGCTCTCACAACCTCGATGAGCTTGAACGCCTATGTGGCTCAGTGGTGTATTTAGAGAAAGGTCGATTGATTAGCGTTGGCCCAGTCTCAGATGACGATCAGCACGATTTTGTCACGATTAGATTAGGCGCTGTTTCAGAAACAGAATTCATGGCAGCCTCTGGCGGCTTGCCCGGTGTTCTAGGAATTACAAAAACAGCGCAAGGTGATTATCTCTTTGAAACAGACAACGACATGCTCACCAGTGCTAGCCTTATGCAGTTATTACACGATAAAGGCTGGCGTTACCGTCAGATGACCCGCGGAAAGTCATTGGAAGAGCGGTTGTATGGCTGAGCCACAAACGTCATCAATGCTCGGTATGGTGCAGCATCGAGATTAGCTTCGTGTTCGCTGCAAACATCGAAGTCAAAAAAAAACCGCGCACAAGGGCGCGGTTTTTTTTGTTATGCAGCCTGATTAGACTGCAACTTCGTCAATGACTTAATCCGTGTTGGAAACGGTGTCACTGTTTGGCTTGTCGACCGGTTCTGGCGCCGGGGCTTTAACCGCTGGTGCTGGAGGTGGGACTCTCGCCAGTGCAGGGGCTTGTAATTCCGCCGCCACTGAACGAGGTGCCGGTGTCGCAGGTTTAGGTGCTGCAGGCGCCTCAGTGTTTGCCACTTTTTCTACGGCAGGCACAGGTGCCGGTGCCGCTTGCTGTACAGGTGGAGTTTCAGTCTTCGGCGCTTCAACTCTTGCAGCAGGTGCTGAGGTTTCAGGTTTCGGCGTTTCAACGTTTACTGCTGGCGCTGATGTTTCAACCTTTGGTGCCGATGCTCCAACCGCAGTGGCGACCGCTGCGACAGCAGCTGGAGCTACAGCAGGTTTTGCCTGCTCGGGTGTAGCGACAGGTTTTTGATCAGCAGAGTGGTTGGTTGACTGTGCGGGTGCTGGTTTAGCAGCCCCGTCAGTGGTTCCTTGTTCAGCTGAGTTGCTTGCATTGTCGGCAGCCGCTTTAGGCTGGCGATTACGCGGTGCACGTTCACGACGGTTAGGGGCTTTAGTGGACTCACCCTCGGCCTTGGCAGGCTGCGCTGAATTGCCGTCGTTAGCCGCATCGCTCTGCGTTTCTGCGTCGTTGGCTTCGTTGTTCTCAGCCTCGTTGCCTTCAGCACCTTTACGACGACCACGGCGTCCGCGACCACCACGGCGACGGCGGCGACGCTGTTGCTGCTCGCTGCTTTCCTCACCGTTTTGGTTGTCGCTATTAGGCAGTTGAGTTTCGGCGTTCAGGTCCAAATTTTCAGTGTCTAACTGCTTTTCAGTCGCATTCTCTGCATTTGCATCAACGGCCTTCTCGTTGTTTTTCTTGTTGCGAGTGTTGCGGTTGTTCTTATTGCGATTGTTCTGCTTTTTCTCTGTCGCTTCAGCGTTGTTCTTGCGCGCGTTCTTATCGTCAGCTTTGGTGTCTGGTGAGTTGTCGTCGCGTTGCTGATTTTTATTGCGGCGGCCATTTTGGTTACGGTTGTTACGGCCTTGGTTTTTGTTGTTGCGCGAGTTGTTGTTGCCACGACTGTTGCGAGAACGGTTGTTGTCACGCTCGGTTGTGGCCGGCGCGGCTTCGTTGGCAGCTGGTGCTTCTACAACGGCTGCTGCACCAAACAATTTGTTAAACACACGCTTGATGACACTCGATTGCTCAACCGTTGGTTGCGCTTCTGCCTGTTGCTGATCGCGGCGTGTCGGTGGTGGCGCTGCCGTGCGTGGCACAACACCACGTACAGCTGCCGGCTCGGACTGGTCAGCCAAAGCTGCTGCGTTTTCAGGGACACTCGGGTCTGCAGGTTTTTCTACCAGCTGATAGCTGCGGCGGGTAAGGGCAGCGTGGTCTGCGTCATTCTTACGGACGCGTTCAATGTGATAGTGCGGTGTCTCAAGATGAGGGTTGGGCACGACCAATAGGCGAACCCCACTGCGCTTCTCAATGGAATCCAGCTGATCGCGTTTTTCGTTCAGCAAGAAGCTGGCAACATCGACCGGCATTTGCCCAACCACATTGGACGTGTTGTCTTTCATCGCTTCGTCTTCCAGCAAACGCAGGATAGACAGCGACAATGAGCCAATGCTGCGAATTGCACCCTGGCCAGAGCAACGTGGGCAAACTTCTTGGAACGCGTCGCCAAGTGATGGTCGCAAGCGCTGTCGAGACATCTCCAGCAGGCCAAAGCGTGAAATGCGCCCGACTTGTACGCGAGCTCGGTCAACTTTGAGCGATTCACGCAGGCGTGTTTCAACCGCGCGTTGATTGCGGTTGGCCATCATGTCGATGAAATCAATGACCAACAGGCCACCCAGATCGCGCAAACGTAACTGGCGAGCCAACTCGGTGGCAGCTTCTAGGTTGGTATTGGTGGCTGTTTCTTCAATGTCAGCGCCCTTTGTGGCACGCGCAGAGTTGACGTCCACGGAGACCAGCGCCTCAGTGTGGTCAATCACGATAGCGCCGCCCGAGGGCAGGGTAACTTCGCGTTGGAAGGCAGACTCAATCTGCTGTTCAATTTGGTAGCGGGTGAACAGTGGCGTTGCGTCTTCGTAGAGCTTCAGCTTGCGCGCGTTCTGCGGCATGGTGATATCTATAAAGGCACGTGCTTCATCGTAAATGCCCTGCTCGTCGATCAGGATTTCGCCAATGTCGTTGCGGAAGTAATCTCGCAAGGCGCGAACGATAACGTTGCTCTCTTGGTAGACCAAGAAGGGGCCTTTACGTGAGTTCGCTGCTTCAACAATCGCGTGCCAAACTTCAGCTTGATAGTTGAGATCCCACTGAAGCTCTTCGGCGGATCGACCGACGCCGGCGGTGCGGACAATGATGCCCATGCCGTCGTCCATCTCTAGGCCGTTCATGATCGAACGCAGCTCGGCGCGCTCTTCGCCTTCGATGCGGCGCGATACGCCACCGGCACGCGGGTTGTTTGGCATAAGCACCAAAAAGCGACCGGCGAGGCTGATGAAAGTTGTTAGCGCAGCGCCTTTGTTGCCGCGCTCTTCTTTTTCGATTTGTACAAGGATTTCCTGGCCTTCTTTAAGGCCTTCCTTGACGTTGGGGCGACCGTTATCGCTCTGGAATTTTGGGTCGAGGCATTCGCGTGCCACTTCCTTGAAGGGCAGGAAGCCGTGGCGCTCTGCTCCGTAGTCAATAAAGACGGCTTCGAGACTGGGCTCGACGCGGGTTACTTTGCCTTTATAGATGTTTGATTTTTGTTGTTCTCTGGTGCTGTGCTCAATATCCAGGTCTTCGAGACGTTGGCCATCGACAATGGCCACCCGAAGTTCTTCGCCGTGAGTGGCGTTGATTAACATACGTTTCATGGAAGTATTCCGAAGTAGCCCGCACGGGGGCTTGGCACTCGCTCGTCATCGTGGAGAGGAGTGCTCGCAACGTCACAGGCCGCGCAATGTTAAGGGCGGTCAAAGGGCGGTGCGTGTTGAATAACTGAGTAGGCAACATGCCAGTATCCAGTGCGGTAATTTTGTTGTTTGGTGTCCGGCGGCGTTTGGCTCGCACGGACCGCAATATTTTCGAGGGTAATTTTTAAAGACCCTCGTCTGGTCGAAACTATGGGCTGAGGTCGGCGATGTTCCGCGCCTTGCATAGGAATCGCTTATCGCAGATCAGGGCAGAGCACTTTGAAAAACTTAGCGTGCTTTGCGATCTTGGGCCTTCGGCCAGCGAATTCTTTGGGGCTGCGAGAGACTGCCGCCGCAGTCCTTACATCTCACAATAGGTCAACTTTGGGGTCGCTGCACAAATCTCGACTACAAAAAACACGCAGCATGGGTGCCAAGTGCCCTAAATAGGTAAAAGATTTAGCGAAAAAGTCCGGTTGGCACGATCTGGCCTACCGTGTAACTTGTGCGAGACGTTAGAATATATCACCGTTTCGCGAGAACAACTAATTGTCTACTTCCTCTTCCGAGAATCCCGCTCTGTCAAAAGACTCAAATATGCCTGCACGCACGCCTGTGCGTATCGCTGAGGTGTCCGAAGGTCTGGCGGGGCAACGCTTGGATAATTTTCTACTGCGTGAACTCAACAATGTGCCGCGAGGGGTTGTTTATAAACTTTGTCGCAAGGGTCAAGTGCGCGTCAACGGTGGCAGAGCCAAGCCTGATCGACGTCTCGAAGCAGGGGACAAAGTGCGGATTCCGCCGGTTGAGGCCAGGGATGAAAAAGCCGTGGCGCGAGTACCCGACTCAGTGATCGAGCAATTGGAGACGGCGATTGTCTTTGAAGACGATGACTTGATTCTGTTGAATAAGCCGGCGGGTATCGCCGTACACAAGGGCAGCAGTGTGCCCTTTGGTGTTGTGGAAGCAATGCGTCAGAGTCGCAAACTTGGGCGTGAATTAGATCTGGCGCACCGCCTTGACCGAGACACCAGCGGTTGTTTGTTGTTGGGGAAACACGCAGGTGCTGTGCGTGGCTTGCAAGCCGTCTGGAAAGAGCGAGAGGTCGAAAAACGTTACAGCGCGTTGCTCTGTGGCCATTGGCCAGCCGGTGAAAAAACATTGATCTCCCACATGAAAAAAAACCAACTGCGTGGTGGGGAGCGTGTCTCCAGCAGCGGTGAAGGAGGCAAACGCGCGGTCAGCCACGTGCGTCTGGTCAAAAAAGGACTGGCATGTTGCAAAGTTGAGGTGCGCATCGAGACAGGCAGGACGCACCAAATTCGGGTGCACACGCAAGAGGCCGGGCACCCCGTGCTAGGTGACGACAAATACGGGGATCGCGGACTCAATAAAGCGTATGAACGCGCTGGGCACAAGCGATTGTTTCTGCACGCTCAGCAGCTGGTTCTCGCGTGGAAGGGTGAGCGTCACTGGCAGGTGCCAGCGCCTGCGGATTGGGAAAAGACGCTGAATACCAAAATTTAATCGCCTACGTGCTGTTGTGGTGGCACGATCCATGAGTCTTATGGTCGTATTAAGCTGAATACAATCTATAGTCTGAAGCTCTAAGAGCGTCGACTGACATGGACCGAGAGACCACACAATGAGCGAAGCTACACACACAAGCAGTCATTCTTCACGCAGTGAGAGCTGGGAGCGAAAGACCATTAAGGAGCTGGCAAACGGCGCCTTGGTTGAGCAGCGCCGCGGTCGTCGTTGGAGCTTGTTTTTCCGTTTTTTGATGGTGGCCTATGTGCTTTTCATTACGGTGATGGCGTTCAGGCAGCATCTATTTCCCGCAGGCGCTGAAACTGAAGATCACACGGCGATGTTGGTCTTGTCTGGCACGATCGCCAGCGACGGTGACGGGATTTCCTCGGCATCTGTTTTACCGGCCTTGCGCGATGCCTTCGAGGCCGAATCAGCGAAAGCCGTGGTGCTTCGCATCAACAGCCCAGGTGGCAGCCCCGTGCAGTCAGGCATTATTTACGATGAAATTTTGCGTTTGCGCGGTGAGTATCCGGATAAAAAACTATACGCGGTTGTTCATGATGTCGCGGCATCTGGTGGTTACTACATTGCATCTGCAGCGGATGAGATCTACGTCGACAAAGCGAGTATCGTTGGCTCTATCGGTGTTGTGACCAATGGCTTTGGTTTTGTCGGCACAATGGAGTTGCTCGGCGTGGAGCGCCGCATGATTACCGCCGGTGAGAATAAAGGCATGCTTGATCCTTTCTCGCCACGTCGTGAATCGGATGAGGCGCACATGCGAACCTTGGTCGCTGATATCCACGAGCAATTTAAAACGGTCGTGCGCGATGGGCGTGGCGATCGGCTCAAAGAGAGCGCTGACATGTTCAGCGGAAAATTCTGGACCGGTGCAAAGTCTATTGAGCTAGGCCTGGCCGACGGCACGGGGGACGAATACTACGTGGCGCGTGAGATTGTTGGTGCGGAAGAGCTGCGCGAGTATGGGCCTCAGAAGAGCTTACTTGATCAACTGGCCAGTCAGGTCGGTGTGTCTTTTTACCAAGCAGTCAAAACCGATATGCTCGGCAATGGCTCGTTGTTTAAATAGATAAAGGGGTTAGCTTTGGTTGAGCGCACACTGGCGGTTCACCAAACCCGGTCGCTGGAAGATCAAGCGGCCACTGAAGCGCTGAGTGCCGAGCTGGCATCTCAGCTTCGCCCGACGGCTTTTGTGCACCTCGAGGGTGAATTGGGTGCTGGTAAATCCACGCTGGCTCGCGGACTGTTGCGGGCCTGGGGCGTCGACGGCCCCGTGCGCAGCCCCACCTATACTTTAATCGAGACATACGAGACGGACATCGGCACGGTGCACCACCTCGATTTGTATCGTTTAGGTGATACCGAAGAGCTTTATTATTTAGGTTTAGATGAGCTCTTGTCGCAGGAAGCCGTGTGGCTAATCGAATGGCCTGCAGTCGCCAAAGGCTACTTGCCCTTGCCAGATTGGCATATAGAGCTGTCCTACGTTGGTGATAGTCGCGAAGCCGAATGGCGTCATTTCTACCGCGTCAAATAAAACTCCTTGTTTATTCCTCAAGCTCTACTTTAATAGGTAGTCAATTACATTTATTTCAAGTTGCAAACGCTCGGGTTAGCTCGGTGTCTGTCGCTGGACGTTAGTGGCTAATTCTTGGGGATTTTGCCCGTGCCAGTTCACAGATCGTGATTGCAGTTTGTTTAGCACGCTTGGCCCCGCCATTGAGCAGGGCAGCGTTCCAACGGTTGATACAATGCGCTACAGCAATTTACTTGGACGGAGCTTTATAAAGGCGTCCGTCTCCGCAGGCAGCCTGATTTTTTTACAGGTGGTCGGTGGTGTGGCCCTAGCTGCTGACAAGGCGCAGTTGACGGGTGTGCGCTTTGGAACACACCAAGGTCACACGAGGCTCGTGCTCGATCTGGATTCATCCGTTCGGATTAAAAACTTCACCTTGGACAATCCGCCTCGATTAGTCGTCGATATTCCAAGCACTGCCAGCAAAGCACTCATGCCTGAAAGTTTTGGCAATGATCCCATTGTGAGATCTGTACGCGATGGCAAGCGACCGGACGGCAGCTTGCGTCTGGTTTTTGAAACCCATTCAGTGGCAAAAGCAGAAACTCGGTATCTCAAGCAGTCGGCCGATGGCAGTCATCGAATTGTGTTGGATCTGCACATCCCGCTGACTCAAGCAAAAGCGGTGGCCAAGCCAAAGTCAGAGCCGAAACCAAAAAAACACGCGAAGACCATTCAAGCGCGCTCACCACAAGTTATTGTTGCCATCGACGCAGGACATGGGGGTAAAGATCCTGGTGCCCTCGGATCGCGCAAAAGCTTAGAAAAAGATATCACCTTAGATATGGCAAGGCGCCTAGAGCGTTTGCTGCAAGCCACACCAGATATCACGCCTGTGATGGTGAGGTCCGATGATCGATTTGTCTCTCTGGGTGAGCGGGTAAAGATAACCCGAGAAGCGAAAGCGGATCTGATGATTTCTTTGCACGCGGATGCCTTTGAAGACAACCGTGCATCGGGTTCATCTGTTTACGTGCTCTCGACCAAAAGTGCCAGTTCTGCAGCGGCTAAGTTTTTGGCTGCTAAAGAGAACCAAGTGGGTGGTTTGGTGCAGGGTGAACACGATGCGTTGCGAAAGATCATTCTTGACCTATCCCAGGGTGCTTCTCGCGAATTAGCACAAGATGCTGCCGGTCGAATTCTCAAGCATGTGGGCAAGGTTAACAAGCTTCACAAGAAGACTATTGAGCATGCAGGCTTTGTTGTGCTTAAAGCGCCTGATGTTCCTTCCGTTCTAATTGAAATGGCGTTTATCTCAAACCCTGAGGAAGAGCAGCGACTGAGTACGTCTTCGTACCAAGAGCGCTTTGCCACGTCTTTGCGCGATGGCATCATCGAATATTTCGTCAATAATGCCCCGTACGGTACAAACTACTATGCCAAATACCGTGGCAATGATGAGAATGTGATCGCTTCGGCATTGACGACTGAGTAAGCTGCGCGTCGAGCGCTCTTTCATCAAAATTAGGCCTCCTTCACGGAGGCCTTTTTGATGGATCCGAGAAACACATATCGTGGGCGTCGATCTACAGGTCGTGGCACAATACGACGCTATGGCAATACAAAAATTACCCGAACAGTTAATCAACCAAATCGCCGCCGGAGAGGTTATCGAGCGGCCAGCGTCGCTGGTTAAAGAACTGATGGAGAATGCCCTCGACGCCGGTGCTACAGAGTTGCAGATAGATGTTGAACTGGGCGGTGTGCGGCGTGTGCGTATCAGAGACAATGGCCACGGCATTCCAAGAGAGCAGCTGGCCTTGGCGTTGGAACGGCACGCCACCAGTAAGATTTCAAGCCACGATGATTTGCACAGTGTGGAGTCGCTCGGTTTTAGAGGCGAAGCTTTGCCAAGTATCGCTTCCGTATCGCGCTTGACGCTGACCTCAAAAGCCGAAGCGGAAGAACAGCCTTGGCAGGTGAGTTGCGACACCTCAGGTGCTCCGACGGAGGCACAACCGGCGGCCCATCCACAGGGCACCACCGTCGAAGTGTTGGATCTATTTTTCAACGTGCCTGCTCGGCGTAAATTCCTCAAGCGCGAACGCACCGAGTTCACCTACATTGAACAAGTGGTCAAGCGACTCGCGTTGGCCCGTCCTGAAGTGAGCTTTAAGCTCAATCACAACGCTAAACCCGTCTTGCATTGGCGAGCTGCAATGCCGGGTGCTGCCGCGGCGCGTGTGCGTGATGTGTTAGGCAAGGCTTTTTCTGAAAACGCCTTTGAGCTGGATCAATCAGATGAATCATTGCGCTTGCGTGGTTGGATCGCGCAGCCCAGTTTTTCGCGCAGCCAAGGTGATATGCAGTACTTCTTTGTCAATGGACGCTTGGTTAAAGACAAGTCACTCGCGCACGCGGTCAAGCGCGCCTATGCGGATGTGCTCTATCACGATCGTTTTCCGGCCTTTGTCCTGTTTTTGGACATGGACCCGCGCGGGGTGGATGTCAATGTACATCCGGCCAAAACCGAAGTGCGATTTAGAGACGGGCGAACGGTGTATGACTTTGTCAGGCGATCCTTGCAAGGTGCCATGTCCGCCCTTAAGCCAGGCGGCGCCGCGCTGGCTGATGGTCCAGGCTTTGCCGACGCACTGACAGCCGACGTCGAGACGGGCGAGCTCTACGATAGAGAATCAGTGCACTCCACGGCACGTGCTTCAGGGCAGTCGCCATTTCAGCATCTAAGATCACCGTCCGCAGGCTCTGGGGTGTCTGGGCAGGCGATGCCATCGCAGCAGCAACCGCTGCGCAACCTCATCGCTGAGAGCAGTGGGCAGTACTCGGCTTTGCTTGCTCCAGAAGCACAATCTTTAGAGAGCGCCAATGGCCAAAGTGATGCTGATGAGCAGTCACCTCCTTTGGGTTACGCCTTGGCGCAGATTCATGGCGTGTTTATTCTCAGTCAAACCGCCGACGGCGTGGTGTTGGTGGACATGCATGCAGCGCACGAACGTATTACCTACGAACGGCTTAAAGATCAATACGCCCAGCAAGGTGTGCGGGCGCAACCTTTGTTGGTGCCAATCACCTTATCGGTGGCACGTGCTGAAGCTGATTTAGTTGAACGATCACATGAAGTCTTTCAGCGGGTCGGGTTTGAGCTCGATCGTGCTGGCCCAGAAGCGGTGATGATTCGGCAAATACCGGTTTTATTGCGTGCTGCTGACACTGAGCAATTGCTGCGAGATGTGCTCGCAGATCTTACTGAGCTTGGTGAAAGTGGCCGAATACAAGAGCGGGCTGATGAGGTGCTGAGTAGCATGGCCTGCCACGGTTCGGTGCGAGCGAATCGTCAGTTGGGGCTCTCTGAGATGAACGCACTATTGCGTGACATGGAAGTAACCGAGCGTTCGAATCAATGCAACCATGGCCGCCCGACTTGGGTTAAATTGCAGATACGCGATCTAGACAAGCTATTCATGCGTGGGCAGTAGGTCGTGAGTTCTAAATTTCCAGCGTTGTTTATCATGGGGCCGACAGCCTCGGGTAAAACGTCACTCGCTATTGAGCTTGCAGAGCGCCACAACGCGATGTTGATCAATGTTGACTCAACTCAGGTGTACAAGCGCTTAAATATTGGAGCCGCAAAACCAAGCGCGGAAGAGTTGGCGCGTGGTCCGCATGAGTTGCTCAATATTCGAGAACCATGGCAGCCCTATACAGTCGGTGATTTTTGTCAGGACGCCAGTGCATTAATTAAACAGGCGCACGAACAGAATCGTTTACCTGTGCTGGTCGGTGGAAGCATGATGTACTTTCGCGCGCTGCAGTTTGGTTTGAGTGATTTACCTCCTAGCTCTGCAGAGACCAGGGCGATGTTTCAGAAACAGCTTGAACAGTCCGGTCTGCAGGTGCTGCGTGCTGAACTTGCCAGGGTTGACCCTGCCACTGCGGAGCGTACCGAAGAAGGTGACACGCAGCGCACCATGCGCGCTTTGGAGGTCTGGCATGATACGGGTCGCAGTTTGAGTGATTGGCAACTAGACCCACCCAAGCCCGCACTTCCACTCAACGTGTTGTCGTTGGCTCTCTGGCCGGAGCCAAGATCAGTTCTACACCAGCGCATAGCTGAACGTTTTGATGCCATGATAGAAGAAGGTTTTGTCGAAGAAGTTGCTCAGCTAGCGGCCATGACCGAGATTGATGACTCTCTGCCGGCCATGCGCAGTGTGGGTTATCGTCAAATGCTTACGCATTTGCGTGGTGAAACTAGCCTAAAAGAGGCGAGAGAGTTGGGTGTTATCGCGACGCGCCAACTCGCCAAGCGGCAGTATACTTGGCTTAGGCGATGGCCCGAGGCACACTACATCAACCCATTGTTGGGTGAGCAATCCATGTTTGATAGCGCTGTAGAACTTATACAAGCATGGCAGCCTGAAATACTGAACAAGAGGAATATCCCATGAGCCTGCCTGGCAGCTTGGATCAGCAAATTGGTAACACGCGGTTGGTGCGATTGCAGCGACTGCCCAATACAGAAAAAGGTTCGCAGATATTAGCGAAACTCGAAGGCGATAACCCTGCGGGGTCTGTCAAAGATAGACCGGCTTACAACATGATCAGCAGCGCTTTAAAACGTGGAGATATTAAGCCTGGTGATACGTTGATCGAGGCGACCAGCGGGAATACGGGTATCGCGTTGGCAATGGTGGCTGCGATAATGGGGATTCGAATGGTGTTGATCATGCCTGAAAATCTCACCATAGAACGGCGACAGCTCATGTTAGTGTACGGAGCAGAGTTGATCTTGGTCAGCAAGCAAGAGGGGATGGAAGGCGCTCGTGACCGGGCACTGGCGATGGAAGCTGCAGGCAAGGGTAAGGTGTTAAATCAATTTGCCAACCCTGATAACCCGCAGGCTCACTACATCAGCACCGGGCCTGAAATCTGGAGCCAAACAGGTGGCCAAGTGACACATTTTGTCTCCTCGATGGGAACCACAGGCACAATCATGGGGGTTTCACGTTACCTCAAAGAACAAAACCCAGGCATACAAATTATTGGCGTGCAGCCGTCTGAAGGCTCGTCGATACCGGGAATTCGCGCTTGGCCCAAAGAGTATTTGCCATCAATATTTGATGCGTCACGTGTCGATAGAGTGATGGAGGTTAGTCAGGCAGAGGCAGAGGACTGCGCGCGTCAAATGGCGCAAGTAGAAGGCGTGTTCGGCGGTATTTCTTCAGGTGGTGCCATGCATGTAGCGATGAAAATTTGCGCTGAAGAAGCAAATGCAGTGGTGGTAACGATAGTTTGCGATCGCGGTGATCGTTATTTGTCTTCTGGGGTTTTTGGTAATCAGACTGCCTGAATAAAGAATGAGGCGCCCGCTAAGGGCGCCATTGCCGCACGTTGATATTGTGCGGTGTAGTGTTGCTCAAAGATCAGTTGCTGAATTCAACCTCAAAACACACTTCTGTGCCGGCCACACATAGCACGTCACCATGGCCTAGTTTAACTGGCGCATCGTCAAGTACTTGATCGTTGACTGTCGCTTGGTCTTCGCATTGCATCGTTTCAACATGCAACGCGTAAAAACCTTCACTCTGGCGATTGATGGCGACAACTTGAACGCCTGGTCGACCAATCGTGGTGACGGGCTTGGTGATGTTAACCGATGAGCCTGCTTTGGCACCGGATTGAATTTTAATCACAGCATTGCCGATGTTCGGACGGTTGTCAGTGTTTTGGGCGGTGGGTGGCATGGCGACTGGGATGTCGTCGTCATCTCCGTCGGCAAACTCGGCGACGGCGACATTGCTCGCCGCGTTTGTCACCGCGCGGGCGGTGAGGGTAAATTTGCCGATACGAATAGACGAGCCAGGTGTCAAGGTTGTGGCTTCGTTGATTCGCGTACCGTTGACGGTTGTACCATTAGTGCTGTTGCAATCTGTAAGGATGAAGTTCTCGCCTTGCAACTCCACCGTTGCATGCTGTCCGCTGACTTCGCGCCCACGCAGTTGGATGTCGTTACTACTACGACGGCCAATTTGGGTTTTAGGTTTGTGCAGCGGGAACTCGCGCGCTTCACTTTCGCCGTCGGTGAGAATCAGTTTCATCATAGTCTTTGATCTATCTGCTCTTTAGTGATGATCGCTGCGTCTAGAATACCAACTCTTGGCATTCGGTTGTAAGCAAAGTCTAACTTTATTGCGCGCATCGCGATCAGATCGGGGTTGTCTGTGTAACAGGCTTGATTCGCCTGTCTTCGAGTCTCAAAACTGATGCCAAATACACTCGTGAGTGTCTGCCCCTCGAAAGTCTTGTAAGAGGGTGCGGCTTGCTCGAAAAAATAAGCCTCTTATGTGAGGCTAGCACACAATTTTGATGCTGCAGGCTCAATGCCTGTAAAGATAATAATCAAGGGCTTATTCCCACTTGGGTGAGCATCTGGTGTCTGTGCTCTGGCCGTAAACTGAGCGGACCGTTTCTGCACCTTAAACCGGTCGCAATCATTTCGTGTTGAAAGGCAGGCGGCCACAAACTGAATTACACTATGTGACTGGCAATGCGCAAAAATAGAGTTTGCGCGACATGAGGACGAAACCAGTGGAGAAAACTTGGCTTTACCAGCAGCCAGCGCTGCGGCAGTGGTATCAAGGCTCAGTAGGGCAATCATTGCTCACACATACTAAACAGCGGCTTGATTTAATGCTGCCGCAGGTTTTTGGGTTTCGTGGTGTGCAAGTTGGGCAGATCTGCGATCAAACCCCGTTGCTGGAGCGAGCAGGCCTCATGCGCTCTTTTGTGGTTGATCCCGAAGGCGGCAAAGTAGGTGCCGATATGATCGGTGATGCGACGCAGTTGCCCTTGGGGAGCGACAGTTTCAATTTGGTGTTTTTACCCCACACCTTAGATTTTTGCGATCGACCACACCAAGTTTTGCGAGAGGCTGATCGGCTGTTGACCTCAGACGGATACCTCTTGCTGATGGGGTTTAATTTATTCAGTGGTTTTGGTGTGCGGCGCGCGGCGCAAAAATGGCGTGGCGGTATGCCGTGGCAAGGGCATTTCTTTACACGTGGTCGCATTGCGGATTGGCTGTCTCTGCTAAATTTTCAAGTGGTAGAAGTTGCTGGTGTTTCCACTGGACCCATCTCCAGACCATTGAGCGGAGGTTTTCGAGAACAGATGCGTGGGTTGAGAGAATATTATTCACCCGTGTATATGGTGCTGGCGCGCAAGCAAACTGTGCCGCTCAATCCAGCGATGGAGAATTGGGGTAAGCGTCGCCCGCAGCCGGCGAATGTTGTTACCGGTCTGTTTAATGACGGAGCTAGACGCGGTAATACGCAGAGAGAAAACCAAAACGATTCTCTTCGCGATAAGTAACAAAATTGATACACACACACGAGCATGATTGATAGTGACTGATATAGTAAAAATGTATACCGATGGTGCATGCCGCGGAAACCCGGGGCCAGGCGGTTGGGGGGCACTGTTGGTACTTGGGGAGAAAAGACGTGAAATGTGCGGCGGTGAAAAAAACACCACCAACAACCGTATGGAGCTCACTGCCGCGATAGAAGGCCTGGATGCTCTCAAGCGTCCTTGCAAAGTACTGCTGGTCACTGATTCGCAATATGTTCTGAAAGGGGTCACCGAATGGATGGTGGGATGGAAAAAACGCGGATGGAAAACCGCGGCTAAACAGCCGGTCAAAAATGTTGATCTCTGGCAAAAATTAGATAAATCGCTGCAGCAGCACGACGTAGAATGGCAGTGGGTTAAAGGGCATGCGGGTCACCCTGGGAATGAACGGGCGGACGAATTAGCCAACCGTGGCATAGATGAGTTGAGTGGATGAAAGAGAGCAAGCGTCAAATTGTTTTGGATACAGAAACCACGGGCATTGATCCTCGGCAGGGGCATCGAATTGTAGAGATTGGCTGCGTCGAAATGATTAATAGGCGTTTGACGGGCAAGCATTATCATCAATACATCTGCCCAGATCGCCGAGTCGACCCTGAAGCTGTTGCGGTGCACGGGATTACCGACGAGTTTCTCTTGGACAAGCCACGTTTTAGCGAGATTGTCGACGCCTTCATCGAGTTTGTTGATGGTGCTGAATTGGTGATTCACAACGCGCCCTTTGATGTAGGGTTTTTAGACGCTGAGTTGTCCTGGCTACGACCATCGCGTCCGGCGATCACTACCCATTGCGGTGTGCTGGATACACTCAAGATGGCGCGGGAAATGTTCCCCGGGCAACGGGCAAGTTTGGACGCGTTATGTAAGCGCTACGCCATAGACAATAGTCATCGCACTTTGCACGGCGCCTTGCTGGATTCGGAGATCCTCGCTGACGTCTATCTCTATATGACCGGTGGGCAGACCGACCTTAACTTGCTGGGCGAGCAGCTAGAGCAGAATGTTGGTGATGTTGCCGCAGCGGTGATTGACCCTGAGCTCGCGGCAAAATTAGTGGTGCAGTTGGCATCGAGCGATGAGCTAGCAGCGCACAAGGACTATCTTGATCTCATCGACAAAGAGAGCGACGGCGCAACGCGTTGGCGGGTTGTACAAGAAGGTTAATGTCAATCGATGACGCGCGACTAGCGGCGTAAATCGCGCTGTTTGTCGCGCTGCCAATCTCTGTCTTTTTGGGCAGCACGTTTGTCGTGTTCTTTTTTACCTTTGCCCAGTCCCACTTCTAGCTTTACGCGGCCATTTTTCCAATACAGCGCCATTGGTACAAGTGTGAAGCCTTTGCGTTCGACGGCACCAACCAAGCGATTGAGCTCTTTGCGGTGCATAAGCAGTTTTCGCATCCGCATGGGATCTGTTTGCACGTGGCTCGAAGCGGATAAGAGAGGTGAGATGTGGCAGGCAACTAAATAGGCCTCAGCGTTGCGTAGAAATACATAAGAATCATTCAGCTGTATTTTACCGGCTCGAAGGCTCTTCACTTCCCAGCCCATCAATGACACACCCGCTTCAAAGCGTTCATCGATTTGGTAATCGAATCGAGCCTTGCGGTTCAGCGCGATGGTACTGCCGCCGTCAGCGGGTTTCTTTTTCTTAGTTTTTGCCATAACACAAGTATATCAGCATGAGGCTATTTTCGACGATGATGGCCCGTCATTTCTGAACGGTTGTGCACAAAGAGTTGCGTTTGCTGGACAACTCGCTTTGAAATCTCCCTGGAAACAGCACAGGTTGACACAGGGCTGACAGTTACCTGATGCCTGGTGATCAATAGCGAGTTTGGCTAAGTGCTTTGCTGCTGTTGGTTGGGTCGAAATTTGATGCGGTCTGAATAACTGGAGTACAGGCCAACTGTTGCCGAGATGCTGTCACTCGAGCGCTGAGCGTCTAGAATAGTAGTCTGAAACTGACAAAGCCCTACTAGATGCCGACTATCCAGCGGTCTGCTGTGGTGAAATATACGCCATTGCAGATGTACACAATTGTTCACGATGTGGAACGATATCCAGAATTCTTGCCTTGGTGCAGCAGCGCACAGGTACACAGTCGCGATGAGCAAGAGCAAGTGGCTTCTGTCTCGATGTCCAAAGGCCCACTCAGACAAACATTCACCACACGTAATAGTTTGATCACGGGTCAGCAATTGGATGTTCAGTTGGTGCGGGGGCCATTTCGGCGTTTGCAGGGAAGCTGGCGTTTTGAACCGTCGGGTGAAAGTGGCTGCCGTGTGGCATTGGCACTAGATTTTGAATTTAGCAATCGACTACTTGCTGCTACTGTTGGGCCGGTTTTTGCGCAAATTACCCGATCCATGATGGATGCTTTTATTCAGCGCGCGCGGACGGAATATGGCGTTGTGCGATGATCATCGAGGTGGCTTACGCGACTCCTCGTAAACAGCGCATTGTAGCGTTGGATGTGCCTGATACATGCACCGCGAGGCAAGCAGCATGCTTATCTGCCTTGGATCAAGAATTTGAAGATCTCGACTTGCTGCTGGTGCCGTTAGGGATTTTCGGGCTTAAGACCAACGATGAGCAGCAGTTAAAAGCAGGGGATCGAGTGGAGTTGTATCGGCCGCTACAAATTGATCCCATGGAAGCACGTCGCGCTCGAGCCTTGAAAAAATAACCGTGAATATGACCAATTAAGAACCCGGGTGGTATCGACGGGTTCTTGTGTCGCGCTTGTCTTAATCGGGGTATGGGTCAAGGTGCCAGTTGAATAGCATTTAGCGGCTGTTGTAAAACCTGAGTCCAAGCACTAACTAAACGCAGATTGAGAACAGCGGTCTTTCGTCTTGTCCACGTGATTTTCATCACGTGTTGAGCTCCAACCAAAATATTTTGCATCTTCAAGATGGCGCAGTTTAATCAAAGTCAGACGCCACATTCGCGTGATAGGCGTCAATGGAGTTCGCCGTATCGTAGTTGTCTTCAATGTTGGCAACTAGGCCATCTTTAAACTGCACTAACAACAACTGTGGCTTGCCTGGTTCAACTAATTTGCCGGCGCTGAACGTATACAGCCACTGGTCTTGATCAGCTATATTTGAAATTACTGGGTTGCCGAGTAAATAGCGCACTTGTTCGGTGTTCATGCCGACTTGCAGCCTATCGACGCTACTGCGTTCAATCATGTTGCCTTGCTGCATGGCATGACGATGCGCTCGCGGCAGAAAGCCATTGGCACAGCCGCTTATGATGGCGGTGACGAGCAGGGTAGCGAGAGTAGTCTTAGTGTTCATGGCTCTACAGTTCTGGTGTTAACTTGAGGTCAGCATTTCTCTGGCGTGTGATCGCACTTTTGCGGTTACTTTAACGCCGCCGAGCATACGCGCTATTTCCTCCACGCGCTCGGTTTTATTGAGCAAGCGTGGCATGGTCTGAGTGTAGTTGGAACCGCTGACTTTGCGAACCGCTATATGTTGGTGCGCTTGACTGGCGACTTGCGGTAAGTGTGTGACACACATGACTTGGCAGCGTTCCCCGAGATCTCGCAGTTGGCCACCGACTATCTCAGCGACACCACCGCCCACGCCCGAGTCGACCTCGTCAAATATCATTGAAGGCACGGGTGCGTAGTGGGAGGCGATCATTTGGATGGCCAAACTTATGCGTGAAAGCTCACCGCCTGAGGCTACTCGAGCCAGCGGCTTAGGGCTTTGACCAGGATTTGCGCTAACCAGCAGCTCTACGCGGTCTATTCCTACGGCACTGGCGCGTTCAGGATCGTCACTGAGTTCGACGACAAACTTGCCCCCACCCATGCCCAGTGCACTCATGGTTTTAGTGACCTGGGTTGAGAGTTTTTTTGCCGCTTTTGCGCGAGCCGCGCTGATCTTGTGTGCTTGGCGCAGGTAGTCGGAACGGAGTGTTGCAACTTGCGTTTGTAAATCCTCCGCACTGATATCGTTGCTCTGTAATTCGTTGAGTTCTTGCTGTATTTGTTCGCGCAAAGCGGGTAACTCATGGACTTCGCAATGATGCTTACGCGACACGCGCTGCAGTGTATCCAGTTGCTCTTCAACCCAATTTAAGCGCGCAGGATCGAGTTCGATTTCACTGGCGTAATCCCGCAGGGACGCCGTGGCCTCGTCGAGGTTGATCAGTGCGTCGTTGAACAGAGAGGCCACCGAAGCCGCTTGCGGGTCAGTAGCCGCAAGTGATTCAGCTGCCCGAAGCGCTTGGCTGAGGTTGGTGTGCGCGGATTGCTCTGCTTCGTACCCACTCTGTAGCGCCTCATTGGCTAGTGACAATAACCTCTCGGCGTTACCCAGTCGTGTGTGTTCCAGTTGTAATCCGTTTATCTCTTCGATTGAAAACGGCAGCTGTTCTAGTTCTTGCAGCTGAAAACTTAGGAGATCCAAGCGTTGCACACGAGATTCACTGTGAAAGCGTAGCTGCGACAAACGATCAGATACGTCGCGCCACTTGTTGTAACTGTCCGCAAGTTGGATCAGCGCGGGTCCGTGGGCCGCGCAGGCGTCGACGATACGGCGCTGAATTTTGTGATCAGTCAGGCGTTGATGCTCGTGTTGCCCCAAGATTTGAACCAGACAAGAACCCAGTTCGCGAAGGCTAGCGGCTGTTGTGGATCGGCCGTTGATGTAAGCTCTGGAGCGACCATCGCTGCCAACCACCCGGCGTAGCACGCAACTGTCATCGTCGTCTAAGTCGTGTGCATTAAGCCAGTCGCGTGCGTCTAGGTTTTTGCGCAGGTCAAAGCTTGCGGTGATGTCCGCTCGTTTAGCGCCTTCGCGTACGCTGGTAGAGTCAGCGCGGCCACCCAAAACTAACCCAATGGCGTCCAACAAAATGGATTTACCGGCACCTGTTTCACCGGTGAGAGCGGTCATACCAGGCTGCCAGTCGACGGCAACTTTGTCTATGATCGCAAAATCTCTGACTTGCAGATGCTCTAACATAGCGAGAACTCCATACTGTCTATGGAAACAGTATATCAGTTTTTTTTGCATTTGCCAGTGACATGCCTATGTGTCTCAGATATCACCTTGAATCAGGGACGAGGGCGGCACACTACAATCGGGAGCATACAATCGGGAGCATAATGAGTCATCTTGAATAATTCGCTTCAGTCAAGGCAGCCTCGAAAAGGCGCCACACGGTAGGCGCAAGATATAACGTGCTGTTTGGCCAGTGAGATAAGGCGGCGGGCGAGGTCTTGTTGTTATTTCTAAATCGACGGCGTGAGCACGACTACTTCAGAGATTCTCTGGATCACCTAAAAATAGACAGCTTTGTCTCTCTAAATATTTTTAGGTTTTTAAGATGAATTCCGCGGAATATTTTGGGCAGAATTAACGGCACATGCTTACTGAATCGGCGCGTGACGGGTACTAACGCCAATTTAATTTCGCGCGCAAAATCTCGTAGTAATCGTAGTCGACGGGATGCAGCAGGTTTATGTGTTTGTCTGTCTGGCGCACGCGGATTATGTCGTCGCTGCGAATGGTGTGGTAGATCTGTCCATCACAGACAACCTGTGCGTCGGCATCGTCTTTATCGCAGATGACAATTTCTATCCGGCTGTCATCTGAGACAACAATGGGTCGGCTGCTCAGCGTGTGCGGACAGATAGGTTGCAAGATGATGCTCTGCAAGCTTGGGTTGACGATCGGCCCGCCGTTAGACAACGAATACGCCGTTGAACCGGATGGCGTTGAAGCGATAATGCCATCGGCACGTTGATGATTGACGAAGGAGCCGTCAATATAGACTTCGAAGTCGATGATGCGCAGCATCTCCGTGTTGCGCACGACCATGTCGTTAAAAGCACTGTTACTAAAGACGATTTCCCCGTCTCGCTCTACTTCTACCTGTAACATCAAGCGTTCATCGCTGACAAATTTGCCTTCGACGATACAATCCAGTTGGTGCAAATTTTCGCTGGGGCAAACATCGGTCAAAAAGCCTAGTCGGCCGCGATTAACACCGATTAAGGGTACTTCAAAGTTGACCAGTGAGCGCGCCGCATGCAGCAGCGTGCCGTCTCCGCCAACGACAATGGCAAGATCGCATTGCTCACCAATAGTGTCGATATCCACCGTTTCGCCGTCGTCGATCATGGCCTTGGTGCTGTGATCTAGCAAGACGTTGGTTTGCTTACGAGCGAGTAGGTTGCGAATGTCTCTGAGGGTGTCGTGAACTGAGTTGTCTTTGTGGCGAACGACTAGCCCGATGTTTTTAAACTGTGTCATAGGCGCTAACTTAGCACGATGTGATCCAGTTCCGCCACGCGAATGTGGCAATTAGCCGGAACTTTGTTCAGCTCTATATGCAGTTAAATCATCCACTTGCGTGAATTCTAATTTTATTTCAGAGCGCTCGAGTTTTCACGGCTCTGATTGCCTTAGCCGTTTATTTGCTAGTCCTTTTTGGCCAGTGCAGCCAATTTGTATAAGTGGTCCAGCGCTGCTCTCGGACTGACTTCGTTTGGGTCCAAGGTATCCATGTACTCGTGCAGCGCACCTCGAATTGGGGCATCGAACAAGCCCATCTGAGGTGAAGGAACGGGTGTCACTGCGCTCTCTGACTCTTCCACTGTCGGGGTATTTTTCTCTAGCTCGGCCAGTTTATTTCGTGCTTGTTGCAACACTGACTCCGGTAGGCCAGCCAACTTGGCGACTTGTAGCCCGTAACTTTTGTTGGCCGCTCCCGCTTTAACTGCATGCATAAAAACGATTTTCTGCCCGTGCTCAACCGCATCAAGGTGCACATTGACAACAGCTTCGAGCTGATCAGCTAAAGCCGTCAATTCAAAGTAGTGGGTGGCGAAGAGCGTGAAGGCGCGATTCTCTCCCGCCAGTTGCTGCGCGCAAGCCCACGCTAGCGATAAGCCATCATACGTGCTGGTTCCGCGACCAATTTCATCCATCAACACTAGGCTGTTTTCTGTGGCGTTGTGCAAAATGTTGGCGGCCTCGGTCATCTCCACCATAAAAGTAGAGCGTCCGGACGCTAGATCATCCGCCGCTCCGATTCGGGTGAAAATACGATCGATTGGACCCAGCTCTGCACCTTGGGCGGGTACATAACTGCCAGCGTGCGCCAAGACAGCGATCAAGGCAGCTTGGCGCATATACGTTGATTTTCCGCCCATGTTTGGTCCGGTGATCACCAACATGCGTTGCTTGGGGTCCAGCTGTAAGTCATTGGCGACGAAGGGGTCGTCGATTAATTGTTCAACGACTGGGTGTCGTCCTGCGTCGATGCGCAAACCGGGGCTGCTGCTGAATTGCGGGCGATGCCACGCCAATGTATGGGCTCTCTCGGCTAAACATGCATCGACATCGAGCTGCGCCACCGCGTGGCCGTAACTCTGTAGTGCTCCAATGCTGTCATTCAGCGTATCGAGCAGTTCGTCGTAGAGCTCTCGCTCGCGAGACAGTGCCCGCTCGCGAGCACTGAAGACTTTATCTTCGTAGCCTTTGAGTTCCTCAGTAATGTAGCGTTCGGCATTTTTTAATGTTTGACGGCGGGTATAGTGTTCTGGCGCTTGTGCAGCTTGGCCCTTGCTTATCTCGATAAAATAACCGTGAACCTTGTTGAAACCCACCTTTAATGTTTTGATCCCGCTGGCTTCGCGTTCGCGCATCTCCAAGTCAGATAAAAAACTTAAGCTGTTGCTCTGTAGATTGCGTAGCTCGTCCAGCTCAGAGTCGAAACCTTCGGCAATGACTCCGCCGTCACGCGCAAGCACCGGTGGTTCATCGTCGACGGCTCGTGTTAGTAAGTCGTGTAGTTCATGGTGTTGACCCAGTTGGTCGAGCATCTCTCCAAAAGCCGAAGACGTGGTGTCGAGCTTGCATAAATCTCTCAGCATCGGATTGCGCGCAATGCTTTGGCGCAGTCCCAGCAAATCTCGCGGGCGTGCACTGCGAAGGGCAACTCGTGCGCAAATACGTTCAATATCTGCGCAGCCTTTTAGGGTGTCACGTAGTTCTTCAAATTGATGTGCGTCGATCAGCGCCTGTACGCGATCCAGGCGTGTATTTAGCCGGCTATGGTCGCGCAGCGGGCGATTGAGTCGGCGCCTCAATAGCCGACCACCCATGGCCGTGATACTGGTGTCTACACTGGCTAGTAAGGTGTGTTGGTTGCCGCCGCTGAGGTTTTGTTCAATTTCTAAATTTCGGCGTGTTGCTTCGTCCAGCACGACACTATCGCTACGGTTTTCTGCTTGAAGACTGTTGATATGGGGCACAGCGCTACGCTGGGTGTCGCGAACATATTGCAAGGCTGCGCCCGCTGCTCCAATGGCAACTTGCAGTTGTTCGCAGCCAAAGCCCGTCAGATCGCGTGCACCCAAAAGCTGGGTGAGTTGTTCACGTGCCGAGTTTGAGTCGAAGTGCCAGGGTGGGCGCATTCGCATATGCTGGTCAAAACCTTGGTAGGTCTGTACAGGTGCGCTTTCATCACACAGCAGTTCGGCAGGGCGCAATCTGGCCAACTCACCGCGCAGCGCCATTTCACCTTGAACCTCTTGCAGGGCAAACCTGCCAGCAGCCAGATCCAGTGACGCAATGCCAAAGTGGTCTCCCTGTTGCGCGACAGAAACCAATAGGCTCTCAGCGCGCTCAGGCAGCAACGCTTCGTCGGTTACGGTGCCAGGTGTCAGCACGCGCACAACTTTACGTTCTACCGGGCCTTTGGCCAAGGCGGGGTCACCGACCTGTTCGGCGATCGCCACGGATTCTCCCGCTTGCAACAGGCGGCCCAGATACCCTTCGACCGCATGGTAGGGAACACCTGCCATCGGAATGGGTTGGCCATTGTGGGTGCCACGGTGGGTCTGTGTGATATCTAATAACAATGCTGCGCGCGTGGCATCGTCGAAAAATAATTCGTAGAAGTCGCCCATGCGATAGAACAAAAGCATCTGTGGAAACTCTGCTTTGATGCCTAAATATTGTTGCATCATCGGCGTCGTTTTAGAGGCGACTGCAGAGCTGGTGTTGAGCGTATCGGCGGACATGAGTGGCGTGTTTCGTCGCATTTGTAATGAGTGGTTCAGGGTAACAAAGCCGCAAGACTCTAGCTACAGGTCAGAATTCATGATGACTGTTGGCACAGTGCAAAGTTGTTTGATTCCGGCAGAAATTCTAAAGCCGCAAGCAGTTTGGGGTCACGTATTAACTAATTTGCCATTCCGAAAGATGGGATCTTGAGAATCTACGATGCTTGTCTGGCTTCTGGCATAATTAATCCTATGAACAGCGACATCAATGACACCGTGCAATCACTTGCATCATTATTAAAGTCGAGACGTTTTTTACTGGGTACGGCTGAGTCTTGTACCGGTGGAGGCGTCGCACATGCTTGTACCGAGCTTACCGGTAGCTCAGATTGGTTTATTGGAGGATTTGTCAGCTACTCCAATGCAGCAAAAACCCGTATGTTGGGCGTTTCTGCTGAGCTCATCCAGAATCATGGCGCTGTTAGCGAGCCTGTCGTCAGAGCGATGGCTGAAGGTGTGCTAACGCACAGTGAAGCGAGTTTGTCCGTGTCGATAACGGGGGTGGCGGGGCCAGGCGGCGGTTCGGTTGAAAAACCTGTTGGCACCGTTTGGTTTGGTTGGGCTTTGCATGGTCGAGCTACTATCAGCGAAAAAATGCGCTTTTCCGGCGACCGTGCTTCAGTTCGCGAACAAGCTATTGAGCATGCGTTACATGGATTGATCGCCGTTCTAACAAAATAGAAAATACTGTATATTTATACTGGTATTTTGAACAGGCTTTGTGGGATACTCCACAACTGGAAGCACGGTGGTCCATTTGGACTGCCTTCACACAGTATCGTTGGGAGATCTCCTGTGGATGACAACCGTAAAAAGGCGCTAGCCGCCGCCCTTGGTCAAATAGAAAAGCAATTCGGCAAAGGCGCTGTCATGCGCATGGGCGATGGGAACATTGGCCAAAACATTGAAGCTATCTCTACGGGCTCCTTGGCCGTTGATATTGCTTTGGGTATTGGTGGTTTGCCTAAAGGGCGTGTCTGTGAAATCTACGGCCCCGAGTCCTCTGGTAAAACAACCATGACTTTGCAAGCCATTGCCGAGTGCCAAAAGAACGGTGGCACCGCTGCCTTTGTCGATGCTGAGCATGCGTTAGACCCCGGCTATGCAAAGAAATTGGGTGTCGATATAGACAACCTACTCATCTCTCAACCTGACACCGGCGACCAAGCTCTCGAGATCGTCGACATGCTGGTGCGGTCAGGTGCAGTTGATCTTGTCGTTGTCGATTCGGTTGCCGCGTTGACACCAAAGGCTGAGATAGAAGGAGACATGGGCGACTCGCACATGGGTCTGCATGCACGTTTAATGTCTCAGGCGCTGCGAAAGCTAACCGCCAATATCAAGCGTTCAAACACCTTGGTGATCTTTATCAACCAAATCCGCATGAAAATCGGCGTGATGTTTGGTAGTCCTGAGACCACCACCGGTGGTAACGCGTTGAAATTCTATGCATCAGTTCGCTTGGATATCCGTCGTATTGGCGCGATAAAAAGAGGCGATGAGATAGTTGGTAACGAGACTCGGGTGAAGGTGGTCAAAAACAAAATGGCGCCACCGTTCCGGCAGGCCGAATTTGAAATTCTGTACGGCGAGGGCAGCTCACGCGAAGGTGAGCTCATCACGCTGGGCGTTGCCAACGGATTGATCGACAAGGCAGGTGCTTGGTATAGCTATAACGGTGATCGCATCGGGCAAGGCAAAGAAAACGTCCGCACGTACATGAAAGAAAACCCTGAAATGGCTGACGAAATAGACAAACTGCTACGTGCCAAGCTGTTGGTCAACCCCAATGCTGACGCTGAAGTAGAAGATACTCAAGACGACGCTGTGGAAGAGACAGAATAATCGACGTTATCGTTAGATGTATTTTTGACCGCGCGGCTGCGCTTATGCCGCGCGCTGTTTCAACGTGTTTGCTTGAGGCAATCAGGTAGGAACAAACCCCTATGGCTCCTAATTCTGAAGTTGAGTTTGACGATGCCAAGGCGGATGACGCATCTGTACCGTCCCGCAAAGAATTACCCCCTGAGAAACTCGCAGAACACAAAGCCATTGATCTTTTGTCGCGACGCGAGCATACCCGCGCAGAGTTAGAAACTAAACTCAGCAAACGAGATTTCTCCGCTGAGGCGATAGAGATAGCGATCGATATTTTAGTGGCGCGAGGCTGGCAAAGTGATGAGCGCTTTGCCGAGCTCTTTATAGAGCAGCGTGCAAATCGTGGCAAAGGGCCTCGTATGGTTCGACACGAGTTGGCCAAGCGAGGTGTCAGCTCGTCGCTTGCGGCAATCGCATTGGAAAATACTGAGGTTGATTGGCAGGAAATAGCCAATAGCTCTATCGCTAAAAAATTCAGAGTAGGTGACGACTACGTCAAGATGAGGCGTTTCATGGAGCAACGCGGTTTTGATGCATCACAGGCGCGCAAAGCCATTCAACTATTACAGCAACCCGAAGCCGACGGCTTTTCCTTCGAAGAATGACCCTGTTTTTTGCCTCTTCCCAATGACCTCGTTCCATCCTCATGAGTTTCATGCGCTTAAGAGACATCATCGATTTCAATATTAATCGACATTCAAAAGGCGCCATTTCGTTTGTGCCTGATCTATACATCAGCGTGGTAGAGCATCTTTCCCACCGTTAAACGGTGTTCTAAGCAGCTTTATTCCAACAAATTGAACACACTTCGCCTGAAATCAGTGATAATTCAGGGTTTCGCCTTTTGCCCGTAAAGCGATGCTTTCAAGACGGGTGAGCAGCTGACAATTAAACACTGATAAATTGGAATCCAAAATCATGACGATGCTGACGACCTCAGATATTCGCCGCGAATTTTTGCAATATTTCGAACAGCGCGGACACCAGATTGTGACCTCGAGCCCACTGGTGCCTGGCAACGATCCGACACTCTTGTTCACCAATGCTGGAATGGTGCAGTTTAAAGAGATGTTTCTGGGTCAGGAAACCCGCAGCTACAATAAAGCCACATCATCGCAGCGCTGTGTGCGAGCAGGTGGAAAGCATAATGATTTGGACAACGTAGGTTATACCGCGAGGCATCACACCTTCTTTGAAATGCTCGGCAATTTTAGCTTTGGAGATTATTTCAAAGAGCAGGCCATAGCCTACGCTTGGGAGTTTTTAACTGATGTACTAAAGCTGCCAAAAGAGAAACTGTGGGTCACCGTCTTTGAAGAAGACGATGAGGCTTTTGAAATTTGGGCCAAAAAAGTCGGTGTACCTGAAGATCGCATCGCACGGATAGGCGCTAAAGACAATTTCTGGCAGATGGGTGATACAGGTCCTTGTGGTCCTTGTTCCGAAATTTTCTTTGACCACGGTCCGGATGTCTGGGGTGGACCACCGGGAACACTAGAGGAAGACGGCGATCGCTATATCGAGATCTGGAATTTGGTCTTTATGCAGTACGATCGTTCGGCAGATGGCACCTTGAATCCGCTGCCAAAACCTTCAGTTGATACGGGCATGGGTCTTGAGCGCATCGCTGCTGTGATGCAGCACGTTCATTCCAACTATGAGATCGACCTTTTTCAAAAATTGCTCGCCGCGGCTTCAGACGTCACCAATAACAAAGACATGGGTAATGCCTCTTTGAAGGTCGTTGCCGATCACATTCGCTCCTGTGCCTTTATGATTGTTGACGGCGTTGTGCCGAGTAATGAAGGGCGAGGGTATGTGTTGCGTCGAATTATTCGTCGCGCCGTTCGCCACGGATACAACTTGGGGCAGTCGCAGCCTTTCTTTCACAAAATGGTCGCGCCTTTGACTGATCTCATGGGTGATGCTTATCCGGAGCTGCGTCGTCATCAAGAGCGAGTGACAAGTCTTTTGGCGCAAGAAGAAGCTCGCTTTGCTGAGACTTTGGACAAGGGCATGAAAGTGTTTGAGACGGAGCTCGCCGGCTTAAGTGGAGACACTGTTCCTGGGGATCTGTTGTTCAAACTCTATGATACCTACGGTTTTCCACTGGACTTAACGGCCGATATAGCACGCGAGCGCAGCTTGCGTGTAGATGAAGCTGGGTTTGAAGTGGCGATGGAAGCTCAACGCGAACGAGCCCGAGCTGCCAGCAATTTCGCAGGCTCTCAAAGCAAGCGCATTCAAATGGATGACGCGACAAAATTTGTTGGCTACACCCAAAGCGAATGTGACGGTGTGGTCACCGCACTTTTCCAAGATGGAGAGCCCTTACAAACGCTTGGAACGGGAGAAGAAGGTCAGTTGGTCACCGACGTTACCGCTTTTTACGGCGAGTCTGGTGGCCAAGTTGGAGATAGGGGTCAGTGGCTTGGGGATGGCCTTTTGGTCGATGTTCTCGATACCCAAAAATCTGGTCAAGCATTTGTTCATCTCGTGAAAGTGACAAAGGGTAGTGTCAATGTAGGTGATAAATTGCGGGGGGAAGTTGCTGGTGCAAGGCGCGCGAAGACAGTTGCTAATCATTCAGCGACGCATCTTCTGCATGAAGCACTCAGGCGTACGCTGGGCGAGCATGTACAGCAAAAAGGGTCATTGGTGACCCCTGATCATTTGCGATTTGATTTTGCGCACGATCACCCAGTGAATTTGGATCAGAGAGTTGAAGTCGAGGCATGGGTCAACGAGCAAATACGAGCGAACCATGTGGCTAATATCCGCGAGATGTCGATGGACGACGCAAAAGAAACCGGCGCGACCATGCTTTTTGGCGAAAAATACGGTGAACGCGTTCGCGTTGTGACGCTGGGTCCTGATTCTGTCGAGCTTTGTGGTGGCACCCATGTGGGTGCTACTGGCGATATCGGCTTTTTTAAGCTGACAGACGAGGGTAGTGTCGCCACTGGTGTTCGTCGGATCGAAGCAGTGACTGGCCAAAGTGCTGTCGCTAAAGTCGCAGAATTAGAAGCGGCAGCAGCCAGTGTTGCACGCCGCCTCAACACCTCCGTGGATGGAATGCCTAGTCGCGTTGACGCACTGGTAGAACGCACGCGAGAGCTTGAGCGCAGCATCGATCAGCTCAAAGCCAAGGCTGCCGCGGCAGCTGGCCATAGCCTGACAGACAATGCTGTGGAAATTGGCGATGTGAAAGTACTGGCCACTAAGTTGGACAGTGGCGACGCAAAACAATTGCGAGAAACAGTTGATCAAATTAAAAACAAACTTGGGCAGTCCATTGTCGTGCTGGCCGTCGATGATGGCGGCGTGGCTCGAGTGGTTGCTGGAATCAGCAAACCGCTGTGTGATCGCATCAGTGCAAATAACTTAATCAAGCACCTTGCTTCACAATTAGGTGGGAAAGGGGGCGGTCGACCAGACTTCGCGCAAGCAGGTGGTGATTCAGCTCACTTGGACGCGGCTGTTGCATCTGTCGAAGCTTGGGTTGCAGAGCAGCTTGGGGCCTGAGTGAGATCTGTCGAAGGTCGCTTCGCAAGGTTCCTTGATACATATTTTTAAGAGAAAGAGTAATGAGCTTTTTGGTTCAAAAATTTGGTGGCACATCTGTCGCCGATCCCGAACGCATAGAGAATGTAGCCCGCCTTGTCGGCAATGCTAAAGACAAGGGCCACGACGTTGTGGTTGTCGTGTCTGCCATGTCCGGGGAGACTAATCGCTTGCTCGGTTTGGCAGGAGAGATCAGTGGTAACCCGAGCAAGCGAGAAATGGATGTTCTGGTATCCACCGGAGAACAAGTCACCATTGCGCTTTTGTGTATAGCGCTGCATAAACATGGCTATAAAGCTCGTTCCTATACCGGCGCGCAAGTAAAAATTTTGACCGATGATGCACACGGTAAGGCGCGTATTCAGCACATTGACGATAAACCTATTCGCTCCGATCTTGATGCCGGCAATGTGGTTGTTGTTGCTGGTTTTCAAGGTGTGAACGAGCATGGGGAGATAACCACATTGGGTCGCGGTGGTTCTGATACTTCCGCCGTGGCATTGGCAGCGGCGCTAACAGCGGATGAATGCCAAATTTTTACGGATGTGGATGGTGTTTACACCACAGACCCGAGAGTAGAGCCCAAAGCAAGACGGTTAGATAAAATCACCTTTGAAGAAATGCTGGAAATGGCGTCTTTGGGTTCAAAAGTTTTACAAACACGGTCTGTCGAATTTGCAGGTAAATACAATGTGCCGCTGAGGGTGTTGTCTTCCTTTGCACCCGGTGAAGGCACGTTAATCAGTTACGATAATGAGGAGCAGGATATGGAAAACGCGTTGGTCTCAGGTATCGCGTTCGCTCGTGATGAAGCACAACTAAAAATCACCGGCGTGCCAGATCAGCCAGGCGTTGCTGCACGTATCTTGGGGCCTATAGCCGATGCGAATATCGAGGTCGATATGATCATCCAAAACACCGGCGCCAATAATTGCACAGATTTCACTTTTACTATCCATCGCTCAGAGTATGATCGTGCGAAGGCGATTCTGATCTCTGAAGCAGAAAAATTGAACGCTAGAGAAGTGCAAGGAGATGACAAGATAGTTAAAGTCTCGATCGTTGGTGTCGGAATGCGTTCTCATGCTGGAATAGCAAGTAAAATGTTTAAGACACTGGCGGATGAAGCGATCAATATCTTGCTGATCGCTACCTCAGAGATCAAAGTTTCTGTAGTTATTGAAGAAAAGTACTTGGAGTTGGCCGTCAGAAGCCTGCACGAGGCCTTCGGCTTGGCTGCGGATAAGGAAGAATAGTCAATTGTGGCCTACACTGTGAAGTCGCCATTTGGTGCTACTTACTGTGGGCTAGGTTAAAGTTTAGTAACTTTTTCCCGACAACAGCAAGACCGCGTTAGTTTTTTGATAGGCAGTTTAGAGGCAGCATAAAGCCGAAAAGGCATTACAAATAGCTGCTAGTACAGAGTGATATACGGAGAGAACGGCTATGCTAATTCTGACTCGTCGAGTCGGCGAAACGCTGATAATCGGTGATGAGGTTACAGTGACAGTTCTGGGAGTGAAGGGCAATCAAGTCCGCATAGGTGTTAATGCACCCAAAGAAGTATCAGTGCACCGCGAGGAGATCTATGATCGAATCAAGCGGGAGCAAGATGGAACTGATGCTGGCGAAGACGCAGAAGACTCGCAGCAACTAGGTTAATAACAAGACAGGGCGCAACGGTTTCCAAAAACGGTTGTTTGAGCATTCTGGCTCGCGCCCTGAGCTTTCTTTGCAAGACAGTCCCCCCTTAAAAAATTATCTTACAATGGTGTTCCCATTCTGCATTGTGTTGATATATAATAGTTGGCTTGACGTTAGTGTGTCATGGAGAGGTGGCCGAGTGGCTGAAGGCGCTCCCCTGCTAAGGGAGTATAGGGTTTATAGCTCTATCGAGGGTTCGAATCCCTCTCTCTCCGCCAAATGTTTTGCATTTGGATTTTGTATTTGATACAGTTAGCGGCTTGACTATGAGCGCCCGTAGCTCAGCTGGATAGAGTACCGGGCTACGAACCAGGTGGTCGGAGGTTCGAATCCTTCCGGGCGCGCCATTTTAAAGAAACGACCATAGGGTCGTTTTTTTTTGCCAAAAAAAAGCTGAAACGGTGTAGTGCGTTTCAGCTTGTCTGAGACTCTGCGAGATAGGAGTTATCGTGGTATGTCAGCCTGTTCCATGGGTTCGATGGCCACCTGTGCCTCTAGAACGCACGCGTACCTCAGGTCTCTTATTGAACTGAGGCTTTCGTGATCTTGGCTCCTCAACCCATGCTGCTTCTGTCGCTGCTCGCATTCCCATCGGTGGCCCTATTAGGTTGCTCAGCGGAGACATGATATTGATACCGCCTTCCTCTTTACGAAGGCTGGACTCTACATAATCAAAAAGTGGATCTTCACCGAATAAAGAGGCCAAATGCGTGCGCACTTTTCTCGCAGAGATTTTTGTTGAATTATGCATGGCGCTTGCGAACCCTGCTTCATCACTCACTCTTTTGTGTAGAGCGAGAGTGCCTAGCTGATCCTGAGCTTGGTTCTGACCTTTGTTTTGTTGTGCGCCTCTAAGAAGCAACAGCCTTGGCATAAGTGTTTGCGCAATAGCTTGTTGTAAAACTCTGTCTTCAAAAGAGTGGATGGGTATTTCTAAGCCGCTTCTGTTTGGTTCAAATTTCGCCATCGAAGAAACTCCGACTGAGCCGTTGAGCAGCTGCTCAAAACGAGCTCTCAGATGGCTGACAGGATCACTTAAATCTGTGACCTCGGAATTCTCAGGTTCCGTCAGCTCTCCTAGTTTTTTAAGCTCGTCTTGTTCGAAAAGGCAGTGGTAATAGGAAGTCAGTAGATTTTTTTCGCCCAGTATCTGCTCCAGTGGCCCGTGGGTTAGGCAACTTTGCAGCCATTGAGTTGGGTTGTTAGATTTGCTGCCGAGGTTAAAGCGGCCCCAGCCTTGGGAAGTGCGTTGGCCAATGCCGGTAAATTGACCAAGAACCAAAAGTTTCCACCAATCTTGTGTCAAGCCGTCGGGGGCGCTGAGTGTCATGGTCCCGCAAAGCCCCCCCATACCTCTGTCGTGCGCACTTGGGTCGCTGTAGATGCTCTCTAACCAGAAAAGATCGTGTTTTTCGGCAGCTATTTGAGGGGGGGCAGTTCGCGGTGGCAGGGCACCGACGCCGCGGCGTCTCAGCAGGTCGGCAAAACTGTCTCTGACCCGATTCACCAAAAGTTCGCTGTTCAAATCGTTGTGGTCGTGGCAGTAGCGCGACTCACCTCTAGAATTTGCACGTTGTAGCTTGTCTTTTAGCAGGCGAACGGGAGAAGCAAAAGAAATCTCAACCTGATTAGGGTTCTCCGAAGCCCATCGCTGAGCTGTCGCGTCGAGGTCTTCAGGGGTGAAGATGCTTAGCTCTTCGAAAGAGCTGACAGGCTTGTCTGTCATGCCATCGCGCAGTTCAAGCAATCGCAAGTTGTCTCTAAAACAAATGCGTCGCTCACGTCGCAGAGCAGAGTCGGGCAAGTCTTTTAAGCCACTGATAAGGTCATGCAGCAAAGCTTCACTGCCGCTTAGGCCAAACAACCTGAAGACATATCGATCACCAGGGCCAAACTCTGTGCGTCCAGACTCATGACTCTCGATGCGAATCAGCGTGTCAAAGTCCTCCGGCTCCCTTAGCAGGTGTCTGACAAAGGCTGAAAGGCTGGCTTGGTGGAAAAATTTGGGGTGTGAGCTTGCGGTGAACTGAAGTACTACCGTTAAGCATCGTGCAGGAAGCAGCTGTTCAATCGGTAGTGATACGCTTTCGGTGGTGTCACTAAATTCCATTTCAATGTCCTAATTGGCTCAAGGATGTGTGCGCTCTGCTCGAACAAGATAAATCCATTCCATGGACTTTACACCGCAGTTGATTCCTAAAAATGGTTCTAGAGCGAAGCCTAATGGCCGCAGTAAAAAGTTACCGCACGCCATAGAGTTGTATTTTCAACGCATATATTAGGAATACTTGAGCGTTCATCCAACAATGTTTTAGGTTATTGAATGATAGCTCAAATAGCAAGTGTGAAACTGCACAAATTGTTCCAAAACAGGTACAACCAACCAACTAACTTATTCGCTAAAAGAGGGTTTCTTGTCTGTTTCTTCGTGGTTAGTGCACAGGTGTATGCCTAACGCAGCAAGCTTTCTAGGGTCGACAGGCTGTTCCAAAGCAGGGCAGATAACTGCGGCTCCGGTGGTCGAGATGAGCTTTGTCAGGCGCTGTAAGTTTTTGGCACTGAAAGTTTTGTTTGAAAAAGACGTGAGCACGCCGGCGTGCAGTTGAACATAGTCAGGAGAAAGTGCTTTGACTAAGGTGAGATCATCACTTGCTTTAAAGGCATCACAAATACTGATGCCACAGCCCGAGGGTCGAACTGACGCGGCAAATTGCCCGCAAGCCTTTAGGTGTTCTCGGCAATCATCGATGTGTAGCGAGATTGTTAATTTGACACCGGTACCCGATATTTGGCCGAGCAATTGGCGTATCCATCCTGGCAACTTAGGATCAACAATAGCGCGCGCGCTGATAGGGACATGTAGGCAAGTGTTATCTAGGTTCAGTCGCTGTGCTTCACGCGCAGCACTAAACAATAGCCAGCGATCAAGGCTTTGGTTCGTTTTTACTTCAGCGGCCAGGCGAACGAGCTTCATCCCGTTAGGGAGATCTAATTTGTTGTCTCGGGGTTTTAGCAGCACCTGGATTTGTTGATCGGCATCGTCGCTAGCATTACTCAGTGGCAGAAACTGCAGCTTCAAGGCGTTTTGTCGCATCGCCTTGTCGATGATGGCGCCCGATTGTTCCCTTTTCCGTTTTGACTGTTGTTTGTCAGGCAATGCAGCGGGTGCTTCTGATCGAGTCGGCGGGGGCAATTGGGCGAGTGAGCGAACAGTGAGCAACAAGCCGCGTTCGCCGTCACCAATATAGGGCGAAAGTGTCAAAGTGGCATCCAGCACTAGCTTGTCAGGGCGACGTAATGACAAACGCATTTGACGAGTGGTGCTCTCAGCGCGAGCATAGCCTCGCAACAGAGCCTTCGCCTTGTCACGGTCTGCAGGATCAACTAAATCGAGAAAAGGTATGCCGATGGCTTCTTCAGCACTTGATAACCCCAAGAGTTTTAAATAGCTGCGATTAGTGCTGGCGTGTGCGCCGTCGATGATCACCGCATGTGGTTCACGGGTGTCTTGCATCACCTGTTCCGCGCGCCGCTCGCTGTCGAGCAAAGCATTGCGTAATAACGCTGTATGCCTAACGGAACTAAGTCGATCACCTTCGCGTTTGGCAACTTCTCGAAGGTGCAACAAATCGTCAATATCTACCCAATCGGCAAAGCCGTGCGCCAAGACCGCACCCAGTGAACAGTCGTAGGCGGGTTGACCCAGAGCCAGAACAGGGCAATCTTGTCGCAAATCACGTAACAATTGAATGCCCACATCTTTCAGCGTTTCTCGGTGCTCAAGTGAGATAAGGCAGAGATCGTATTGGGCGCAAGGCTCCGGAATTTGGCCTGCGCTGTCGTAGCGATCCATATGCACAGCCAGTCCGTTTGCACGTAAGCTCGCCGACACCAACTCAGCGCGAGCGCTATCAGAGTCGATTATGAGCAGCAGCAAACGAGTCGCGGTTTTCAAGTTGTGTAATCAGCCTTGGTAGTTGTCTCACCATTATCAGCCAAACTGCGCTCCGCGAAAAGCATTAGTACAAACAAGATGTTGCGGAAACCTCTTGCGGCGCATCAGGGATGGCCTAGACAGATCAATCAGATGTATAATATCGGGTTGAATTGGATGAATTTAAGGCGTGAAACCTTGCGTCTATTTGGTTCTACCTACAGACCAAGTTAACCCACACCATTGAGAAGGAAGTTCGGCGATGGCCAACTACAGCACAAACGAGTTCAAAGGCGGCTTGAAGATCATGCTCGACGGGCATCCGCACTCCATCGTTGAAAATGAACTGGTCAAACCAGGTAAGGGACAAGCCTTCAATCGCGTGCGGGTGCGAAACCTGAAGACGGGTCGCACCATTGAAAAAACTTTTAAATCCGGTGAGAGCGTAGAAGCCGCAGATGTCATGGAAACTGACCTGCAATATCTCTACACCGACGGCGAATTCTGGCACTTTATGGATCCTGCCTCTTATGAGCAGTTGGGTGCTGATGCCGCCGCTGTGGGCGATGCAAAGCTTTGGTTGAAAGAAGAAGACGTCTGTCAAGTAACGCTCTGGAATGGCGAGCCAATTACAGTGACACCGCCTAACTTTGTAGAACTAAAAGTGACTGAGACAGATCCCGGTATGCGTGGCGATACAGCACAAGGTGGCAATAAGCCAGCGCATCTAGAAACCGGCGCCGTGGTCAAGGTTCCGCTGTTTATCGAAGAAGGTGAAATGCTGCGTTGTGATACGCGCACCGGTGAATACGTCTCTCGCGTGAAATAACGATGAATGATGATTGGCGACCAACTGCACCAGCCAGAGCCCGAGAAGAAAGGGCGGCGATGCTCACCAGAATACGCGAGTATTTTGGCAACGCCGGTGTGCTGGAAGTAGACACACCTGTGTTTTCTAGCGCGACCAGTCCCGACCAGCATGTGCCCAGTTTTGAGGCAAACAATGCGGGCAGATTTGGTTATCTGCACACGTCTCCTGAATACCCAATGAAACGTCTGTTGGCAGACGGCAGTGGTGACATTTACCAAATAGCTAAAGTGTTCCGCGCGGGTGAACGTGGGGCACACCACAATCCCGAATTTACGTTGCTCGAGTGGTATCGACTCGATTTCGACTTGCCTGCTTTGATGCAAGATGTGCATCGCATAGTTGCCGCTGCACTCAATCAACCTGTACAAGCTATCCAACTCAGTTTTCGCCAGGCTTGCATTGATCTGGGTGGCTTTGACCCTTGGACTGATAACGCGACGCAAATGCGTGATTGTCTCGTGAAAGGCGGCCATTCGGTGCCTGAGTCGCTGACAGTAGATGAAGTCGATGCTTGGATCGATTTAGCATTTTCCACGTTGGTCGCTGCGCAGTTTCCTAAGGATCGGCTGACTTTTGTCGAAGGCTACCCGGCCAGCCAAGCGGCGCTTGCACGCATTGAGACGCGTGATGGGGTGGCTGTAGCCTCACGTTTTGAAGCCTATTGGAGTGGTCTAGAACTGGCTAACGGCTTTCACGAACTGACTGATCCATTGGAACAGCGCAGCCGCTTCGAGGCGGAGCAAGACGCAGCCAGTGCCAGCGGGCTGCCAAGGCGACCCATGGACGAGCGCTTCTTGGCAGCACTAGATCAAGGGTTACCTAATTGCTCAGGGGTGGCTGTCGGCCTGGACAGAGTGCTGATGGTCTTAATGCAAGTGAGTGACATTAAAGAAGTCATCAGCTTCCCTATTGGTCGGGCGTGAGCGAATCGGTCGATCTTGATGCGGTGTTGCAAGCGCATGCCGTGGGGCGGCTGCCTTTTGAGCAGTTGTTTTTGCGGTTTGGTCTAAAACTGAGCTGGCATCAAATGGGCGCCCCAATACCGGGTTCTTTCTGGGGAGAGCCAGAGGCCGGGCTCATTGGAGAGACTCTGCACGCTCGAGACGATACACCTGTGCAATCTATTCTGCACGAAGGTTGTCACTGGATTTGTCTGTCACCGGAAAGACGTGCCACGTTGCACACCAATGTTGGTGGCAGCGCGCAAGAGGAGTGCGCTGTCTGCTATTTACAAATACTTTTAGCTGGCAACATCGAAGCGGTGGGTCGAGCGCGCATGTTTTCAGATATGGACGCATGGGGATATAGCTTCCGTCACGGTTCGGCAAGCCGTTGGTTTTTACACGACGCAGAAGATGCGCGTGACTGGTTGATTCAGCGAGGGTTGCTGTGCGCTACCAGTGACCGAGTGCTTGTCCCATCTTAACTGGGTCTCCGGCTTTTAACGTAGTGTCCCACTCGGCACCTGACGGCAATAACAGTATGACAGTCGAGCCCATATTAAACCGGCCCATCTCTTCGCCCCGCTGTAATTTAACTTCGTGGTTATGCGGCACCCAACGGGCACCCCATGCGGCAGGCGGCGTAATTAAACCAGCCCACACCGTTTCTATGGCTGCAACATTGATAGCACCCACTAACACCTGAGCGAACGGGCCTTTGTCCGTTTCAAAAAAGCAAACCGCGCGCTCGTTACGCGCAAAAAGTCGAGGCACGTGTGCGACGGTATGTGGCGCGACGCTAAACAAGCGACCAGGGACATGCAGCGTGCTGCGCAGTCGGGCCGATAGTGGCATGTGCACACGGTGGTAGTCGCGCGGTGAAAGGTAGATCGTTATAAATTGACCGCCCTCATAAGCCGCCGCGTCTGCATCACTGCCAAGCAGTTCGGCCGCGCTGTAGCTGTGCCCCTTGGCTTGAAATATCTGGCCGTTTTCAATTTTTCCCCGTTGAGATACTCGGCCATCGCTGGGCGAGACAACCAACCCTTCAGCGTCTGCAATTGGTCGCGCATCGTCACGAAGTGCTCGGGTAAAAAACGCGTTAAAACTGCTGTAACTGGCAAAATCTGCGTTGGCCGCTTCCGTCATGTCGATGCCGTATACACGTGCAAACCAAGCCATGACTGGCTGGGCCAAGGGTGTTTGCAGACGGGTAAACCAGAACACAACACGCGAGATGGCGTGATGAGGAAGTACATACTGAAAAGCGGCAAATAGATGGGCCATCGAGTTCTCTATAGGTTAGCGCGCAACAACGCTAGATCAGACGCCATTGTGGCGGGCAGGTGAGGTGGTGTCATGATGGCACGCATAGCGCCCGACGGGTCAATCAGTACAATCTGGCTGCTGTGATCCACTAGGTAATTGTCGCTCTCAATGTCACCGACCACCGCGAAGATTGCTCCTAAGCCACGGGTGAGTTCTTCTAGATCGCTGTTTTCGCCCGTCGTACCGACAAAGGCGGGGTCAAAGTATTCGACGTATTCCTTAAGCCGCTCTGGCGAGTCGCGTTTGGGGTCTACAGAAACCATCAAGGTTTGAGTATCTGCTAATTCAGGATTCGTTTCTCGCACCATAGCCATGGTCTGAGCAATGTTAGACAAGGCCACTGGGCAGACATCAGGGCAATAGGTATAACCGAAGAAAACCATAGTCCATTTGTCTTCGAAAAAGCTGAGCGCGGGTTTGTTTTTGCCGTCATACCCCATCAACGCCACATTCGGCACGGCTCTAAACCCGACAGGTAGCGCGGTAGCCGCTTCCAGCTGTTGGTTGAGCTCAGAAATTTCTAAGTTTGGTGGATTGAAACTGCGATAAGCAATAGCGCCTAACAATACCGCGGCGACGACGGCGAAATAGCGGAGGATCCAACAAAATTTACAAGTAGGTTTGGCTGATTCAGACATGGAGAGGCAATGGTATGATTGAGTTTGTTAGTGCGGCGGAAAGCCGGATAAGTTCAAGTATAACCTAGCGACGGCAGAGCGGCATGGCGAGCGATAAAACGAGTGGTCAAAACGACGAGCAAGACGTCTATTTGGATGACCTGATCCGTCAGGGCGAAGCCCTGTTTGAAGAGGCGGATCTGGACTTTGGACACGGCACAGACAATGCGCTCGACGAAGCGGCTTGGTTAGTTTTGCATGCTGTGGGTTTTTCACCCGATCAACCTTTGGACGACTACCACATTGGCTTGAGAATGGACCAAGTTGTCGCCGCACAGGAGTTGCTGGAAAGACGTATAAATGAGCGCGTGCCCGCTGCTTATTTGACCGGCAGCGCTTGGTTTGCCGGTCTTCAATTCCATGTGGATTCCCGTGTCTTGGTGCCACGCTCACCATTGGCTGAGCCCATAATGGCGGGTTTTAGCCCTTGGTTGGACCCAATTAAAGTGCGCACGGTCTTGGATATGTGTACGGGTAGCGGCTGCATCGGGATTGCTTGCGCCTATGCTTTTGCAGATGCTCAAGTCGTCGCTACTGACATTAGTCCTGAGGCGTTACAGGTCGCCGAGAAAAATGTGTTTGCGCATGACATGGCTGAAAGAGTCAGCTTGCGAGAAGGCAGTTTGTTTGAACCAGTATCAGGCTTGCGATTTGATTTAATCGTCAGCAATCCACCCTACGTAGATGCCTCAGATATGGCTGCGCTTAGCCGTGAATACAAACACGAACCAGAGTTGGGCTTGGCAGCTGGAAAAGATGGTTTAGATCTTGTTCATCTTATGTTGAACGATGCTGCTAAACACCTGAATCCCGGTGGTCTGCTGGTGATAGAAGTGGGCAACAGTGCGCCGGCTCTAGAAGCGGCATACCCACAACTCCCCTTTGTTTGGCTCGAGTTTGAAACCGGTGGGGAAGGGGTGTTTATGTTGTGGGCGGAAGATCTCGCTCAGTTGTAGCAGTCATTGATAATACTTCTATTTCATAAAAGCATAATTTTCATGTAAAGCCAATCGGCTCACAAGCTAAAACAAAAGGGGTGTTGATTGTGGGGTGAGATTTTCAAGCTAGTCCCTTAACACCGGAACCAGTGTTTTGCTCGATTTGAATTCCCATAACAATCCCGCAAAAAACTTATTGCTGCTATCCGTTTCAAATAACGGGCTGTCTTCGTTTGCCGCGTTTGTAAAAAATTGATGCGTTAGTCCAAACAAAAACTGTAATTTCGGTGTTGGTTTGACGGTCATACCGATAAATGCATCTGTTCCCAAATAACCGCCCTTGGCTTTATAGCTGGGGCGTGTTGCAGTTTCGAATTGAGGATCAACCTCATAAAATACGTTATGCAGTTCTTTGCTTGCCCACTTTGGTGCTATTTCAGCGAAGAGGCCATATCTGCCTTGTTTAATGCCGTCGCGTTCCCATTTCAATGAGGTGCTCAACACGCCGCCACGCGGTTCAATACCTTCAAAGTCGGTGGAAAAAGCGGCACGCAACTGAGTTGCAAACGTCATTTCGCTGCGTGAACCGTCGCTGTTGAACTGGTCGTACAAAGTAACAATCAGCTGTGGCCCCACTTCAAACATGTAGTCAATATCCGGCAATCCATCTCGCAGCAGGTTGCCCTCGGAGTTTGCATTGACAGAGCCTGCTACAGAAAAATCAAGCGAGTACCGAGAATTCTCAAACGCTAAGGCGCTGACTCCACCATCCCCAACACGAATTTTCTCTCCGCGGTAAATAAAGTAGGGGAGAGCAAAAAATCGATCGTTGTCTCTGTCAGAAGCCGGATAATCTTTGCCGTTTAATTGCAGAGCACCGAATCCGAGCTCCCAGAGCGGTAGCATTTCTACTTGGCCCGCAACACCTATGTTCGCTAAAGCACCGTCCGCGACCTCGGAAATACCCTCCGCTTCGCTGTTGATTTCATCAGCAAAAAGGGTAGGACTTATCGCCGCAAAAAAAAATAGTCCTGCGAATAAGGAGCTGTAAAACGATTTTATTGATTGCATAAAAACAAGTCTGTCTAAATAGGAGATCAAAAACAATAAGTAGTTTGCCACATAGCTTTGATGTGCTAATTGGGCTTCCTAGCTCTCAGCCAGTTGATGGATCTCACCATTTCGGCCTGCTGATGTAGCGATTAGTTGCAGGATTTGCGCCGCCCTAGTTGCAGGCATGGGGTTGTTTTGAGGGACTTCTCCGGGAAAGGCGTGTTGTCGCAACGACGTACACATTGGGCCAGGATTTACACCCATGACATTGACCAATGGATTGCCGTTGTCGTCGCGTTGGCCATCGCATTCTTCAGCCAGCATGTTGACGGTGCTCCGCAATGTCGCTTTGCTGAGCCCATAGGCACCCCAATAGGCACTAACATGATCATCAAGCAAATAGATAATACTGCTTGGGCCGCTGTCTCGAAGTAGAGGCAATCCGGCTTGGGTCAATCGCATCGGACCGTTGACATTGCTGTTAAAAACTTTGTTCCACACTTCATCTGGGTAGTCGGACAAGGGCGTCATTGTGCCCAGCTCAGCTGCACAGTGCACAATCGAAAACACCCCGCCAAAGGTGCTGTACAAGGTGTTAATAAGGGTTTGGTGGTCGGCCAGTGTCGCCCCTGCTAAATCCAAAGGGTAAATAGCAGGTTGTGGTGCGCCGGCCGCTTCAAGATTGTCGTAGCAGGTTTCAAGTTTGGAGATTGTCCGTCCAAGCAAAACAACTGAAGCACCCGCATTGCCGCAGGCCAGCGCCAAAGCACTGCCTAGCGCGCCGCCCGCGCCCGTTATCAGAATACAGCGGTCACTTAGATCGTGATTAGAGGCTTGCTCGGTAGTGCTCATGGTGTTGTCCGTTGGATCTCTAGTTATTGACCCCTAAGTGTAACGCACCCGCTACAGCTGCGGGGAAGATGACCAGTAAGACAAACTTTGGTTCTTAGCTCAATGAACTACTCTGCAGCGAGCCGGTGTCGTGCTAAAATGCGCCATCCGACGTCGGACTGGTTCCGATAGATAAAAATAACTGAGGTGGAACAGTGAACAGATTAAGCGTACTAGCCTTTGGGCTGCTGTTAGGTGTTTTGGTAGGTCTATGGTTTGGGGTCAACATTGGCAAGGGCAACACACTTACCACCAGCCCATTTCAAGACAGCACGCTGACTCAGTAGTCTGTCATGTCGTCTGCAAGTCAAGCTGACTTGCAGCGTAGCAAGGGGCCATGCTTTCGCTGAGCGGGCTGATGCGCTGAAGTAAAACCATTGATTGCCGGCCACTGAACGCCTGAAGGACGTTTAGGTGCTGTTATCCAGTAAATTTGCTTGCATACAGACACGCCTCAACGCGCTCGAATCTTCACAATACCAGTCAGCGCTCCAGGCATTGATGTCCTCGTCTTTATCGAAATATCCCCAAGTCATCACAGCAGTGCGCATGCCTGCCGCGGCTCCTGCAGCAACATCTCGGTGTGCGTCTCCTACATAGACACATTTGTCTGGCTGTAATCCCGCACGCTGACACGCCAGAATAATCGGGGCAGGGTGCGGTTTGCGCTGCGCCATTGTGTTACCACAGACCAACGCTGAACAGCGCTCCATAAGATTTAGTTGTTGCAAAAGTGGAACGGTGTAACGGATGGGCTTATTGGTGATGATGCCCCAAGGTACTTTTTTGTCCTCCAGCTCAAGTAACAGTTCATCCATACCGCCAAATAATTTCGAAGTATCTGCGACATGGAGCGCATAGACAGCTAGAAAACGGTCAATCAGTGATTTTTCGGCCTGATCTGTTAATTGGGACCCGAAACCCAAACGAACTAATGCTCTGCTGCCTTGTGACACATGCGGGCGAATTTCTGTATCACTGAGCGGTGGTTTTCCCTCTTGCTGCAGCAATCTGTTAATTGCTCCACCCATATCTGGGGCCGTGTCGACTAACGTGCCATCTAGATCAAACAGAAGGCCGCCAAGGGGGTTGGGGTCAAGCATCTTGATTCCGGCGAGCGTGCAGCAAATAGTTCACGTCTAAATCTTCGTTGAGTGAATAACGTTGATTGAGGGGGTTGTATCCCATGCCACGCAACTTTTGCACGTGTAAATTGCTTTGGCGGCAATAACCAGCTAGCTCGTGAGGACGAATAAACTTTTCATGCTGATGTGTGCCCGCAGGCAGCAGGCGCAGAATACGTTCTGCGGCCACAATGGCAAAAAGCCAAGATTTTGGGTTGCGATTGAGTGTCGACATAAAAACATCGCCGCCCGGTTTAACCAGTGTGCCTAGTGCATGGCAAACTGAACCTGGGTCGGGGACATGCTCTAGCATTTCCATGCAGACAACGACGTCATACTTGGCAGGTGACTCTTGTGCTAGTTGTTCTGCACTGATGGCTCGGTATTCGATATCAAGACCAGAGCTAAGGGCATGGGTTCTAGCGCAGGCCAATGCGTCTTCGGCTAGATCAATAGAGCTCACGTGCGCACCTGCACGCGCCAACCCTTCGCTGAGAATGCCGCCACCGCAGCCGACATCCAATACCTTAAGGCCCCGCAAGTTTACCGCGCGCTGAATAAAGTCTAAGCGCAGTGGGTTGATGTCGTGCAGGGATTTAAACGGCCCGTTTTCATCCCACCACGTGTCACCGTGGCCGTCAAACATCTCTATTTCGCGGGCGTCTACATTCGTCATTATCTACAGCCTAGGTCAATCGATGCGGCTAGTGTAGCGGCTGCAGCGTTCTGATGCATGCGTCATCGCGGGTTATATGAAGTGTGGCGAGGCCTTAGTGGGATATTCAGATCCTGCGCACAGTGGAGCGAATTCGCTATAATTCTAATCAACGATTGACTAGTGCGAGACGAAATTCCGGTGACCATGCGAACGCTAGATCCGCGATTAGCTGCAGACACACATGTGATGGGGTTCTTTGGTGATACTCAGGTGCTGTTGTTACGCAACGCGCATTATCCGTGGCTGGTTCTGGTGCCCGATACGGACGAAACTGAATTTCACCGATTGCCGTTGGCCGCCCAATCGGAGCTCATGGCACTGGCAAGTCGCTTGGCGGTCTTCATAGAAAATTGGCAACCGCTGGACAAGGTTAACATTGCCGCCATTGGCAATGTGGTGTCACAGATGCATTTACACGTGGTAGGGCGGCGGTGTGATGATCCTTGTTGGCCCGGAGTCGTCTGGGGAGCGGAACCTTTTAAAGCCTATGAGGCTGAGGCGCTAGACACATTGCGCAGCCGTCTTGTAGCTGAAGTGGGTGAAGATTATCGCCCGATCGCCCAGCTGGACCTCAAGAAGGCAACTTAAACACAACCTAAGAGGCCGCCTTGAGTTCCTGCCAATGCACCTCGACTTCGCCACCATCACCGGCGATGTAAGCTGAATCGCCAGTCACAGTAACTGACAGATCAAGTGTGCGTTCTAGCAACTCTGCGAACGCTTCTATCTCGGTGTGATCGAAACGGTAAAATGCGGCGGGCAAGGTATTGAACTTAGCCTGTCCTTGCGACCACCAAGTCTCGGATTTGCTGTTAAAGCTGTATACCTTTACCTGACGTGCTTTTCTGCAAGATTTCTTCACCCGATCAAAATCAGGCTCCCCTATATCAATCCATAACATCGTCTGTTCGTCGTAGCTGCGCACCCAAATATCGGGCTCTTCAACTTCACTGAGGCCCTTCGTAAAGCTCAAGTGCTCTTCTGCGTTAAGACAAAAGGCCAGCAGCCGAGCCATCATGCGCGTCGGAGTCTCAGACGGGTGCAGAGCCAGAGTCAGGTTTAGCGTGTCGTAGTGATCGCGGTTGAGATCAGACAAAGATATGCGTGCTTTGTAAATGGTGGGTTTAATTGCCACGGGATAGGCCTGCGGGTAAGGGGAGTGCGATTATGGGGCAAATAGACTGGGGTGGCAAAGCTGAATGGCGATTGTTGGCTCATTCGGTTTGCGACTTTGGGCTACGACTGCCTTAAAGTGCAAAGCGTTGTTAGAATGTGGCTATAAGCAATTGAAAAAAGCTTCTCAAAATAGTCTAACTTGTCATTTTATTTATCTACACAGGCATCGAGATATGAAAGCTCTGATATTGATTTCCAAGATCCTTATTGGACTAATCGCTCTCTTTCATCTCTATATTGCTTGGTTTGAGATGTTTGCTTGGACAACCCGTGGTCCGGTGGTCTTTTCTACTCTACCTATCGAACTGTTTGAGCCCACAACTGCATTGGCTGCAAATCAAGGTATTTACAACGCATTTTTGGCCGCAGGTTTGATCTGGTCATTGCTTATAAAAGACAAAGACTGGCAGGGCCGAGTCGCCATTTGTTTTTTATTGTTTGTCGCAGTTGCGGGTGTTGTTGGAGCAATAACAGTGTCGACTAAGATAATAATGGTGCAGACCGTGCCTGCCTGTTTGGCAATACTGTTGATGCTGATTAGTAGGAAAAAGCAGGGCACACTTCAATAACCAAAGCCCAATTGACGAAGAAGCTACATGTAAGGATTTGCGTTGGAAATCGATCATATCTTTGTTTGTGTTGCGAGAAGCGCCGAATCGGCGGATTTGTTGTCAGATTTTGGTTTAAGTGAAGGCACTGCGAACCGCCATCGCGGTCAAGGTACCGCTAATCGCAGATTCTTTTTTAACAATGCGTTTATAGAATTTTTGTATCTCGTTGACTCTAAAGAAGCGCAAAGTGTGCTTACGTCGCCGACAAACCTATATGAACGTCTATCGTCTACAACAGATCAAGTATCGCCGTTTGGTGTCTGCTTTCGTCCATCTGTAAAAGGGGAGAGCTTTGCGTTTCCAGCATGGAGCTATCGCCCCGAGTATTTACCTGCTGGTTTTGATGTGTTTATTGCTCATGCACCGTCATGTGAACCGTTGTGGTTTTATCTTGATTTTGCAACAAGGCCGGACACCGCACAACCAGAAAACCGTCAAGTAACTGCTCACCGATGCGGATTTAAAGAAATCAGCTCGGTCAAAGTGAGCTCACCAACTTTAGGCGAGTTTTCAGAGGTGGTGGTGGCCGCTAACGCCATAGAGGCTTTCGAGTTTGTTCAGGGAGCTGAACACCTAGTCGAAGTAGGTTTTGACTCAGAGCGAGCCGGTGAAATGAAGGACTTTAGACCTGCGCTTCCTCTGATATTCAAATGGTGATTTGATACGGTCATGGATGTGTCCAGCAATTTCATAAAATTGGCGTAGTTAGCACCTAGAGTCTGGTCGCGACTTCCGAATTTTCTAAGTGAGGAGACCCCCCTTGTGTCAAGAACTTAATATAGCGTCATCTACACGCAGGACTACTGCCCACTTAATTGACTTGCTGATTTTGGTCGCAATTCTGAGTGTTGTAAGTTTTTTTCTGCCGATTGCAGCTCCTCCAGTCGATGCTATGTCTTTTTACTCATCGCAAGACTTCAGTAATTATTTTTCGCTGGTGATTTTGTGGTTAGTTATTGCCTCTATTTATTATCTATTGGCAGCTTACAAGTTGGTTTCTTGTACACCTGGCATGTGGCTAACAAGCCTGCGCTATGCTGCTCTTGACGGTGGTACACCTACTTCAAGAAGTATCGGAAAGCGATTCAAAGGTGCTTTTTGGTATTCTCTACTCATTTTGTTGCCAGGGCCTTTTATCGCGCTCATTGTTGTCTTTATTTCGTATTCTTTTTTCAATGTACCGTTCACAACTGCTGCAGACATGCTGGATCAATTGGGGGTGCCCAGTCTTACGCAGTTAGCCATCCATTCGCTGTCTTTTGTGGCCCTGTATGTAGGGTCGGTTTATGTGTTCAATCAGTTGACACACAAAAAAGATAAAAACTCAAATTTGAGCGCAAGCGCATACGATGAACAATGTGGATGTACACTTGTAAAAAAGTGATTAATTCATTGTTGGACAATACTTGCGTGATCTCGGTAGAGTAGGGGTGCGATACACCCATTTGCAAGTTAGTAACTGAAGCATCTAAGAGATAGAGCACACCGAAATACTACCAGCGAGTGGCGTGACAAAATTCACGGTTAGAATCAGGAGCACGGAGTATGAAAAATCCAATTGCTTGGTTTGAAATCTACGTCAATGATCTTGATAGAGCGAAAAAATTCTACCAAACAGTCTTTGAAATAACACTTGAAAGGCTCACAGATCCCTCGGACTCAGGTGTTGAGATGTGGTCTTTTCCAGCTAACTTTGAACAATATGGCTCGTCAGGAGCACTTGTGAAAATGGAAGGTTTTGCTGCTGGAATCGGTGGAACAATGATCTATTTTAGTTGCGATGATTGCGCAGTAGAAGAATCGCGTGTGGTGAATGCGGGTGGCTCCATTCAACAGTCGAAATTGGATATCGGAGAATTTGGCTTCTGCACTCTCGCGGTGGATACAGAAGGTAATATGTTTGGCATGCATTCCGAAAAATAGCCTTTTTAATAGAGGTAAACGATCAAACTTCACTTTCTAAGGTCGTAAATTGTTAAGGGAAATACGTGCAAGATCACATTGAATTAACGGGTGGTTGTCTCTGCGGTGACATTCGCTATACGACTATCGCTATGCCATTTGCCGCTGATTATTGCCACTGTAAAATGTGTCAACGCAGTACAGGTTCAATAGCTGGCATTTGGATGGATTTTTTAGCGGAACAAGTTGTCTGGCAGTCTCGCCAGCAGCTACAGGAGTTTGCTTCTTCGGAGTTCGCGCGCAGAGGGTTTTGCTCACGTTGTGGGTCAACGCTAAGTTACCGTGATGAACGCCATAGTAATTATTTAAGTTTAGCGGTTGCCTCTTTAGACGATGCGGATAAAGTCCAACCCACATACCATATATTTACGGACAGCCAACTGGCCTGGTTGCGTATTGACGACGATTGCAGGCGCCACCCGCAGACGCAAAAAGAATAACCTACGTTCAAATAGGGCCTAACAACCGAGAGGTGTTACGGGAGAAAGAACTTGCACTATAGATTCCGAACAGCGACGGAACAAGATCTACCGCGAATCATAGAATTGTTAGCGGACGATGTCTTGGGTGCGCAAAGAGAGAGTTCTTGCTACCCCTTAGATAAAGGCTATACAAATGCTTTTTGTGCCATTGACACAGATCCAAACAATGAGCTGATTGTGCTCGAAGCCACTGCGAACAGTGAAATAGTTGGCTTAATGCATCTGACATTTATTCCCTATATCACTCACCGTGGTGCTTGGCGTTGTATGGTTGAAAGTGTGCGAGTTGCTGCTGATACACGTGGCCAAGGTTTGGGTGAAAAAATGTTACTTTGGGCAAAAGATAGGGCAGAAGCTCGAAACTGTAAAATACTCCAACTGACGTCGGATAAAAAAAGACCGAATGCCATCCGCTTTTACCAACGCTTAGGTTTTGTCGCCAGTCACGAGGGGTTCAAGCTTAAAATTTAGGATCGAACAGAAAACAAGATGCTGCGGTTAAACATGACTGCAAGTTAGCTTTGGCAACACATCAACAAGCAAAAAGTTCTCTGTGAGCGATGAACTGACCGATCACTTTAAGGTTTTTTGATGTCGCTAAAAACGTTGCTCCAGCGCTTAAATTGATCTTTCATCTCGTCGGCGGTGCGATTCGCCAGAGCGTGCATTACTTCCCGCGAGTTCTCGAACTCTTCGGCAATAAGTTTGCCCCGTTTTTCCCAAAAATCTTCGGCTTCCATAACGCCAAGATGGCGTTTAAGTTCTGCTTCGTCGAGCATGGATTTGGTTTTGTCAACGGCTTGAGATAGCTGATCGTTTATTACAACACGGGAAGCGTCAAGCTTAGCGTGTGCCTCCATGAGTCCAAGATGCGCTTGTAATTGAGCTTCTTGAGTGCCGGCCTCTGCTTTTTCTCCGGCATCTTGCAATAGTTCAGCGATACGCTCGAGTGTTTTTTCGGTGCGGCCACGTATTTCCTCAGCACCTTCGGGCAAGTCTTCTAACAGGTCTTCAAATTTTTCCTGCATCTCATCCAGAGACTTCATGGTTTGCTTCATCGCAGCGCGGATTTGCTCTTCCATATTCATCACCTTTGCGTTTTGGACCGATCACTTTGCTCAGACACCAATCTGCTTTGTCGTGGCGGCATTAAACCAAATACTGAGGCCATATTGACCAAAATCAAGTCGAGAGAATTTTTTTTCTCTTGATGTCTTGGGAAGCTAGCCATGGACTAGATTGTCTGGTGGAGGATCAGAGAACATTTAAAGACGGGATTTACAATTGAGTAAGGCCATGGCTTTCGAGCAATTCGACGAGCATTTCGCCAGCTTTCTCGCGATGCGATTGATGCACCTGTCGAGCAGTGTCAGCATCATTTGATTCGATTGCAGCCACCACTTTAGCGTGGTCTTCGTTGGATTGTTTGGGCATGGGCCGTAGGCGCAAGGTCATCATGCGTACGCGATGTACCTGATCCATAAAACGGTCTACCAATTTTATCAAACGCTCGTTCCCACTCATTGAAACGAGTAATCGATGAAAATCTTCATCTGCTTGTGCCCACGCCGCTAGGTCTTTAGCCTTAAGAGCCTTGTCCATATCTTTAACGCTCTGGCGTAGACCTTCTATCTCGCCGGCGGAGTGGGTTCGACTAGCGGCTTGCCAAGCTGCAGTGGATTCCAGACCTGTGAGCAGTGCGTAGATTTCACGCATGTCAGAGACAGAAATTGGCTTTATTTTCATACCATGTCGGGGCCGAACTTCAACCAGCCCCTCCGCTTCGAGTCGCATGATTGCTTCACGCACGGGGGTTCTACTGATCTGTAGTAACTCCGCGACCTCTGCCTCCATCATCTGGTGACCAGCAGAGAGCTCATTGTTAAGGATGCGTTTTTTGATGTCAGCATAGGCTCGATCCGCATAAGATAACTTGGTTTTTTTTGCTGTCGATTGCGTCGCCATGTGCAGGTCATTTGCTGAGTAGATCGTTGATTATTCCGTATTACTACCTGCAAGATCAAATATTGTTGGTGAAATCAGAGATTGGGAGCTTAAGTCCACGCTCATGGGAAACGTAGCAGGCTTCAACGATTTGTAGATTCTTTAGATAGTCCTCTGCAGTGTTCATCAACGCTGAGCCGGTTTGCATGTGATCAATCACGTGTTGTTGAAAGTTGAAGACGCAGTCTCCGCCAAAATCATTGTCTATCCAGTTGTACTTAACGATACTCTCGTTGTCTTGTCCGTGCATGCGCTTATGTATTTCGGCGTCGCCGTTCAAGGTTATAGTCCCGAGTTCACCTTCGATAAGCAGGTCACCCATGGTCAGGCGGCGGTTATTTGCGCGGTGGTCACTGAGCCGGTTGCCATCAAACACACCGCGTTTGCCTCGACCAAACTCGAACACGATTAAGCCGGCATCTTCACCTTGTATTACGGGGTTTAAACGGCGTAGGTCCGCGTAGACCGATTCAACCTCTCCAAACAAGTATCGAAACACATCTATAAAATGTACTGCTGTTTCGTGTATTAGTAACCTTGGCATTTGCTGGAAATAGGGCTGTCGTTCGAGATAAGCGTTAGCACCTTGGCCATCTCCAGGCCTTAATCGATAGCTCACCTGATACAGTTCACCCAATTCACCGTGTGCCAACATTTTTTTGATTTGTTGATACCAAGGTTGGAAGCGAAAATTCTCGTGAATGATGACTTTGGCTTTCTTCTTTTTGATGTGCTCTACCAGTTTTGTCGCTTCACGAAGGTTGGGTGTGAATGGTTTTTGACAAATAGTGGTGAGCCCTCGATCAACTGCTGCCTGGACATAAGCCGAGTGCGTTTCGGGCGGAGTGATGATGTCAATGAGATCGGGTTTGCAATCATCAAGCATTTTTTCAAAATCGCTAAAAACGCTCGCGATGTTGTATTTCTTGGCCAACTCCAGAGCGGGTTCTACAGAGCGGTTGCAGATCCCAATGAGTCTGGCGTTCGTCATGCGGTGCCAAGCGGCGTATTGGAATCGGCTAAAATACCCAGTGCCAACAGTAGCTACCTTGATGATTTCGGGCTCTTTCATCGGAAAATTTTGCCTCTTTGATACTGGTGGCTAATGCGTTTGCTGTAGCTTGATTATGCCTTTTTTGTGGGGCCTGGGAATTCCCAGTGTGCTGGTGCATAGCCCTGCACTGGTGCATTAAATGAGTAAACACATTCGTCTAACAGACAACCTAGAAAAGCCGTGCGCAGATCCGCTCCTCCAAAAGCGAGGCTAGAAACATTCTTTAATTTTTTGCTCTGTGCATTGTCTAGATGAGGTCTGCCCATCTTACCCGCTTGAAAGGCCTCTTCAACCCAGAGGAGGTGTTCGTTATTACAGTCCTCCACCACCGTCGTTTGGCGCCTTTCGGCATCGATGTGAATGACGCGATTGCTGACAATAGAAGTGATCCAGATGCCACCGGCACGGTCGAACGTTAGGCCATCTGGGAAGGTGCCGGATTTAAACTCTGCCACTGTCTCCTTGCTTGATAAGTCACCATTTTCACCGATGGTAAATCTCACCAATTTGCGGGCGAAAGTTTCGTTGACATAGAGATACTTTCCACTGGGGTCAACTAAACACTCATTGGTGTAGCCGAGTGAATCAGCCACGATGCGCGCTCTGTTATCATCGACCAATATGACGAAACCGTCTGCAACATCCGGCTTGTAGCCTTCGCTACGCGGAATTTTGCGTGTGCTTACTGAGATCCAAACCCTACCTTTGACATCTAGGTGCACGTAGTTGCTAGGGGGCAGTACTTCACCATCGGCTTCTAGGCAAAACGCCGTTGTATCACCATTTTCCGCAATCCGATAAACACCTCCGTCGTGGTCACCTAGGTGTGCAACCAGCAGTGACTTGTCGGGCATCAGGCAAATACCGTTGGGTTTGAGTTGCAGTGAATCATCATTGGGTAATAAGTACCATTGCTCACCTGTGGGCTCGATGATGGCGACGCCACCGCGCCAATCAGCGCTATAGAGCCTGCCATTACGCGTACTCAAAACGCACTCGGGGCGATTGAGCTCAGCGCCAATCCGACTGATTTCGTCGAGGTGAATCATTTTTGGTTACTCCCGTGGTTCGCCTAAGAACAAACATTAGCTAAAAAATGCCACAGTAAACATTGAAACAGCTGGTATGTACGTGACCAGCATAAGTGCGGATAAGGCCGCTAGGTATAATGGCCACATTGCTCTGGCAATGCTCAGCACGCCAACACCGGATATCCTAGAGGCAACATATAGTGTGGCACCCACGGGTGGAGTGAATAGACCTACAGCCACATTACAAGTCATTATCACCCCTAAGTGAACTGGATCTACGCCGAAGCTTTGGGCCGTTGGTATAAAGAGTGGGGCAGTGAGCAGAATGGCCGGCACCGGATCTAAGACTAGCCCCAAAATTAGTAGCACTATATTAACTAATAATAAAAAAGTTAGGGTATCGGAAGACACACTCTGGACAAAACCAACCAGAATTTGTGGTAACTGCTCAAGTGTGATCAACCAGCCTAGGACGCTAGTCGCACCAATGACTACCATCACTATTGCGCTAGTGACAAAAGAGTCGACGATTAACTGAGGTAAATCTCTCAAGGAAAAATCACGATACACAACGACGGTGACAAATAAACCGTAGACAACAGCGACAGCAGCGGCTTCAGTCGGAGTAACCAGTCCGCCGAAGATACCTCCTAGAATCAGGACAGGCATAAACAAAGCGGGTGCTGAGGAATAAAAAGCTTGCCACAGTTCTTTTCGGCTACAGCGTTGTCCTCCCGGATCACACCCCGTTGTTTTGCCCACGCGATAACAAACAAGCATAAATAAAGCACCAAATATCAAGCCTGGAACCACGCCTGCAAGAAACAAATCAGCCACTGAAACATTGCTAACAAATCCGTAGATCAACATGGGGATAGAAGGGGGAATAATGATGCCAATGGTCCCCGCAGCGGCGACAAGACCGCCAGCAAAAGCCTTGCTATAACCTTGTTTAACCATGTTAGGAATCATCACTGATCCAATAGCAGCTGAGTCGGCGATCGCAGAGCCTGAGATCCCTCCAAACAACATTGAAGCGCCGACAACCACAAAGCCTAATCCACCAGGTAAAAAGCCGAAAGCTGCCTTCGCAAATTGAATAATTCGCTGCCCTACGCCGCCACGGCCCATAAGCTCTCCAGCGACAATAAATAGAGGGATAGCAATGAAGTGGTTGGGTTCTACCCCGCCGATAAAATTTAAATAGACCGCCTGCAGCGGGTATCCCAAATCAAAAACAAATATTGGCAATATAGCGGTTATAAGAATGGCCCAGACCAGAGGCACACTTAGCATAATGGTGCAAAGAAAAATCGCACAGATGAATATCAAAATCATTTGATTTCCCCCGAACTAGAAAAAGATGTTGAACTGTCGTTCGGTGGTTTGTCCAAAAAATCGAGTTTCATGTTGTAGAGGTGGAAGATCAGCGAAACGAGCATTCCAGCTGGTAGAGACAAGTACAAAAGCCCCACTGGCCAGTAGAGTACGGTCGTTTTTTGGGCCCAAGTGTGTGTTGCAATGGTGTGTCCGAAAAAAATTAAACTGCTGAGGACAATAATGACTAAGCAGTCGATACAGAAGGTTAAAAACCATTTGCCGCGAATGGAAAATAAGTGGCTTACCACCTCCGTCACTCGCATATGTGCTCCCCGAGCTGTGGCGGCAGCACATCCAAGAAATGTGAGCCACAACAGCAAAAATGCGGTGACTTCTAGAGACCAAGCGAGATCAAATCCTGCTGCGCCGCGCAGAACTGCATTGGTGAAGATTAAAAGCAACACGGAGATGCCACCTAGAACAAGAAAGCTATCAATGGCGGAACTCAGGTATTGCAAGTAGGCAGGGTATCTGTTTCTGTAGTCCACAATGAATATCGCTTTTATTGCCAAATTAAAAATGCCGAGCCTCGAGAGGCTCGAACACAAAGATCAAACGATGAACAGCACTATTTGGTGGGGTACTGCTTTCTTATTGCAGAAGCGGCGTCGAGCACTTTCTGCACTTCATCGCCGTAGATTCCTTCCGCCTTTTCGTAAACTGACTGCACTGCATCTCGGAAGGGCTCGATCACGGGTTCACTAACTGTGGCGCCGGCCGCTTTCATGTCTTCTATTTGGCTATTAACAGAATCACGAACGAGGTTCCGACTGAAAGCAGAGGCCTCTGCAGCCGCTTTTTTTACCGCAGCTTTGTCTTCGTCTGAGAAGGCCTGCCAAGTTGTCTCAGATATGGTAAGCGGCAGCGGGCTGTAGACGTGGCGGGTCAACGTAACATTTGGCGCAACCTCGTAAAATCGCAAAGATTTTATAGTGTCGACAGGGTTTTCTTGGCCATTGACAACGCCTTGTTGGATGGACAGATACACGTCTGTAATTGGCATGACAACTGTTTGGAACCCAATGGCTTCCATCGTCCAGCGAATCATATCGTTGGGGTAGACACGCATTTTTTTTCCTTTTGCGTCTTCAGGTGTAGCCAATGGCATGCTAGTGGTGAAACTTCTAAAACCAGCTTCCCAAGTCGATAGCACGCGAAAGCCCTTGGCTGGCAGTTTTTCAAATTCTCCGTTCAGCCACGCTGAATTGTCGTAAAAGGCCCACCCTTGCTCATAGCTGTCCACAAGAAAAGGCATGGCTGTTAGGTTTAAGGAGGGCAGGTGGGTGGCATAGCTACCGGTGGCAGAAACTGTGAAATCAACCCCACCAAGTTGTAGTTGTTCTATTGCTTTTGGGTCGTTCGCCAATTGCCCTGCGGGATAAATGCGCACGGAATATCGATCATCGGTATATTCGGCAACTTTTTTTGCAAAAACTTCAGCAGCCGCTTGCCTAGAGCCTCCGGGATTATCGGTGTGACTAAAGCGCAGGACTTCGGCCGCTACGGCGTTACTTGCAGCTAGCATAAGACCGCTAAACAGAGTCAAAGCTGTAAAAACCTGTGCCTTGTTTCCTTTATTACGATTGAGCATGTCTATCTCCAATGTCAAAAGATGGGGCTAATGGGCTACCTGCGCACTTTCGTAAAGATCGGCAGTGCTCCATCAGTGCAGGCAATGATATATACCGTAATGCATAAGTCAATAAATATATTAATGTATACGTTGACGAATGCCAGCTAAAGAGTTCTAATTGACCTCAAGTTTTGAGGGTTAGCTGCACGAATCCATTTGTAGGTCTTGAGTGTTATTGCCTGTTTAAATGGTGATGTGCTTTTTTTTATTTCAGAGCTGAAGTGATGAAGCTGTCATTTCACCCTTGCAAGAGTTGAGAGTTTGTCCATGAGCGAAATTGATTTCCAGATTGCCGTCATCCGGGGAGACGGCATTGGTATCGACGTTACCGACGCCACGATTGCTGTTCTTTGTGCTGCGCAAAAGCGTGTCGGAGGATTCTCCTTGTCTCACAGAGACATCGCTGCGGGGGCAGGCTATTTTCGTGAGACAGGATTAGACATAGAGAAGGGTGGCGAAGAAGCTGCTGGTGCGGCGGACGCGATTTTATTAGGGGCGATCGGTTTACCCGATACACGATACGCCGATGGCACTGAAATTTCTCCACACTTGCGTTTGCGTGATCGTTACCAACTTTATGCGGGAATCCGGCCGGTAAAAGCTTACCCGAATGCTCCCCAGCGGTTGGCCGATCCACGGGCCGCTGAAATCGACATGGTGATTGTGCGTGAGTCGACTGAAGGACTGTTTTATACCGCCGCGGTGCACGATCGCTGCCCAGTGGAAACGAGTGAAGAAGTACAAGACGTCATGCGTATCACTCGTCCAACCACCGAGAAGCTGCACCACGCTGCTTTTGCCCTTGCTCGTAAACGTCAATCACGAGGGAAAAAAGCGAAAGTAACCTGTGTTGATAAAGCAAACGTATTTAAGTCGATGGCTTTTTTTCGGCAAATATTTGACGAGATTGCGCCTCAATACGCTGATGTTGAAAAAGATTATAACTACGTTGATGCTCAGGCTCTCGATTTTGTACGCCATCCTTGGGACTTTGATGTGCTGGTGATGGAAAATATTTTTGGCGATATATTGTCTGATCTAGCAGGAGGTTTGGTTGGTGGCATGGGTATGGCAGCCTGTGGTGAGATTGGCGATGCACATGGACTGTTCCAAGGTGCGCACGGAAGTGCGCCGGACATCATGGGCCAAGACAAAGCCAATCCCCTAGCCGCGATTCTAAGCGGTGGCCTCATGTTGGACTATTTGGCAGACAAATCACAGAACACAGCATTATACGATGCCGCTCAAGTGATAGATGCTGCTATTTACAATGGCTTTAGAGGCAACACTATTCGCCCTATGGAATTTGGTGGTGACATGGGTACTGTTGCTGTTACCAAAGAAGTGATTCGTCAGATTCAAGCAAAGGATTAGTTTAAATAGTGTCGATTTTAATTGGCTGCATAGCGGATGATCTGACAGGGGCTACTGACCTCGCAATGATATTAGCTAGAGAAGGATTAAAGACAATACAAGTTGTTGGCGTTCCTGAAACTGGCTTGGATTTATCCGACGCAGACGCAGTTGTTATTGCATTGAAGTCCAGAACAATACCTGTCAAGGATGCCGTAGATCTTTCACTTCACGCCTGTGACTGGTTAAAGGCTTCAGGTGCCGGTCAAATTTTTTTCAAGTACTGCTCCACCTTTGATTCGACAGACGCCGGCAACATAGGGCCTGTGACAGATGCCCTGATGACACAGCTCGGCGCACCAGTCACCATTGCCTGTCCAGCATTTCCCGAAAACGGTCGAACGGTATACAAGGGGCATCTTTTTGTTAACGACTGCCTGTTGTCTGAGTCTTCGTTGCGTCACCATCCGCTAACACCCATGCATGATTCTAAACTTTCGCGTGTTCTTGCAAAACAGAGTTCATCGCACGTGGGCAATATCTATGTTGATCAAGTCGAGCAGGGGGCCCCGTCAATTCTCAAAGCTATGCTCCAACCGGGATTGGCAGAGCACACAATTTTTATTGTAGATGCAACGAACAATACACATCTGCGCTCAATTGGCATGGCGGCTAAAGATCTCCCGCTCGTCACTGGAGGTTCAGCTGTGGCGATGGGATTGGTCGACAATTTTAAATTACAAGGACTGCTGAGAGATGAAACCACTGAGCTCGATTTTTTTGTTTCTCATGGAAAAACTGTCGTCTTAGCTGGAAGTTGTTCTGAAACAACTTTGGCACAGGTCGATCACGCAAAGAGGCTGATGCCCAGTTTTCGAATCGACGCAAAAGCGCTGCTCTGTGGCAAACCAGTTGTCAGTGAGGTGTTGCGATGGGCTGTGTCTCATGGTGATCAAGAAAAAAAACTTCTGATTTACTCTTCCGCTACACCGGATGAACTTGCGTTAGTTCAAGAGGAGGGTGATTCAAGAGATCTCGGTTCAAGCATCGAGTCAATAATGGGAGAGCTCGCTTATCGCTTGTCTGCCGAACAGGGCGTACATCGATTTGTCGTTGCTGGAGGCGAAACATCAGGTGCTGTCATAAACGCGCTTAAAGTGAAATCCTTACAAATTGGGCCAACCATCGAAACAGGTGTTCCTTGGACAAAAAGCACTGATGGCTCGAACTTAGCCTTAGCGCTGAAGTCTGGGAATTTTGGAAGCGTCGATTTCTTTCTGAAAGCCATAAAAAAACTGGATTGTTTGAGCGGGTGACTTGCTTGCAATAATAGAGATCGCTTCGTTAAAAAAGCATTGCCGATGGTCGACTTGCTAGTGGTGTAAGCATTCGAATCGTTTTGCGATGTTCAGTGGACCGCAATGCTTGCCGGTGGAGCGACAGTGTTGAGCAAAGCAGAGACAATTGCGGCGCGGTCAGGTTTTTATCAAAGCTAGGGTTGTGCATTCTTTATTACACAGAAACGGGGTCGTCGAATATGTTTGTTGTGCTAGTGCACTTTCAAGTCGAACAGGGCTTTAAAAAACAGTTCCATGAAGCCTTAAGGCTTCAGGCGCAAAATTCGATAGAACAGGAAGAGCATTGTCACGTTTTCGATGTCTGCCAGAGCAATGACAATCCACTCTGCTTCGTCTTGTATGAGCTCTACAGTGACGAGGCAGCGTTCAATGCACACTTAGAATCAGCTCATTTTCATGCTTTTGATCAACGAGTTTCTCCGTGGGTAACAAGCAAGTCAGTGCAATTGATGACGCGAACGAGCATCGCCCACTGAAATCAAGCTTTCTGGACAGAAAGCTCCTTTAATTCGGGCTTAGGCCCAACGCTAGTCGCAGCAAAGTGCTATATGCGTCATAATAGAGGGTCGAGTAATTTCTGTGAAAATCCAGCTATGTCCACCCAAGGTGAAGCGTCCGAAGTCGAAACATATGTCTACAGCCTAGGTGCTGCAGCTAAGCGTGCAGCTAGGCAATTGGCACGAGCCCCGGCAGCGACACGCAACGCGGCTTTGCTCGCTATGGCCGATGCCATCGAAGCAAGCGCTGACACGCTGCGAAACGAGAACGCCAAAGACCTAGAGGCAGGGCGTGCCAATGGCTTGGCGGATGCACTGCTCGATCGCCTAGAACTAACACCAGAGCGGATTCGAGGCATGGCCGATGGTGTTCGAGAAGTCGCTGCTTTAGCCGACCCTGTTGGCGAAATAGCTGACATGCGCCAGCAGCCCTCTGGTCTTACCGTGGGCAAGATGCGAGTGCCTCTGGGTGTCATCGGCATCATCTATGAGTCACGTCCGAATGTGACTATTGATGCTGCAGTGCTCTGTCTAAAGGCGGGTAATGCCACTATTTTGCGTGGTGGGTCTGAGGCTATCCATTCCAATTTGGCCATTGCAGAGGTTATCAAGCGGGGTTTGGCTGCAGCAGGCTTAACCGATGCTTGCGTGCAAGTGATCAACACGCGTGATCGTACAGCCGTGTCGGCACTATTAAAAATGGATGAATTTGTCGATGTGGTGATTCCGCGCGGTGGCAAAGGACTTATCCAGCGCGTCAGTGAGGACGCTCGCGTGCCGGTGCTCTACCACTTAGATGGAATATGTCACGTTTATGTGGATGATCACGCCGACCTTCAGATGGCTGAAGATGTAGCGTTTAACTCCAAAACTTATCGCTATGGTATATGCGGATCTATGGAAACGTTGTTGGTACATGTTCAGGTCGCCGCCAATTTTTTACCAAAAATCGGTTTGCGCTTTTCTGAGCACGGAGTTGAGATGCGTGCCTGTGCGCGTGCTCAACCGTTGCTAAAAAATAGCTTGGCCGCCACCGAAGCAGACTGGCAGACAGAGCATCTTGGACCAGTTGTTTCCATTCGTGTTGTCGATGATATGGACGATGCTATCGACCACATTGAAAGCCATGGCTCGCATCACACCGATGCCATTATTACTAATGATCTGCAGCGCTCACAGCGCTTTCTAAGAGAAGTAGACTCTGCCTCTGTGATGGTTAACGCGGCCACTTGCTTCGCAGACGGCAATCAATATGGTCTAGGTGCTGAAATAGGCATTAGCACGGGCAAGCTTCACGCGCGCGGACCCGTTGGTGTCGTGGGTCTAACCACCCAAAAATTTATTGTTCACGGCGACGGTGCGATACGTGGTTGAAGATGATTCGACGAGTTCAAAGGATTCTGTGCGGTCGATTGGCATACTAGGTGGCACATTCGACCCTATCCACGTTGGTCATCTCCGACCTGCCATAGAAGTACAGCAGCTCTTATCACTCGACGAAATTCGACTGATTCCTTGCCATCGCACGAGCCACCGTGAGCAACCTTTGCGAAGCTCCACCGTACGCAGCCACCTTTGCCAGTTGGCGGTTGATGAGTTGCCCGGCTTTGTGGTGGATAATCGGGAATTAGCGCGCGATACACTGTCCTACACCGCAGATACGCTGGCCGAACTGCATGCGGAGTACCCCGAGGCGCGCTTATACTTTTTGATGGGTGCCGACAGTTTTGATTACTTCCAGCAGTGGCACCGCTGGGAGGAGATAGTTGAGCTGGCCACGCTGGTGGTGATGGCGAGACCTGGCACTAAATTAGGCACTGAGGCACTGGCGCTGCAGAGAAAAAAAAGTGATCGCATAGTGTTGGCACAGACCACAGAATTACGTATTTCCTCTACCGCCGTGCGGGCACTGCTGGCGCACGGGCAAGACCCGCGCTACCTGATCGCGGAACCGGTACGAGAGTACATTTTACAAGAACAGATTTACACGGAAAAATAATGACAGAAAAAGAAACACCACTGCGACCCGAACAGCTTATCCAGCTGGTTGAAACCGCACTCGAAGATCTCAAAGCTGTTGAGTTAGTCAATATCGATGTCAGCGAAAAATCAAGCTTTGCAGATAACATGCTTGTCTGCACGGGTACATCACGTCGCCATGTCGTCTCATTGGCCGACCATGTCATGCTCGAAGCTAAAAAAGCTGGCCACCCAGCTAGAGGTGAGGGTCTTGAAAGTGGCGAGTGGGCGTTGGTCGATCTGGGCGATGTGATTGTGCATGTGATGCAGAAAAGCACACGCGATCTCTATGAACTGGAGAAACTTTGGTCTATGGCACCGCCCTCGGCGGAGGCAAGCGGCGAATAATGGGCACTTTTGCCAGCTTGGGGCGCTAAAGCGTGCGAATGCACCTGCTGGCTATAGGTCACCGTATGCCTCCATGGGTGCAGCAAGGTTACGGTGAATACGCGCAGCGCATCAAAGGCGACTTCAGCCTGCAGCTACATGAAATCCCCGCTGCGAAGCGCAGTAAGGCTGCCACCGTGCCGCGTATGATGGATGAAGAAGGCGCTCGGCTGCTTTCAGCTATGCCAAAAGATGGACGCCTGGTAGCGTTAGATGGCCGTGGCCGAAATTGGAGCACTGAGCAGTTGGCGGAACAGCTGGAGCGCTGGTCGGTGGATGGTCGCGAACTAGCCTTCGCGGTGGGTGGTCCTGACGGGCACAGCAAAGCGGTGCTGGACGCCAGCGAAGCACAATGGTCTTTGTCACCACTGACATTCCCTCATCCACTGGTTCGCGTGCTGTTAGCCGAACAGCTATACCGAGCGTTAACTATTCTGCGGGGGCATCCCTATCACCGCGCCGAATAAGATTCGGCTCTCACGCGTCAAAGGAGCTTTCTCGACGCGGCGCATAGCCGTTGTTAGTTTTTTAGGCTATAAATGTTTTTCTATTAAAAACAATAGCTTGAAAGGTCTCAATGACGACTGACCCAACAGCAAGTTTGGTGCTAGCCAGCGCCTCACCTCGAAGATTGGAGTTGCTGCAGCAATTAGGCTTGCAAGTCTCTGTTATACCTGCTGATATTGATGAAACACCGCTGCCAAATGAAGGCCCGCGCGAATATGTCAGTCGTGTATCAGTAGAGAAGGCGATAGCGGTACAAGCTGTGCTGGGGAACAGCGAAAATAAAATTATCATCGCTGCGGATACTTCTGTGGTGATTGGGCGTCAAATACTAGGTAAACCGCAAGATGCTGAAGATTGTGAACGCATGCTTGGCAGTCTCTCAGGCCGTGAACACTCTGTGCTGAGCAGTGTTGTGGTAGCGGGTGGCCGAGTACCCATGGCACACCGGTTGTGTGAAACCCGCGTGTGGATGCGAGAGACGACCCGCAGTGAAAGAGCGGCCTATTGGGCCTCTGGAGAGCCTGTTGGCAAGGCCGGCGGATATGCAATCCAGGGTTTAGGCGCTGTGTTTGTTGAAAGAATCGAGGGTAACTACGCCACGGTGGTGGGGTTGCCAGTTTTTGAATTATCGACCTTACTGGCGCTGCACGGCATAGATCTGCTCGGCGCGCTGGGGGATTGCAAGTGAGCGAAGAATTACTGGTCAATGCCTCTCCTGAAGAGACGCGCATCGCCACGATAGAAAACGGTGTTTTGGCAGAGCTCTGGGTAGAGCGAGCGAACAAACGTGGATTAGTGGGGAACATCTATCAAGGCAAAGTAGTGCGGGTATTGCCTGGAATGGAAGCCGCCTTTGTCGAGATTGGACTCGATAGAGCTGCATTTTTGCATGTTTCTGATATTGCCTGGACTCCCTCTGAAGCTGATGTCAAAGAGCGTCCGAAGGCGATCCACGAACACCTGCACGAAGGGCAGATGTTACTGGTGCAAGTGGTGAAAGACCCGCTGGGTACCAAGGGCGCCCGCTTGACAACTCACGTCACCTTGCCGTCCCGCTATTTAGTGCTTATGCCATTGGATGACACGGTTGGTGTATCAACCAAAATAGAAGACCTCGAAGAGCGTGATCGTCTGCGCGATATCGTAGAGGACAGTGACCGGCAGGGCCATGGTTTTATTGTGCGTACCGCGGCCGAAGATGCCGATGAGGCGGCACTGCGGCATGACCGAGATTTTCTTTTGCGTTTATGGACGGTTGTCTCTCGTCGTGCCAAAGATCAAACAGAAATCGGCGTCGTGCATCAGGATTTGCCGCTTGTGTTGCGTGTTCTACGCGATCTCGCTGGCGAGAACATCGAACGCATCCGTATTGACTCACGTGAGAATCTTTTAAAAGCTCGCGATTTCATGGCGGAATTTCTGCCGGAAAAACAGAACCTGTTGGAGCATTACCCAGGTGAGCGCCCAATCTTTGATATCTACAATGTAGAAGATGAAATTCTACGTGCGCTGAACACCAAGGTGCAGCTCAAGTCTGGAGGCTATCTGATTATTGATCAGACAGAATCGATGACGACTGTTGATGTCAATACCGGTGGCTTTGTTGGACACCGCAATCTAGAAGAAACAATTTTCAAAACAAACCTAGAAGCAGCGCAATCATTGGCAAGGCAACTTCGTCTAAGAAATTTGGGCGGAATTATCATCATCGACTTCATCGACATGATCGATGAAGACCACAAACGTCAAGTATTGCGTGCCTTGGAAAAATCGCTGGATCGCGATAACGCTAAAACGCAAGTCTGTTCTGTGTCGTCCCTCGGCCTTGTAGAGATGACGCGCAAACGCACGCGTGAAAGTTTGGAAGATCTTTTATGCGAAGCCTGTCCCAGCTGTGAAGGGCGAGGCAAAGTAAAAACGGCCGAGTCGCTGTGCTATGAGATCTCCCGTGAAATTATCCGCCAGGTGCGCCAGTTTGATGTCAGCTCTCTAACAGTGCTGGCCGCACAAGATGTGGTCGATTTATTTTTAGACGATTTCTCTGACTACATGGCCGAACTCGAAGCCTTCGTCGCTGTGCCGATCCGCTTGCAAGGTGAACCGATATACACCCGCGAGCAGTATGACGTGGTACTTGTGTGAGCGAAAAGGATAACAAAAGAAGCAAAGTTTCGCGGCACATGAAGCGAGTGCCTGCGCACGTCCGACGTATGCCAGAACATATGCGGCGGATGCCAGAGCACATGAAGCGCGTTCCGGTTAAAAAAGCCGCTCGAGCTAGTGGTTCTGTAGCGCTCTGGTTAAGTTTTTTTGCCCTTTTTCTCATTTGCATTGCCGTTAGCTTGGGCCGGTGGTGGGCACCTGTGTATGTCGAGACCCATCGTCAAGAACTCATGGCCCAGATATCCGAAGCTGCTGGCGTCGACCTTGTCAGTGACGACATGACATTAGTCTGGAGTCGATGGGGTCCGCGCTTGCAATTAACAGGTCTAACTGTTCGTGGTGAGAATGGTGAGATTTCGGCCTCTTTGGATAAGGCGCAATTCAGCGCGAATGTCTACAAAATGCTGGTGCTCGGCAAGCTGATCGTCGACGACGTTGAGGTAGAGGGTTTGCATTTGGACGTGCTGCGCAGTGTAGAGGGCAAATGGAGACTAGCGCTCAGCAGTGAAGATCAACCCGTGCAGGAGGGTCGTGATTGGTTTGAAGTTCTAGGGCGGTTCCGCTGGCTCAATCTCAAAGATTCAGTCATCACTTTTAAAGACCAGAAGCGCCAACGCCAGTACGTGGTTGATGGCGTAACAGTTGTTGCTAATCATTACGACGATCGATATCGCATCAGTGTCGACGGTGACCTGCCGCCACATCTCGGTAAAAAACTACAGCTAATTGCGGATTTACGCGGTGAGGCTGGAAACGAGCTCAGTGGTGAAATGTATCTTGGCATGGAGCAATTTAACTTAACTGAGTTTGGTACGGCGATAGGCACTGAGAAAGCGAGAATCAGTGGCAATCTAGATCAGCTCAAATATTGGCAGCAAATGACTGCTGGGAAAAGTACCAACGGTCAATTGGAGTTTCGTGCGGAGAATCTGAACGTTCAGCGATCTGGTGAAGACAAACCCTGGACCGTCGAGCTGGCTGAAATGGCGCTGGGCTGGGAACGTCAGGAAGACGATTGGGACGTCTGGTTGGATAACCTGACACTCGCCTCTGACGGCGAGGCATGGCGCAGTGGATATACACGTGCAAAACGCAGTGCCGATGGCACTGTTCAGGCGCAAGGAGAACAGCTCCGATTAGGATCCATCGCTTTGCTGTTGGCACAGCTCAGCCAGATTGATGCTGTTGAGGCAATTGCTGAAGCTGCTCAAGAATATGACCCACGTGGTGACCTTGTGTCGTGGCGCTTGTTACTAGAGCCTGATCAATCCGGCCAAATGAACACCGCGTTTGAAGGCTTGATCAGTGGGCTTAATATCACCTCGGTCGATGAGCAACCGGGTGTCGAAGGTTTTGATGCTTTAGTCAGAATTCAGAACAATCAAATGACCGCTCGAATCAACAGCGCTGATCTACGTTTCGTCGCGCCCAAAATTTTTCCTCAAGCCTTACAATTCGACAGCGTCACTGGCTTGCTCTCCGCCAAACTTCATCCAGTCGACTGGTGGGTGAGCAGCGACTCATTGAAGCTGGAGACAGGAGAAGCCTCGATGGAAGCGGTGTTCGACATTCGAAAACCACCTGACTACCCAGGGCTTGCAATAAACCTTCGCACTGAGTTCGAAGATATCGCAGCTGAGGTCCTTCCCCGCTTTTACCCTGAGGGGATCATGAGGCCGGCGCTGGTCAATTGGTTGAAAGAGGGTGTGCGTGGCGGCACCGTTCGTGAAGGCGAGTTTGTTTTTCGTGGATATAGCCCGGAGTTTCCTTTTCGTGAAGGGGATGGGGTGATGGTTGGCAACTTAAAAATTGATGATTTGCAGCTGTTCTATAGCCCGGGCTGGCCAATGATCACCGACGCTAGTTTAGAGCTGGAGATAACGGGCAAAGGTCTAAACGCTTCGGGTGTCGGTCAGTTTGACGGTGCCCCGGTCGAAGACTTCGCTATTGATATTCCCGACTATCGTGCCGGTCGAATATTGCTCAAAGCTGAAGTGGAAACCACCGGGGAGGCCGTGCGAGAGTTCGCGCGTAAGGGACCGCTCAAAGCATCGCTAGCGCAGTACTTCGACGATATGATCTTGCAGGGACCTGTGCGCATGAAACTGGCCCCGATTATCGCGTTGAAAAAAGGTGAGCAAAGTAGTATCGAAGGCAGCGCCATGATGAAGGGCGGTCGTATCAAATTAGACGCGGCAGGTGTCGATCTGTCAGCGGTGCGGGGTGAGTTTCCCTTTGATGAAAAAGGGCTTCAAAACGCTACGATAAATGCGGAACTCTACGGGCTACCGATGAAAGCCCAATTAAAACGCCTAGATAATAATAAAGGCTTACAGATTGACACCCGTGCTCGTATTGCACCGGGTGCTTGGTTGAAGAAACAAGGTAATCCTCTTGCTGACTATGTCACTGGAGAGAGCAATTGGCGTATTTTGGTCAGGCTTCTCCAAAACCCCAAAGGTGGCGATGGCAATGTCTCTGTGTCGCTCACCAGTGATATGAAAGGCGTTGAAGTCTTGGCGCCCGCGCCATTGGGCAAAGATAAACAAAAGATTCAGCCTTTTCATATCGAAGGTTTAATAGATGCAAATGAACGTAGCCGTTGGAATTTCACACTGGGGCAAGATCTGGGCGGTAAGTTTGCGTTAAAAGCCAATGGTGACATGCTGAGCTTGGCTCTTGGTGCGGGTGAAACGGTACCAACTATGCCGCAAAAGGGTGTGCGAATTCGCGTGGATTGGGCCAGAGCCGACGTGGCGAGTTGGTACGATTTTGTGGACGCCTGTTGTTTGCAAGAAGAAGGCGAAGGAAGCTACTTGGATGTCTATGCAGCAGTGCAAGAAGCTAAGTGGTACGGCGCTCCAATCGGCAGTGGTTCAATGTCGATGGTCGATGACCAAAATGGGCTCGAGGGCAGGATAGAAAGCCGTGTCGCCGCAGGCAACTTCAGTTACAACTACAGAGCGGGGGATGAAGCCTGGAACTTTGATCTCCATCGAGTCAATCTGACACCTTTTCTTGATGCGGAGAGTGACAAACCTGACGCCGAGCCAATGGACCCACGAACGGTACCGATAACGCGATGGAACATAGACAACCTGCGCGTTCGAGATATCACGGTCGAAGACATCAGAATTGATACAAGTCCGGTGGCTGAAGGATTGCGAGTTGATCGCATCATAATATCTACCGATGACTATACCGGAACAGGTAAAGGGCTTTGGCAGCTTTTGAAAAGTGGCGAGCAGCACAGTGAACTTGAGATGTTTCTGCACTCCAATGATTTGGGTGCCGCAGCGAGTCGAGTAGGCCGGGCTGACGCTATTACCGGTGGTCGCGGTCAGCTGACACTGAATTTAATGTGGCAAGATGCCTTGTATCAGCCGGATGTTGCCACCATGTCTGGAGATGTGAAGTTGGAGATGGCAGAGGGTCGTATCAATGAAGTCGATCCAGGCGCCGGTCGAGTTTTTGGTCTGCTTGCCTTGCAGACATTACCGCAACGCCTTGCACTTGATTTTTCCGACTTGGGCGAAGGTCTAAGTTATACCCAAGTAAAAGGTGAGTTCGATTTGGCTAATGGCCTCGCAAAGACTCGTTACCTGGTGCTTGAGGGACCTATCGGAGAAGTGTCAGTGGTGGGCAACATCGATTACGTCAACAGCCAGTTTGACCAACGAATCGTTATATTGCCAAATATCGGCGGCTCCTTACCGGTCATCGGAGCGGTAGTTGGCGGGCCTGTGACCGCGGCTGGGGTATTCTTAGCGGATAAGATTTTTAGATCACTGGGCATTGATGTCAATCGAGTCGGGCGTCGAGACTATAAGCTAACCGGGGATTTTGACAACCCAGAACTGTCACAAATGAGTGCATCTGATATCGCCGCAGACCGTGCGGCAACAGAAAAATAAAAATGCGCCGTTTCGCGCGGTAGAGGTACCTGAACAGGGTACAATTTGCATCGCGGGACGCGGACAATCTTGAGGACAACAGTATGTCAGACACACTACAACAGGCGAGCGAGCAGCTGCTAGCACCCGCTGGTATGGGTGAGACGGAGTTGCACAAAGCGCTCGACCAATTGATGGGCCGTGGCGTTGATGCAGCCGATTTGTATTTTCAATCCAAGCATAATGAGTCTTGGGTGCTGGAAGACGGCATGATTAAAGAAGGCGCATTCTCTATCGATCGTGGTGTAGGGGTGCAGGCACTCAGCGGTGAGAAAACAGGCTTTGCCTATTCCGATGAGATCCTACTACCTTCATTGCTTGAGGCCAGCGTCAACGCTCGTGCTATTGCGCGGAGCGGAGCTGATGCTACGGTTGGCCAGTGGATTCGCCCTGTTGGGCGTGAACTGTATAGCGGCCAGAGTCCGATCGTCAGCCTTGATGAGGCAGCCAAGATAGACGTACTACGTCGCGCCGACGGCGAAGCGCGTCGCCAAGATCCGCGCGTAACACAGGTGATTGCTAGCTTAATGGCCAGCCACGAGAGTGTGCTGGTGGCTGCAAGTGACGGCACATTAGCCGGTGATATGCGCCCATTGGTCCGGATGAATGTCACCGTTTTTGTCGAAAAAGACGGTAAGCGTGAGAGCGCGAGTTCTGGTTCAGGTGGCCGCTTCGATTTAACTCGATTTGCAGCAGGCACAGAACCTGAAGACTTGGCCCGGGAAGCGGTGCGCCAAGCGTTGATTAACCTGGAAGCTGTCGCGGCTCCGGCGGGTAACATGGACGTTGTTCTTGGGCCTGGTTGGCCAGGTGTCTTGTTGCACGAGGCAGTCGGTCATGGTTTAGAAGGTGATTTTAACCGAAAGGGAACCTCGGTGTTTGCTGGTCGTATTGGCGAGCAAGTGGCTTCGAAAGGGGTCACCGTTGTAGATGACGGTACGCTCGGCGAGCGTCGTGGCTCTTTAAACATCGATGACGAAGGCACGCCGACTAACTGCACAACACTCATTGAAGATGGACGTCTAGTCGGTTACATGCAAGATAAGCACAACGCTCGTTTGATGGGTGTGAAAGCGACGGGCAACGGCCGTCGTCAGAGCTACGCGCACACAACCATGCCACGCATGACAAATACGTACATGCAAGCCGGGGAAAAAACGCCCGAAGAAATACTGTCTTCAGTGAAAAACGGGCTCTATGCAGTTAACTTCGGTGGTGGACAGGTGGATATCACCTCTGGCAAATTTGTCTTTGGAACGTCCGAGGCTTATCTGATAGAAAACGGAAAAGTCACTCGTCCTGTCAAAGGTGCGACATTAATCGGCAATGGTCCAGACGTGATGAATCGCATCAGCATGATTGGCAACGATTTGGAATTGGATCGAGGCGTAGGCGTTTGCGGTAAAGATGGGCAGTCAGTGCCGGTTGGTGTGGGTCAGCCCACGTTGCGGGTCGATGGTCTGACTGTCGGTGGTACACAGACTTAGCTAGCCTATTGAGGTTGGGGTAGGGCTTGTCGTATTAATGGTGCGCCGCGTCCTTCAGAGCTTAGATAGACAGACTGTCCGTCTTGGCTAAAGCTGATAGCTTCGGCTTGCTCGAGTCCGTGAGGAGGCAGAGCGATCAAATCGGCTAGTAGCCAACTCTGATCAGCACGGCGACGCAATAGGACGGCTTGCTGATAGCCCAGCACAACGGCTTGTAAGCCATCTGTGCTGATATCGAGCGCTGTAGCCATGCCGTGACTAACTGCTCGTTTTGGGTTGAGTAGCAAGGTAGTTATACCGGGTGTGTTGATGTCCCAATTTAACGTGCCGATCAATTGGGCAATGTGTTTCTCATTGGGTGAGTCAAACAGTGTGGAAATAGGCAACCCGTACAGACGTACTGGACGGTCGCGTTTGCTGAGAATGAGAATTTGCTCGCTGATCGGGTCGAAAGCAATGCTCTCAGCGTCGCGCGGGCCGTCTGGGTAGCTGAACTGGATACTCAACGCAGGCTTGCGCTTTAACTTTTTGATAGAGTTGGGCAGTTCAGGTTCTTCAATGAAATGCAGGGTAGAAAATTTGTTTTTTGCTTTGTTGTCGCCTATGTCGGCGATTAACAACCAATGCCGGCCGCTCCAGCTGAAGCTGCTCAGATCTTCCCAGTCTCGGTTGTGCTGACCGGGAACATTGAGACGAGCCTGCGACCGGCCCAGTGTGTCGAGGGCATATATGGTCGCTGAGTGGCCTCCGTCGTTGAGTAACCACAGGCGATTAAAGTTGAGAGTAGAGCTTGCTAAACCGCTGGCTTCGATGAGTTCCAGATCACCCAGCGTAGCCTCTGCAGTAACCCTAGGGGTTGTGCAGGCCTGAGTTAAACCGATCGCCAACAAGCAATGGGCGAGTCGAAAATTTTTAAGCATGGGGTTTCCCCGTCACAGTTACACGCGGGTCTATGGGCCGCGACATTGGATAACATGAGTATGTCAGCTAAAGAACTTCAAGGCAGCCCCTCACAGCGCAATCAGCTGGAATCTCTGGCACAGATGGCTTTAGATGCCGCTGCTGGCGCTGGCGCCACCTCCGCCGAAACGGACATCAGCACTGGGGTGGGCTTAGACATTGGTGTTCGCTTAGGTGAAGTCGAAACACTGGAGCATCAGCGTGATCGTGGTATGGAAATTACGGTGTACTTGGAAAATCGCAAAGCCTCGTCATCGACCAGTGATTTTTCCCCTGAAGCGATAAAAGCTGCAGCAGAAAAGGCTTGTGCCATTGCTAAGCATGGTTCTCAAGACCCCTGCGCAGGTTTGGCAGATGCGGAATTGATGGCGGTTAACCCACCTGACTTAGATCTCTATCATCCTTGGACGTTGGACGTCGATGAGGCAATAGAGCTTGCATTGCGTTGCGAGCAAGCGGGGCGAGACCACGACAATTTGATAAGCAACAGCGAGGGTGCTACCTGTGGCAGTTACGCCGGCGAAGGTGTCTATGCCAACAGCCATGGCTTGGTCAACTTTAAACGCGGAACGCAACACGGTTACTCCTGTACTCTGGTCGCCGGAGAAGGTGAAAACATGCAGCGCGACTACTGGTTCAGCAGTGCGCGTATGGCTGAAGACCTGCAGACCCCCGAGTCAGTTGGCATTGACGCGGCCACCCGTGCAGTCAGTCGCTTGCAACCTAAACCTATAAAAACAGGCACTTATCCAGTGATGTTCAACCCACTGATGGCTCGTGGGTTATTGCAAGCTTACGTCAGCGCCGTCAGCGGTGGTTCTATTTACCGCCGTGCTTCCTTTTTGCTCGACAAAGTAGGTGAGCAGGTATTTCCCGACTTTGTAAAACTTGCAGAATTCCCGCTGATTCCTCGCGCGATGGGAAGCTCAGCGATAGATGCTGAGGGCGTTGCTCGTCAGGAACGGACATGGGTCGACAACGGCATTGTGCAAGGCTATATCCTCTCCAGCTATTCGGCGCGACAGCTCAACACTGTCACAACAGGTAATGCAGGTGGTGTTCGCAACCTCAGCATTGAACCGGGTGACAAGAATTTCGAACAAATGCTACAGACCATGGGCACCGGATTGTTGGTGACGGAGATGATGGGTGGTGGTGGCAATACCATCACCGGAGATTACTCCCGTGGCGCCAGTGGTTTTTGGGTTGAAAACGGTGAGATAGTCCACCCAGTGGAAGAAATAACCGTTGCAGGGAATTTAAGTGACATGTTTATGGATATTGCTGAAATCGGCAACGACGTCTACTTGCCATCAACTATTCGGACAGGATCACTGCTACTGAACAAACTGACTGTCGCTGCAGGCTAGGGCGCGTTTTGCAACACTTAGATAAGCTCTGGCGCTTCAACAACTGGCGCGTGGTTGCTTCCGGGCTTGTCTTGTTGTTTTTTGCCGCCATGTGTTTCCCGCTTATCGCAAAAAGTGATCAGGGAAATTTTTCCAGTTTCCCGGGCTTTAAACGCTATTTTGAAGCTAACCCACCCAGAGCCACTGTACCTACAGAAGCGCAACAGGCTTTGCTCAAGCGCTTCCGACCGCGGATTTATTTGGCTGAAGGCCAGCAAGCGCCTGTCGATTTTTATGCCGATTACATCGCCAGTGGTGAGCTCTACGTTGGTGGTAAATCACTGGGTCAAGAGATAGGACAGTCCCAGCTTAACGAAGCGATAGAGCGCGGTGATGCGGAATTTGTTTACAAAGGTGCACTTCCGTTAAAAGGGTCGGCGACCGTGTATGGGCGATTTGATATCGATATCTTAGAATTTCAAGGTGAATCATGGCCCTTGGAGTTCCTCAGTTACAACTTGGTTTTCCCCAGCAGTGGATTGTTGGCCAAACTGCCTCTGATGGGCAAGCTAGGGTTGGGAATGATTTCAAACCTTAGTGATTGGCATCAGTTAGATCACTACGTGGGCCTGACTGTCGTGTTGTATCAACAACAGCCTATTGCTTTTTATCTACAGCAGCACAACTATCAAACCACCTTCCTCGTCAGTGAGCAAAGTGCCTGGCCAACAGACAATCGTGTTGCTGTAGATGTGGCCCTACGCTCCAATGAACTCTATCGCCACAGTGCGTCATTGCAGCGCCATCCTGGCGTTTCATTTGTCAGTGAAAAAACGGTAGCTTTTGTGAAAACAGGTAAGCATAAACCCATAATGGCTGGGTGGGATGTCACGCATGGGCAAGAAGAACTCACATACCAGCTGGGCTACTTGCCACCCAGTGATGCTTTTTATCAGTTTAAAGGGCGTTTGGGTAAATCACGAAAGCTACCGGGGCGCGACGGCCCGCCAGGGGCTGACTATGTCACCTTGCCTGGACTCATGCCCTATGCCAATCGTCTGGTCAGCGGCTATAGGCCGGCATCGGTAGAGCGCGAACGAGAGAAGATCGCTGCTCTATTTGACAGCAAGACCTTCACGATTAGACCAGCAGCTCTTGACGCTTATAAGCATGATTTTATACAAGCATGGACCAGCAATCCTTAGTCTCTGGGTCGTCTTTCAAAGTCGGAGATATTAGTCTGACAATATAGCGTTGCAGCCAGCAATACTCGATGCTTAGGTAAGCTCGGATCGAGCCATGCTCGGCCCGTCGACGCACTACATTCGGACCAGCCGCGTTACACAACTCGCCAATAGAACAACTATTGCCGTCGATTCGCGCCTTGTTAGGGCCAAATTTTTTAGTCAACGTTGCTGACCGGACTTAATTCTGAGGCTCCTCATGGTAGATAACATACAACCAAACCCTTTTTTAAGGTATAGCTCCTTTAAACTTTATGTAATAGAAATTTTAGCTCGCAAAACGAAATGTTTGTTATCTGATAATTAGCAAGATTTGTGAACCCGTGTTGTGGAAAACTAAAAACTCGAACAAACGGAAGAATACGGTGTCACTGAGCTACGAGCAGCGTGTAATAAAAGTACTCACTTGGATACACGAAAATCCTTCGTCAGATCTGTCGTTAGACACACTTGCCGATATTGCTTTGATGTCGCGATTTCATTGGCATCGCGTGTTTCAAGCTATGACGGGCGAGACCTGCGCACAAGCTGTGCGCAGAGTCAGGCTGTATCGCGCCTCAACTTGGTTGATCAGCAACGATCAGTCGATTGCTGAAATAGCTGAAGGTGTTGGTTATCCAAATATTCAGAGTTTTACCCGCGCTTTCAGTCAAGCTTTTGGTGTTCCTCCGGCCATGTTTCGAAAGATAGGCAAGGCTGGCTTGCCTGTGCAATTCAAAACTAGAGGTAAATTCACCATGTTCAATGTTGATATAGAAAACATCCCGGAGCGTCGATTGGCTGCCTTGTCACACCAAGGTAGTTACACAGAAATCGGAAATTGTTTTGGCCAGTTAGCTGGCTTGGCGTCGGCTGAAAATTTGTGGCCACGAGTACGTGGGATGGTTGGCGTGCATTACCACGACCCTAATGTGGTCGGTGAGGCAGACCTCCGAAGCCATGCGGGATTGATCATTGCGGATGCGCGCGCGATTCCCCATTCACTAGACGAAGTTTTCTTGCAAGCTGGAGCCTCAGCGGTTTTACACTACAAAGGTCCTTATAGCGCCATTAAGGTAGCCTATGACTTTCTGTACGGAAACTGGTTGCCCAAGTCGGGCAGGGAGCCCGCAGATTTGCCACCTTATGAACTCTATTTAAATGACCCATCAGAGGTTGAAGAAGCTGAGTTGTTGACGGACATTGTGGTTAGACTGTCGGTTTGACTAGATCGAAGTGGTCCAGGATGGCGCGCACGTTCGTTGTTATAACGGTCCGTGCGTGCTCCTGAGAATCTTCTAGTACAGATTTTCTCAGCTTATTTAGCTAAGACCTCGGTCGGTCACTCAACCGAGAGTGCCTAACAGGCCTTTATAGGGTTGGCTGCTTAGGGCTAATAGAGAGCGGATAAGCTCTTTCGACTGTGTTTCGGCGTTGCTTTAACGATTTGCGCGCGTCAACGAATTCGGCGTGTTGATACTGGCGTGTTATTCTTTTTTCCCTGTAGTGTCTTTGCTCACCTGCACAAACCGAATTGACTGTGTTGCACCGATAGGTTTTCACTTTCCTGAAAGCATTGCACGAAAAACATCCTTAAAAAATCCTCTCTACCCCTAACTGGAAGTGTGATGAAAAAAACGTTCAGATTGACCCATGCGAAGCTCAAGGTCCCCAGACTCGTTGACGCGATCAAACATGAAGTCAAGAAGTACATAAAACGAGAACGTAAAAAAGAGCTGCCAGAAGGCGCAGACTATTGGGATTTTGATTGTCGGTTTGGTGCGGACGAGCCATCGAGCGAGGTCGTTCATGTTTCTACACTCAATGCGCACATCTCAAAGGCTGAACTTGACCAGCTAGACTCTTTTTATTTAGAAATACTGGCCAGGCCTGCGCAAAGAAAAAAAAATCTGAATAGCGGTTCAGGCGATTAACGTTTAAAAACCAGAAGAAAGGTCGGCATTGTAATGAGTGACAATATTGAAATTGTATTGCGGTTGCGCGAGCAGATCCCCGTGTTCAAGTGTGTGCCAGGCTGCCACGACTGCTGTGGTCCAGTGACCACCTCCTCAGAAGAAATGTCGCGCCTGCCGGTAAAATCAGACGCGGCACATGAGGCGGCTTTACAGGAATATAATTGCGTCCACCTCGGGCCCAAGGGTTGTACGGTGTATGAAGAGCGTCCACTGATCTGTAGGCTCTTCGGGACAACCTCAACGCTGCCTTGTCCAAACGGATGTCGCCCTGACACGATGGTGGATAGTGAGGTTGAGCATCGGGTACACCGTTATATAGCGAACACAAGGCAGGTGTTAGTTTAGGCGATCGATTGCGTGCAGCTCCCTAGCTGAAAGTCGCTGCGACGACTGCAACCAAGGTCATTAAAAACAAAAACCATTTCATGGCCTTGGGCGAAATATCGATGGCGATATTAACACCTAGCCATGCACCAGCGATGCTGCCTATCGCTAACAAAAGGCCGGGTATCCAAGCCACTTGATCGTTGTAAATAAACAAAGCAAGCGCAACCGCGGTAAAGGCGACCGTGCAGACTATCTTCAGGGCGTTGGTCGAAACTATGTCGTAGCGCAATGTGCCAGCCAAGGCAGCGATCAAAACAAAGCCCACACCGGCCTGTACAAACCCCCCGTAAAAGCCGGCTGCAAAAAGAGCTAGCCACGCACCTTTCGTGTCGTCAACTCGCTTCACGGGTGTGCCTGCTTCTGGTATGACCACCGAGGGTTTAAACAACATCAGCGCCGCCATACCGAGCATGGTAAGGAGTAGAGCAGGCTTTAGGACTTCCACTGGGGCATAGCTGGCCACTACACCGCCAAGCAGTCCACCGGCTAAGGTTGGAATCAGAATTCCTTTGAGATCCCCCGTAGGTAGCTTGCCCTTGTCGTGGAATTTCTTCATGCCAGTCAGTGACTGCATCATGACGCCTACTCGGTTAGTGGCGTTGGCCATATCCGCAGGCATGCCAGAGATCATCAGTGCAGGAATTGTCAGGTTGGAGCCCCCACCGGCCAGTGTGTTGACCACGCCAGCCACTAAACCTAAAACGACCAACAAAAGGGCATAACTGAGCGTTATTTCATCCACAGTTTCATCCTGCATAAAAGGACCATTGTAGGCTTTCTGACTTTGAGCTGCACTGGCTTTTAACTTTTGGGGTCCGCCTTTTTGAGCGTGAATTGACGCTTTGAATACAGTCAATGACGTGGTTGCGTCACCTGTGAGAGTGATTGCGTGACACCCTCGTTTAAAGGTGTAGGATAGGCGGCAAATTAACGCCAGAGACCAGCCAATGTCTTCAGTATTTCAAAGTGCAGTTGTCGACGCGATGCAGCACAAAGTCAACGCAGATCGCTCTGCACTAGAGCAAGTTCTCAGCCGCGAGGTGTTTGCAGAAGCGCACAATGCTATTACGGCTTGGCCGGGCTATTCGCCAACACCACTGCACGCATTGTCCGCGTTGTCACAGCATTGCGGCGTCGCCGCGATCCATTATAAAGACGAAGGCCCACGATTTGATTTGGGCAGCTTTAAAGCGTTGGGTGGTGCTTATGCTGCGCAACAACTTCTGCAAAGAGAGCTGTCCTTTCGCCTTGGTAAAGACGTTGAACTAAACGATATTGCTGCTGGCAATTACCGCGAGCAAGCGGCGGACATTCACATAGTCACCGCCACTGACGGCAACCACGGGCGCTCGGTAGCCTGGGGGTGTCAACTGTTTGGTGCCAGTTGCCATATTTATATCCATGCTGAAGTCAGTCAAGGGCGTGCAGACGCAATGGCAGCATACGGTGCCTCTATCGCGCGCGTCGATGGCAACTATGATGCATCTGTGCGGGCCGCGCAAAAAGCAGCCGATGAAAACCAATGGTTTGTTGTATCAGACACCTCTTACGAGGGTTATACACAAGTGCCGACGCAAGTGATGGCCGGTTACGGCGTACTAGCGGTAGAAACGGTTGAGGCATTGGGTGATGACGTGCCGACTCACTTGTTTTTGCAAGGAGGTGTCGGGGGAATGGCGGCGTCGATTGCGGCGCGATTGTTTCAAACCTGGGGTGACAGCACACCTCGTATACTTATTGTCGAGCCTGATCTAGCAGATTGCCTCTATCAAAGCGCCACCGCTGGATGTTTGACCGAAGTCCATATAGAAGAAGAAACTCTGATGGCTGGCTTGTCTTGCGGTGATCCCTCTATGCTGGCTTGGCAGGTGTTGGAGGCGTGCGCCACTGATTTTTTACGAATGCCAGATTCTTTGGTTGGGCCGAGTATGTGGCGTATGGCCAATCCTTTGGGTGGAGACGCATCGATTGTGGCAGGTGAGTCAGCTATACCGGGTATTGCTTGCCTGTTAGCAGCGGCAGAGCAACCTGCGTTAGCCCAGTCCATCGGTCTCGACCAGAGCAGCCGAGTGCTCATTATCGGCAGCGAAGGTGCGACCGACCCGGAGATTTATCAGCAATTGATTGCAACTGCAGGCGGTGAGACTTAGCGCTATCTGAGGTTCCCATGTTGTTATGCAAGACGGCGCACGTCAGTGCATTGTACCGGTGTCTTTTTTATATGGAATGGCATTTGCTTTACCGAGCTTTGGTGCGATACATAAACAGCTTGGCTCAATCGCTGATGCAGCTTTGACAAGAATGGTTTCTAACCATCGCCTATGATGCAATTTTTTCGGAACAATTGCATTGTATGACTTGGCTCTCGCATTGAAGACCAAGAGCCAAATTACTCATCGAGGAGTGTTTCATGTCCGACTACCTTATGGCTGAGCTGGATTACAAGCTTGACGACAAACCGGGTGAAGGTCTTTCTGTAGGACTTTTGGCCCTTGCTGAAGACGCAACGATAGAAGCTGATTTAAAGGCCTTTCTCGCTGACCTTAACGCAGATATATACACCAGCCGCGTTCGCTGTGAGGCAACGATCAACGCCGATACGCTTGCAGCCATGGGTGATAGACTTAACCAGGCTTTGGAACTGTTGGTCCCTTCTAGCCCTGTGGATGTGGTGGCGTACGGTTGCACGTCGGGTTCAATGGTGTTGGGTCAGGAGACGTTGGAAACAGCAGTTGCTCGATTTAGAAAAAATACACCTGTGACCAATCCGCTCCTAGCGGCTCGTCGTTGGATGGAAAAACACGAAGTTAAACGTCCGGCGATCTTGGTGCCTTATGTTCAACCACTGGCCAATCAAGTAGCCGATGCGCTAGTAGCTGATTCGGGACGAGAAGTCGCCATTCTAGGAAGCTTTAATTGTGATCAAGACCCGCAAGTCGTTCGGATCAATCCACGATCTATTGCTCACGGCGTTAAAAACCTGCTCACAGGGGTTGATGCCGACGGTGTATTCATCTCGTGCACCGCTCTGCGATTGAACGGTTTGATCGAAGAATTAAAGACGAGTTTGTCTGTACCCGTCAGTGGCAGCAATCACGCCTTGAGTGAAGATATTCGAAACCTGTGTAATAGCTAGCTCGTTGCTCGACTCGTCTCGTTAAATTAGCCGCGATAACTAAGCGTGTATCGCGGCAAATGTATCCGCTGTTAATGTCCCACTCTTATAACGCGTTTGCCAAAGTTCTCTCCGTTGAGTAAACCCACGAAGGCCGTTGGCGCATTTTCTAGCCCATCGATAATTTCTTCGCGGTATTGCATTTTTCCTTCCGAAATCCAGCTGTTCATCTGCTTGGCAAATTCTGGGTAGAGGTGCCCAAAGTCATCGAAAATGATAAAGCCTTGCATTTTGATTTTCTTGCGCAAAAGCTGACCCATCAACCAATTCATACGATCCGGTCCTTCAGGCAGAGACGTCGCGTTGTATTGCGAAATTAATCCACAAACTGGAACGCGGGCGTTCGGATTAAGCAAACCTACCACTGCATCAAATACTTTACCGCCGACATTCTCGTAATAGACATCAATACCACTAGGGCAGGCATCTTTTAGTTGCTTTGCAAAATCGTCCGCTGTGTGATCGATACAAGAGTCGAAGCCCAAGGTCTCTACGGCGTGTGCACATTTTTTAGCGCCTCCAGCAATACCCACGACGTGACAATCACGGATTTTTCCTATTTGTCCTACAGTGGCACCCACCGGACCAGTGGCTGCTGCCACCACTATAGTCTCACCCGCTTTGGGTTCACCGATGTAAGTCAAGCCAGCGTAGGCCGTAAAACCGGGCATGCCGAGTATGCCCAGTGCCCAAGAAGGGTTCGTCGGGTTTTGACCTAAATTCTGCACGCCGACACCATCCGACAGTGCATAGTCTTGCCAACCACTGAAACTGAGCACCCAGTCACCAACGGCGAAATTGGGCAAATTAGAGCTAATGACTTGCGCCACCGTTGCGCCCACCATTACCTCATCAATTTCTACGGGCGCCGCGTACGAGCGGGCGTCACTCATGCGGCCGCGCATGTAGGGGTCGAGCGATAGGAACTCTGTGCGCAGCAGCATTTGCTCGCTGTTTGGGCTGGGCACTTCGCTTATCGCGAGCTTAAGTGTGTTGTCATTCGGTGAGCCGTGTGGGCGCTCGGCCAGTACGATTTGACGGTTTTTATCAGGTGACTGAGACATTCTGAGATCCTATAGATGATTAGCTGCGCAGTGCGATGCAAAGGCGATCGGTTTTTAGCTGGCTGTAGTCTATCTCTTTACAGCTATTGAATTTCGCAAATTCTTCAATGGCTGTACGCAAGGCGGTGGCCAGTGGTTCCAGCTCTTTTACGTGATCTTCGGCTTTAAGGTAGTGCAGGCGTAAACAGCTTTTAAGTCTGTCGGCTTTGCAGTCCAACCGTGCAACCAGTCGGCCGCCCCACAGAATGGGTAATACAAAATAGCCGTGCTGCCTTTTTGCAGCGGTGACGTAACATTCAATTTGGTAATCGAAGTCAAACAGTTCTCGCATACGATGGCGCTGAATCACCAAGTTGTCGAAAGGTGATAAAATACAAGCTGGACGCTTGTTGATTCTACTATCCAGAAGTGACAGCTGCTGTGGCAGTGCCAAGTAAGTTTGATTTGCTGCGGCGACTTCGATGAGTTCTTCGGCTTCGAGCATATGTTGTGCAGTCTGGGCCAATTGCTTCTTAATGCCCTTGCGCAGATGGCCCACATCTTTTAACTGCCCTAATCCATGCGCTTGTAAGTAGCGAGTGATCAAATGGCGGGCGTGTTCGTCGGGGCTAGGGGTACTGCAATCTACGGATGCGGGTAGCACCCTTTCACGCAGGTCGTAGACCATCTGAAAGCCCTCGCGTCGAGGGCACATGAGATCGCCTTGCATAAACAAATAGGTGAGCGCTCGCTTGGCCGGTTTGTGGTGCCACTCACCCGATTTTTTGTGGCGCTTGTCGTGTTCGAAATCTCGGGCCTTCAACGGACCCTCGGATCGAATACGCGCCAGTACCTCCTTGATCTCGCGCTCATCGCGCGGGTACCAGTGATCCAACTCTCCGCTGGCAAGCGCATTTTTACGCGGCAGGCTATAGCGGAAATCTCGCATGGGTAAATAGGCCGCGGCGTGCGACCAATACTCAAAGGCATCACCACTGGCAACCAATGCCTCTATATCGCCGGGACGATAGCGCGGGTTGCGTGACCAGAAACAATGATGATGGGCGCGCTCTACCACCGAGATGGTGTCGATCTGCACATAGCTCAGGTTTTCCAGCGCATCGAGCGTTGCCGACTTGGCTTGCCGTTTGAGTGCCGGTAACCTTGTACTTAATAAGACAAGCTTGCGTGCTTGTGCCAACGAGAGGGTTTCGCTCATGTCGATACGCTGCTCATGCAGACTTTGCTGCCTGAGCAAAACCAGCAACGTAACGCTAAACGCCACGGGGCTGTTGGTGGAACAGTGGAAAACCATAGATTCTCCGCATGCATGACGCGAATGATACGGTTTTTTTCGAAACTATCGTTGGCTGTTTTCATAATCGGGGTGTATCCACACGGGGGCGTTCTCGCTTGGTAGCGGGGCGTTGCCTAGGATAATATCAGCGGCTTTCTCAGCCACCATGATCGTCGGTGCATTGAGATTGCCGTTGGTGATGGTCGGGAAAATGGAAGAGTCCACAACCCTAAGTGCATCGATCCCACGCACACGACAGTCACTATCCAGTACGGCCATGGGGTCATCGGCTGCGCCCATTTTGCAGGTGCAAGACGGATGATAGGCACTCTCTACATTCTGTCGCACCCAAGCGTCAATTTCTTCGTCAGTTTGAACCGCTGCACCGGGTTGTATTTCCTTTTCGTGATAGGGGGCCAACGAGGGTTGCTCGAGAATCTCTCGCGTCAGGCGCACGGTATCGCGCCAGTCTTGTTTGTCTTCTTCGGTACTGATGTAGTTAAAAACAATCTCAGGGTGGGCGTAGGGGTCATTGCTTTGAATATGAATATGTCCGCGACTCGTGGGTTTGTTTGGGCCGACATGCACCTGATACCCGTGACCATCAAATGCCGCGTTGCCGTCGTAGCGCATTGCCGCCGGTAGAAAATGGTATTGAATATTTGGCGCCTTCAGTCCGGCGCGGGATCGTATAAAACCGCAGGATTCAAAATGATTGGTTGCACCTAAACCTGTTTTTCTCAGTATCCATTCAACACCAATTAACCCCATGCTGAACCAGTCCAATTTACTGTTGAGTGTGATTGGCTGCTTGCACCGTGCTTGATAATAGACTTCCAAGTGGTCTTGTAGGTTCTCGCCAACACCCGGTAATTCATGGATTAGCTCGACACCTGCTTTTTCTAGAATGTGCTTGGGTCCAATACCGGAAAGCTGTAACAACTGCGGTGAACCGACCGAGCCGGCCGATAGAATCACCTCGGTCGCTGCTGTTACGGTGTGCGTTTTTCCTTTGTGATCGTACTCTATGCCGGTGGCGCGTTTGCCATCCAAAATGAGTTTGCGGCTATGCACGCCGGTGATCAACGTGAGGTTGGGTCGCTTGAGCGCGGGTTTGAGATAGGCGTTAGACGTGGACCAGCGCACCCCTTTTTTGACGGTCATGTGCATCGGGCCAAAGCCCTCTTGCTGCTCGCCGTTGTAGTCTTTTGTCTCGGGGTAACCCGCATCCACTCCCGCTTTAATAAAGGCGTTGTAGAGCGGGTTGAGTTTCATGTCGTTACCGTTGTTGGTCGACAACGGGCCGTCGCCGCCGCGATAGTCATCACCGCCGCCGATCCAAGTTTCAGCGCGCTTGTAATAAGGCAAGCACTGTTGGTAGTTCCAACCTTTGGCGCCTTCTGTTTCCCATTGGTCTATGTCGTTGGCGTGGCCACGCACATACACCATGCCATTGATAGACGACCCACCACCGAGCACTTTACCGCGTGGACAGTGCAGGGCACGACCGTCGATGTGTTTGTCTGGTTCCGCGTGAAACTGCCAGGTAAAGCGCTCCATGTTCATCGGGTAAGAAAGCGCTGTCGGCATTTGCACAAAGATGTGTTTGTCGCTACCACCTTTCTCCAGCAGCAACACCGAGTGCTCGCCACTGGCGCTCAGCCGATCGGCAAGCACACAGCCTGCGCTGCCCGCACCAACAATGATGTAATCGTATGAATCGCTCATGGTTAAAACCTTATAAATTGTTTTTTAGTGCATTGGCACGTGCAAGCTTCAAATGCTTTTGCCACACTGTTTTGGGCAACTGGTGTTGCAGATAATCGTGGATGATCTGACGTGTTAGTTCACGGTCCATACCCTGAGGGTTCAAAGCGCCGCGCAACCACATGCCGTCGATGAGAGCGGCAATTCCATGAGCCACAAAGGCTGCTTGTTCGTGCGTTAGCGCTGCTTTCAGCTCGAGTCTCAGATACGACAACAAACGCTTCTCGTTGATCTGCTGCAAACGGTACAGCGAGGGCTCATGCATTGCCTGCGCCCAGAACGTCAGCCAGGTTTTAACCACCTTGTTGTCGATTTGTTGTTCGCTAAAATTGCCATCCACAACGGCCAATACACGGTCGACCACGTCGTCGTCTTCGCTGAGCGCCAATCGATGCTTCACACCGTTCGCCAGTAGGGCGATGATGTGCCGCATCGTGGCGTCCAACAAACCAGCTTTGCCACCGAAGTAATGATTGATAATCGCGGGAGTCACGCCCGCGTGGCGGCTGATCATCGCAACATTGGCATGGCTCAGGCCCACGGCATCAATAGCGCACAGGGTGGCTTCGATCAATTGTGGCTTTCGAATAGCCGCCATTCCAAGCTTTGGCATCGTGCACACTAGTGGCTGAATCAGTTTTTATTAAACAGGCGTTTAATAAAAAAATCAAGACTGAAAATCGACTCGATGGGGTACAGAGAAACTCACGTCGCTCTTAGAACATCCCACGTGTTGGGAGGTTGTCGAGGCAATGAGGCTTCACAGAGAAAGGCGCTCAATGTCCATCCTTAATGGCCAGCTCTATGTCGTGCTGATAAGCAAACACACCTGGGGTACCACCTGTGTGGATATACAAAATCCGTTGATCAGCGGGCAAACGTCGAGATATCTCAATAGCGCCGGCCATACTCTTGGCGGTGTAGGTCGGGTCCAGAATGAGTGACTCTAATCGTGCGGCTAATCTCAATGCTTCATCTGAGTTCTTATTGCTCACCCCGTAACCGGGTGCCAAGTGCTGACCTTCGATGATTATGTCTTGCTTGCCGACCGGAGAGGCGCAACCCAACAGATGCGCAATCTCTTCGCAGCGCTCAGCAATACGCGGTCTTTGAAGTTCGGCTTCGCGTCGCACGCACACGCCAATGACTGGGGTATCAATGCCAAGTAGTCGCAATCCAAAGAGCAGACCAGCGTGCGTCGTACCACTGCCGCTGCCCACAACTATCTGATCAAAGCATGTGTCTATTTGTTCAAATTGTTGCTGAAGTTCCAATGCGGCTTGTATATAACCCAATGTGCCGTAGGGCGCGTGGCCCGGAGACAGCGGGATGATGAAGGTTTTATTTCCTTGGTTTTGTAATTCAATCGCTAGTTTTTGCAGCGCATGATCAGCGCCATTTTCATCCTCGCCGACCGGAAAGTGATGCAGTGTAGCGCCCAGAAGTTTATCTAACAGCACGTTACCGTTGTTGTGATAGAGAGGGTCTTCGGTGGCGACACGGTGTTCCAGCTGTATATGACAAGCCATGCCCACTTTGTTTGAGGCTGCTGCAGCAAGCCGCACAAAATTACTTTGAACGGCACCGGTGATAAGCACTGTATCGGCATTTTGGGCTTTTGCCTGTCCCAGATAAAACTCTAGCTGGCGCACTTTATTTCCGCCAAAAGCGAGCTGGGTCAGATCATCGCGTTTTACCCAGAGTTCCGCACCACCCAGTTCAGCCGTGAGTCGAGGTAAATGCTCTAATGGTGTGTCTCCATTGTATAAGCGGGCACGGGGATGCTGCGCTAATAAGCTAACCGTTTGCTCTCTCAAATTTTGGTTAATTGAAGTCATCAGCTGTAAGCCCCCAGTACGGCTTGTAAATTAGGCCCCAATGCATCACAGATATATCCACCCTCCTGCACGAGTACTGTAGGTAACTGCAGCGCAGCCAATCTAGCTCCCACCCGGGCAAAGCCCTCTGTGCTTAGGCTTAAGCCGCCAAAGGGGTCATCTTCTGAGGCATCTAGGCCAAGGGCGATGACGACAGCAGATGGCTGAAAACGGTCAACCTGTTCGAGCAACTGATCCAGCGCACTCAAAAAGGCAGCATCGGTACTTTTATAGGGCAGCGGTATATTGCAGTTGTAGCCCAACCCGGCGCCTTCGCCACGTTCATTGGCGTGCCCCCAAAAGAAGGGGTAAAACCCGTTAGGGTCAGCGTGCAGCGACGCCGTAAACACATCCGCCCGTTGGTAAAAAATATTTTGAGTGCCGTTGCCGTGGTGTAAATCCACATCGATGATGGCGACGCGTTGGTGTTGTTGACGCAGCCGTTGCGCGGCGATGGCAGAGTTATTGAAAAAGCAAAAACCTCCGGCAAGATCTATCGAAGCGTGATGCCCTGGCGGGCGGCAGAGCGCATAGGCTGCCGTTTCACCCTCTAGTACCAAGTCTGCCGCTGTGCTGGCACAGTGGCTTGCCATCAACGCCGCATGGAAGGTGCGGGCGCCCACGGGGCAGGCGGTGTCACCTAAGTGAAAACCCGCTTGGCCTATGGCCGAAGTCGGGTAGCTGCCATCTCGTCCTATCGGGTGAACGTTGGGGATCACCTCTTCCGAGGCGTTGGGGAGTTCTTGCCACCGTGCGTGAATGTGTTGCAAAAAGTGAATATAGGCGGGTGTATGAATACTCGCCGGAGCACTCAAGCCATAGTCATGGGGCTCTATCAATTCACCGCCTGCAGCCTGCGCCGCTTTTTGTAAAATCTCTCCGCGTTCTGGCATCTCAGGGCTTGGGCGCAGACGGCCGCTGGTCAAAAATGTTTGCGGATCGTGCAGTTTGTGGTCAGGGCTGTAGATGACTTTCATGGATTTTGCCGTCTGTTATTTACTGACCAATTTACTGCATTGCGCAACTAAAGTGCAAAGGCTTGTTACGAACTCTGTTTGACCGGAAGAACGGCTTGGGTGCGGACTGTTTGTGTCACAATGCGTGTCTTTGCCCGACCGCAAACGGTTTTGGCACCTCTATCGAGTTTGACGATTCACCGATGAAAAGAAATAGTCACTTTTGGGCTTGGTTGCTGTTGTTTGTCAGTTTTGTTTGGGGTATTGAATTTTCGCTGGTGCACCTGTCGCTAGAACACATGGGGCCCAATACCTTTAACGCCCTACGGTTTGCAATTGCGGTTGTCTCTTTGCTGGTCTGGTTTTTTTGGTCCGGCAAAAAAATTGCCCAGTCATTGTCTACCACGGTACTCAAGCACGGAGCGGTTCTGGGAGCCTTGCTCTATGTGGGTTTTATCACGCAGACCATCGGATTGCTGAGCACAACGGCTAGTAATGCTGGTTTTATCACGGGCCTCAATTGTGTGATGGTACCCATTGTATGTTGGTTGTGGCTCAAAGAAAAACAAGCGTGGTACGTCTGGGTAGGCGTTGCCTCGGCTACGTTGGGTACATTTCTTTTGACGGGGGGGCTCAGCGGTTTTGGCATTGGTGAGGCATGGGTGATGGTATGTGCTCTGTGTTTTGCTGTGCACATTGTGTACACCGGCCTTTATGTGAAAAACACCGACGCACTGGTGCTGACTCTTGTTCAATTGGTTGTGGTGACGTTGCTTTGCACAAGCACCGCGCTGTTGTTCGAACGAGAATCATTGGCGTTGATTCCAGAGCTGTTGCTTGCAGATGGTCAGGGAAGGTCTATCGCTTGGTTGGCGCTGTTGGTCGGTGGTGTACTGGGTACTGCGTTGGCTTATGTTGCGCAAACGGCAGGGCAGCAAGTGCTTGAGCCATGGCGTGTGGCGTTGATATTTTCGACTGAACCCTTATTTGCAGCTTTCGGTGGCTACCATTTGCTCAATGAGGTGCTGACCCCAATGGCTTGGTTGGGAGCCGCATTCATTATTGCGGGTGTTTTGCTGGCTGAGCTTGTCAGCGGCGACAAGTCTTCAGCCACTAGCCGTTGTTGATCTTTGCCCATCGTCAAAATAGTTGAGTTGGTGTTGCTTTTGCTATCTTTAAGGTATCAACATCATGGCCCCAGATCATGCACCAGACCGAGCAAGTCATCAGCTGCCTGAAAAAGGCACTAAAAGCCAACGGCATAACCTACGCCCAGGTCGCTGAGAGCCTGTCTTTGTCCGAGGCCAGCGTCAAACGCACCTTTGCCGATAAAAGCTTGTCGGTGCAGCGCATGATGCAAATCTGTGCGTTGATGGAAATGCGCTTCACTGACTTAGCACTGATGATGAATGAATCAGATGCGGCTATAAGCTCTCTGAGTAAGGAGCAAGAACAGTCTATTGTCGACGATATTGTCATGCTGCTGATCACTGTGTGTGTTTTGAATCGTTGGAGCATGGCAGAGATGTTGGCGCACTTTAAGATAAGCGAGACAGATTGCATCCAATATTTAGCCAAACTAGATAGACTAAAAATTATCGATTTAAAACCTGGCAATAGTTTTAAATTGCGTGTGGCCACTAACTTTAAATGGATAGACGGTGGTCCAATCCAGCTGTTTTTCCAGCGCTATATTGAAGCGGAGTTTTTTGGTTCAGGCTTTGGTGGTCGGCGCGAGAAGCTGCAGGTTCTCAATGGGCTAATGAGCGACGCTTCCTATTCTGATCTCAGTAAAAAAATGGCGATGCTGGCACGTGAATTTAATGCCATCAATGACGCTGATGCACACCTTCCCGTCGGTGAGCGCAGTACGGTCACTTTGGTGATGGCCACGCGCCCTTGGCGATACTCGCTGTACGAAGGATTGCGCAAAAAGACAAGCGCCTGAGGCATTTTCAGGCGTATCAGTTCTTAGCCTCAAAGCCGTAAAACCCTAGAAAGTATCGTATTGCAGTGCCTTTGGTACTGTCATTTGCTGTGTCTGCTGTAAAAGATGCGTTTTCTGCCTGTATCCCGATAATACAAACACACCAACGCAACGCACGTTGGGCAAACACAACATCGGAGAGTAACAGCATGAGCAATCAATCTTCAGAAACACATTCCAGCGGTTGGGTTCTCTACGTGAGAGCCGCCTTTTTACTATCAGTCGTAGGCATGGCGCTGGGAGTATTTAATATTGAAGCGGATTTTATGACGCGATGCTATCTCGGGTTAGCGTCCGTTTTTATGATCAGCTCAACTTTTACGCTGGCCAAAACTGTGCGAGACGTTCACGAAGAAAACCGCCTGCTTAATAAAATTAGCGAAGCGAAGACCAATAAAATCTTGAAAGACTACGCAGAATAAAGGATTAAAACCATGGGACTTTTAAAGAAAATTGGAGCGGCCCTGCGTGGCCGACAGCACGATACAATGCAAGCCGTTGTCGATCACGAATCCATTCGCATCTTGGAGCAAGAGCTGCGCGATTGCCAACGCAGTGTAGCGCTTGCTAAGCAGGATGTTTGCAGGGTCGTTGCAGAGAGAAAAGCGTGTGAGCGGGAGCTAGCGCAACTCGGCGAGCAAACGCAAAAAGCGGAGGAACGTGCGCTGCTGGCACTGGATGCCTATGATGTCACTCAGGCCGAAAGCCAAGCCCTGCAGATCGCTGATCTAGAGCAGGCGAGTGCCATGCAGCAAGATCATCGGCGACAGATGCTAGGCATGGAGGAAAAGCTGCGGGAGAACCTACTGCTTGCAGACCGAAACATAAAGCAATATATGCGAGAGCTGCGGTTGGCACGAGCCAGCGACAATGTGCAACGAGGGGTGAGCCGCAGTAACAGCAGGGGATCAAAGCTGTCTGAACAGTTACAAGAGGTGCAAGGTTCGTTGTCGCGAATTCGCGAACGTCGTCTGCAGTCCGATGATATGGCCAACGCAGCTTCGGAAGTTGAACAGATGCTTGGTACTGAATTAAAGACCACGTTGAAAAGCCAGGCCAACGAGGTTTTGGCTAGATTGAGGCAGCAGCAAATAGCAGCAAAAACTTAACTCACCACAAAGCGGAGTCCCAAACGGGTGGCTCCGCTGTTCTTCGAGGCACAGTTAGCGGCTATTCGTTGCGTGTTGACCGACGGCCGTAAAACTTTGGACCAGATTTTGCGGCAAAAACAGCCTTGATCGACAGATCACCTACACTCAGTAAATATAAGACACAAGATCGGAACAGAAATGATGCAAAGAAGACAACTATTGCTGGCAGGCCTCGCCTTAGTGGGCATCATCGGGGGGTGCTCCACGCTTCCAAGTACTACTTACGAGGATCATCGACAATCAATTTTGTCGATGCGCAGCGATACGCTGACTGAGCTCTATGCGCTAAAAGATAGCGCTCGCGCTGAAGTCGAAGCCGCTCCCGGTTATGCCGTGTTTAATAGCGCTGGGCTTAAGATACTTGTCGTCGGCGCAGGTGGTGGGCGCGGTGTAGTAGTGGACAACCGCACGGGCGCTCAAACCTTTATGAACATGGCTGAAATTGGCGCTGGCCTCGGTCTGGGTGTCAAGAATGTCCGCGTTGTTTTTGTGTTTCACAACGATGCCGCGTTACAGGACTTTCTCGTGAACGGTGTGACGATTGGTGCCACCGCGGATGCCGCGGCCAAGGTTAATGACAAAGGCGCTGCAGGTAGCGGGCAAATTGTGATGAACAACATGTCTATCTACCAAATCACAGATGCTGGATTGGCGCTAGAGTTGATGATAACAGGCACCAAATATTGGCCAGATAACAAACTCAATGCTCGATAACTATTGAGAATGTCAGGCCTTATATAAAGCCTAAGACGAGCAATTGAACGCCTCACAATAAACCTGTGCCACTTGCATAGGTTTTTTTTATGGGGTATCGATAAAGGGCGTTATAGACGCGACTAGCCGTTTAGGCTTTTGTGTCTAGCGGTGATCTGCATGGTGGTGCTCAGTCAAAAAGAGCGTTCAGTAGATGTTGGTCCCACAACTCGCCCTGTTTATCGTAGATGGCAAAAGTCGTGGCATAGTCCCAGACACACCACCCGTAATTTCTGCTTTCAGCGGCTTTCCTGACATAGCGAAGCCAATCCGATCGAACCTCAGATGAGACCCATTTATCCTCACCGCGGCCATCTGTGTTCGCGTTTTTAATTACACCAAACTCGCCTAAAAAAACGGGATAGCCCCATTGCTTTTGCCAGTAATCGACAATATCGAAATCTCTGTCGACGCGTGTTTTGTCTTCGGTGCTACCCCATATTGTTCCAAATGCAGGTACCTCCTCAATAAACTCTGCGCCTTGGTGGGTGAAGTCAAAGGGGGAGTAATAGTGCAGCGACAATATGATCTTGTCGTCACGCGGTGGTGTTGCCATACGCAGACCGTCGACGCCACCGTAGGCTCCGGTGGCGAGCACTACCCAGCGCTCAGGGTTTGACCGACGAATAAGTTTGAGAATTTCTTTATTAATATCATCAGTACGGGCGATGCTCATGCCAGTGCCATCTTCGCCTGCATTGAAGGGTTCGTTGAGAATTTCGAAAATCAGTTGATCGTTAGGGACATCCTTATAGCGCGCGGAAATTTGAGTCCAAAGAGCGAAAAATCTATCCATATGTCGATCCGGCTGCGCGTTTAATTCCACGTAGTGATGAACATCCAATATGACTTTAAGCTCGTATTCAAATGCCCAACCCAGAATCGTATCGATCTTTTCAAACAATTTTGGGTCTATTAGATAGGGGGCTTTGTTGGCGGCATAGTCAGACCAGCGCACCGGGAGTCGGACACTATCAAAGCCCACTGCAGCAATTGTCGCCAGATCTGACGAATCGATTTGCAGACCCCAGTAATGGGGTGCAGTGCTGCTTGGAGCTTCTAGCGACCCACCCAAGTTCATGCAGGCGCCTAGTGCGGGGTCAGCGTGTACTTGTTTTATTTCTCGGCTGCGCAGATCGTCAACGCGAAAACTCTCAATGTTCACGCCACCATTGCCTTGCAGTTTAAAGAACAAGGCTGACGCTGATTGCGTTGGCCTTAAGGGAATACTCCGGCTTTGGTATTCATTCCATGATCCTGTGTTGTGCAGATCAATAAAACCAACCAATGGGCCTTCGCTATTCTCTTCACGAACCTCTAAGGTCATCGCATCGATATAGTCAGCATTCGCACTGGTGCGCGCAAAAGAGACACTTAATTCTGCTTTTTTTGGCAAAGTGAGGTTGTCAAAACGTAGCCAGGGCTCAGGTTGCTCAACGGCGGCTATCGCGACTCGATTTTTGTCAAAGGCAACGATGTCTTGGCTAGCGCTTGCTTCGCTGGGCGTTAACCACAGTGTATCTGCCGCATGTGCAAGATTGACCGTCGTCAATAATATTCCAGCTAGCAGACCATTTTTTAACGCTGTGCGGTACATAATTTAACTTTGCTCGACAGATGGAATTCAAGGCTGGAAACAGCCCTTTTCTAAGGGCTAGAAAAATATAGATCGCCGGATTTTTTAATTGATAAAGAGTATATCTGGTCTTGCAGACGGTTAACCACTGGGTAGCAGTTATTCGGTAAGATTCATGCCCTTGTCTACAGGTTTAAGTATTCGGGAGCTTCAGATTAAGTCCGGTCTGTTATGTCGGCGCGAAAAATTTGGACACAGCAAGGCGCCACTCGATGGCAAGGGTGGTGCTATTCGCTAGATTTTCAACGTGGCTGGGCCGAATCTAGTGCGTCGACGGGGCGAGCATGACTTGATCTGAGGTTCCCTAGTCTTAGTCGCGTGAAGGCCTGTTTATATTCCTCTAATGCAGAGTTCGCTGATTTATGGGCGTCTTTGCAATAGAAATTCTTTTCTCTATCTCAAATAAAGTTGTGTGAGCATCGAAAAAAGTTGTGGTATTTTCGACCCTACAGAAAATCGGGATGCACGATGAAGCAACAAGAGTTTGTCAGATCGCTCAGTGCTGAGCAGCGCACTGCATTGACTCAAAAATCTGATGCAATAGGATTTCAACATCTGGCTGTACATTGGGGACTCATAGCCCTGTTGGCAGTTTGTATATCTTTGAAGCCCGACTATTGGCCTGTATTGATGTTGCCGCAGGGCATCTTGATTGTGTTTTGCTTTACCCTAATGCATGAAACAACACATCGCACTGCTTTTGCCAACGGAAAAGTAAATGAGATAGTAGGGCGTGTTTGTGGGTTGATGATCGTGATACCCAATGAATGGTTTAGGTGTTTCCATTTTGACCATCACCGCTACACACAAGATCCAGAAAACGACCCAGAGCTAAGTGCTGCGAAGCCGAGCTCGATTTGGCAATACGTGAAACATATTTCTGGCTTGCCGGTTTGGTTCAGCCAATTTAGGACACTTATTAGCAACGCCCGTGGCTTTTGCAAGGACCGGTATGTGCCTGACGCAAAGCTACCTCGGATACGTGCTGAGGCACGAGGTATGTGTTTGTTCTACTTGTTTTTGTTTGTTGCTTCACTGGCTCTAAAATCAGATGTGTTGCTTTATATCTGGATATTCCCAGCACTGCTGGGCCAACCTTTTTTACGGTTTTACTTGTTGGCCGAGCACGGACGCTGTGCTTTTGTTTCGAATATATATGACAATACGCGTACTACAATTAGCCATGCTTTGGTGCGCCGTCTAGCATGGCAAATGCCTTTTCACACTGAGCATCATGCTTATCCAGCGGTGCCCTTTCATCGACTTGCGGATTTACATGAGCTGATGAAAAAAAACATCAATCATTTTGACAAGGGCTATATCAGCTTCAACACAAAATACGTGCAACAGCTATTGCAAAAATAAGTAGACAGCATTGTGGTGGCCAACTATCGATTTTTAGCCAATTCCGCCAGTCGCTCTTGTAGATAGGAACCTGCCGAGTATTTGTCCGACAACACCACGTCTGGCCTAGGATGAAGAAACAGCGGAAGGCTGATGCGTGCTTTACGACTATCTTGGCCTTCTGGATTTATCACTCGATGCGTTGTAGATGGAAAGTACCCGTCAGAGGCCTCTTGCAACATATCGCCGATGTTGATGATTAAATTGCCAAAATCACACGGCACGTCAATCCAACTGCCGTCTTTGGCTTTGACTTGCAAGCCCGGCTCATTTGCCGCCGGTAAAACGGTCAATAAATTAATGTCTTCATGGGCACCCGCGCGAATTGCACCGACCTCAGCACCGTCATCTATCGGAGGGTAGTGGAGTATACGCAGCAGAGACTGCTCACTGCCTCGTATCATATTTCCCAGCGGTTCTCGAAAGTTTTTGGCAACATCACTAGGCGTCTGTTTTTCAACCCATCCCAGTAATGTGGATGCGAACTCAACGGTGTCTTCGTAGTAGGCGTTAATCTCCTCGTAGAGTGCATCGGGGCAGCGACCCCAAGGGTAGTAGTGATAATACTCTTTGATGTCGCGTTTGTTGTGGCCTTTGGCCGTCTCTGCCTGCGCTTGAGGAAAGAAGCCGTCGTACTTGTCCGAGAATAGAAAGTCAGCCTTTTGCTCACTATTAAAAAAGCCTGCCCAATTCTTGTAGATAGATGCAACACGATCCTGAGCAATAGGGTGGTTGCGCAGCACACCAAAACCGGTATCCCGCAGGGATTGTACAAAACGCTCTTCGGCGTCGGGAGCTGAATAGTCAACCGCTGTTAGTTCAACCATGAGTTTCTCCACACATCGTTAGTATTTTCCTAATCATAGCTTTTCCGCGCGTATCTGTCGCCTGTGGCCGGAGTAGTGAAGTCCAACGCTTCTGGCCGTAAATAGCTCAGGGCTTGGCAATTTGTGGCTTCATTGCCCAGTAATTTTAGTGATGCTTTACAGCATTTCTAACTTATTGAGTCGTGCCGTTATCTGCTCGAAAGGCATGTCTGCTAAGCGTGCAAACAGTACGTGTTTTGATAGCTTCGCTCGGCTGATAGCTGGGCTACTGACACCGACTAGAAATCTAGCAATTGCTCGATCATCCTCAAGAACTTGGGGATGCTCGTTCCTTAGCGCGAGAATTTTTGACAACAACTGATCGTCGATTTTTGCAGTGGGCGCGTCGACAAGGCTTTGGCTGCCTTGTTCACAAAAACTGCATTGACCACAAGGCTGTTCCAGCTGTTCACCGAAATGGGCGCTTAATATCGATGCTTGGCAGGCGTTGGCCGTGACCAGTGCTTCCACTTGATCCATGCGAGCAATATCCCCTTGTTCTCGTGTCTCTACTTGATGCCAAAGTGCTTGTTGCAACTCGGTCAAATTTGCAGGGTGTTTGAGAATTCGATAGGGCACTTTTACCCCTTTTGATTGCAGTTCTACAAAGCCACGTTCAGCCAAATGATTGAGTGCTTGGCTGATACGGAACTGCTCACTACCGGTCTTGGTGATGGCTGCCTCCATGTCCAATGAGAACCATATCTTGGCCTTTCTGGAGCAGCTTAAAATTTGGCGCAGAAAGATCAACTTTTCGCCGTCAAAGTGGCTCAACATCTCCTGGCTACTGCACAGAGGCTTAAAGCTGTGTTCACTGTAAATCGGTGTGCCAGCCTTGAGGTATCCTTCCAGCTCCAGGTACACCAACAGCGTACGCAGCACCAGAGTGCGGATATCAAATCGTGTAGAGAGCTCATAGTTACCCACTTCAAAACTTTCTTCTTGGTCAAATACAAACTGCAAAAGCTTCTCAATCGAATGTGGCGAGGGGGTATCACCGTAACTGAAGTTATCCAAAACACGCCGATCTGCTGGCAGATAGAACATTTCGCAAAGACTGGCGCTGCCGTCTCGCCCAGCGCGACCCACTTCTTGCGCGTAGTTTTCTAAACTCTTGGCGGGGTTATAGTGGTAGACATAGCGGATATCCGATTTATCTATACCCATGCCAAAGGCAATGGTCGCTACCACTACCCGAGTTGGATCCGCCATAAACCACTCTTGAATGGCTTCACGGGCGTCATCTTTAAGGCCCGCGTGGTAGGCGCGAGCTTTTAAGTTGTTGTCGTTTAACCACTGGGCGACTTCTTCGGCGGTTCGTTGTAAGGTGACGTAAATAATCCCAGCGCCTGGAGGTCGGCTTTGCAAACCATCGAGCAGTCGTTTTTTACGTTCACTGTCGCTACTGACAGGGCTTAGTCGTAGCGCTAGATTGGCCCGATAAAAGGGTGTACGCACGACATGCTCCTGAGCGACATCCAGATGCCGGCTGATATCCTCGACAACTTCAGGGGTTGCGGTGGCGGTCAAGGCCAGTACTCGCTCGGCGCCGAAGTACTTGGCGTGCTCTGCTAACTTTAGATAGTCGGGTCGGAAGTTGTGCCCCCACTGAGAGATACAGTGTGCTTCGTCTATCGCCATCAGGCTGATATTTAGATCAGTAGCCAATAACTTAAAACGCTCGTTGTTAAAGCGTTCTGGTGCAACATAAAGTAGCTTGAGGTCGCCGCTTCGAGCGCGGTCACACACGGTGCGATACTCATCAAAACTCAATGACGAATCTAGACGTGCAGCGCCGATACCCAGAGCCAGCAAGGCGTCTATCTGGTCTTTCATCAATGCCAAAAGAGGCGATACCACCAGCGTGATGCCCGGCAACATGACCGCTGGCGCTTGATAGCACAGTGATTTTCCGCCACCTGTTGGAAAAATAGCCACCGAGTTGTGGCCGTCCAGCAGTTGTTGCATGATTTGGGATTGTCCGGGCCGAAGCGTGTCAAAGCCAAAGCACTTTTTAACGGTTTCCTGCAAGCTTGCCATAAGCGGAGTTCCTTAAATTATCCTTATGATCTGTGTTTTAACCGCGCTATACAATGCCATTGATCTTCGGAGTGCCGTGCATACCTTGAGCACTGAGCAAAAGGAGTCGAAAGCTTTTCACCAGAGGGGGTTATTGCTTCGAAAACACGGCTTTTAGACAGGTAATTTAAACTATTGGCTGTAAAATTCTGATCACGGGACGGCGCGTGGCTGTCACTCAATAGTGACGGCGCCGTGGAAGGTTCATCAACCAAACCAGAGAGCCCGCGTATTTTATTCTCAAAACATCGTACAATCAGTGATTTCTAGGCTGAGGAATGAATATGCAAACCGTGCGTTTGGCAAAGCAAGAGATAGCGCCGTCTAAGGTCGTCTGTATTGGCCGCAACTACGCTGCGCATGTTGCTGAGCTGGGTAATACTATCCCCGATGAAATGGTCGTTTTTGTTAAACCAAATTCATCAATCGGTAGCGAGCTCATGTCGAACTTTGACAGTGAAACCATTCACTTTGAAGCAGAAATCTGCTTTCTGGTGCAAAATGGTCGTTTCACGGCAGTGGGCGTAGGGCTAGACTTGACTCGGCGCGAGACGCAAAACCGATTGAAGAAAAAAGGACTGCCGTGGGAGCGCTGCAAGGCTTTTAACGGATCAGCTGTGTTTAGCGACTTTGTGCCTTTTTCGGGTGACGTAACATCTTTGCACCTCGCTCTGGATATTAACGGTGAAGCCGCACAACGAGGGGGTGTTCCGTTAATGTTATTCCCGCCTGACTACATCGTGAAAGATCTAGCGACGTTTATGGCACTTGAAGACGGGGACGTGGTGATGACGGGTACGCCTGAAGGGGTTGGCCCAGTTGGTGCCGGTGCTCTATTTGAAGCGCAGCTGTTCAGTGGCGATCAGCTACTGGTGAGCGAAAGCTGGACCGCTGCTTAAGGGCGTTTGACTCACCGGTTATTTTGTCCGTGTTTAACGGAGCCAGTGTGACGCAATGGCTTAATAATTTAAAGCAACGCTGAATGTTATAATACAGGCACGGTTGATAGACGCCTCAGTGAAAAAATACTGTTGACAGTCTGTGACGTTTCACTACCTAAAAAAAGGGATTTGATATGCAAGGCGTAGACATCAATGAATTGCTATCAGCAAATGCAGAGGGTAGCTTTTTAGACCTGTGTGACTTTAACCAACACAGTTTTGGCAGTTGTCGAATTACGGGTGTAAGCCCCGTCTGGGAAATGCATCCCGACACCGATGAATTTTTTCATATCCTAGAAGGTGAGATGAATATTTGCCTTTTACTGGATACGGGAAAAGAAGACGTAACCGTCTCTGCTGGGAGCGTCTTTGTGGTCCCACGCGGTGTCTGGCACAAGCCTGGCGCGCCTGATGGTGCGTCATTTGTGTATTTCACGCCAGGGCAAAGCTTGCATTCCGATGCAGAAGATCCGCGCGTCTAACGTCAAAAAAACCGCCGCGGCAATTGAGCACACGGCGGTCATTTGATCTTGGTTTTTCTTACTCGTCAAACAATCGACCGCGGTTGACGGTTAATACGTCAACCACGTCGTCTAGCATGTCGTCATCTGCTGAGCTACTGGCAACCACGACAGCGTCCATGCAGATGGTATTGAGTTCAGTATCGAAGATCATTCCTTTGGCCACGTCGGGCTCCTCAAAGCTGTAAATAGGGCGGCCTAGCTCTGGGTGTTTGTCGTTTAAATCCCAGTCCTTGATATCAACCAGTTCTAAGTCGTCGTTCTCTAGTACGGTCTTGAGGTAACGCTGCTCGAGGTTGGTGGGGTTGCTCACCCATAAAAAGGCATTGACTTCACCATCTGGGTTGTTAGCAATTTGATTGAGCAGTTGAAGGCCACCTTGATAAAACGTTGTGCCACTTGCAAAGTCTGATTCTAACTCTTGCATAAATGACCATGTCACTGCCGACCCAGAACCTTTTTTCTGTACAGCTACATTGGCTTTCTTACTTTGCAGGTCACCTTCATCATCGATCGGGCCTTTGGTATTCACAGCCACATAGACGCATTCGCTGTAGAGGTTGCCCAATACTTTCAGCGAGCTAGATTTTTCTGGGTTTCGGTTCATCCACCAAGCAAGCGCATCTAACTGCGCAAAACCAAGCGCCGCCTCACCATCGGCGACGCGATTGATGTTCTCGATGGAGCCTTTACTTTTAACAGCGCTGGCGGCGTAATCGTACTCCACCAGAATATTGGCCAATTTATCGCCCGTGGCGAAATACGAACCACCACGACCACCCGTGCTGATGACCACATCTTCGGCCAGCGCGGGCAGTGTTAGGGCGGCTATGGATAGTGCAGTGATCAGCTTTTTCATTTGAACAGTACCTGGTGGGCTTTCAGAATTTATAGATGAAATACATGGGGGCGAGATCCCTGTTTTTCAAGGTCAAATTTTCCTGTGGAAAGCTCTGTCAGTTTTAGGTCGCTTAGCCTTGTGTACGGCATGCCCGCTCAGAAAGCCTAACAACCCATTGCTGAGAGCATATGTCGGAAGCCGTAGCTAGGACATAAATTTGAGGGACTAGGAACTGCTCATAGAGGGAATAAAAACGGGCGACTTCTTAACACAGCGCAGTGAAAAAATAGAACGAATTTTCCGGACATTTGGAATGCGGCTTAGGCTATTGGTCAGAAACTCTTCGTACCCGCGCGTTCCGGACACCGCGACTTTGAGCAGGTAGTCGTAGTCACCGCTCGTCATGAAAGCTTCTAGCACCGCGTCAATTTGTAAGATTTCCTTGTTGAATACACGCAGTGCCTCCTGGCTGTGATGCTCCAGTGTTATCTCAACAATCACGATGTCGGTAACACCCAGCATTGTCTGATCAACCTGCGCGCTGTAGCCCCTGATATACCCCTCTTGCTCCAATCTGCGCACTCGTTGCCAGCATGGGCTGGTGGTCAGGCCCACAGCCTGAGCAAGCTCGGCATTTGCGATTTTTGAATCTTGGGCCAATAGGCGCAGGATTTTCGCGTCAACGGAGTCTAGCTTCTTTACTGAGTTGGTCTTCATTGGCAGTATTTAATTCTTCATAAATAGATATATGCAGTTAATAATAACTACATATTTACCAATAAGTCTAAAAAATGAAATCTCTATCCGCAGTTAGCATGATAGAATGCTGCATTATATTACCTGTATATGCGTGGAGTGTTAGAGATGGGAAGCACCTCAAAACCGCTGTATCTGCATGTGCCTGAACCAGGGTGCAGGCCCGGCGATAAACCCGATTTTTCAGATTTTGAGATGCCTCGCGCCGGTGAAACGCGACGCCCTGAATCAGACACTTCCCCAGAGGACATGCGTGATCTCGCGTTTTCAATCGTTCGGGTACTCAACGCTGAAGGCAAAGCAGTGGGTCCGTGGGCCGGTACTTTGTCGATCGAAAAATTGCAGCTAGGTCTACGACACATGATGACACTGCGTGCCTTTGATGAGCGCATGATGATGGCGCAGCGCCAAGGCAAAACCAGTTTTTATCTGCAGTGTTTGGGTGAAGAAGCCGTTGCCTGTGCTTTTCGACAAGCGATGCAGCCGGGTGATATGCATTTCCCCACTTATCGGCAGGCGGGCCTGCTGATAGCGGGTGGCTACCCTTTAGAATCCATGATGAATCAGATTTATTCCAACGCGAATGATCCGATAAAAGGCCGCCAACTGCCCACCATGTACTCCTCTAAAGAATTCGGTTTTTTTACCATTTCCGGTAATTTGGGTACCCAGTTTGTGCAGGCGGTGGGTTGGTCTATGGCTTCTGCCATCAGCGGCGATACAAAAATAGCAGCAGCTTGGATTGGTGATGGTTCAACCTCGGAGAGTGATTTTCACGCAGCAATGGTGTTTGCTTCAACCTATCAAGTGCCAGTGATCTTGAATGTGGTCAATAATCAATGGGCCATCTCAACCTTCCAAGGGATGGCGCGCGGAAATTCGGCCACTTTCGCTTCGCGCGGGCACGGGTTTGGTATTCCCTCTATTCGTGTTGATGGTAACGATTATCTCGCTGTACACGCAGTGGCAATGTGGGCCGCGGAACGCGCTCGCTTAGGTTTTGGGCCCACGATGATTGAGCACGTGACTTATCGAGCAGGTGGACATACCAGCAGCGACGACCCATCCAGTTACCGAGCGGAAGGCGAGGGCTCTGCATGGCCACTAGGAGACCCGATAGAGCGGTTAAAAAATCACTTGATCTCGTTAGGGGAATGGAGTGAGTCGCGGCATGCGCAAGTCACTGCGGAATTGATGGATGAAGTGAAACATGCCCAGAAGTCAGCGGAAGCCGTGGGAACGATGACTTCAGGCAAGTCGTCATCTTCGCGGGATATTTTTGAAGGCGTTTACGAGACCATGCCGGCTCACCTTATTGCCCAGCGCCAAGAAGCGGGGTATTAGAGTGTTCCGTCCAACCAAAAAGTCGGGGCGCAGCGCCCTCGTACCTGCCATAGGAATTCAGTCTGTATGAAATATTTTTTGGCAAAGGAGACACCATCTCTTTCGCGGGGTGGTCACCCGTTGGGAGATTACAGGCTACGCATGCGCAGCATTGTGGCTCTTGGCAATGGAACCACCATTTCCTTCGAGCCACGTCTTACTCAAGTGCAGCTTGCGATCTCTGCATCCGCAATTATTCATTTGACGGAGCACTTATGACCCAGCGCACAATGATTGAAGCGATCCAAAATGCCCACGATGTCGCCATGGAGCGCGATGACAAGGTTGTGGTATTTGGAGAAGATGTCGGGTTTTTTGGCGGTGTTTTTCGCTGCACAGCGGGACTACAAGCCAAGTACGGCAAGAATAGATGTTTCGACACACCTATAAATGAATTGGGAATCGTCGGTACCGCCGTTGGTATGGCGGCTTACGGCATCAAGCCCATCGTTGAAATTCAATTTGCCGACTACGTTTACCCCGCTTACGACCAAATAGTCAGCGAAGCGGCGCGCATACGGCACCGTTCGGGTGGGGATTTCACCTGTCCACTGGTGATTCGTATGCCTGCCGGTGGCGGCATTTTCGGTGGCCAGACGCACAGCCAGAGTCCTGAAGCGCTATTCACACACGTGGCGGGTTTAAAAACAGTTGTGCCTTCTAACCCTCAAGATGCAAAAGGTCTGCTGTTAGCTGCGATAGAAGACCCTGACCCTGTTGTTATCTTAGAACCCAAGCGGCTCTACAATGGGCCATTCGATGGTCACCACGAAAAACCCATTGTGCCGTGGAAAAAACACCCACTCGGTGAAGTGGATGATGGCTATTACATCACTGAGATCGGCAAAGCAGCTACAGCAAGAGAAGGATCTGATGTCACTATTCTCGCCTACGGGACCATGGTGTACGTCGCCATTGCAGCTGCTGAAGAGGCCGGTATCGACGCTGAGGTAATCGATTTGCGGTCTTTGGTACCATTGGACACCGATGCGATTAAGGCTTCTGTTGAAAAGACCGGTCGCTGCGTGATTGTGCACGAAGCAACACGCACCTCCGGTTTTGGTGCAGAGCTGATGAGTGTGGTGCAGGAGTTGTGTTTTTACTTTCTCGAAGCACCCATTATTCGAGTGACTGGATGGGACACACCTTATCCTCACGCGCAGGAATGGGATTATTTTCCTGGGCCAGCTCGAGTGATAGAGAATTTACACAAAGTTATGGGAGCCTGAGCCATGGGCATTTATACCGTGTTGATGCCCGATGTCGGTGAGGGAATCGCCGAAGCTGAACTGGCAGAGTGGTTAGTTCAAGTTGGTGACAAGGTACGTGAAGACGATGTACTTGGCGTTATCATGACCGACAAAGCCGCAGTAGAAGTGCCTTCTTCCGTCAGTGGTGTCGTTACATGGCTGGGCGGCGAAGCCGGGGACACCATTGCTATCGGTGCGGCGTTGATCAAACTAGAAATAGAAGGCGACGGTAACGCCGAAGAAACGGTTGGGGAACAAACACAAACTGGCAATACACTTATTAGCGCAGAATCAGAATCCGCTGCGACGCCGGCTGAACCTGCAACCCGGCCAGTGCAAGAGTTGACACTGTCAGTGGCATCTCGTCCTGTAGCTCCACGTCGCGGAGAGGGCGAAAAACCTTTGGCTTCTCCGGCTGTGCGTAAACGAGCGTTAGAAGAAGGTGTGGACTTGAGGCAAGTGTCAGGGTCGGGCCCTGCTGGTCGCATATCGCACGAGGATCTAGACAACTTCTTTAGCTATGCGCCGGTAGCACCGGAAAAATCGACACGCGGCCAGAACACAGACGTATCAGAAATTAAAGTCATTGGTATGCGCCGAAAAATAGCTGAGAAGATGGCGCTGTCAAAATCACGTATTCCACATATTACGATTGTCGAAGAAGTGGATGTCAACAATCTAGAAGAGCTGCGCGCAAAACTCAATCAGAAACACGCAGGAGAGCGGCCAAAATTGACTGTGCTGCCCTTCATGATGCGGGCGATTGTCGAGGCAGTACGTGAGCACCCAGAGATGAATGCACATTATGACGATGAGTCCGGTGTCATTTATCAATACGGTGGCGTGCATGTTGGTATTGCAGCTCAGACACCTGCCGGTCTGACAGTTCCTGTGACTAGGCACGCCGAGGCGCTCAATCCGTGGGAGGCGGCCACAGAGGTTTCGCGATTGGCAGCCGCCGCACGTGACGGCAAAGCTAGTCTGGACGAGCTCTCCGGTTCGACCATTACTATCACTTCCCTGGGGCCACTCGGTGCGCTGGTGACCACACCCATCATCAATCACCCAGAAGTGGCTATTGTCGGCATCAACAAAATGAATATTCGTCCCGTTTGGGACGGTCAGCAGTTTCAGCCACGCAAGATGATGAATATCTCTTGTTCATTTGATCACCGCGTGATCGATGGCTGGGACGCCGCTGTGTTTGTGCAAAAAATTAAGAGCTTATTAGAAACGCCAGCCCTGCTGTTTGTCGAGGCGTAGATTGGCTTTATCTACACTTGAGACGTTGTGGAAGGTTGAGAATCACATGGATTTAATGGGTACTAAATATGTTTTTGGAGAAGACGCGTGGCTGATTTAAGCTGCCGGCTGTTGGTGATTGGTGCTGGTCCTGGCGGCTATGTGTGTGCAATCCGAGCGGCCCAACTCGGTGTAGAGACGATTGTCGTGGAAGCAGAGAAGCCAGGTGGTACCTGCCTAAATGTCGGTTGCATTCCCTCCAAAGCACTGATACACGCAGCAGATGAATTTCACAGAATAGCAAGCCTAGGTGATTCGCCTTTGGGTATCGTTAGCGCTCAGCCGACTATTAATTTTGCCAAAACCGTTGAGTGGAAAGACGGTATTGTCAATCGACTCAATACAGGTGTGGCTGAACTACTCAAAAAATCTAATGCGCGATTAATTTCAGGGTCGGCCAGATTTCTCGACGGCAAGAGGGTCGAAGTCAATGGTCCAGGTGGTGTTCAGATCATCAGCGCCGAGGCAATTGTGATTGCCACGGGCTCAAAACCAAGTGAACTCGACGGCATGCCATTCGGTGGAGACGTTATTAGCTCTACTGATGCACTGGCTTTAGCAGAAGTGCCCAAGCGGTTGGCGGTTGTTGGGGGAGGATACATAGGCTTAGAGATCGGGACAGCAATGGCAAAGCTCGGTGCCAAGGTGACGGTTATTGAGTTTGGTGAAAAAATACTGCCGCAATACGACAAAGATATAACGCAACCTGTTGCCAAGCACCTTCAGCAGCTCGGTGTTGAAGTCATGACCCGCACTGCAGCTAAGGGTCATAAAGCGGGCACGTTATTGGTGGAAAGTGCCGATGGGCGGAAAACTGAAATACCAGCAGACAAAATATTAGTCGCCGTGGGCCGTACGCCTCGCACGGATCGAGTCGGTCTAGCAGAGTTAAGCCTGACCCTGCAAGGCCCGTTCATTGAGATAGACGATAAGTGCCAAACTTTTATGCGCGGAGTTTACGCGATAGGAGATGTCACGGGCGATGCAATGTTGGCGCACCGTGCCATGGCTCAGGGAGAGATGGTTGCAGAACTGGTAGCGGGCCGTTCTCGTGTATGGGACAAGCGTTGCATCCCAGCGGTATGTTTTACCGACCCCGAGATTGTCGATTATGGCTTATCGCCGTTATCGGCAGAGCAGCAAGGCATCGATGTTGTGACGGGGCAGTTTCCGTTCAAGGCCAATGGGCGAGCGATGACCATGGAGAACGAGTCCGGCTTTGTGCGCGTCGTTGCGCGAGCAGACAACCATCTCGTGCTGGGCATTCAGGCGGTTGGTGCCGGGGTTTCAGAGCTGTCAGCAGCTTTTGCACTTGCCGTAGAGATGGGCGCTCGGCTTGAAGATATTGCAGGAACAATCCACGCGCATCCAACCCAATCCGAGGGCTTGCAAGAGGCCTGCATGAAGGCGCTAGGGCAGGCTTTGCATATTTAATACAGTGATTAAGCTTGCGTTACTTTGTGACTGAGCCACCAGACCATCAACAAACACAGCGGCGCCACCAAAGCGATAGCCATACCCACCGTCAAGCTGGGAGAATTGGCGAGTGAACCTATCGTCAACGGTGCCAATAGCATCGCACCGCGTGAACCGGCAGTCATTGCGCCCAAAGCCGCACCTGGGCGACCACGGTCGCGAGCAGCCGTATCGTACAGGGCGGGAAACAACACGGATACGCCTAGCCCTGCGATGCAAAAGCCCAAGTAACACAGTGGTATCGTGTCGATAAAACAGGCCATCAACAAGCCAATTAAAGCGGTCGCTGTGGCTAGGTTTAGCAGTTGGACGCTGCCTACTTTTGACACCACCCAATCACCACCCATGCGGCCCAACACCATGCCGCTGCCAAACGCCACATATGCGACTCCTGATAGTGCTTCGCTAGCACCAAGGTCTTCGCGCAGTCGAAAAGGAGCCCAGTCACTGAGAATCATCTCGGGGACAAAGGCACCTGCACCGAGCAGGATAAAAAGCAGTAGACGAGAACGTCGCAAAGGAGCTGCCGAGGGTGAAATATTTGGCTCTTCGGGTCGACCATCTGTGCTGAGGAGGTCTTTGGCGACGTACAAGAGTGCGAGACCCAGCAGTAACGATACACCGGTTAAATGCCAATGGAGCGGTATGGCATACGCCGCCATTAGCGAGGCGAGCGTACCACCGACAACGGTGCCGATACTCCAAATACCGTGCAGTCGATTCATCACCGGTGTGTGCCTACGTGCATTCAAGACCGAGCCTTGCATGTTGACGGCGACATCAACAACAACGTCGATGAAATAAATGCAGGCCAGTACGATAACTAGGCTGGCCACTGAAGACGCAAAGGCCACACCCGGTAGTATTAAGATTAGCAATATTGACCCGACAATCATCAGTTGTTTGGTGGTAAAACGCGTTAATAGCTTGCTGCATAGCCAGCTGCCCAGCAGGCCACCGATACTCGCCAACGTGATGAGTTGACCAATAGTCGCGAGGTCTATCTGCAGGTTTTCTCTTATCTCTGGAAGACGAGGTATATAGGCGGCCGCCACGACACCATTGACGAGATACTGAACAGCCACAGCGCGTAGTGCTCGTTTTTCACGGCGCTCAGATAATTGCTGCATGCATGCACTGCCTTTAGGTTGTTGGGCTCAGACACCGATTTAGCATGCGGGTCTATGTTGGATTTACAGAGATGCTAGCGAATCTTTAAACGCATGCTGAAAAAAGTCGAAGTCTTCAGCTTTACAAGTGCCCACACGGATATAGCGATTGAGCGGCTCAACGCCCGGCATACGCATAAAGACTTCGCGTTCAGCAAGTGCCGCAATCATCGCTGTAGCGCGCTCTTTTGATCCCACGTCCACAGCCACAAAGTTCGTGCTCGAAGGTTCGGCGTAAAGCCCAAGCTCGGCGGCCATCACCATGATGCGTTCTCGTGCTGCCGCATTGAGGGTGATGACTTGTTGCAGAAAGTCTTGATCCTGCAAACTTTCTAGCGCACCAATTTGTGCCACGCGGTTGAGGCCAAAGTGGTTACGTGTTTTGTTAAAACCGGTGATGACATCTCTGTGACCAATGGCGTAGCCAACGCGTTGACCTGCCATACCCCATGCTTTTGAGAAAGTACGAAACCGCAACACACGAGGGTTACTGGTGTCGATGGCGGGCGCTGTTCCTTCTGCAGCGAATTCGATATATGCCTCGTCCAATGCCAGGACACTGTTTTCCGGTATTCCGTCTATTAGACACTGCACAGTATCTGCCGGGTGGCAGGTGCCCATCGGATTGTCGGGGTTGGCGAAATACACCAACGGGGCCTGCAGTGATTGCGTGGCGGCGAGCAAAGCTTCTGCATCTTCATAGAGCCCTTTGTAGGGGACTGTCTGCAAGTCTCCGCCGTAACCGGCCACATGGTAGTTAAAGGTGGGGTAGCCACCAAACGAAGTGACCACTTTATCGCCGGGTGAGATCAACATGCGCACCAACAGCCCAAGCAGCGTATCGACACCCGCATCAATAGCGATTTCGTCGATTGAAACGCCGTGCTGTTCTGCGAGCGCAGTCCGTAGATCATGACTCTCGGGATCGGCGTAAAAGCGGCTGTCGTGCAGGGCCTCAATCATTGCTGCACGGGCCTTCGGCGACATACCCCAGGCACTTTCGTTAGCGCCGATTCGCAATTTGAAGGCCTTACCGCTCTGTCTCTGCAAGGTTTCAGGACCAACAAAAGGTGTGGTGGCTGGCAGGTTCTGCACAGTCGTCGTAAAGGGGATGGCCATTCGATGCCTCTTCTTCAAGCACAAAAGCGCCAGCATACCACTGCAAGGTACAGCTTGATAAGTACTGCCTCGGGCTAATAAAGAGGGAAATAGCAGTCCGTGAAAGGCAAGCGTTTGGAGGCACGACAGTGCATTGTCAAAGTAGACCCTAGCTTTGCGCCATTTTGCTGATGATGATATGAGTTAGTCATAAACAGAAGGCATGGTGCTTCGGTTTTTGGCCTGCGGTCTCGACCGTCAGCATAACGCAGCTGTGGTACAACTGGGGTAACCTAGAGTGCCTAAAATCAAGTCAGCTGCGCCGTCTAAACGCTAAATTCGGCCCAGCCGCGTTGCGAATCTAGCCAATAGCTCCATTAGTGCCGTCGGTTCGCGCCTTGAAGGGTCCGATTTTTTCACGCCGACGCCAACTGACCTGGCTTAATTCAGAGGCTCATTAGTAATTGAGCTTGATTCAATTCAATCTGGTCGCTCTAAATTTTAGCGTGCAGTGCCGCTTTGAGGTACTGATTAGACTATCCCAGTAAACAAGCAAGAATTGGGTGGTTGCCCCCGCTGAAATTCGGGCATTATGTCGCTGGTGAACAAACATATTTGGAATAGAGAAGATGAATGAGTGCCGTTAATTGGATCATGCTCGGGGCATTGTCGTTGCTGTGGGGCGGGTCATTCTTTTTTAATGAATTGGCCTTGCCAATGGGCACATCACTGGTGATTGTATTGGGTCGTGTGGGCATCGGTGCATTGGGCCTCTGGGGGGTGCTCTACTGGCGAGGCCTGAGCATGCCGCGCAGCTGGAAGCTATGGGCTTGTTTCGCCTTTATGGGGTTGTTCAACAATTTGCTGCCTTTTTTACTGTTTGTTGAAGCACAGCGCAGCTTGGACAGCGGTCTGACCGCCACACTGAATGCGACGACACCCTTGTTCGCCGCGCTCATTGCGCATGCTGTGACAAAAGACGAGCGACTAAAACCCCGCATTCTCTTGGCGATCGTCATCGCGGTGGCCGGTGTATGGGTTTTGAGTGGTTCGCCAACGATGGGCAGTGAGGTTAGCGGTGCGGTTTGGATGCCACTTCTAGCCTCCGCTTTCTATGGCATGGCAGCGGTCTTTGCAAAACAACTGGGCGGGATTGCGCCGGAAGTCGCCGCCGCTGGCATGTTGACTTGCTCAAGCGTAATGACGCTCGCCCTAGTGGTCATTTTAGGTGATTGGCAGACAATACAACTCAGTCTAAAACCCGTGCTTGCGGTCTTGGGCCTGGGTTTAGCTTCTACGTCGTTGGGTTACCTGCTGTATTTTCGCATTGTCAACAGCGCGGGATCGACCGCGCTCTCACTAGTGACCGTGTTGATTCCTCTTAGTGCCACCGCGTTGGGCGTTATTTTCCTAGGCGAACAATTGAGCCCGCAAGCCATAGGCGGAATGTTTCTTATTGGGTGTAGCTTGGTGGTGTTCAATGGCTGGTTGGGTTTGCCCAAATCTAAATGAGCACATTCAAAGAGCGTGACGCCATCGACGGCAGTGGCACTGAAAGACCGCGCATATCTCCTCTAAAACTTTTATTTGAGCTTACTTCTGACTAGTATTAATCTTTCATTACCACACGCTTTAAGTGCTAGACCTCGATACGACACTTTTGACATCATGGCAGGGTTAGAAACGCGAGCGAGAAGACTGTATGGCGGACACCGATAAAAGATCCAAACTTAAAAGTGCCTACACACTTGAAAGCCGGGACGAGTCTTTGGCGTTGTACCATCGGTGGGCGGATCGCTACGAAGTCGATATGACAGAAGGCCTTGGGTATTGTTATCCGGCGCAAGTGGCCTCGCGATATGCTGAAATGGCTGACGTCGATGACGGCCCCGTTGTGGATGTTGGATGTGGTACAGGGCTCGTCGGTGAAGCCTTGTCTGTGATGGGCAACTGGCCTGTCGATGGCTTGGATATCTCCGAGACCATGCTGGCCATGGCTGCACGTAAAAACTGTTATCGCCATCTCTACGCTGTAGATCTCAGTGAACCATTATCTAACAGCAAAGAACCTTGGGGTGGTTTAGTCAGCGCGGGTACCTATACGCACGGCCATCTGGGTCCAGAGACGATCCCGCCATTGCTGGAGCACCTGCGAGTAGGGGCACTTTGCTGCATTGGTATTAATGCAGAGCATTACGCTGAAAAAGGCTTCGCTGAGATGTTCCGTTATCAGCAGGCACGTCAAATCATCACAGAGCCCGAGCTGGTGCAAGTGCCGATCTATCAAGATGTCGAGCATGAACACACCAACGACAATGCATGGGTCGTGCGCTTTCGTGTACTAGCAGTGGGTTAGCTTTTAATTATTCTTTTCAACCTGTGGTGCTTGGCTTGCAAAAAATCTGGGCCTAAAATTTTTACATCGCAACAAAGAGTTTGCTCTTTGATCCCTTCACTTGCTCTTATAAAAATCTTCGTTATAAAAACAAACTAAGGGACCTCAGATTAAATCCGGTCTGTGACGTCGGCGTGAATAAATTGGACCGAGCAAGGCGCGAATCGCCGGCAACTGTGGTGCTACTGCCTAGACTTTCAAAACGGCCAGGCCGAACCTAGCGCATCAAGGTGCGAGCATGAATTGATCAGAGGTTCCAAAGTCCATGGGGGACTCAACGCTCAATTCTGGACGGGCGGCCGTTGGCGAACTAAGGTTTTAGGCTACAACGAATACAGGCATCGCATGAACGAATTCCTTGAGCAGCTCAATCGCCATAATAAAATTTTTGTGCTCACTGGCGCCGGTATCAGCCTACCTTCAGGTATCCCTACTTACCGAGACGCCAAAGGCCAGTGGACCGGAAGCAATCCCATTCAACACGGGGATTTTGTTGCTGATGCAGCTACTCGCCAACGTTATTGGGCGCGCAGCATGGTGGGTTGGCGCAATTTCGGCAAGGCTCTCCCCAACGATGCTCACAGAGCTTTGGCCACTGCAGAAAATGCGGGGCGGCTGGAACTACTTGTCACTCAGAATGTTGACCGATTGCATCAAAGTGCGGGCAGTAGTCACGTTGTTGATCTACACGGTCGGCTCGACTTGGTCTTGTGTCTTGATTGCGGCAACACGAGCCCACGCAGTGACATGCAAGTTCGTTTGGAAGCTGCGAATCCTGATTTTCAAATGCAGGCTTCTCAGTTACGGCCAGACGGGGATGCTGATGTTCCTGATGAATTGATCGCTGAGGTGCGGGTACCAGCCTGCGAAGTGTGTCAGGGCGTGTTAAAGCCTGATGTTGTATTTTTTGGCGATAACGTGCCCAAGGAGCGCGTGCTGCAATGCCAGATTGCTTTGACAGAGTCAGACGCCATGTTGGTAGTTGGCTCTTCACTGCAGGTTTATTCAGGGTTTCGATTTTGCCAGCAAGCTGCAGAGCAAAGCACACCGATTTACTGTATCAACCCTGGGCTAACACGGGCAGACGCATTGATAAGTTACAAGAGTGATCAACCAGCTGAGCTGTTGTTAATGCAGTGGGCGACCATGCTCTGATTGCAGGCGTCCACGTTCACTGCATCGGAGCAATTTTGGTCAAGGTATAGGCCAGCATTAGGGGCACACTCATGAGCGCTACCATATGTGAAATAGCAATAATCGACGCAACTTTAGCGGGGTACTGAGCAAAGCGTTCAGCAAACATGAAGTTGAGTACCGCAGGGGGCAGTGCTGCATAGATCAGCAGAGCAACTAACTGCAGCGGTGGCAAGTCTATAAAGGGGCGGACTAGCAAAACACACAGCACGCCTATAATCGGTGCAGCCAGCCCGGCAGCCAATCCTATTTTCCATTCGCGTAAGTCAGCGTTCTGCAATCGAATCCCCAAGCCAAATAACATCAGCGGAATAGAAATTTGCCCTAGCATTTCGATGGGTAGCGATATCACTGGCGGCGGTTTGAAACTGACTAAATTCAAACACAATGCCACCGCAGAAACCCAGACCACGGGTATCTTCAACACTTGCAGTAAACTGGCCCCAGGGCTGAGCATCCGTGATCCTAAGGTGAAGTGCAGGGTGTTGCTGGCTAAAAATACTATAGTGGCAGCTGGCAGGGCCTCCTCACCAAACGCAAAAGCGGCGATGGGCAACCCAATATTGCCGGAGTTTCTAAACATCAGAGACGGTACATACGCCGTGATTGGCCACTTGAAAATACGGGCAACGAGCCGGGCAGCGAGACCACATAGTAGGACTAATGCGGCGGTTGCTGCGGCCAGCTCGGCCATCTCCACGACACGAAAATTGCCATTGACCAATATGGTGAAAACCAGCGCGGGTACAAACACATCCATATTGACCATGTTGGCCACCCGAAAGTCGGGTTTTAGAAGTCGACCGTAAATTGCACCACCACTGACGACAGCAATTAGGGGGAAGAGCGTGGAACCAATACGGACTGTGAGGTCAAACAGCATGGAAGAGTCAAAGTTTGAAAGCGCCATTATAGGCTTAATATTCAGGCAGGCCTAATGGGGTGTTTGATTTGAGTGGGCTGATGAATTGGCGCAGTTTCCTTACAATTCCCCATTTTTTTTCTAAATTAATGAGTAATTTCCTTCCAATTGTCGTCAATCGTTCATATATACGCTATACCGTATATATGATGATTTAACGTTGAGCAACTGCACGGGAGGTGCAAAATGGTCAGCCCATTAGAATTTTTTAAGAGCGTAGCCGACGATACGCGGCTTCGATGCCTGCTGATGTTAGCGGCAAAAAAAGAGCTACACGTCAGTGAGATGACTGAGGCGCTCGGTCAGAGTCAACCCAAAGTGTCGCGGCATTTGGCGCACCTGCGTAATAGCGGGTTGCTGCAAGACCGCCGCCAAGGTCAGCGGGTCTATTATCGACTCAACCCTGAGTTGCCGGGCTGGGTGAATGCCGTGTTGCAGCAGACAGCAGACGCAAACAATGCATTCATCGATGAGAATTTGGTTCGACTGCAACAGCGGCAGCCAAAAATTACCGTTGAGGTTTGATCATCAGCGCTATCTTTTCAAGCAGGTGAAAGTACTGCTGTACAGGTAGTTGCCCCCATTAACTCACTTCTCGATGCGCTGTAACTATCGAGCAGGCTAGCGATCACGAACACTCAGGTCGCTGCAACTAATCAAAAAAGGACTAAGCAATTGAAAGTAGGTATCAACGGTTTTGGACGAATTGGACGTCTATCGCTTCGAGCGCTCTGGGACAAAGCAGGTGTTGAGATAGCGCACATCAATGACCCGGGTGGTGACGCGGCGTGTTTGGCACATCTTCTCAACTTTGACTCTGTACACGGGCAATGGACGAATGAGGCTAAAGCCGACGGCGACGACATCGTGGTGGGTGATCGACGTATCACCACCAGTGGCAATCGCGCTATTGGTGATACCGATTGGTCTGGCTGCGATATCGTGATTGAAGCGTCTGGCCGAATGCGCAAAACCACGTTGCTGCAGGCTTATCTTGACCAAGGCGTCAAGCACGTTGTCGTCTCTGCGCCCGTTAAGGAAGAGAGCGTTTTAAACGTTGTCATGGGTGTCAATGACCACCTCTTTGATGCGGCGCAGCACAAGATCGTCACAGCTGCCTCATGCACCACAAACTGCCTGGCGCCAGTGGTCAAAGTAATAAACGAGAACTTGGGTATTCGCCACGGTTCGATCACGACCATTCACGACATCACCAACACGCAGGTGATACTGGACGCACCCCACAAAGACCTGCGACGTGCGCGGGCTTGCGGTATGAGTTTAATACCCACCAGTACGGGGTCCGTCACCGCTATCATGGCGATCTTTCCTGAATTACAAGGCCGGCTAAACGGGCACGCTGTTCGGGTGCCACTGGCGAATTCTTCTCTGACCGATTGTGTCTTTGAATTGGATAAGGCCACGACAGAAGAAGAAGTGAATGCACTCTTTAAAGAAGCAGCTGCCGGTGAGCTGAGAGGTATCGTCGGTTATGAGGAGCGGCCACTGGTATCAATCGACTACCGAACCGATCCACGCTCTGCCATCATTGACGCGCCTATGACCATGGTTGTCAATGGGACTCAGCTTAAGCTCTATGTTTGGTATGATAATGAGTGGGGCTATGCCAACCGGGTGGCCGAGTTGGCTGTCAAAGTCGGTTCTGCCTAGTCTCTCGAAGTGCAAAAAATACTGATTGGAAGAGGGCTGCTTTCTGCTTTTTGAGCGGCCCTTTTTTTTGCCGACTTAAAAGTTGGCAGTGGTGTTCTGTAATGCCAACTTTCCGAGTGAGATCAGCTGATGTTGATGTTCTTCACTTCAGTGCCTTCGGGCAATCCTTGAATCTGCTGATGCACTTGACCTGCGACGTGCAGCACGAGCTCAAACTCTCGAATTTCTAAGTTGTCCAAATGCACTTCGCCACCGAGAATTGGCGCAACTTTAAAGTCGTAGCATTCGATATCGTCAAGATGCATGGATTGATCTGTTGCGGACTCTACCAAGGTGTACCAGAGGTAGTGATCTTGGCCTTCTTCAGAGTCGAGTATTTCCTGAAGGCGGTCTTGAGTTTCGGCTGCAAAGACCAGCTTGCCCTCAATGCGATCTAAAAACCATATCCCGTCAGCCGCTTCCAAGAACACGTCACCCATTGCTGTGACAGCAAAAGGGCTTTTGTCTTCGATAGGAAGCCAGCTCCAGCTCTGCAATGCGGTCGTAACGCTTTCGGGCGTGGGTTGGATGAATAACATAAAAACGACTCTTAGATCAGGTAGTGAAGAAGTATAATTGTGGTAATTCGGATGACTTCGATGCAATTTTTAGCCCATGAATACAGTTTCACAGCAACTCTCACAATATAAGGTAGTTACGCTTAATTATTGGGCTTTTACCCTGAGCGATGGTGCATTGCGCCTGCTCGTCGTGCTGTACTTTTATCAGTTGGGTTACAGCCCATTGTCGATTGCGATGCTGTTTGTGCTGTACGAATTTTTTGGTGTGCTAACAAACCTGTTTGGGGGCTGGTTGGGCGCCCGATGGGGTCTGAATCGCACCATGAATGCGGGCTTGGCGCTGCAGGTCCTGGCCTTGTCGATGCTGCTGGTGCCGCCTTCTTGGCTGAACGTTGGCTGGGTTATGGCCGCTCAAGCGCTGTCCGGTATCGCCAAAGACTTAAACAAAATGTCGGCCAAGAGTGCCATCAAAACGCTGGTGCCGGAAAACCAAGAAGGCACTTTGTTTCGATGGGTTGCCTTTTTGACGGGGTCTAAAAATACCCTGAAAGGGGTTGGTTTTTTTCTTGGTGGTGCGCTTCTTTCAGCCTTCGGTTTCCGAGGTGCCATTGCTTTGATGGCGACATCAATCGCCGCCATCTTGTTATCGAGCCTGTGGTTGCTGCGTAAGGACTTAGGACGCGCTAAGCGCAAACCCAAGTTCAGCGAAATATTCTCTCGCAGTCGCTCGGTCAATATTCTCAGCGCGGCGCGCCTATTTTTGTTTGGCTCGCGCGATGTCTGGTTTGTGGTGGCGTTACCGGTGTTTTTGGCCCAGTCACTCGGGTGGTCGCACACGCAAGTTGGTGGCTTCTTGGCGCTGTGGGTGATTGGCTACGGCGGGGTGCAAGCACTGGCTCCGCGCATCACCGGTTTGGCGAGTGGCGTCATACCCGATAGTGTTAGTGCGTTTCGTTGGGCCGTTGGTTTGGCCAGTGTACCCGTGCTGATTGCTATCGCCTTAGACGCGGGGCTAGACGCTCAGACGGTGTTGCTTGTCGGATTGGGGGTTTTTGCTTGTGTATTTGCTGTCAATTCGGCGCTGCACAGCTATCTCATTGTCAGTTTTGCAAGGAACGACGAGGTATCAGTGGACGTCGGTTTTTACTACATGGCAAACGCCATGGGCCGGTTGCTAGGCACAGTGCTGTCGGGTTGGGTCTTTCAGCAAGCGGGTTTGATCGCCTGCTTGTGGGTTTCTGCGTGCCTACTCGTGCTCACAGTGATGGTCACTGCGGCATTACCTAAAAAACAATAACGGCTTTAATGCGTGCGTTTGTCGTTGTCGGATTCAGGGTGTTGCGACTTATAAAGATGCGCATCGGTAGCCGGCGGGCGCACACCGCCGTGACCAAACACGGGGATGCGCCAAAAGTTGTTGCGCTGTCTTGGAGCCTCGTAGCTCTCATCCCCACAGGCTAGTCGCGCCAAGGCGCGATGCGCAAAATACAATGAGACCAAAGAAACAACAGCTGTCCACGCGGCCTGTGCGGTCAGCACACCGGTAGGGCCATAGTGTTTGGCCGCCCAAAAGGCAAGAGGGGCAGCGCCCAGTGCTCGCGCAAAATTGAGCGCCGTCGCCCAGGTTGGTTTGCCGGTATTGTTAAAACACGCATTGCAGACAAACATAAGCGCTACAAAAATAAAGCTGAACGAGATGAAATGCAGGAAGAAGCTGATCAGCAGCGCCTCTTCACCAACCGCGTTAAAAAGAGCGAGTAACTGGCTCTCTAGGCTGAGCATCAGCAGCGCCATCGCTAAGATATAGACAATGGCGAAGCCGATGGATTGCCACAGGACTCTCTGAACCCGCAGATACAGTTTGGCACCCAGGTTTTGCGCCATGATAGGGCCGACGGCCCCAGAAAGAGAAAAAGTCACTGAGAATGCTATAGCGATAATCCGGCCGATAACAGCGTAGGCCGACACCGCGTCATCCCCAAAAGTTGCGACAGCGCGGGTGATAAAGCTGTCGCCAACCGGTGTGGCAAAGTTGGTTAACATGGCAGGCACGGCGATGACCGAAATAGGGCCGATGCGGCTCAGACTGCGGGTGGGGTGAATGGGCGCGACGAGGTCGTGCTTTTTGATCATGGCATGCAGCGCAATCCACACCAAGGCAAATCGGGCCAACAATGAAGCCCATGCAGCGCCCTCAACACCCAGGCCCAATCCAAAGCTCGCTTCCACACCCAAAGCCGAGAGCGGTTGCTCAAAAATAAATAACGGGTCAAACACGGCGTTGACCAAGGCGGCTATTAAAGTGCAGTTCATCGAGCTTTTTGCGTCACCCACTGCGCGGAGCGCGGCCATGCCCACAAAGCCCAAGACAAACATCGGTGCGGACCACCACATAATGCGCAGGTACGCCGTCGCCAGTCGGTGCGCTTCACCTGTGGCACCTAAAATGTTGAGAATATCCGGGGTCAGCCACCACAAAAGCGCGCCAACCACGGCCATGGAAACGGATGTCAGGACAAAAAAATCGGCGCTAAGTTGCCGCGCATCTTTGCGTTTTCCAGCACCTAGCGAACGACCGATCAGCACCCCAGCCGCGATAGATATACCAATGTTGATGGAGGTGAGGTAAAACAACACGTTGCCGGCAAACCCTATCGCAGCAGCTGTTTCAGCGGTGCCGAGCGATTTTATGTAGAGCAGGTCGATAAAATCGACAAACATAATGGCAAACAAACCAACGGCGCTAGTCATCGTCATCACCGTGATGTGACGTAGTGTGGAGCCTTCGGTAAATGTCGCTGAACCAGATATTGCGGTTGCCATATTTTTTTCCGTGGAAGCAGTTAATGCACTGCCGTTATATTTGTCGAACAAGCGAGCAGCTGAGGAACTTTGGGCTCTGCAAGCGTAGCGATTTTAATCTTACGCTCGACTGTCGCTTCAATCGAACGTTATACGATTTTTATTTCAAACGTCGAGAATTTGCGTGCGATACCATTGACTGTCGCGTCGAGCTGTTTGCTGGCGCAAACACACTTGTTGAACAACAGCATTAATCTGACAAGATACACGACATGACTTCAACGATCGAAGAATCAATCTGCCAGCTCACTGGCGCAAGCCGAGCGACACGTGGCGATGTGCTGCAAAGTTTGTGGAGTGGCTATGGAGAAATTGTGCGCTATACGCTCAAGGGTTCAGAGGCGACCAGTGTGGTGGTTAAACTGATCGCTGTGCCGACGGAGCAAGCACACCCACGTGGTTGGCACACTGACACAGGTCATCAGCGCAAGTTGCGCTCCTATGGCGTGGAAGCGGCGTGGTATCGACAATACGGCAGTCGGTGCACTGAGCAGTGCCGCGTACCCGTTTGTTACGGTGTGAAAGGTGAAGGGGTCACTAGCGCGATAGTTTTGCAAGATTTAGATGCAGCTGGGTTTAGGGTTCGACTGCAAAACGCGACTGATGAAGCCGTGAAATCTAGCGTGCGTTGGTTGGCGAACTTTCACGCCTGTTGGCTGGGTGAGCCGACAGGCGCGCTGTGGCCTCGGGGTAGCTACTGGCATTTGGCCACACGGCCCGATGAATTCGCCGTTATGCCAGACGGTGCGTTAAAAGCCGCTGCGCACTCGTTGGACGCCGCCTTGGAAAATGCCCGTTTCAAAACTTTGATTCACGGCGACGCCAAATTGGCTAATTTTTGTTATGACAACGATCACCGGGCACTCGTTGCCGTTGATTTTCAATACGTAGGTGTGGGAATTGGTGTTGTTGATCTGGCGTATTTTTTAGGCAGTTGCCTCAGCGGTGCCGAACTAGAGCAACAGGGCGATGCGCTCCTAGAGCTGTATCTAGGCATGCTGGTTCAGGCACTGGCGTCGTCTAAAAAACTTAGCGCACAAGAGATCCAGGCACTGGTTTCAGAGTGGCGCAGTCTGTACCCCATTGCCTGGGCAGATTTTGAACGATTTTTGCAAGGCTGGAGCCCAGGGCACCCTAAACTTAATAGTTATAGTGCAAGGCAAACCGAAAGGGCGTTAAACCAGTGTTGATACGCCGGTGGGCGAATCGCCGATTGTCCATATTGATCGCGCAGAGTGCGCGAAAAGGACAAAGAACGTTTTGGCTTTTAGCTTAAGCGTTGCTGCGAGGCAGGGCACTGCCCTTGCGCAGCACTAGAGTACCCGCAATCTTGTCGTGCCAGCCTTGCTTTCTCTTGTCAAAGGCTACCCAGAAAAATCCCAAAAACAACACAATGGTAGAGATGAAGTAAGCGAAATAACGCACGATAGATCGACCAACGCCGAGATTTTCACCGGTTTGAGCGTTGACAACAATGCAGCCCAAAAGCATTTTCCCGGGCGTTGCTCTGAATTTCACCCAGAAAAAAATCGTTATACCGATGGGAATAATGTAGTTAATCATCACATCCAACGGACTGGAAAAACCCATCTCGTCAGTTTCGCTGTTGAAATAATCGCTACCAAAAAGCATAAACAGCAGCGGTAACATAACTAAAAGCAATATAATGGTGTCTATTAATGAAGCACCTACGCGTCGCCAGAACCCGGCGTAGATGATTTCGGTACCGTTGTCCAGCTCTGCGCTTGGTGGTGTAAATGGATCGTTAGACATGAGTACTCCATTGAGGTTAGTGTTTATAGCCAGTACGGCTTTTCCGCTTTAAGTGATTTTAGCCGCAAATTCTTCAATGGGTCTGTTAACGGCGTTTGTGTAACAAAGTGCTGCTTTGAACACGCAAAAAATCAACTTGCTTCTGCTCAAAATTGAATGTTAGCTAACAAGCAAAGAGGTGCAATGCCTAAACACGAGAAAAAATTTATTCGGCATCAAGCCTCCGACCCAGAGCTGGTGAACATACTGAATCTCATCCTCGAGTGCTTTGCCTATATGGCGGATCGCATAGATCCACCTTCCTCCATTTACCAAAACACCGTTGCCGATCTCGCGGCCCAGTGTGCTAGTGGAGAAGTGTGGTCGATAGGCTCGCCGCCGATGGCGTGTGTTTGTCTCACTCCACAACGTCATGC
>CALCKW010000029.1 GCA_937965695.1 uncultured Granulosicoccaceae bacterium
CTCAAAAAAAAGACATCTCCTGCTTATTTTTGGCGCAAAAACTCCCCGTGTAATTCAACGTCAATTTCATCTCCCGCAAAGGCGCTAAAAGCATCCATGCCGAAGTCTGATCGGTTGAGCTTTGCGCTGGCCGAAAAGCCAATTGTGTATTTTCTAGTGATCAGATTGTCTGCGCCACCGTTGAACGTAGTGGTTAAGAGCAGTGGGCGGGTGATGCCGCGCATGGTAAATGATCCCGCTATTTCGAGTTGACCGGATTCCAGTGTTTTGACAGACTCACTGTTGAAGGTAAGTTGAGGGTACTGACTGGTGTTGAACCACGCAGCTTCCTGAAGCGTTGACTCAAGGTCTCGATTATTCACGTCGATACTGCTGGCGTTGATCACTCCATTGAGTATTAAGGACTCAGGGTTTTTGGGGTCGAAATCCATACTGGCATCGATCTCATTAAACCGGCCAATGATTTTGGATAATCCGAGATGGTCTATGCGAAAGAGTAGATAACTGTGCATTGTGTCCAACTGGTATTCGCCGGCTCTTAACTCGCTTATCTCTTGAGTAAAATTGGGGCGAACCAGGTGCGTGCAAGCCGTTAGAAATAACAGGAGTGTCGCCAGTAGGCAGGTCTTCATCAGTGGGTTTCTCATTGGGGTTTGCCAACAGAAAATACTCTAAGAACGTGCTCTTTCGTCATTGTATGATTCCATTAAAGTTTTTTGGTTCAGGTTTACTGTTATGCGTGCGCGCGTCGTTCAAGCGCATCCTGGGAATCGTATTTCAATCCGCACAGCGCTATCACGTTGGAAACGGAACTCTCCACCCGCTGTTGATAATAAAACTCTAAACAGTCCGAGAAGCGATCTATTGATTGTGCATTTTCCGTTGTGGTGATTTGCTACTCCTGTCATTCTAAAAGGGTGTACTGATCAAGTTTTTTTATTGTTCCTTGACCCTTAGCTTTTCTGCTAGGGTACGTTCCATCGCATCGACTTTCAGTGACAGTGCGAGCAAGTCGTCGGCACTGTTAGTTGAATAGATTTTTAAAAATACTTTTAACCCGTGACCTATAGATCGCAGTAGCCGTACCGAGTCGGGTTGTTCACTGACAAAATGCAAGTGGTGGTCGCGCGGTCCTGACAGAATAAGCGACCATAGATCCTGCGCAGCGTATTCAAGGTCATCAACATCCAGTTGGTTTGCGTCCACGCATTCTTGTATGAAAGCCATGAGCCCTTTGAAAGCCTTTCCTGGGCCTGCGGCGTGATAGATACTGGCAATGTCAGGGCGCCGCGATGCTTCACCCAAGACAAGCCTGGCGAGCGATAGCATGTCTGGGCGCAAGACAAAATCGGCATAGGTCCAGCTGAAATCCCAAAGCCTATCGACCAGTGAACCGTCAGGCGCTGAAAGCGGTGTCATGATGTGGTCACAGCCTTCTTGCAATACACGGGCAAACAAGCCGTCTTTGTCACCAAAGTATTGATAGAGCGTGGGTTTGGATACGCCTGCACGTTTTGCGATGACCGTCATAGAGACGCCGTCAAAGCCTTGTTCGCTGAATTCTTCCAGTGCTGCATCCAGTATGCGGCGGCTCTTCAATTGGCGTTTTGTTTCACGGGTTGGTGTTGCTTGCCGAGTGGACCCCGGTGTTTTTTGTAGAAACACTTGCAGCAGACTGTTGAACTGTTCTGGTTGCTCTAAGTTGCACAAGTGCCCCGCATCGCTGATGACTTCAAAGCGTATATCTGGAAGGCGCTGGGTCTCATCGATGGTGCTGTACATCTTGTGGCTGACCGTCCGAATTTCTTCGGGAGACGCCAAACGGTCGTGCTCACCGGTGACAAGCAAAACTGGACAGCTAATGCGAGAGTAATCGAATCGCTCCACGGGATTGCAAAAACAAGTGAGTGCGTCCAGATACGTCTCACTGCTTATCTCACTCATGGATGCATGAAGCGTCGAACGATGTTGCTCACTGGCGCTGGGCCCTGAAATCAGCTCTACAACAGCATCTGCAAACTCAGCGGGTGTCTTGCCTTTAGAGAGTGGCTCTGCACGGGCTTGCAGAAAACGTGTGCGTTCATCAACTCCTGCTTCAGACATACCGGTGCAACCGCCTGCCAGTACCAAGCCTGCCAATAACTGGGGATGACGCATGGCGAAACTGGTCGCGATCCAGCTGCCCATGCTTAGTCCAACGATAACAAGCTTTCGAGCGCCAAAGTGATGCATGACCTTGAGAATGTCATCGCAGTAGTCATCGATGTGGGTTTGTTTGCGGCCTAAGGCACTACTTCCATAGCCTCGTAAGTCGAGTGCAGCAACGTTATGCGTTTCCGCCAGCGCTTTTACTTGCGACTGCCAATTGCTGGCGTTGCCACCGATACCATGGACAAATAACACCAAGCTCCAGCACGACTCACTCCCATGTGCAGGGCTGAGTACGGATAGATGAGGTGCATCCGTTAGTTTGGTTGTTGTTAGAGCCGTGTTGCCATTGAGAGCCGCTGATTTGACTGTGGGTGATGCTGATGAATTGGCACTCAGCCAGTCGAGACCGTTATCAAAGATTGTGTGAGTGCCGGTAGCGATTGCATCGCCAGTTTCTGCAGGTGCGCTAAATGTCGCCCCCCAATGAATGGTGTTTTTTGTTGTCGAAACCTCGCCGCGATAGCGTTCTACACCTTCTATGCCGTCCGTCAACGCGTAGCGCATGAGCTGATCGGTATCGCTAAAGTATGTTATTTGTTCACGATAGTGGCCGCCGTCTGTTCCTTCGAATACGCGGACAACCGCACCGGTTGCGTCAATCTCGACCTTGTTGTTGGCAACGCTAGGGTGCCAGCTTGACCCAAAGTCCCGAATATACGTCCACGCTTTTTGCGTATGCTCTATGTCTCTCGAGCACTGAATTTCGTACTTTTTCATCAATTGCTGCCCATAAAAGTACCGATGTTGTCTTAATTTCAGTTGCCGTTATAGGGTCGCCACAATGAGGTTCTAGCAGACACGGTGTCGTTCGGGGCGTTTTCAATTTCATCCATGTCGTACACCGTCATCATCGAAAGATAATCTTCCATGATCTCTGTTGTGTACGGCAGCATGAGCGCACCACAACGGCTGTCGCGATAGATTCGTTCGAGCGGTAGTGTCTTCAGCATGGATTGACCGCCACAGGTACGAATCGCCATCGCTGCCACTTCTTGCACGCCATCCATCACAGCCAGCTGTGCTGCGTATAAACGCATGACCTCAGCTTTTGAGGGCAGGGGTTTTGCTTCAAAAAATGCAGTCGTCCATAACGTGCGCATTTCAGTTAGCTTTTGATACATGCGGGCAACCGTTGCACGTTTAGTCGGGTAGACACGACGATCAACCGGTGGCTGCCCGGGTAAATCACCGCGCAGATAGCTAACGGTAAAGTCATAAGCCGATTGTGCAACACCCATATACGCGGGTGTGAGTGTCGCCATCATGGCGGGCCAGTGCGGTAGTGTTTTCACAAAAACACCGGCTGGCATCATCAAGTCTTCTTCCGATACAAAAACGTCTTTAAGCACTAGATCGCGCGAGCATGTGCCGCGCATGCCCAGAGGATCCCAGTCACCGACGATAGATAAGCCTTCGCTGTCTTTGTGTACAGCGAAATCCATGGTGTCTTCATGGCGTGGCTCTTGACCTTCAAAATGTTCGGTACACACAATGGAGTAATAGTCGCAATGACCCGCTAGCGAAGCGAATTTTTTGAAACCGTTGATGACCCATCCACCGTCAACTTTCTTGCAGTTTGTTTTGATCGGGTCGGAAGTCCAATTCACGCCACCTTCCGAAATAGGCTGCGAAAAAATGGCCTTGTCGTTGACGACTTTAGGAAACTGACGTTCACGCATCTCACCGAATGCTGCTTTTTCTTCGGCGCTAAGGTGAGGCATGTCATACATGAACCGTAGCCACATCATCGATGAGGTATGCATGTTGAACGTCAAAGCGGTCGCGCCACAGTATTTGCCTATCTCGGCGCCGATGGTTGCGTACTCGCCCAGTGAGAAACCGTATCCACCGTATTCCTCTGGTATCACGAGTTTTAGGAACCCGTGTTCGGCCAGCTCTTGATAGTTCTCTGTAGGGAAATCGGCGTTTATGTCAACCTGTACCGCGCGCTCGGCAAATTTTGGCCCCAATGCATTGATTTTTTGCAGCATCTTGATATGCGTGCTGCGGAATTTTGAAGTGTCATAATAATCTTGGAACTGGCTCATCGTTATTTCCGTGTTTAGGCGAGCTCGCCTTGCAATACGCCGTCGATCACAACGGCCTTGTTGTCCAGTGAAAGAGTGCATCCACGCATCGGTAGATCAAAGTGGCCCAGCGTAAAACGGCCTGCGTATTGATTGGAACCGGTTGACCAAAGGAAGTTACCGGCCCACGCTCTAAATTCAGTGCCTTGGACGTCACGCTTGTCATACATCGCCATCGACTCCCAACGCGCTCGAGGATTCATGCCCCAGCCCACGTGACTCATGCCATAAGCGACAGGATCTTCCCACGCGGCTAAATATTCACGGAAGAGATCTGCATCGACGTTGTCACCACCGATGTCAGTGATGAAATCACTTTCGATTTTTAAATCAATCGGATCTCTTAGATAGGATTTAAAGGTGAGGTTCATGTCACCTGGTGCCATCACAATACGGCCGTTGACCGCGCCTTCACCGGGGAAACACAAGCAAAGGCCGCCTGGCCAATGCGCGACGCCACCCGGGTTAGTTGTAAAACCGGGCGTGCCACCGCAAGGTGCATCGCGAATATCGATAGTGAGATCAGTACCTGCATTACTGGTGACGCGCATTTCACTGGCGGCACTGAGCATATCAATGCCAAGTTGCACCTTTGGCCCCAAGTCGGCCGTGGGTTCTGTTCTTTCTAAAACTTCAGGGTGTTCGTTGCATACAACAAAAAGCCGTACGCCAGCTGCTTCAATCTCGGGCCATTCTTCGGCGTGTAGCAAGCCTTCAACAGTGACGTCCACGATGACATCTACATTTTTAAGCGCTTCTATGACATGTCGTGTGTTTTGGATGGCGTTGGAGGCGCCTGTGGATCTCACCGGGACTGGCGCGGTCTGCGGTGGTGTTGGCATGACGATGGTGGAGTATTGGGCGCCAAGGTCAAACAAGGCCAATCCGCACAGTTGGGCTAAAACAGGCCGCGACTGGGTTTCAGCCACGATGGCCACTTGGGTGCCTTGACCGATACCATTGAGTGCCAGCGCTCGGCGAAACGACGCAATCCATTTGCCTTCAACAATTTCCTGCAACATGATCCAACTCGCCTGTGAAACCGGATTTATAGTTTACTAAACCGTTTGGTTTAGTCAAATAAAAACTGTTTCTCTAGGCCAAAACTCACTTGCTGAAGGTTTCAAGGCGAGTGGCTCATTCTGGTTTGTGGGTTAACACCCGTATTTTCTAGGTCGGTGGTTTTTGTAAGGGGTTATAACGTTAGCTGTAAATCGAAGTTGCCAGCTATCGAAGGGAAATTGCCTTTGCTCATTTGAGCGCGCTGATCGAGAGAGATATTCGGCACAGAGCTTTTGTCAGTGCTCTTTCAGCACAATGGATTTAACGCAAAGAAAGCCGAAAAAAGTCTCGATGTATTTTTTAGCTTATAGAATTTGGCTTAAAAATTCCTGTGTACGCGGATCTTGCGCATTTTGGAAAAAAGTATCCGGTGGCCCGTGCTCGACAATAACTCCACGATCAGTGAAATAGATATGGTCAGCGACTTCACGGGCGAATCCCATTTCATGCGTCACTAAAATACAAGTCATGCCTTCTTCTGCAAGGTCTTTGATGGTCTGTAGTACTTCGCCAACAGTTTCAGGGTCGAGTGCGGCGGTTACTTCGTCAAACAGCATGACGTCGGGTTGCATGGCGAGTGAGCGAGCGATCGCGACGCGCTGTTGCTGCCCACCTGAGAGTTCACCTGGGTAGGCGTCTTCTTTGCCTTCTAGGCGTACTTTTTTAAGCAATGCACGGGCTTTAGCTTCGGCGCTCGCCTTGTCTTGTTTCAACACTCTGATGGGTGCCATCATCACGTTTTGTAGCGCGGTCTTATGCGGGAATAGATTGTACTGTTGAAACACCATGCCTACTTTTTTGCGCAGCTCGAGTTTGTCCAGCTTTGCGTCGTTGACCTCTTGGCCTTCAACCAATATGGAACCTTGTTGTATATCATTGAGCGCGTTGACGCAGCGAATTAAAGTGGACTTGCCTGAGCCCGATGGCCCAATAATGCAAATGACATCACCTTTCATTACGTCTAGGGATACACCATTGAGCACTTTCAGCTCGCCGAATGATTTATGAACATTGTTGATTGAGACCATCGGGTCTGCAGGTGTCCAGCTCATGGGAAATCCTTAGTTAATAACCGCAAACTTTTTCTCCAAGCGCAGCGTATAGCGCGCTATCGGGTAGCAGTACGCGAAGAAGAGCAGTAAAACAAACCCGTAGAAGGGTGCCAGTAAATCGGGGCGGCCACCTTCAGCAGATAGTGCACGGCCGGTGAGGGTCATCACCTCTGACACCCCAACAATAGACGCGAGTACTGTCGCCATTGTCAGTATGGCGTAGAGGTTCATCCAAGGGGGCAACATGCGCTTAACGCATTGAGGCAAAATAACCAGCCACAATGTTTGGCGACGGGTGTAGGCCAGGCTCTCTGCCGCTTCCCATTGTCCACTGGGCAATGAGCGAATGGCACCTCGCACAATCTCCGAGACGTTGGCCATCACCGGTAGGGAGAGTCCAATAATCGCTTTGAACCAATCGGGCATAGGGATGGTTAAACCTGCGATGCTGAATTCAAACGGTAACAAAAACATCGCAAAAAACAGCAGCACTAGCCAAGGGGCGTTTCTAAAGAACTGCGTGACAAACCAGGACCCTGAGCGCATTAAGCTATTCGGTGATATTTGACCCAACCCGAGTGCTGTTCCCGCTGCGGTGCCTACTGCCATTGCGCAGACCGAGATCACGAGATTAAAGACAAAACCCTCTAATAGAAGCGGGATCCAGTTTTTAAGCACAGCCAGCGGTGAAAGTTGTTCATCTCCAGCAGCTGAGAAGGCAAGGGATGGAATAATCATCATTGCCGCGATAATCGGCAGAATGTGCCAATAGCTCAATGCAGATGGGGTATACGGCGCTTCGATGGGCTTAGACAGCATCACCGGCATATCGGTTTTTTTGTTCATTAGCCGTACCCCGGAATTTTCAGGGAGCGTTCCCAGCGGTTCATGCCGGCGACGAGCACGCCCACTAAAACAAAGTAGGCGATCAGCAGAAATATCATCATCTCGGTAACATTGACGTTGTCTGACCAAATTTGATTGGACTCGTAAAGCAAGTCAGGCACTGCTATGGCATAGGCGAGAGTCGTGGTTTTAACCAGATTGACTAGATTGTTATTAAGCGCTGGCAGTGCCACCCTAAAAGCGAGCGGCAAGGTGATGTCTTTGTAGATCTGAAGCTTGGTGAAGCCAAGCGCTTCTGCTGCTTCTACGGTGGATTTGGGCACGGCCTCAATACCGGACCGGAAAATCTCGACATTGAATGCACCGGCAAAAAAAGACAGGGAAATCGCAGCCCAAGCAAAGTTGCCGAGTAGGGGGGATTCACCGCCCCAGTCGTTTTCTACCGTGGGCAATAAAGTGCCAATCGCAAAATAGAAGAAATACAGCTGAACCAAAGGTGGCGTATTTCTAAAAAGTTGAATATAACCATTGACGAAGCGACGCGTCCATTTAAAAGACGAGCCTTGCAGCCAAGCGCCAACGACACCAATAATGACCGAAAAAAACAGACAAACTGCAGACAGTTTTAGGGTGGTGAGAAAACCACCGATCATGCGATCGCGATCGTAACTGTCGTAGATAAACGGTAGGTTGATGCCGGTTTCTTGGTAGAGAACTCGAAACCATTCGTAGATAACGTCTATGCCGGAATCCTCGGGTTTTTAATTAACGCAAGTATGGGATCTCGAGGCAGGTGCGATTCACCTGCCACGAGTTAGGCCTTATTTGTACTCTTCGTGCATCGCTTGGGCGAAAGGCGTATTGGCGACGCCATACTTAGTTTCTAGTTCTAAGATGCGGCCGGTTTTATGCCAGTCCACGATCATCTCGCTCATCAGAGTGGCAAATGCATCTTCACCCAACTGTACCGCTAGACCCCAAGGCGCATCGTCGATAGTTGGTAGTGGCATCTCGTACTCACTCCAAGCGTCGTCTTTGGTCTTGGCGACAATGGCGCTGTCGTCGTAGACAAAAGCGGCGCAGTTCCCACCTTTGAGTGCTGCATAGGCCTCGGCGGTACCTTTAAAGGCAACAATCTTCGCACCGTACTTTTGAGAAGTCGCTTTATTGTAAAAGGCACCCTGAATACCACAAACGGGTTTGCCGTTTAGGTCATCCCAGCTTTTCAGGCCAAGTTTTTTCAGTGCCAATACGTTGGTGCCAGATGAGTAGTAGTTAGGATCGACGATGTTGACGACTTTACGGCGGTCCGGTTTGTCGGTCATTGTGGCGATCATCAGGTCGATTTTGCCTTGCTCGAGGAACTGCATGCGGTTAGAGCTGACAACAGGGACATATTCCACATCAACACCCAGTTTGTCCGCTACGTCTTTGGCTAGGTCAGGCTCGATACCGATGATGGCGCCAGAGGTATCTAGAAATCCGTAGGGGATGTAATCCGCTTTAACACCAACGATTAGCTTGCCGCGCTCTTTGATGGTGTCCAGTGCGTCAGCACTGGCGGTGCCCATGCCGATGCCCACAGCGACAAAAGCTGCGGCGATAGTTTTTAGGGTTCTCAGTTTCATCTCGATTCTCTCAGTAAGATGCTGCTCCGCAAGTGAGCGGCTTGGTTTTCGACCGATAGAGTGAGATCTGCTTGCATGTTTCAAGCTGCGTCACGCTCTAGCCAGTCGATATACACAATATTAAAGTAGAAAAATGGTGCCTCAAAAGCATTAAAATACACCTTGAAGACTGAGCGTTATTGATAGTTTTATCAAGTAACTTTTTTTAATATCACGAATGGGATGGGGTGTTGAAGCGCTGGTATGCATGTTTCTGAAAGCGTATAAAGCGACGTTTTTTAACTTTGAATGCGCTAAGAGTTTGGTGCTGCTAGTGAGCCACGCTCAACGAGATAAGTGCTCAGCTCTATTTGACGGGGATTGCCTCGAGCCTCATCTGAAAGCAATAGATCGGCAGATTTTCTACCCATTTTGCGGTGAGGTACGTGCACTGTCGTTATGCCCGGCTCCACGACGCTCGCGATCTCTAAATCATCGAACCCTGTAATGGAGACTTCTCTAGGTACCTCGATGCCCATTTCTCTGGCTTTCTTTAAAGCGCCCACGGCTTGCACGTCATTGCCGCACATAACAACAGTGGGTTCTGCTTGCATTAGCTGTTCAAAAGCTTCGCCGGCTTCAGCGATGGAGTAAGGTGTTTCAAGGATTGTCATGCTGTCGGGATCAATGTTTGCCGTTGAAAGCGCTTTTTGGGCGCCTTTGACACGCTCGGTTGCTCGATCGTTGTTGAGCCGCTCGGCACTTAGAAAGGCGAACTTTCGATGACCGAGTTCTATGGCTCTCTGGGTCAGCTCAAAGCTTGCGGCCTGATTATCAAAGCCAACCATGTTGTATTGAGATTCCGCATCAAAACTCCAGGCAATGACGACAGGAACATTTTGTTGTTCTAAAAACTTATAAACATTCTCACTGCGACTGTTGCCAATAAGCAGCAGTCCATCAGCCCCTCGCGCCACCATCGAACGAATCTGCTGTTCTTCAATTTTGGGGTCATAGTACGAGCTGGCTACTAGCAGCGTAGCGCCTTGCTCGGACAAACTCTCTTGAAATGTTTGTAAACCCCTGGCGAAGATTGCGTTGGCCATTGTCGGGATAATTGCACCAATGGTGTTGGTGCGCTTGGTGGCTAGGGCGACGGCACCAAAATTTGGCGAGTAACCTAGTGCATCTACTGCGGATAAAACCTTCTCGCGTGTGGATTGCGCCACGCGTTCAGGGAAGTTTATGCACCTAGACACCGTTGCGGTAGAAACCTTTGCGGCTTTGGCGACATCTTCCAGCGTGGGTAGCGCGTTTTTACTCATTACAATCCACAATCCTATAGTGTGGGTAATCCGGCTTGCTTTGCTCGTCGGGCGTGGGCCTTTATTGCGCAATGGCATTCGATCACAAGCAAGTTAGTCATTGATTTATTTCGGGTCGTGCTAGCGTTCAGCGCATACCGGAATGATTATACCAGACTGTAAGCGCTTACATAATTTTATGTAAGCGCTTGCATGGAGGGTGAGTATGCATTAACTTGGTCTCAGATTTACGGTGCTTAGGTTGATTGTTATTGGCTTAAGTTGCCGGTTAATGAAGAATTACATGAATAAACTTCGGTTTCTGCGGCATGCAGGCTGAACAATACCCCTAGGAAATTAGTAATTATGGCTCTGGAATACTTAAAAAAAGCGACACTCACGTCGGCGACCGATGTCGCTGATGTCAGTCACACGGTCAAGGAGATTCTCGATGCGATCGAGGCCGGCGGTGACAGTGTCGCCAAGGAATACGCAGCCAAGTTCGATAACTACGACGGCAGCATCATAATGAGTGCCGAGGAGATTGAAGCCGCTTGCGCTCTTGTGCCTGAAAAACTCAAGCGAGACATACAGTTTGCTCACGCCAATGTTAAGCGCTTTGCAGAAGCCCAAAAAACAACACTTCAAGATATTGAAGTTGAGATTGTTCCTGGGCTAGTCGCTGGCCAAAAAACAATCCCCTGCAACACGGCGGGTTGTTATATCCCCGGTGGCCGTTACAGCCACATTGCCTCTGCCATCATGACGGTCACTACCGCTAAGGTCGCTGGTGTACACAATATTGTTGCTTGTTCTCCTCCGCGCCCTGGCGTAGGTGTTGCCCCTGCTATTGTTTATGCAGCACACATTGCAGGCGCTGATACCATCTTAGCGATGGGCGGCGTGCAAGCTATTGCAAGCATGACATTTGGTTTGTTCGGCTTGCCAAAGGCAGACATCTTGGTCGGTCCCGGCAACCAGTTTGTCGCGGAAGCTAAGCGTATTCTGTTTGGCCGCGTGGGCATTGATATGTTCGCAGGGCCTACGGATAGTTTGATCCTCGCTGACAAAAATGCAGACCCTATGATCGCGGCCGTTGATTTGGTCAGTCAAGCTGAGCACGGTTACAACTCTCCGGTTTGGTTGGTCACTGATGATCGCGTACTCGCTGAAAAGGTGATGGAGCTGGTGCCAGGCTTGATAGCCGATCTGCCTGAATTAAACGGTAAGAATGCAGAAGCAGCCTGGCGTGATTACGCTGAGGTGATTTTGTGCAGCGATCGCGAAGAGATGGCCGCTTGTTCTGATCATTACGCACCGGAACATTTGACCGTGCAAGCCGAAGATTTGGACTGGTGGTTGAATCGCTTGCAGTGCTACGGTTCATTGTTCTTGGGTGAGGAAACCACCGTCTCTTACGGCGATAAGGCCTCGGGCACTAACCATGTATTGCCAACATCTGGCGCTGCCAATTACACCGGTGGATTGTCTGTTCACAAGTACATGAAAATTGTGACTTGGCAGCGGGCTACTCGTGAAGGATCTAAGCCTATCGCCGAAGCCACGGCGCGCATCTCTCGACTTGAAGGCATGGAAGGGCACGCACGTGCAGCTGATGTTCGTTTAGCAAAGTACTTTCCCGACGAGACATTTGAGCTCACGGTCCCAGAAGTATGAGTGATGCTGAGTTGCCACCTTTCTTTGATTTAAAGGGCAAAGTAGCCTGTGTCACGGGTGCTAGCTCAGGCCTGGGGCGCCAGGCGGCATCAACATTAGTGCGAGCCGGCGCCTCAGTAGTTGCTGTGGCCCGACGCGAAGATCAACTGCGTGAGTGGAGCGAGAGCACCGATGGGCCGACTTCATTTGTGGCTGCTGATTTGGCGGATCGAGCCAAGTTGGCTGATATCGTCGCCGCGGTGTCAGAGCCTTTTGGATCGCCGGATATTCTCATAAACGCGGCAGGTCTGAACACGCGAGAAGCCGCCGATGAAATAACGGCAGAAGGCTGGAATGCAACTCTGGACATAAACCTAGCTGCGCCATTTTTCTTGGCGCAGGCAATGGTGCCGAGTATGCGTTCTAAAGGCTGGGGGCGCATTGTCAATTTTGCTTCGTTGCAAAGCCATCGGGCCTTTCCGGGCGGATTGTCCTATGGTGCATCCAAGGGTGGTGTCGCGCAGATGACGCGTGCGATGGCGGAGGCGTGGTCCAGTGACGGCATTAATACCAACGCTATCGGGCCAGGTTTTTTTCGTACAGAGCTAACGGCTGCCGTGTTCAACGATCCAGAGCGCTCGGCCCGCAATGCCGCTCAAACCTGTATCGGCCGCAACGGCGAAGTGGCGGATATGGACGGGCCGTTATTATTTTTCTGCTCAGACGCCTCGGCCTATGTGACGGGTCAAGTGCTGATGGTCGATGGAGGATTTACCGCAAAATGAAAGCTTTGGTTTATACAGGCCCAGAGTCGCTCGAGTATATCGACTTTGCTGATCCTGCTCCTGCTCCTGCTTCGGATGCAGATGAAGTTCTTATTCGCGTTGAAAGCGTCGGCATCTGTGGCTCAGATATGCACGCTTATCTCGGTCACGATGAACGCCGCCCGGCACCGTTAATCTTAGGTCACGAAGCCGCCGGTGTTGTGGTGGGTGGCAGCGATGATGGAAGGCGCGTTACGGTCAATCCGTTGGTGACCTGCGGCAGTTGTAAATATTGCCTGAGTGAACGTGAAAACCTTTGCCCGCAACGCCAAATAATTTCTATGCCTCCGCGTGAAGGCGCCTTTTCGCAGTACCTAAAGATGCCGCGTGGCAATCTGGTTACGGTGCCTGATCATGTCAGCTTTGACCAAGCTTGTTTGGCTGAACCCATTGCTTGTGGTTGGCACGCCGGCCGCTTGGCGCAAGGTGCATTGAATAGTCCTTTTGCGGAATGCGGCGCGTTGGTTATTGGCGGTGGTGCAATTGGTGTCGGGGCTGCGTTATCATTGATTTGCCAAGGGGTTGGCTCCGTCGTGGTCGTTGAGCCCAACAAGCTACGTCGCGATTTCTTAAAGCAGCAGGGCGAGCTAGATGTGCGCTCACCGGATGAACTTGATGCGGAACAGCAGTATCAGCTGGCGATTGATTGTGTCGGCTATCCTGCAACGCGCGAACAAGCATCAAAGCTCGTCGAACCTGGTGGCGTGATTATGCATATTGGGTTGGGCAATGCAGAGGGCGGTTTAGATATCCGCCGAATGACTTTGCATGAAATTACTTTTATTGGCACCTACACCTATACGCCTGCGGACTTTAGAGCCACGGCGGCGGCCATTTTTGATGGTCAACTCGGCAAACTAGAGTGGATAGAGGCGCGAGCACTCGCTGAGGGTGCGGCGGCTTTTGCTGAGATCAGAGGTGGGGAGGCGGCAGCACCTAAAATTGTGCTCAGGCCTTGGTCGTGAATTTCAAGCCCTGATTGCAGCCTTGCAGCAGGGAGAAGTATTTGTCGAGTGAGACCAAAACAGGTCGCGACTCGTCTTTAAAATCGAGGAGTTTTTAAATGTCTATTGAAGACAAAATAGTTGCCGACTTGGTGAAGCACCGAGTTGAATTGGTGACTACAGTGCCCTGCAAGCAGTTGGCAGGTGTCATTGAAAAAGTGGACGCTGAACCTAGCATCTACCACATTCCGTCTAACAAAGAAGACGAAGGCATGGGCATTTGCGCTGGTGCTTTTATGGGGGGCAAACGCTCCGCTATCGTGATGCAAAACACGGCTATTGGTGTGACAATTAACACACTGGTGACATTGACTCAATTTTACCGCATGCCGTTGCCCATGCTGATCAGCTACCGTGGTGAGCTCGGCGAACCAGTGGCTTGTCAGGCGGAGATGGCAGTGCACACCAAAGCGCTGTTAGCGCAGATTAATGTGCCTACCTACCACCTGCACAAAGAAGCCGATGTGGAAGAGCTAGATGCCATTCTCGCGTACACCTTTATGTGCAATAAGCCAGTCGCAATTTTGACTGACGCCACTTTCTGGAATGGGTACTGAAATGATTAGATCAGAAGTATTAAAAAGCCTGCTGCCTGTTTTTGCTGATCACCATGTGGTTTGCAACATCGGTTTGCCCAGCCAAGAGCTTCACATGATGGGTGACAAACCCACAAACTTTTATATGCTCGGTACCATGGGGCTGTCCTCATCTATCGGTCTAGGTGTTGCGCTGGCACAAAAAGAGAAAGTTATCTCCATCGATGGGGACGGTTCGGTACTTACCAACTTTGGTACGTTGCCCACCATTGCCAACAACGTAGCAGATAATTTTATTCTGTTAATTATCGACAATGGCAGCTACGGCTCCACGGGTGATCAGCCAACCTACGCGGGCATGAAAACCTCATTGACAGCGGTGGCGACTGCTTGTGGTTGCGAGAATGTTGTAGAGTGCCAAGCTGAAGACGCTCCTGCCACACTGCAAGCCGCTATCGACAGTAACAAGATGACTATCATTGTTTGCAAGTGCGAGTCTGGCAATATCAAGGTGCCTGTGATCACAATGGATCCTGTTGTGATTCGTGATCGCTTTATGAAATCTTTAGAAGCACGAAACGCTTGATCACGGAGAGTTGACCCCTATGCTGCACCTGCCACAACACATTCATTCAGCGGAAGACGCTAGGCGTATAGCGCAAGGTCGTCTGCCTTGGATGGTGTTTGACTATATTGACGGTGCGGCAGGAGAGGGCCATGGCGAAGCAGCCAATCGCCAGGCCCTGCGAGAGTTGCGATTGCAGCCTCGCATACTCAACAACGTGGAGCACCGCAGTCTAGCGGTGCCGTTATTTGGTGAAACGGTGGCTCTGCCTTTTGGTGTGAGTCCTATGGGTATGTGCAATTTGTCGCGGCCAGGCGCCGACCTCATGTTGGCGCGCATGGCCGCTAAACATAAAGTACCTGTAGGGGCGTCAACGGCAGCATCTACTTCACTCGAGAACATCATCGAAGCAGCCGACGGAAACGCCTGGTTTCAGTTGTATTTCAGTGGGGATTTCGAGGCTTCTAAAGCACTGATCGACAGAGCCGCCGCGTCTGGCTACAAAACGCTAGTGCTGACGGTTGATGTGCCAGAGGTGGGGCGTCGACCGCGAGAACTCAAGCGCGGTTTTAAAATGCCTTTTAAAATTGGACCGCAGCAATTCGTCGATTTTGCACTGCATCCGCAGTGGTCTTTGTCGACATTGTTTAAAGGTGCACCGGAGCTGGCTAATTTTGGTGGTGAGTTTGGCGAGTTTGACCGAACCACTAGCCGAGCGGGTGCCGACTGGCAGTTGCTCAGCAATATCCGCGAATTGTGGAAAGGCAACCTGGTTGTCAAAGGTGTGCTGAGTAGCGAAGATGCCATCAGACTGCGTGATGCGGGCGTGGATGCGATTCAGGTCTCCAGTCACGGTGGTCGTCAGCTCGATAGCGCGCCACCACCTATAGAAGCTTTGGCCAATATTCGTGCGGCCTTGGGCGTGGACTATCCGTTGTTTTTCGACTCGGGTGTTCGCAGCGGAGAGGACGTGGTCAAGGCCTACGCAATGGGTGCAGACTTTGTCTTTTTTGGTCGCTCTTTGTTGTTCGCTATTGCAGCAGGTGGCGAACGCGGCTTGGCTGAAATGGTCGATGTTTTCAGCGCAGAGACCAGCATAGCGCTCGCTCAACTAGGACTTCGCGATATGCAATCGCTAAGCGACAATATTATACTGCGCTGAGAACCCACATTTGTCCTCGTAGATCGAGGGCGCAAAATTGCCCAGGCCAGCACTTTGTTTTCAATAGTCTCAAAATTATCTAAACCTTGTTGCACAAAACCATTTGTTGCTATCCCAATTCTCGTGACTGCAATTTGCAACGTTGAGGTGCGCTCGTGAACCGATCGCTGAGCCGTCTAGCGGTAGTGGGGGCAGGCTTAATAGGCCGGCGCCATATCGCAACTATTTTGCAAAGTACCGTCGCAGAACTGGCGGCCATCGTCGATCCACAACCCGAGGCTAAAGTATTTGCCGATAGCCTTGGTGTCCCTTATTTTGCTGTACTGAGTGAAATGCTTGAAAGCGTGTCACCCGATGGCGCAATTGTCGCCACACCCAATCATTTACATGTAGAAAACGGCTTGGATTGCGTGCGCGCAGGCTGCCCACTCTTGGTTGAAAAGCCCTTATCAACCAGCGCGGCTGAGGCACAGGTTTTGGTGCAGGCGGCAAACGATGCGGATGTGCCGCTGCTGGTGGGGCACCACCGCCGTTACAATCCATTGATTCGCAAGGCGCGGCAAATCATTGATGAGGGCCTTGTCGGGGATATTCGTGCTGTGCAGGCGAGCTGCTGGCTGTACAAACCCGACGGCTATTTTGAGCAAGCGCCGTGGCGTACCGCGACAGGGGCTGGTCCCATATCGGTAAACCTCGTGCACGATGTGGATTTGATGCGTTATCTGGTGGGTGATGTGAGCAGTGTGCATGCCATGGCGGCGGCTTCTGCGCGTGGTCATGAAAACGAAGACGTCGCTGCTGCCGTGTTGCAGTTTGAGTCGGGTGCCGTTGGCACGATCACGGTGTCCGATGCCATTGTGGCGCCCTGGAGTTGGGAGCTTACCGCCCGAGAGAATCCTGCTTACGCACCGACGGATCAAAGCTGCTATTTGCTCGGTGGAAGCCACGGTTCCTTGTCTCTGCCCGATTTGAAACTGTGGCGCAACGACGGAGAGCGAAGCTGGTGGCATCCGATGTCAGCAACTAATTTCCCCATTGATAGTGCTGACCCCTTGCTTAATCAAATACAGCATTTTTGTCAGGTCATACAAGGTGAGCAGGAACCACTGGTCACTGGGAGTGAAGGTGCACAGACTTTGCGTGTCATTGAAGCGATTCAACACTCAGCGATGAACGGTACAACCATCAATTTGTAAAAAATGCTGAGTATGCATTTTTACAGCTGTGGTAACGCTTAGATAGGCACTTTCTAATCTCTGCACGTACAATGAACTATTTAGGCTGTGCAGGGCTATATACCTATGGATTACACGATTAGAACGGCGACACCTGCTGACGCGGAGGCGATCAAAGAAATCCTACCCCGATTAGCCAATTTCGACATTCCGTCGGCTCGATCTGCGGAGCAGCTATGGCACGGCGATAGAGATTTACTGGTGGGCTGGGAGAAGGGCGAGCGCGAATGCCTGGTCTATGTGGCCACCCAAGCGGATGATGCAGTGTTGGGGGCTTGTATTGTGACGATGCGTGAAGAAATGTTGAGTCATCTACCGAGTGCACATCTCGAAGTGTTGGTCATTGACGAAAAGGCGGAGGGTCGCGGAATAGGTCATGCTCTTTTGCTTCAGGCACAAGTTGCAGCCAAAGAGGCCGGAGCAACAAGCATGAGTTTGCATGTGTTTGCAGGCAACACCCGTGCACGCAGCTTGTACGAAAAAGATGGATTCGATGGGGAGTTGCTGCGTTATTACAAGCCACTGTAATGAACGCATAGTTATTAATTTTGCTAAAGGTATTTCACCTGACGACGGGCGTCTTTTTTTTTAGGCCTACGAGTTGGTCTCTAATAGTTGTGAGGGGAGTGATGCGGGTAGCACTGATTGGCCAGGGGATTGCGCTGTCGAAAACTCCCGCTATGCACGAGGCTGAAGGCCGCGTGCAGGGGTTAGACTATCGCTATGACTTGATGGACACCGATGACCCTGCCTTAACGGATTTTAGCTTGGCGGAGATCTTGAGGAATGCGCATGGGTCGGGCTACCGTGGTGTAAACATCACGCATCCCTTTAAACAGCAGGTGATTGATCATGTGGATGTTTTAGACGCTGCTGTGCAACAAATTGGCGCCGCTAATACAGTGGTGTTTGATGAAAACAAAAGGCTGGCGTACAACACCGACTATAGTGGATTCAAAAAAGCGTTTTCACTACATGTTCAGCGTTTTTCGGCATCTCGCGTGCTTTTGTTGGGTGCGGGCGGTGCCGGCACGGCTGTCGCACTTGCGTTATTAGACAGTGGTGTTAGCTCCTTGGCCGTTTTCGATATCTCAACGGTGCGTGCTCAGGCGTTGGTTGATCGGTATCGTGCGCTGCGACCAAAAGCAACTATTGTGGTGCAAAGCTTTGGTGATGATTTTTGCTTGGACGAGTTTGATGGCGTGGTTAACACAACCCCGATGGGCATGGCGGCGTACCCAGGCTCGGCGATACCGTTACACGGTTTGCGTCAACATCAGTGGGTTGCGGATATTGTGTACTTTCCATTGCAAACCGTTTTTTTAGCTGAAGCGGAGCGAGTGGGTTGCCACCGTATGCACGGCGGCGCTATGGCTGTTTATCAGGCGGTAGAAGCCTTTAAACTGTTCACGGGCATTGAGCCGCAGGCCTCGCGCTTTGAGCAGTGCTTTGCGCAGCTGCAATAAGCGCGATCACCCGAAAAAAAAATTTCAAAGGAGGATTGACTTGTGCCTAGCGCGTGCGCCAGACATATTTTAGTGAAAACAAAAGAAGAAGCTGAAGCGCTCAAAAAGAAGATTGCCGGTGGAGGTGATTTTGCCAGTTTGGCCAAAAAGCATTCAACTTGCCCGTCGGGAAAAAAGGGTGGCGACTTGGGCGAATTTCGGCCAGGTAAGATGGTGCCAGCCTTCGATAAAGTCGTTTTTAAAATGCCTGTATTAAAAGTACATGGGCCTGTTAAAACTAAATTTGGTTTTCATCTGATAGAGACTATCTATCGGAATTGATGCTGAGAAAAGTTTCCTTTAAAAACGTGGCCCCGCGAGTGGCGGGGCCGATAGCAACGTACTCTATTAGGTCAGCTTAACTTGAACGCTTTAGCCTCAGTGATGCAAACAGTGCCAGTGCGATCAGTGACAGCCAGCCAGTACTCCCACCTCCGCTACTGCGCCCGTTACTGTGCGTTGCAGCAGGTCGCCGACTAATCGGTTTAGCAGTATCTGCTCGTGGGCTTGCAGCGGTTGGTTGCTTGGCCCGCTGGGCGCGTGCTTTTTGTTCCGTCTCAACACGTTGCTTGTTTTTACGGTCTATGCCTAGTTGTTCAAAAACGGGATCTTTTACAACTATCAGTGACGTGTAGTCTGTTAACAGGCCGTATTGAAGAGCCAGGTCCGTGATCGCTGCTTTACTCTCGGAGCCTTCAACACCTAGGTATTCGTCTTGTGCTTCAATTCCCTTTATTTTTGAAAAAGCCCACAGGCGTTCTAGTTCAGGGTTAAGTGTGTCTTGTTCAGGCAGCGTGATTTCTGATTCGTGTGTGATGCGCTGGGCGCCAACATCGGCGGTGAGCTTTACATTCAATTTTCCGCCATTGCTGTAGTGCCCCATCAAAGTCAGTTGCTCACCGCGATAAAGAGTGGCTGGTGTGTCGGGCGAAACATCAAAGGTGCGAGCACCAGAAAAGCTCAGTCGGACATTATTCAATGACTGATACTTGAGCTTTGACGCGGCTGCCATCACTTGACCAAGCATGTCGTCACTGTTGGAGATGTTTGCTGCAAAACCGTCAGAAATATCCGCCATACCCTGCAATAGAGGCTCGTTTGCACTGTTGCCCATAATAAATGTGAATAAGCGAACGTCGTATTTTTTGAGTAGGTTAAAAAAATCGGCCCGCTCGGTCATGCCCACATTGGCTACACCGTCGGTGACTAAAAACACTCCGGTAGGGACGTCGGCGTCGAGCCCTTTAAACCCATGTTGCAAACCACCGTACAAGTTGGTGCCACCAGTGGTGCCAGCGGTAATAACTTTATTCATGATGGCGTCGACGTTGTCGGCTGTTGCTTGTTTATACCCGCCTGATAAGTCCTGCGAGTGAGTGTTAAAGGTAATAACCTTAAAATAATCTTGAGTGGGTAGCTTGTTTAAACCCTGACGTAGTCCTTCGATAAGGCTTTGATATTTTCCTTTCATTGATCCAGAGTTATCCAGAACAAATACCCAATTGCGGCGGCTGGTGATTAGATTTAGGTCATCTCCCGGTGTATAAGTCAGTTTGAAGGTGCCAGTGTTGCTTTTATCTGCGTCGCGATAAGCACCCAAATCTAAGCGGCCAGGTAGACCTTCGACCAAGCGCCAGTAGACAACCACATCTTTGTCTAGCTTAAAGTTGGCCGATTTTACTGTGCTGTCTTCTTCACCTTCGCTGCCAAAACTCGCTGACCAATTGCCATCCGTATCTTGTAACTGCAAGGCGTGGTCATGGGCGGGTAATCGAATACTGTCCACTGGGTAGCCCGAGCGCAGTGTGACGTTGAAGCTGAAATTCCCTTCCACGGTGTCGTTGCGTGTCCAGAAGGACTGCTGTTGTGCGTCGACTCCACCTTCTTCCATCGGGTAGACATAGCGGCCCACGCCGTGGTCAAGCAGAGCGTTTTGTAGATAAACCATGCGCACTTTCACAACATCTGCAGCAGGCACTGGGAAAACGCGCATCTCAAATCGCTTGTAGCTGTCTTTCTCGACGATTGCTGTTGCCGCGCCCGCTTGTTTTTGTTGCTCGTATATCTCGCGGGCTTTTTTCTTTTCTACTGCCTCTGCAATCACTGGCTGGCCATCTATCCAATAGACAAATTCACCCACTACGGCATCTTTGGGTACAGGGAAACTGTAGAGCGCTTCCAGCGCGTAGTCGTGTGGGTTGTAGAATTCTTGTTCTACTGTGGTGGTCGCGAAGTTGTCTTCGATGTCGACCTGCACGTGGTGGTTTTTGAGTTCTAGGGACTCGGCGCTGCCGGCTGGGGTTAGCAACCCGCTGGCATGAAGAGGGGCGGCCTGAAGTCCGATGGCAGTCGCGGCTGCTATCAGCAGTTTTTTTAGCGTATTCATTTTGTATCCTTTGAATAGTTTTGCCTTGTCGGCAGTGAACAAGCTACCGACGGATGGCGATACTTCCAAAGGATGCGAGCAAAGTCGCGGATAACGATACGAGGGGTGTTGCCTACTTAGACAAACACTGGTTGTTGTGCGGTAGGGGTGACTGCCAAAAGCACTCGATATTGGCTTTGATAAGCTATTAGTGGGAGATGGAATAGGGGCTCGGCGAGCGCCGCGAGCCCCAAACTATCTTGGGTATTAAGCCAACTCACCGTTATGCCAGACGTTCTGCACATCGTCGCACTCGTTGAGCATGCTCATTAACCGTTCAAACATTTCCACGTCTTCTTCGCCGCTGACTGGGCTGTGGGTTTGTGGCAGAAACTGTATCTCGTCGACGTCAAAGTCGATGTCACCAAAGGCTTCGACTAGCGCTGTGCGGGCTTTGGCGTATTCGTTGTTGGGGGTAAAAACACTGATCTTGCTGCCGTCTGCTTCAATGTCCGTAGCATCCACGTCAGCTTCCATCAACGCTTCCAACACGGGGTCTTCTTCTCCGTCAAACACAAAAATGGCGCAGTGATCGAACATGTGCGCCACCGCACCCGGTGTGCCCAATTTACACTTGCTCTTGGTAAAGCAGTTGCGCACTTCCGAGATGGTTCGGTTGGGGTTATCAGTGAGGCAGTCGACGATCACCATGCAGCCACCCGGGCCATAACCTTCGTAGCGTGCCGGGGCAAAGTCTTCGCCAGCGCCGCCTTTGGCCTTTTCGATGGCTTTCTCAATGACGTGTGTGGGGACTTGGTCTTTCTTGGCGCGGTCAATTAATCCGCGCAGGGTGAGGTTGCCAGAGGGGTCTGTACCGCCTTGTTTGGCCACGACATATATCTCGCGCCCGTATTTGCTGTATACCTTGGCCTTGGCGTCCGACGTCTTGGCCATGGATTCTTTGCGGTTTTGATAGGCTCTGCCCATTCTAGCTATCCACTCGTGTTGAATTTGTGGGGTTATTCTATCCGCAGGAAGCCTGTTTGCCCACCCGTGCAGAGTTTTGAATGGCGTGGCAAAGCGATTGGGCATGACCACTGTAGAGGCGGTTGGCTTGTGTCAGAGGGTTTGGGCGAGCCATATAGTGTGCTTTGTGCCTTTGCTGCCGTGCGCAAAAACGCTGACCTCTTCGACGGCTAAGCTACATTTTCGCAGGCGCAACCTAAAGGGCTTATCTTGGCCAGCTGACCAGTAAGCCAGTACACCACCAGGTCGTAGTGCAGTGCGTGCGGTGTTGATGCCTTCTTCGCTATAGAGCCAGTTGTTGCTGCCTTGCGTAAGCCCTTCCGGGCCATTGTCTACGTCCAGAGCAATGACATCATAAGCCGCCGGATGGTCCTTGATCAGATCGCAAACGTCGACAATTTCGATGTGGCTGCGTGAGTCGTGGACGGGGAAGCCGCTGTATTCGCCCAAAGGGCCGCGATTCCACTCCGCCACCGCAGGGATTAGCTCCGCCACCGTTACCTTTGCCTGAGCGCCGACAGACTGCAGAGCGGCAGCCAGTGTAAAACCCATGCCTAGGCCGCCAATCAGTACCTGTGCGTTTTCAGGGTTTTTAAGTTTCTTGCAAGGCAATGTGCCTAGTGCATCCTCTGAGCCGTGTTTGCGCGTGCTCATCAGCTCAAAGCCACCCGTGACTTTAATATGAAAGTCATCCTTGCTCTTGTAGAGCATCAGTGATTTCTGAGTGCCGGGTATTGATGCTTCGGCGAGGTGAGTCCAATGACGCATAGGGCTTAAAAATTCTAAGAAAGAAAGGTTCGGTATTGTGCCATCTATTCGACTTCACAGCGCCGGATTCGTGCATAGAGCCTTATAGAAACTGCCAGATTGAATCGCTGATGTTTTCGTCAAATTTCCCGCCCGGAGAGCATTCTTCCGAATAGTAGGGGTGCTTTGGGAATTCCTCGATGAAGTACTTAAGTCCGTGCTCTCGCGCCAATGGCTCGGGTATGCCGAGTAGCAGCGCCGTGCGGTAGTATCGCTGAATGGCTTGGCATTCGGTTTTCCGCTCGTTTCTCTCTCCGCGCACGTGCATTGCTTCATGCACAAGTAACATAAGGCTGTAGCGCTCCCGCGAGTTAGCATCTGCAGGATCACTGAGATAATTTTTGAAGTTTTTGCACCAGCCCGCTTTAAACACGACGTCGCCCGTGTCAATGAATGTATAGCCTGCCCACTGCATACGGGTACGGTCGAATAACGATTCACCCATTGTTTGGCACTGCACATCAGTGGGTTTAAATTCGGCGAGCTCGTGAACTGCTGCAGTCATTTTTTGTTCTAACAGCCAATATTTAAACGGTTGCCACAGCAGGAACATTCCGATGAGCAGGCACACGCCCATGTAACCCAAGCTGACATTGTTTTTGGGTCTTGGGCTTCTGAGTTCGCGAATAATTAACCAGAAGAAAAAGGGAGCGATAGCGATGAAGAACACAGCTGTCTCATTCTTTTAGTAATACTGACCTTAACTTATCGGTTTGAAAACACTTTTATTTAGATTGGCGCATCAGACAAGCGCGCAGTTCGCCTAGGTAACCTCAGACCAAGTTATGCTCGCACCATCGATGCGCCAATTTCGGCCCAGCCGAGTTGCAAATCCAGCCAGTTACACCAAGCGTTCCGTCTATTCTCGCTTTGCTGAGCCCAAATTTTTCACGTGTCACTGGTCAAACGCCCCTAGAAGTTGATCCCGCTGCTATATAAGGTGAAGATCAAGCTCAACGAGATTGATAGCTAGGAGCAATTTCTTGATTTCTTTTCTGCAGGTAACTTTTGTCTTGGTGCATCCATTGTTGCGAGCTAAAAGGCGAATGCGATGAATAGGCGTGTGCTTGACGATATCAGGGTGCTGGATTTAAGCAATGTGCTTGCTGGGCCATTTTGTTGCCACCAATTGGCCCATATGGGCGCTGAGGTCATTAAGGTCGAGGCTGTTGGGCGAGGTGATTTAGCTCGCCAATTAGGGGCTGACCCAGAACTTAACGCTTGCAATATGGGCGTGTCTTTCCTGGCGCAAAACGCTGGCAAAAAAAGTGTCACGCTGAATTTAAAGCACCCTGAAGGACGAGAACTGTTTTTTAAACTACTGCAAACCGCGGACGTTCTGGTCGAGAACTTCAGGCCGGGTGTCATGGAGCGCTTAGGGCTGGATTACCCAAAGCTAAAAAAACAACGGCCTGCATTGGTCTACTGCGCTATATCAGGGTTTGGTCAAACGGGTCCGTGGGTTGATCGGCCAGCCTACGATCAAATAATACAAGGTGCTTCCGGTTTGATGTCAATCACGGGTGACAGTGAAAGTGCTCCCCTGCGTGCGGGTTATCCGGCAGCCGACACCGTAGGGGGGATGACGGCTGCTTTTGCGATTGCAGCTGCATTAAACGCGCGGCCACGCGGCAGCTTTATAGATGTCTCCATGCTCGAGTCTGTGTTGGCGTCTATGGGCTGGGTCGTGTCCAATCATCTTATTGCAGGTGTAAGGCCCACGGCTAATGGCAACGAGAATATGACATCAGCGCCTTCTGGTACTTTCGAAACAGCCGATGATCCCATCAATATCGCTGCCAATAAAGATGAGCAGTGGAAGCTTCTGGCGCGACATTTGGGGTTGTCTGCACTGTGTGCAGAGACCAAGTATGCAACCCGAGAAGCCCGCAAGAAAAATAGACTGGAACTTAAAGCAGCGCTAGAGGTTGTCTTGCGAACTCGACCCGCTCGCGATTGGGAACAAGAACTAAACAAACTAGGTGTGCCTGCTGGTGCAGTATTGGCTGTTGCTGACGTGCTCAGCGAACCACAAATAGTACAGCGAGATTTTTTGAAAAAATACAGGCATGTACCCGGTGTGGGTAGGGATATTGATGTAGCGACTACTGGTTTTAAAGTGGATGGCGAGGCGCTGAGCGTAGAAAATCCACCGCCTGAATTGGGGCAAGATAATGAAGACATCTGGTCAGCTCTGGGCGTGTCGTCTGAAAAACTGAAAAGCTTAAAAGATGAAGGTGTGATATGAAGGAAAAAGGTAGCGATGTATCCGAGTGGTGGAGCACAGAAATTATTGACATGGCACCTGGCCAGATTCGGTTCCGTGGGCATCCCGTCGAGCAATTGATAGGCCACGTTAGTTTTCCGCAAATGATTTGGTTAATGACTCGCGGAGAGCTACCGAACGAGGGCGAGTCCAAGCTTTTGGAGGCTGCTCTGGTTGCCGCTGTCGATCATGGCCCGCAGGCACCGTCGATAGCTACAGCTAGGATGGCTGTTACTTGCGGGCTAGGTTTAAACGGCGCTATGGCCTCCGCAGTCAATATGCTTGATGACGTCCATGGGGGTGCAGGTGAGCAAGCGGTTGAGCTTTATCTGCTAATTAGTGCAGCCATGGAAGAGGGTAAATCGCTTGAACAAGCGTCTAGCGAACAGTTGGATCGCTGGTTAAAAAACAGGAGTGCCTATTTGCCTGGGTTTGGCCATCGTTTCCACAAACCTGTAGACCCTCGAGCGCCGCGGCTATTGGCTCTCGTTGACGAAGCGGCAGAAAGTGGCATCGTCAGTGGGAAATTTTCCTCCATCGCCCGTGGTTTACAGGTTTTGATCAACGATAAGAAAGGCAAGCCTGTACCTTTAAACATAGATGGTGCAACGGCGGTTATCTACGCTGAATTGGGGTTCGCTGCGCCGTTGGCTCGAGGGTTGTTTTGTCTGTCTAGATCAGTGGGTGCGATGGCTCATGCTTGGGAGCAAATGAATCAAGGGGGTAGAAACAAGGGGCCAACCCCGCCGAATTATCGTTGGAGTTACACGGGGCCGAATCCGATTGAATAACAAGGCGAAAAAATCAGGCGTGCACGGGTTGTCAGTCCGTGCGCGAGATGAGTTATTCGCTGAAATTGATGTCTACCATCAACTGATCTTGTAGTGCTTCCAACGCATCCTGCACATCATCATTGCTGATAGCTGGGCTGAGGCCCAGTGTCATATTGGCGTAAAACAGAATTTCTGAGCTCATTGAAGCCTCACGTTGTTCCGTCTCCAGCTGATTAATATTGACATTAAGCTTGGTCAAGGTGCTAGTGATGTCGTCAATAATGCCTGGACGGTCCGCTCCAATCAGCTCCAGTGACAATTCGCGCTGTTCTGTGTTGTCTTGCGCAGTTGCCTCTTCCATCAAGATGTTGAGCTGGTTGTCTGCCAGGTGCAGGGCCTGTAGTTTCTTCTTTAAGCCTTCAAGCTGATCTTCCGGCACGACAACCTGCACCAAACCGGCAAACTTGTCCGCCAGATTGGCCATGCGACTGTCAATCCAATTGGCATTGTGTTCAACAAGAATTTCGGACAAGGTGTTGACGATACCGGGCCTATCCGTCGCCAGCACCGTAATGACAAGTGTTTTGTTCATCGCTTAAAACTCCGATTTTTTTGCAATCTATTCATAGTCGCTGACCGGTGGGCAGCTACATATCAGGTGGCGATCGCCGTGCACATTGTCCACCCGTCCCACTGAAGGCCAGTATTTGTTTTTGTACAGGCTAGGCACTGGGTAGGCTGCTTGCTCACGACTATAAAGTCTATCCCACGTATCAGAAGTAACCACTTTTAGTGTGTGGGGCGCGTGGTGCAGGGCTGATTGTGCATGTTCAATTTTTGAGTCTTCGATCTCTTGGATCTCTTCTCGTATGCTGATCATTGCATCACAAAAGCGATCTATTTCTTGCAATGACTCGCTTTCGGTTGGTTCAATCATCAATGTGCCCGCCACGGGGAATGACATCGTTGGAGCGTGAAAGCCGTAGTCGATTAAACGTTTTGCCACATCATCTACGGTGACACCGCATGCGTCTTTAATGCCCCGCAAGTCGATAATGCACTCGTGCGCGACGAAACCTTTGCGACCAGTGTAGAGCACTGGGTAATGCGGGGCCAGACGTGTAGCCATGTAGTTGGCACTGAGGATTGCTGTGCGGGTAGCTTCGGTTAGACCTTCAGAACCCATCAGCGCGATGTAGGCCCAGGTAATCGGCAAGATGCTGGCGCTGCCCCAAGGTGCCGCTGATACAGGGCCGGTAACTGCTGGCGCATCGTCTGCGTCGACAACAGCGTATCCAGGTAAAAAGGGCGCCAAATGCGCTAACACGCCAATGGGACCAACACCTGGGCCACCGCCGCCGTGCGGGATACAAAAGGTTTTGTGCAGATTCAAATGTGAGACATCACCGCCAAAATGCCCCGGTGCGCACAATCCGACTTGTGCGTTCATGTTGGCGCCGTCGATATACACTTGCCCACCGTGGTCGTGCACCATGCCGCAGACTTCGCGCACTTGTTCTTCAAACACGCCGTGCGTTGAAGGGTAAGTGATCATGATTGACGACAACTGCTCGCTGTGTAACTCGCACTTGGCCTGCAGGTCGGCCAAATCCACATTGCCGCTTGCGTCGCATTCCACGAGTACAACTTTCAGCCCAGCCATAACTGCTGAGGCGGGGTTGGTGCCGTGTGCGGAGCTTGGGATCAAACAGACGGTGCGTTGATCGTCACCGCGACTGTGGTGATAACCTTGGATGGCGAGCAAGCCTGCGTACTCACCTTGTGAACCGGCGTTGGGTTGCAGTGATACGTTGTCGTATCCCGTGCAAACGCAAAGCATGGCTTCAAGCTCTTTGATTAAGGTTTGATACCCTTGCGCCTGGTCTAACGGTACAAAGGGGTGCAACTTGCCAAAACTATCCCAAGTGACTGGCATCATCTCAACAGCGGCGTTGAGTTTCATGGTGCAGGAGCCCAGTGGAATCATCGCTCGGTCAAGTGCCAGATCTTTGTCAGCGAGTAGGCGCATGTAGCGCATGATCTCTGTCTCGGATCGGTAGCGCTGGAAAACGGGATGGGTGAGGAAGTCGCTGGTCCTAGAAAAATCACCGGGCAATCCTGAAGCAACAATTTCATCCAGATCGCACTCGATATCTTGGCCTTGCGCAAATACAGCCACTAACTCGCAGAGATCATCACGCGTAATCGTTTCGTCCAATGATAAGCCAAGGGTGCTGCTATCTATTTCACGCAGATTAAAACCCGCATCACGCGCGGCACTATGCAAGGCTGCGGTTTTGTCGCCAGTGTTGATGGTGAGCGTATCGAAAAAAGTTTCAGCGTGCAGCGTGAAGCCGAGTGTCTGCACCGCCTTGGCTAATAAAGATGTTTGACGGTGTACACGCTGGGCGATTCTTTTAAGACCCTCGGGGCCATGGAATACAGCGTAAAAGCTAGCCATGACAGCAAGCAGCGCCTGAGCGGTACAGACATTACTGGTCGCTTTTTCGCGTCGTATATGTTGTTCGCGTGTTTGCAATGCCATGCGCAGGGCCGAGTCTCCTGCACTATCGACAGAAATACCGATCAACCGGCCAGGCATTGAACGCTTGTGTTTATCCGCTGTGGCCATAAAGGCTGCGTGCGGACCGCCATACCCCAGTGGCACACCAAAGCGTTGGCTGTTGCCTACAACGATGTCCGCTCCCAACTCACCAGGAGGTGTGAGCAAAGTCAGGGCCAACAGATCAGTGGCCATGATCGCTAAGCCCTTGTTGGCTTGCAGCGCTGCGATGGCTTCTCGGAAGTCGCCGATGGAGCCATCTACAGCTGGGTACTGGAACAATGCCCCAAAGCAGTCTTCGGCGATGAGGTCACTCCGGTGATCGCCGACAACAATGGTGATGCCGAGCGGCTTGGCTCGGGTTTGAATCACGGCGATAGTCTGAGGCAGGCAACTCTCTGATACAAAAAACTGTGTTGCTTTACTGCGGCTAACGCGCTGCGCCATGGTCATGGCCTCGGCGGCAGCTGTTCCTTCGTCTAGCAAAGATGCGTTGGCGATCTCCATGCCAGTGAGGTCTTTAACAATGGTTTGGAAGTTTAGAATAGCTTCCAGTCGACCCTGAGAGATTTCTGCTTGGTAGGGTGTGTACGCCGTGTACCAAGCGGGATTTTCAAGGACGTTGCGCTGAACGACGGGTGGCGTAATGGTGTTGTAATACCCCATACCAATCAGAGATTTTTTAACCACATTTTGATCAGCGATTGCGCGCATGCGCGCCAGCGTGGCGTACTCGGTCTGTGCGCCAGCGAGAGCCATAGACTCGGCTTCGAAAATGCTAGCCGGCACAACGTCTGCAATAAAGCTGGCCATCTCATCGTAGCCGAGGCTTTTAAGCATGGCGGCTTTTTCGCCGTCGCGTGGGCCAATGTGACGACCGATGAAATCATCGTTGTTTTCTAATTCGGATAGGGTCAGCTCAGTCACTTTTGGTACCTCTTAGTCCAAGGTTGCGTTGTAGGCGTCTTCGTCGAGCAGGGAATCTAACTCGGTCGTGTCGCTCAGTTTGATGCGACAAAACCAACCGGCTTCCAGCGGATCATCGTTGACAATGTTTGGTTCGTCCGCCAATACGTCGTTAACCGCTACGATGCTGCCGCTCACCGGTGCTTTTAGTTCGCTGGCTGCTTTTACCGATTCAATCACGGATATGTCATCACCTTGTTGGAAAGTCGATTCGATTTCGGGGAGTTCTACAAATACCACGTCGCCAAGTTGCTCTTGGGCGTGATTGGTGATGCCGACCAAAACAATGTCATCGGCTTCGAGTTTGACCCACTCGTGGTCTACGGTGTATTTGATGCTCATGCTGATAATCCTTTATAAATATATTTGGAATTGACCATCAACCGCGATGGTATCGCTGCTCGACCATTGGCATTTTAGCAACTGTTACTGCTATTTCTCTGTTGCGCACCAGCGCAATGATTTTTGTGCCGACCTTGGCGTATTCGGTAGAGACGTATCCCATAGCGACAGGTGCTTCAAGTGTTGGCCCAAAGCCTCCACTTGTCACTTGGCCGATCGTGTTGCCGTCGCCGTCTTGCAGCTCAGCGCCTTCACGCACGGGCGCTCGGCCGTCAATGGATAACCCCACGCGCTTTCGCGTTGCACCTTCAGCGAGTTGTTTGAAGATGATATCTGCACCCGGAAATCCACCGGCACGTTCGCCGTCCGCACGACGAACTTTTTGCATGGCCCAGAGCAAGCTTGCTTCAACAGGAGTGGTGGTCTCGTCCAGGTCGTGGCCGTACAGGCAGAGCCCGGCTTCTAGCCTCAGTGAATCTCGAGCACCTAGGCCAATAGGCTCTACGTCATCTTCCGCGAGTAAGCGACGTGCAAAGGCATCGGCGTTCTCGTTGGGGACTGAGATTTCAAAGCCGTCTTCGCCGGTATATCCCGCACGACCTATAAAGCAGTCGATGCCTTCAATGACCATCGGTCGCCAATCCATAAAGACCATATCAGCGGTTTCGGGCGCAATGCGCGCCATGACCGAAGCCGCAGCAGGGCCCTGTATGGCCAAGAGCGCGCGATTGGTGATGGCGCTGACTTCGCAGTCGGGCAAGCCTGCTTTCATGCGTGCTAGATCTTGGTCTTTGCAAGCGGCGTTAACAACGACGAACAAGTGATCCCCTGCGTTGCTGATCATCAAATCGTCGTCAATTCCGCCATTTTCATTGGTGAATAAAGCGTAGCGTTGGGTCATGGGTTCGATACCAGCCACGTCGACGGGCACGAGTTTTTCAAAGTCGAGAGAGGCGTTGGTTCCGCGAACGCTAACTTGACCCATGTGAGAAACATCAAATAGACCGGCTTTGGCCCGTGTGTGCTTGTGCTCACCCATGATGCCCAGCGGGTACTGTACGGGCATGGAATAACCGGCAAACCCAACCATCTTGCCACCCAATTCTAAGTGCAGATCGTGCAGCGGGGTTTGTAGTAGGTTCTCGTCGCTCATCGATTGAAACTCCAGTAAAATCTTGTTTTCAAAGATAATAATGCTATTGATCGAGTTGCACTCTCATCGAATGCAAGCCATCTGAAGGCGCATCCAAGAGTAGGAAACTCTTGTTTCCTATAGGAAACTTAAAGGCGTATTGTGGGTTTCCTAGCTGAAATGTCAAGGTCTAAGCTTCAATCGCTCAGAGTTATTCGATGGGCAGTGGGCGGGTGACTGATCCGAGGTTTATGTTGCCGCCGAACGACGGTGCAAACGAGCGCATTGCAGGTGGCATTAATATTTGATACCCGATGTAAGTAAGCTGACGTCAGTGTGGTGCACAAACCCACAGCACCAAAGCGTCATCTTCACTAGACGAGAGCAGCGCATGGCCCATTCCGCAGTCGTAATAGATGCTGTCACCTTCGGTCAATGTGACGGGCTCATAGTATTCGCTGTAAAACAGTAACTCCCCGGACAGCACATAGAGAAACTCCTCTCCCGAGTGACGCACCCAGTCACCAAACTCCTCGAAAGTGCGAGCTTTAACAGTGGTCTTAAAAGGCACCATGCGTTTATTGGTCAGGTCGGTGTTCAGCAACTCATGTTGGTAGGTAGGGGTAGGGTGGGGCTTGCCTTGATCCAGCAGTGTGATGCTGCGCCTGCCACCTGCCTCGTGATGGTCACTTTCAACAAAGAGTTGAGGTACGTCAACGTTCAGGCCTGTGGTCAGCTTTTGAATCACTTCAAAAGAGGGTGACAGTTTTTCATTTTCAATCTTAGATAAAGTGGATTTCGCCAAGCCAGATCGCAGGCTCATTTCATCCAATGTCCATCCCTTCTGTTGGCGCATTTGCCGAAGCTTGGCGCCAAGATTTAGAGGCTTAACGCCGGAGTCCTGACGATTGTTGGTCTCAAACAATGCGCTGGGTGGTGGCTTTTTCATTGCAGGGATCTATCTGAGTAGCTTGTGGGCGATTGTAAGCCACGACAAGGAGAAATAGCGAGCAGGTCAATGGCTGCTGGATATGTTTCAGCTTTTTTTGCTTCTAAAATTTCTGATGCTGTCTTTGACCGAGTCAATCAGTGCGTGAGCGTTTCCTGACAAGTTATTGTTGTAAAGGTTGTTGTTAAAGACTCGAATCCTTTTAGGGTGCCAAGGCTCGGCCCAAGGGGGTGAAGTCACTAGACTAACTGTTTCTATGTTGGTTTCGGTCGCGCAGTAGTTGAGCACGTCTTCCATCAATAGTAAGCCCGGTGAGACCTCGGAGTAACTTTCGTTGTAAGCGGGTTTAAGCAAGCTGGATACGGACTTGGTGTTAAGTACAAATTGCGCAGCGATATTTTTTTCACCAATGCTCAATAGATAAATCTCGGCCTTTAGGCCGGGAATATCGGCGTGCAGCAAACGCGTGTAAAAATCTCGCAGCAGTGGGCTACTTGCGATGGCGGTCGCACGGCCATTCTCGCCTTTCCAGCCTGATGCTTCGATGCTTAAAAACTCTTGGAAAGCAGGTTCTAGTTCAGGGAAGTTGCATACAGCCACAAAATTAACGTTTCCCTGTAAGGCCGCCTTTTTTCTACGCCTTCGCAAATTACCTTTGAGCTTCGACCTTAGATGTTCGCTGGGTACAAGACTACTAAGCCAGTAGCTCTCGCGGACAAACCGTGTACGCTGCCGGTAAACACCCATGCGGCTGCAAAGCGACTTATTATTTTCTGGAGCAGAAGTGGCTTCTGAGTGGTCTGGTTTGACATCAACGGGCTTTAAGGTTTTGGACGACTCCGGAATTGACAAGCCTGCAACTTTTGACCAGCCGGTAAGGCCCAGTGCAGCGCTTATGTCAGGAAGTGCGCTGATGATGTCCTCTAACACGGCACTGTTTTCCACTATCCAGTCGGTGAGTGAAATGTGGTCATGGGTAGGGCTGTTTAAAACGGGTTCGCCTATGCGGGGGCTGGAACAAACAAATGGAAGCACAGCAAGTGGACCGTCTTCGTCCTCTAGGAGGCAGATCGCTAAATTCCCTTCGCAGAGTGTGGCCTGTAGGGCTAAGTACCAACTGGGGTGGTGGAAAAACTGATGCTCGGGTCTCGATTCGAAAATAGCGAGCCACTGAGGAACGATGGCAGCGATTTCCAATTCAGTGCGGTGAATAGAGATTGTTAAGTTTGGTTTCATTTTATTAAGGCTAGCAGTGCCATGCGAGTGGCGTGATATTGCACCCAATCTACACGATTTATTGGCCTTTTATTGTCGATTGCCTACGGGATTGTCGTTAAATTGCTCGTTTGTGGTGTTAGTTAATCGTCAGAGGAGCGCTGAAGTGATGGATGACAACTGCATTCGCACCGCGACAGGCACCTGCCCTATAATTATAAGGTGATGCTGTTTTATCACTGCACCGCGCCAGCAGTCGTTTGGAGAAAGAGTCGCCTCTGCTAACACCCGCCGGATAAATGGAGAAACAAATCAGATGAGTAACAATTGCGATATCGCTGTCATTGGATTAGCGGTCATGGGTCAAAACTTGATTCTCAATATGGACGACCACGGATTCACTGTCGCGGCCTACAACCGCACCTCAAAACGCACCGATGAATTTCTCGAAGGACCTGCGGCAGGCACCAACATTGTAGGTGCCAAGAGCCTCGAGGAGCTCGTCTCCAAGCTATCAGTACCTCGCAAGGTGATGCTGATGGTTAAAGCTGGCCAGCCGGTTGACGACACCATCAGCGCGCTAATACCCTTGCTCGATTCGGGTGATGTGTTGATTGACGGAGGCAATTCAAATTTTACCGATACACAGCGTCGTGCTGAATGGCTAGGCAAAGAAGGTTTGTTGTTTGTTGGCAGTGGCGTGTCTGGAGGGGAAGAAGGTGCCCGCCATGGACCTTCCTTGATGCCGGGAGGCCATGCTGAAGCTTGGCCCTTGATCAAAAATATTTTCCAGTCCATTGCTGCAAAAACGCAGACGGGAGAGCCTTGTTGTGACTGGGTCGGTGAAAATGGTGCAGGTCACTTCGTCAAGATGGTGCACAATGGCATCGAGTACGGTGACATGCAGCTCATCTGTGAGGCATACAATATTTTCAAAGCAGCTGGATTCAGTAATGAAGAGCAGGCGGCAATCTTCGCAGACTGGAATGAGG